>JBMSQB010000069.1:0-25438 GCA_049423065.1 Burkholderiaceae bacterium
TTGCGCGGGGCACCGACGTGGACAAGCCGCGCAATCTGGCGAAGAGCGTAACGGTCGAGTGACCCTTCCGGCCGTCGAACCGTTGGCATGATCGCGGGCATCGCGGGGCATATTCATTTCTCCGTCTGCAGACCAGGTACCACCTGGTGACCCGTGTCGAGCCAGACGACGCGTCGCACAAGACAACCGGTGCCGACTCCTTTGGGGTGATGACGCCCTGCCGGCATTTTGGCGTGGTGATTCCCAGGAAGACTGGCAACGGCAACATCCTGGCGTTCAAGGCCTCTCGGCACGGACTTTGGCAGACGAAGCTCTGACCGCCCGGTCCTGCGCGGCTCAGGCCTGAAGCACGACCGGCGAAAACCCCTCGAGCCGATATTCGATCCGGTCGCCGGCCTGCGGAAACTTCGAGGTGATCATGCTGCCGAGGATCGCGATCTCGCCGGCGCGCAGCGGATCCCCCATGCCGATAGCCTGATTGGCGAGCCAGGCGAGCGCATGGAGCGGACCCCCCATCAGATCCGCGCCGCGCCCCCTGCCCACGCTCACCCCGTTGATGAACGCCTCGCCGGCGAGGTCATTGATCGAGAGGCGCGACCAGTCCTCGCGAAGCTCCCCCAACACTGCGCCCTGGTTCCAAGCGTTGTCAGCGATCAGCGCAAGCCCCTGCCCGGCAAGCCGCCCATAGTCAGCGTTTCGGTCATCAGCAAGCTCAAGCGCAGGCCCAAGCGCGGCGACAGCCGTCGCCACCGACGATGCGTCGTAGGGCTCGCCGGCAGCGGCAAGGTCATGGCCAATCCGGATCGCGATTTCGAATTCAACGATCAGACGGCCGTAGTCGGACGTACGGACTGCGGCGGGCGAGCCCACCACCTGCCGGCGGTGAAGCCGTCCCGAAATGGGTGTGGGCAGGCCGGTCATTGTCTGCATGGCCGCCGACGACAGCGCGATCTTTCGTCCGACAGACGGTCCACACAGCAATGCCTTTTGGTGCACATAATTCGCCTGAATTGCGTATGCGTCGGCGACCGAGCGCGGCGCAAGTTTCCCGGGAACAGGCGCGAAGCAGGTGCGGCGCGCGTAGGCATCGATCAGCCAGCACGCAGCGCGTTGCTGGCGGGCAGCAGGGCGCGATGGGTTCAAAGGTAACCTCTCCATTTAAGTGCGTGACAAGAACCTGCAATTAGCGGCAAAATCTGCACCCAGCGCAATCATTGCCGGTTTGTAATTGTTTGTATCGACGACATGCTTGATACATCGCTGTCCGATACATTCGCGAATTTTCCAATTGATACGATCACGCGAAACAGCTCCGTCCTCAGGTCCTTCTCAGCTCGGCAACTGCCGACTTCCTCTGACTGTTCGAGAACCACTCCCATGCAATCCGACCCCTCCAAGAAGCAGTTTGCCGAGCGCCTGATCAAGGCCATGCAGGATTCGGGCTACGTGGCCAAGCCGTCAGTTCTCGAGCGCGAGTTCAATCAGCGGTACTGGGGCAAGCCCATGACGCTGCACGGCGTTCGTCGATGGCTGCTCGGAGAGACCCTCCCTTCGCAGGACAAGCTGCTGGTGCTCGCAGAGTGGCTGGGCGTTGCACCGCATATCCTGCGCTTTGGCGAAGAGGTCACCTCGCGCATCGAGGAGCGGCGCGCGCGCTGGGATTCCGGAGTCGGCTATCAGGAGCGGGAAATCTTTGAAGCGTTTCTGCAACTTCCGGTTCCTCAACGCAAGATGGTTCGCGAAATCATCCTCGCCTTTGTGAAGGCGTATTCGTCGCCGAGCTGATGCGCTCGCGCAGTCAGGCGAGCGCCTCCTTTGTGCGGGTTTCGATCTGCGCCTCAAATGCACGCAAGCGCTTGTATACCGACATCAGCTCGACGATGGTCGACCAGCTGGTCACCAGATATTGAAACGACTCCTGCACCTTGCCAAAGGCGCGGATGATCTGCTGCATGGTGCCCAGGGTGAGCGCGCCCGCCACCAGCGTCGGACCCAATGCAAGGTAGGGCACCAGCACGCTGAATTGCAGGTAGGACCACTTCGCAACGTCGAAGTACAGATAGTGAAAGAACAGCCGGAAATAGTTGGTTCTGACATCGGCAAACAGGCCGCCCACCGTGGCAGGTGAGGCGCGCGCCGGGTCATCCTCGCCATGGACGAGCTCCTTCCGATAGGCTGCTTCCACCCGCTGGTTGTGGAATTCGAGCCCCGGCAGCCTCACGCCCACCACCGCCATGAGCACGGTTCCGGCGAGCGCAAACAGGATCGCGACATAGACCAGCGCATGCGACACCTCACCCACCCAGGGCAGCGCCTTCACATGGGATGAGAGGGCCCACAGAATCGGCAGAAATGCGAACAGCGTGAGCAGGCTTCGCATGAAGCTCACGCCCAGTGACTCCATGATCCGCGCAAAGCGCATGGTGTCTTCCTGCACGCGTTGCGAGGCACCTTCGATGGTTCGAAGCTCCGTCCAGTGCGCCATGTAGAAGTCGTTCATCGCCGTGCGCCAGCGGAAGATGTAGTGCTTGATGAACCAGTCAAGCGCCACGGCAATCAGCACAAAGGTGCCGGCCACGTGGCCGAAGGTGAGGAGGTGGCCGAAGTACTCGTCGAGCGCGACCGCGCCGGGCGTGGCAAGCGCCTTCTGGATCAGGTTGTAGAAGCCGCCGAACCATTCATTGATCTGGACGTCGAGCATCACCTTGTACCAGGTGGCAAAGAGGATCAGCGCACTGCCCAGTATCGACCAGGCGAACCAGCGGCGGCTGAGAAAGAAGCTGCGGAACATGGTCGTTGCTCCCGGTTCAGGCGCGGACCGGGCGCTCGCCCGAGACCTGGTAATACACCGCGCTCACGTCGAGCTCGCCAAACCCTGCAACGCGCGCGGCCTGGAGCTGGCTTCTGGCGAGCGAGGCAAGCGGCACCGGACGATCCAGGTCCTGCGCCAGTGCAATGAAATAGCGCATGTCCTTTTCCATCAGGCCAAGCTGGAACTGCGGAGCAAAGTCACGGCGGAACACCTTGGGGAGCTTGGTACGCGTGAGCCGTGAGCCGGCCGGGCCTTCATTGAGCAACTGGGTGACGGGCTCGGGATCCAGACCGGCCGCGCGTGCAACCATCACCGCCTCGGCAAGCGCAGTGTTCATCACTGCAGACAACATGTTGTTGATCAGCTTGATGGTGGCGCCATGACCACTCGGACCCATGTGGATCGCCTGTCGGCCCATTGCGCCGAGGAGCGGCTGGGCAGCGGCGAGCGCGGCTGCATCACCCCCCACCATGAAGACGAGTTCACCCGAAGTCGCCTGCGGCACGCTTCCGGCCACCGGGGCGTCGAGATAGGCGAGGCCCCGCGCCGCGGCTGCCTGCGCAAGGCTTCCGGCAAGCGCCGGAGTGTTCGTGCTCGCGTCGATCACCACCGTACCCGGTGAAGCGTTGGCGAGTACCCCACCCTCATCCAGCATCACCGAACGCGAGGCTTCATCGTCGGCCACGATAGACACCGCGAACGAGGCCCCGCGAACCGCTTCGGCAATCGAGTGACAGACGGTGGCGCCAGACGCCTCGAACGCGCGCGCACGATCGGCGCCGCGGTTCCACACCCGAAGCGCGAAACCCGCCTTCATGAGATTGCGTGCCATCGGCGCGCCCATCGCGCCCAGGCCCAGGAACGCCACGGTGCTGGTCATGTTCAAGTTCTCCTGTCGATTGTCGACTGCGCTGGCGGCCATGCGAGGCGTGCAGTCTCGCGTGCGCTCGCCGCCGGCAAGCCCGGCACTCTACCGCGCCGGCGAGCGCCCACCGCCCGCCACAGCGCCCGACGCTCGCGGGGCCCCGGGATCAGCTGGCCACCCACGCTGCGCATCGACGATGTTGCAGCGCAACACAAATCTTAACACCTGCTTGAAAAAACCCAATTAGATACTCATAATCTTGCTTATGGTGCGTTGCAACATCAACGTGCCCTTTTTTAACTGACACGGGAGCACAACCCATGAACATCCAACCGGAAAAACTCATGCAGATGCAGGCCGAGGCACTTGAAGCCTCACGTCAGGCCGCCACCAAAACACTGGAGGGCTGGCAAAAGCTTGCTCAACTGAATCTGCAGACCGCGCGCGCCTCGCTCGAACAATCGAGCGAGCAGATCAACGCGCTCCTGGCCGCCCGTGACACGAAGGCACTCGCCGATCTGGTCACCTCGCTCGCTCGGCCACCCCAGGATCAGTTCTCCGCTTACGCCAAAGCCGTGTATTCGATCTATCGGGAGGCGAACCAGGACTTCACCTCGATGCTGGACAAACAGGTGGCTGCGAGCAATCGCCAGCTTGCCGAGTCTGTCGAGACGCTGGCCCGCAACGCGCCGGCCGGCACCGAGGGCGTGGTGACGCTGATCCGCCAATCGATGGCGGCTGCGCAAAACGCTTACGACCAGGTGAACCAGGCCGGGCGCAAGCTCACCGAAATGGCCGATGCCAATCTCGCGCAGGCCCCGGCGGGTGCGAAGAAGCGCGGCTGAGCGGTCAGTCGATCCGCACCAGAAGCTTGCCGAGGTTTTTCATCGCCTCGCAGGCTTCATGCACCTCGACGATCTGGTCGAGCGTGTAGACCCGCTGGATCTGGTGAACCAACTGACCCGCACGCAGCGCATGGTCGATGAAGCGCACCGCCTCGGCATGCGCTTCATCGGACATCACGTACACCAGCACTGTGCGTAGGGTGAGATCCTTGGCGAGCATGGCGAAGAACGGCAGCGCAGGCTGGGGCTCTGCATCCGACCCGTAAGCCGCAATCACACCGCGCGGACCCAGCATCTTCACGTTGTCGGCGAGGTTGACGCCGGCCGCCACGTCCACAACGCGATCGAGCGCGCGCCCCGGGCCAAGCAGATCGGCCACCCTCTCCACCACATTCTCGGTGCGATAGTTGATGACCGCATGCGCACCGGCCTCGAGCGCACGCGCGGCCTGCTCCTCGCGGCTCACGGTGGCGAGCACCAGCGAGGCTCCGCCCAGGCGCGCCATCTGTACGGCGTAATAACCCACCGCTCCCGCACCACCCTGCACCAGCACTGCCTTGCCGGTGACCGGACCGTCGGCGAATACGCAACGATGCGCGGTCATCGCCGGAATTCCCAGACACGCCCCCACCTCAAAGCTCACGTCGTCCGGCAGGCGAACAGCCTTGTGCGCAGGCACCACGCTGAACTGCGCTGCAGTCCCCGATGCGCGGCCAAGCGTGGCTTCATACACCCATACCCGCTCACCGATCCGGCCAGGGTCGACGCCCGCGCCCACGCGATCGATGACACCCGCCCCGTCCTGATGCGGCACGATGCGCGGAAACGGCATGGCGACATTGCCGCGCGCGCCGCCACGGGCCTTCGCATCCGACGGATTCACCGCCGACACATGGACCCGCACCCTCACCTCGCCCGCCAAGGGTTCGGGGTCAGGCAACTCGCCCACGCGCAAGACCTGCGCGGCGGGGCCTTTGGTGTCGTACCAGGCTGCTTTCATGAAACATCTCCTGCAAATCGGATCGGGGCGCATCCCGCCACGGGTCAGTGAACGCGCCGGGCGGGCAAGAGTTTACCGGCTGCAGTCAGAACGCCGAATGCCGACACGAAGCTTTACGATCGCTTACATCGGCGGCCATCAACGGCGGGACCGGCCTCGCTACGATCAGGTTCATGGAGCGCACCGTCGCGCTTCACATATCCCCAAGGAACCTCCCCATGAAACCGCACTTTTCTGCCGCCGCCTGCGCCTTCGCGCTTGCCCTCACCACCAGCGTCGCCTCGCATGCACAGCAAGCACCCGTGCAACCACCCTCAACTGCAGGGCAGTCCATGCCCCACGGGTCGCCTCACACCGGCCGTCATCAAGCCGGTCAACCGCACCACGCGCCGCATGCAGGCCACGGCGGGCATCACGCCCGCAGCGGCCAGCACGGCCATGACGGGCTGATGCTGCCCGGAGCCGGTCTGTTGCGCGGCCTGAACCTGAGCGAGGCGCAGCGCGATCGGGTATTTGCGATCCTGCATGCCCAGGCTCCCCAGATGCGGGCACAGACCCGCGATGCACGGAAAGCACGCGAGGCCCTCCACCAGATGGCGCTGGCAGGTGAGCTTGACGAGGCAAAGCTGCAGGAACTCGCGCAGCAGGCCGCGCGCGCCAGCACCGATCTGGCGGTGCTTCGCGCCCGCACGCACAATGCGCTTTTCAGGGAGCTCACCCCCGAGCAGCAGGCGCAGCTGAAAGCGCGCATGGAGTCGCGCCCGCAGCACGGCGGCCATCATCGGGCGGTCATGCACGGAATGCACTCGGCCAGCTGAGCATTGCGCGGAGTGGCGCCGGGTGGTCCGCCGGCGCCAGACATCGGGCGTGGCATAGTGAAGGCTCGCTCCTTGCAACGCAGCCAGGCCAACCGGCCTCGGCCACGCCCGATGCTCGATTCCGCTCTATTTTTCGCAGGCACGTCTGTCAGCTGGCTTGAACTCGTCGCGTTTGCTTTCGCGCTCGCCGGGGTGGTGCTCACCGCGCGCGTGAGCCCCTGGGGCTGGCCGCCCACCATGGTTGCGAGCGCGCTCTACGGCTGGCTTTTCTTCGAACACAGACTCTACGGCGATGCCGCGCTTCAGATCTTTTTCATTGCGGTGTCGATCTGGGGCTGGCGGGCATGGCTGCGCCCGCTGCCGACGCCCGATGACGAGCGCCCTTCTGACCAGATCCGGCTCAGCGTTCACAGCCTGTCGCGGCCCGCGCGCCTGCGCCTGTCGATCGCACTCGGTGCGACATGGCTTGCCACCGGAACGGTCCTGTCGCGCTTTACCGATACCGATGTCGCCTGGCTGGATGCGGCACCCACTGCCGGAAGTCTCTTTGCACAGGTGCTGCTCGCGCGTCGATATCGCGAGGCCTGGGCGCTCTGGATTGGCGTGAATGCGATCGCATTGGCCCTCTTTGCGATCAAGTCGCTCTGGCTCACCGCGATCCTGTATGCGCTCCTTCTGGCGCTATCGGTCCTGGGCTGGCGACACTGGCAGCGCCTGGCAAGCCAGAGATGACCGGACATCCGATCATGCCTCACACAGGCGCCACGCAAGTCGCGGCCCGGCTCGCAATCGTTCTGGGTGGCGAGTGCAGCGGCAAGACCACGCTCTGCGAGGCGATCGCGGGTCATCTGCAGGCGCCGCTCGCGCCGGAATATCTCCGGATGTGGTGCGAGCGCGAGGGCCGCACCCCCGATCGCCATGAGCAGCGGCAGGTGATCGCCGGGCAGCTCATGCTCACCCGCGCGGCACTCAGGCAGGCCCGCGCCACGCACGCCCGCTGGGTGCTCTGCGATGGCGCGCCGCTACTCACCGCGGCCTACAGCATCGAATACTTCAACGACGATTCACTGGTCGAGATGGGGCTGCGGCACGCGCGGCGCGCGGCGCGCATCGTGCTCCTTGATCCCGGGATCGAATGGCAAGCCGACGGGCGGCTGCGAGATGGCCCCGCACGCCGCCGCTCGGTGCATTGCATCCTGGTTGACCTGCTGCAGCAGGCGAAGCTTGCGCATCACACGCTTGCAGGAACGCCCGCGGCGCGGATGCGGGATTGCCTTGCGCTTCTGCGCTAACATCGCGTCTGGTCGCTAGGGGTCCCGGACAAATCCGGCCCGCGGAAGGCGCCCTGCCAACCGGGTTGATCGCAACCCAGCTGGCAGGACGTCCCCGCCGGACGGTCTGCCACGCAGACGGGTGAGAAAAACCCTTGGAACCTGATCAAGTTAACCCTTGCGCAGGGAAGCGTCCGTTGCCAATAGAGGTCGAACCGACCTTCTCTTGCGCCACCCATCGCTGATGGGCCTGGCCGGCTTCGGGGGCTTTGTTGCGCTGGTCACGGAGCCGCCCTGATGAATCGCCGACTGTCCCGCATTCTGTCCCGCCTCCTGCCCCGCTATCTGCCCGGCTCTCTGCCCTCCGTTCTGCCCTGCGTTCTGTGCCGCGCGCTGCCCCCGCTTGGCGTCACCGCTGCGCTCATGGCGGGCATCACAGCGCCCCTGGCGTGGGCGCAATCATCGCCTGCTGCCACATCGCCCGCACCGCTCGCGCCCGTTGAGGTTCGCGCCGGCGACGCGTCGCCCGCGCGACAAGGTGCCTCGGTAGGCGGACTGAGTGATGCGCCGCTTGCCGAGACCCCGCAAAGTGTCTCGGTGATCCGCGCCGAAGCGCTTCGCGAGGCGGGCGCGAACAGCCTGTCGAGCGCCGTGCGCAGTGAGCCCTCCGCGAGCGATTTCTACAACACGCTCGGCTACATCGAGAGCCTTCAGGTGCGCGGGTTCCTGCTGAACAACGCGCTCAATTTCCGCCGTGACGGCCTGCCCATCTCGAACCATGCACCGTTTGCGCTCGAGAACAAATCATCGATTGAAATTCTGAAGGGCTTGTCTGGCATTCAGGCCGGGTTGTCCGCGCCGGGGGGCCTGGTGAATTTCACGGTGAAGCGCCCCACTGCGCAGCCGCTTCGCGAGGTGGTTGCGGGGTTGAGCGAGCGCGGGTCCACGCTGCTGCACGGTGATCTGGGCGGACGCGCGGGAGCCGATGGCGCATTCGGTTACCGGATCAATGCCGCGCTCGAGGAGCGACGTCCCGAGGTGCGCAATGCGCCAGGCGGGCGCGAATTCCTGAGCGGTTTTTTCGATCTGCGGCTGGGTGACGGCTGGCTCGCCGAGGCAGAGTTTGAATCACAGACCTCGCGGCAGATCAGCGTGCCGGGTTTCGGCCTGTTGGGGGGCAAGGTGCTGCCGCCACCGCTCGATCCGCGAATCAATCTCAACGCGCAGGCCTGGTCGCAACCCTTCGACAGTCGCAGCCTCACCGGCTCGCTGAGGCTTCAGAAACTGCTCGCAAACGACTGGACCGCGTCGGTACGCGCGGGGCAGCAGCGGATACGGACAAACGATCGGCTCGCGTTTCCAGATGGATGCGGCAACATCTATCCCGGCATGTGCGCCGACTACAGCAGCGACCTCTATGACTATCGAAGCGAAAACGAGCGCCGCACGATGGGCTCGGCGGAGTTCATGCTGCGCGGCGAACTGAAGAGCGGGTCAGTGCGTCACGAAGTGACCGCAGCGGTGCTGAGAGTCGAATACGACGAGCGCTTCGACCCCACCCAGGTCTATGACTGGGTGGGTCAGATCAATGCGCTTCGGCCAGCATCCCTCACGCCAAATGCGTCGCCTTGGACATCTCCCAATACAAACCGCAGTCTTCGCAGCACCGAGCTGCAGCTGGCCGATGTCATTCGCCTCGACGAACGCTGGTCGCTCTGGATGGGCGCACGCCATACGCAGCTGGACAGCGCAAGCCTCAGCACCGATACCACCGATCGGCAGGCGCTCGCCTATTCGCAGCAGTTCACCACGCCCTGGGGCGCGGTGGGCTACAAGCCCTGGCAGGGCGGGTTTGCATTCGTCTCGGCCGGGCAGGGCATTGAGACCGACGCTGCGCCGAACCGGCCCACCCTCTACGGCAATGCCGGCGCGGTTCTCCCGGCGCTTCGCAGCCGGCAGACGGAAGCGGGGCTGCGCCAGCAGCTTGCAGGGGGTGGGCTTGCCAGCGTCACGCTGTTCGATATCGACCGGCCACTGTCGGCCGACATCACCGACCCGGCTGATCCGGATAAGAAAATTCGAGTGGTCGGCATGAAGCAGGCGCGCCACCGCGGCATCGAGCTCGCCTGGCTCGGGCAGCTCGCACGCGACTGGACGCTCGCTGCGCAAGCCACCGCGCTCGATGCCACGACCACGCGCTCGCCGGATGCCACCGAGGTCGGCAAGCGCTCGCGCAACACCGCGCCGCTCGCCGCCGCAGCGAGCCTCGGCTGGCGGGTGCCCGGCGCAGCCGGCCTCACCTGGAACAACCGGTTCGCATGGAGCGACAAGAAGGCGGTGACGGGCGATGAATCCGTGCTCCTCCCCGCCTGGTGGCAGCTCGACAGCTCGGTCACCTGGCGCGCGCCGGGCCGTCACGCACTCACCTGGCGGGCAGGCGTGGACAATGTCCTCGATCGCCGCTTCTGGCGCGATGCGCCCACCACCTACTGGGGCGGCACCTATCTGTTCCCGGCACCGCCCCGCACCTTCAGGGTATCGGTCCAGGCCCGCTTCTGAGGCGGGGCCGCCGCCTGTCAGCGAGCGGCTTCGTGGCCGAGCGCGCGTGCGATCCGCCCGAAAAAGCGATCGGCATGCTCGGCCTCTAACCAGCGCGCCACCAGCACCAGATCGAGCTCACGATCGACCCAGGTGAACGAGGAGCCCGCACCAATCGCAAAGACGCTGGAGGCCGGCGCAGACGGGAACACCTCGCGGGTGCGATTGAGCCACACCAGCATGCCGTAGAAGGGCGCAATCGCGCAGGGCGAGAGCATCCGGGCGATCCATTGCGAGGAAATCACCTGCCGGCCCGCCCAGGCGCCGCCGTGAAGCAGCAGCGTGCCGAGCCGGATCTGATCCTCGCTGCTGATGGTGACCCCGCCGCCCCAGTGCGTGCCGCCTGGCACCGACTGCATGCGGCGCCCGTCGATCTCGAGCCAGGCGTTGTCGTAGCCGCGCCAGGTCCAGTCGGCCGACGCACCGATCGGCTCCATCACGGCCTGGCGAAACACTTCGGGCAGGGGCTCTCGAAACAGGTGAAGCAGCGCAAGCGAGAGCTGGTTGATCCGGACGTCGTTGTATTCCCAGTAGGTGCCGGGCGCCCGGAGCGGACGGGCACCGCCTTTGGCGCCTGCGTCCTTGCCCGGCGGCTGAAACGAGAGCCGGCGCCAGCGGTCGACCTGGTCCGGGAGCCCGAAGCACTCGCCCTCCCATTCGCTTGTCTGCTGCAGCAGATGGGTCCAGCAGATCGGCGCATTGTGGGCGCTGTCAAAGCCAATGCCGGGCAGCCGGGCACGAACGGGCTCATCCGGGTCGGCGATCAAGCCGCGATCGAAGGCCACGCCCGCGAGGAGCGCGAGGTAGGTCTTCGCCACACTGAAAGTGAGATCGGCGCGCGCGGGCTCGCCCCACCGGGCGAGGCGGCGCCCGCGATGGACCAGGACGCCGCTTGCCGGCCCCCGCGCCGACACCGGGCCCAGCAGGCGGTTCCAGGGCGGGGGATCGGCCCCGTGCACACCCCAGGTGCTGCCATCGGCGCTCGGTTCACGAGACCACTTCGATTCATGCGCGATCGCATCCTCGATCGCCGCGCCGAGCAACTCGGCCACAGCGGGTTCGGCATCGATCATGACTGTCATGGGGCACTCCGAAATGTCGCAGCCTCATGCTGACCGGCTGCCTGTGATCGCGCCCCGGTTGGGCACGCGCACCGAACAGGCTACCATCGCGGGATGAACACCCCCGACTCCGCCCGTTCCCTCGACGAAGCCGAGCTGGCACGGCTCGATGACCTGCTGGCCCTCGCCCATCCCGAGCAATCGATGATGCTCGAGGAATACGACGGCTTCTGCGCGGCACTGGCCTGCTCACCCACGCCGATCTCACCTGATGACAGTCTGTCGGTGGTGCTGGGTGCGGAGCCCGGGGCGGCACTCGCCGCCTTGCCCGAGGCCGATCGGGGCGAGCTGCTGTCGCTCCTGGGGCGTCATCGCCGTGCCGTCGCGAGGCGTCTCTATGAGGGCGAAGCCTGGAACGCGGTGATTGGCACCGATGAATCCGGCCGGGCGCTGGGCGATGCCTGGGCGATCGGTTTTCTGCGCGCGATGGAACTGCATCCTGACGACTGGGGCCTGCTCGACGAAGACGAGGTCTGCGAAGAGGCGTTTGATCTGATCCTGCGGTTTGCGAGCGAGGCTGGTGCGGCGGCGGCCGCCGATGCAGCAGGCAACCCCGAGGCGGGCGGACGCAGCATCGAGCCCCTGGACGACGAACCGTTCGAACCCATCGAAGACAGTGAGCGGGAGGAAATGATCGACCTCATGCTGGAAGGCGTGGGCGAGATTTTCACGCGACTCGCACCCGCCCGAGAGAAGGCCCTCAAGCCCGCCACCATCCGGCACGACGGCCCGCGTGCCGGCCGGAACGACCCCTGCCCCTGCGGCAGCGGACGAAAATACAAGCACTGCCACGGCGCAGGCTGAGCCAGGCGAGCAGCCGCGCGGCCATCGCCCCACCCCAAGGACCCACTGCCATGTCTGAGCGCACCCCCCGAATCGCGATTGTCACCGGCGGCGGCACCGGCGTCGGCCGCGCAGCCGCGCGTGCACTGGCCGGCGCGGGCTGGCAGGTCGTACTCGCCGGGCGGCGGATCGAGCCGCTCGCGCGCACCATCGAAGACATCGGCACCGCCGGGCCGACGCCACTCGCTATTCCTACCGATGTGGGCGACCCCGCTTCGGTGCGCGCGCTCTTCGACCAGACCTGGCAGACCTTCGGTCGCCTCGACCTGCTGTTCAACAACGCCGGCACCGGTGCCCCCGCCATCCCGATCGAGGAGCTGAGCTACGAGCAGTGGATGACGGTGGTCAATGCCAATCTCACCGGCGCCTTTCTCTGCACGCAGCAGGCCTTCCGGCTCATGAAGATGCAGACGCCGCGCGGCGGCCGGATCATCAACAACGGCTCCATCTCGGCGCACACGCCGCGGCCTTTCTCCGCCCCCTACACCTCGACCAAACACGCCATCACCGGCCTCACCAAATCCGCCGCGCTCGACGGCCGCGCCTGGGATATCGCCTGTGGTCAGATCGATATCGGCAATGCCGCCACCGACATGACCGACCGGATGACGCGCGGCGTGCCGCAACCCGATGGCACCAGCCGCGTCGAGCCGCGTATGGACGTCGACCATGTCGGCCAGGCGATTCTGTACATGGCGGGGCTGCCGCTGGAATCGAATGTGCTCTTCATGACGGTAATGGCCACCCATATGCCCTTCGTCGGGCGGGGCTAGCGAACCGCGCGTTGCGTCAACCGGCCTCGGCCTCGAGCGCGATCCGGTCGAGGATGGCCTCGGCCCCCTGGGCGCCACTCACCGCGCTGCGACCGTTCACGATAAAGCAGGGCACGCCACGAATCCCCGCCCGACGCGCCCGCTGATCGGCCTCAGCGACTTCCTCATGCGCCTGCGGGTCAGCCAGCGCGCGTTCGATCGCCGGTTCGGAAAGCCCGGCTGCGCGCGCAATGTCACGCAACTGGGCGAGGTCGGTGAGGTCGCGGCCCTGCTGGAAATACGCGGTAAAAAGCGCCTCGGCGAGCGCATCCTGCAAGCGCTCGTCGGGCGCGGCCGCCATCAGGGCGTGCGCGCGCAGCGTGTTGGGCTGCCGGGCGATCGCGTCAATCGCAAGCGTGAGATCGACGGCACCTGCCGCACGCTGCACATTCGCATAGATCCGCGAGGTGTCGGCGCTCCCAAACTTCTGGGCCAGGTAGTCGCTGCGCAAAACGCCCTCGTCGGGCAAATCGGGATTCAGCTGAAACGGATGCCAACGCACTTCAACCGGCTGATCCGGGTGCGTCTCACGCCAGCGGGCGAGCGCCGCCTCCAGTTGCCGCTTGCCCACGAAACACCAGGGACACACCACATCGGACACCACGTCGATCCGGATCGAACCTGCAGACATTCTTTCGCCCCTGTCGGTCAAGCCAACACCTGTAAAGCCGTGATCTTAGCGCCGCCGCACGGCGCGACCTACAATGCTGGCACCCGGGGCGCGGCAGGGTGCCATGCGCTCTTCTCTCCTTCATACGGAATCTGACAATGGAACAGGACATGATCGGGCGCGTGGTGCTTGTCACCGGCGCGAGCAAAGGAATCGGGCTTGCGTGCGTCGAGCGCTTCGCACGCGCCGGCGCGCGGGTGGTGGGCGTCTCACGCACGGCGGCCAACCTCGACGAGGCGTCACGCCTGCTGTCGGCCAAGGGCGTATCGATGGCGGCCACGCTGGCGGTTGACCTCACCGATGCGGCGGCCGCACAGGCCATGGTGGAGCAGGTCGAGCGCGAAGTGGGCCCCATCGCGGTGCTGGTGACCTCGGCAGGCGCCGCCCGCCGCTTCGGGCCCGACGAGCTCGACTCGGCCGCCTTCCATCAAGGCATGAACGGCAAGTATTTCAGCTATGTGAATGCCATCGCACCGGTGGTGCGATGCATGGCCTCGCGCAATGCCGGCGCGGTGGTGAACATCATCGGTCAGGGCGGCAAACAGGCGGGCGTGATGCACATCTCGGGTGGTGCGGCCAACGCCGCGCTGATGCTCAATACGGTCGGTTATGCGCGTGCCTTTGCAGATCGGGGCATCCGGGTGAACGGCATCAATCCCGGTCTTACCCGTACCTCCCGGGTGGACGAGGGTCTTCGCGCAGCGTCGCGGGTGAGCGGCCGGCCGGTGGACGAACTGCTTGCGGAGGAAACCGCACGGATTCCGATGAAGCGCATGGCCGAGCCCCAGGAAATCGCCGAGGTCGCGCACTTTCTGGCAAGTGACCGCGCGAGCTACGTGAACGGCGTGGTCATTCCGATGGACGGCTGCAGCACCTCGGTCATCTGATGGACGGTGACCGGAACACGCTCGCCACCGATCGCGTAACGACCTGCACCACTGCGATCGGTCGGTTGCGAAGCGTCCTCGACCGGACGCCAGCGCTGCAGGCGGCCGAGCTTGCCCGGGCATGGCGCGCCGAGCGGGAGCTGCTCGCCGCGCTCCCGCCCCGCTACGGCCAGGTGCTCGAGGCGCTCCTGTCGCGGCTGGAATCGGCCGCCATGTTTGGCGAGGAAAGCTGTTCGTTCAGCGCCACCGACCTGCGGGGCGAGCTCTCGGTCTGGCTCGCCAAAGCCGAGCGCGCGCTCGGATGAGCCAAGCCGCACCCTATGCAGGCCTTGACCCCGACACGGTCCTGAATGCGCTGGACTCGGTGGGCCTGCGCGGCGACGGCCGGCTGATTGCGCTCAACAGCTACGAAAACCGGGTCTACCTTGTTTACCTGGAGGACGCCGAGCCGGTGGTGGTCAAGTTTTACCGCCCGGGCCGCTGGAGCGATGCGCAAATCGCCGAGGAACACGCATTCGTGGCCGAGCTCGCGCATGACGATATTCCTGCCGTCGCGCCGCTCGTGCTCGACCGCCAGGCGCTTCACCGGCATGCCGGCTTCCGGTTCGCGGTCTATCCGCGGCGCGGCGGCCGCGCGCCCGAGCTCGACCAGCCTGGCGTTCTGGAATGGATCGGCCGCTTCATCGCCCGGATCCACAACGTTGGCGCGCGCTCGGCCTTCGCACACCGCGAAGCCGCCGATGTCGCCACGCTGGGCCGCGAGCCACGCGATGCGCTGCTTGCGGGCGGGCTCATTCCGGCTGAACTGGAGACCCGCTGGCACGGGCTTGCGAACGCTGCCATCGAGGCAGCCGAGCGGGCATTCGCACAGGCTGGAGCAGCCAGGCTCGCGTGCATCCGGCTGCACGGCGACTGTCACCCGGGCAACCTGCTCTGGACGGACGCGGGTCCACACTTCGTCGACTTTGACGACGCGCGCACGGGTCCTGCGATCCAGGATCTCTGGATGCTGCTCTCCGGCGAGCGCCACGAGCGCGCCGAGCAGCTCGGCCGCCTGCTGGCGGGCTACCGGCAGGTGAGGGATGTCGATCGCGCCGGGCTCGCGCTGATCGAACCACTTCGTACGCTTCGGCTCATCCACTACAGCGCATGGATCGCGCGTCGCTGGAATGATCCGGCGTTCCCGGCTGCGTTTCCCTGGTTCGGTACGCCGCGCTATTGGCAGGACCGGATTGCGGAGCTCACCGGGCAGCTTGAAGCCATGGCCGAACCCGCGCTCGAGCCGATGTGATGCGTTGCATCGGGGGGCGCCGCGCGCCGCTCCACTAAAATCAGCACCTATTCTTTGCAAGGACGACCCACCATGACCATCAAGACCATCGGCATCATCGGTGCCGGCACCATGGGTAACGGCATCGCGCAGACGTGTGCGCAGGCGGGCATCGACGCCGTGATGCAGGACGTGAACGAGGCCGCGCTCGAGCGCGCGCTGAAGACCATTGGCGGCTCGCTCGACCGACTGGTTCGAAAAGGCACGCTCGATGACGCCGGCAAGGCCGCCGCGCTCGCCCGGGTGTGCACCACCACGCGGGCCGAAGACCTGGCGGGCGCCGACCTGATCATCGAGGCGGCCACTGAAAACGAGGCCATCAAGATCAAGATCCTGAAAGCCATCGACGCCATCGCCCGCCCTGGCACCATCATCGCGACCAACACGTCGTCCATTTCCATCACGCGACTTGCCGCACAGATCAGCCGGCCCGAGCTCTTCGTGGGCATGCATTTTTTCAATCCGGTGCCAGTGATGGCTCTGGTCGAAATCATCCGCGGGTTACGCACGTCGGAGGCGACGCTGCAAAGCGTCGCCGAGCTTGCCCAGCGGCTCGGCAAGACGCCGATCGGCGTGAAAAACAGCGCCGGTTTCGCGGTCAACCGGATCCTCTGCCCGATGCTGAACGAGGCGATCTTCACCCTCGCCGAGGGCGTTGCAAGCGCGGACGAAATCGATACCGGCATGCGGCTCGGCTGCAACCACCCGATCGGCCCGCTCGCGCTCTGCGACATGATCGGGCTGGACGTGCTGCTCGCCGTGATGGATGTGCTCTACGACGCATTCAAGGACCCCAAGTACCGCCCCGCGCCGCTGCTTCGCGAAATGGTTGATGCAGGTTTGCTCGGGCGCAAGACCGGGCGCGGTTTCTACAGCTACGGTTGATCGCGGTCAGCCGGTCGAGGCGGAGAATCCCGGGTTTTCCCGGGGCCGCCGATTCCGGTAAGTTACGGGTAAGGTGCCGGGCGTAGAAACCGGCAACTCAAAAACCAGAGGGGAGACACTGCCGATGGCTCAGGCGCCTGATGCCGACGAAGCCCGGGTGCTTGCACTCGGCGGCACGACCTTTCCGCAACTGCTTCTCGAACACGCGGCCGCGCGTCCCGACGACGCAGCGCTGCGCGAGAAGATCTACGGCATCTGGCGGACCACCACCTGGCGTGAGCTCGCCGATCAGGTCGAGGCCATCGCAGCAGGCCTTGCCGAGCTCGGTTTTTCACGCGGACAGCATCTGGCCATCATCGGCGAGAACCGTCCCCGGCTTTATGCCGCCATGATCGCGGCCCAGGCGCTGGGCGGCGTGCCGGTCCCCATGTACCAGGACGCGGTCGCCGCAGAAATGGTGTTCGTCTTCAGGAACGCCGAAATTGCCTTCGCCGTGGTGGAAGACCAGGAGCAGACCGACAAGCTGCTGGAACTGAAGGAACAGCACCCGCTGCTCGCGCACATCGTCTATGACGATCCGAGGGGGCTTCGCAACTACACCAACCCCGAACTCCTGAGCGTCGATACGCTGATTGCCCGCGGCAGGGATTTCCTGCGCGCCCATCCCGGGCTTCTCAAGCAGCGCGCAAGCGAAGGCTCGCCCGACCACGTCGCGGCGATGTTCTACACCTCGGGCACCACCGGCAACCCCAAAGGGGTCATCCACACGCACCGCAACCTCATCTCGGTCTCGCGCGCGGCCTGCGCCATGGAGCACCTGACCAGCCGCGAAGAGGTGCTTGCGTATCTGCCCATGGCCTGGATCGGACAGAACATCTTTTCATACTCGCAGTGGCTTGCGGCAGGCTTCACCGTCAATTGCCCCGAGTCACAGTCGACGGTCTCGGCCGACATGCGCGAGATCGGGCCCACCTACTATTTTGCGCCGCCGCGCGTGCTGGAGGCGCTCCTCACGCAGGTCACCATTCGCATGGAAGACGCTGCGGCACCGAAGCGCGCGCTCTACCGCTACTTCATGGATGTGGCGCGCCGGGTGGGTGAGCGCATCCTGAATGGCGACCCCAGTGTCTCGGCCGCCGAGCGGATGCTTTACCGCACGGGCGACCTGCTCATTTACGGCCCGCTTCGCAATGCCCTTGGCATGAGCCGCGTGCGCGTGGCCTACACGGCGGGCGAGGCAATCGGTCCCGACCTGTTCGTGTTCTACCGCTCGCTCGGAATCAATCTCAAGCAACTGTACGGCTCGACCGAAACAGCGGTGTTCGTCTGCGTGCAGCCCAACGGTCAGGTAAAGCCCGACACGGTAGGGCCGCCCATGGACGGCGTACGCATCCGCCTGACCGATGCGGGCGAGGTCCTGATCCGAAGCCCCGGGCTTCTGCGCGAGTACTACAAAAATGACCAGGCCACCGCCGAGGTGAAAGACGCCGAGGGCTGGTATCACACGGGCGATGCGGGCTACCTCGACACCGACGGACACCTGCGCATCATCGATCGCGCAAAGGACGTCGGCAAGCTTGCTGACGGTTCGATGTTTGCGCCGAAATATCTCGAGAACAAGCTCAAGTTCTTCCCCTTCATCAAGGAAGCGGTGGCCTTTGGCGATGGTCGTGATCAGGTGATGGCCTTCATCAACATCGATTTCGAGGCCTGCGGCAACTGGGCAGAGCGCCGCAACCTCTCCTACACCGGCTATGTCGATCTCGCCTCGCGTCCGGAAATTTTCTCGCTGATTCGCGAATGCCTGGAAAAGGTCAACGCCGATCTCGCGGCCGACCCCGTGATGAGCGCCTCGCAGATTCACCGCTTCCTTGTGCTGCACAAGGAGCTCGACGCCGACGACGAAGAGCTCACCCGCACCCGCAAGGTCCGGCGCGGCTTCATCGCGCAGAAATATCAGGTGCTGGTCGAGGCGCTTTATTCGGGCCGCACCGAGCAGTTCATCGAAACCCAGGTGCGCTTCGAAGACGGCCGCACCGGCGTCGTATCGGCCACGCTGCGCCTGGAAGACGCCACCACCTTCGCGCCCCCGGCCGCGCAGAAGAGGGCTGCATGAGCAACCGCAAGATTGGCGAGGTCATCCTCGACCTGCGCAACATCTCGCTCGCATTTGGCGGCGTGAAGGCGCTCACCGACATTTCCTTTGACGTGCGCGAGCACGAGATCCGCGCCATCATCGGACCCAACGGTGCAGGCAAGAGCTCCATGCTCAATGTGATCAGCGGGGTCTACACGCCCCAGCAGGGCGAAATCATCTATCGCGGCGAGCACCACACCCATACCGACCCGCACGCCATGGCGGCACACGGGGTCGCGCGCACCTTCCAGAGTCTCGCGCTGTTCAAGGGCATGTCGGTGCTCGACAACATCATGACCGGGCGCACGCTCAAGATGCGCACCAATATCCTTCAGCAGGCGTTCTGGAAGGGACCGGCCGAGCGCGAGGAGATCATGCACCGCGAATTCTGCGAGCGCATCATCGATTTTCTGCAGATTCAGCCCTATCGGAAAACGCCGGTCGGGCGTCTGCCCTACGGTCTTCAGAAACGGGTCGACCTGGGGCGCGCGCTCGCGATGGAGCCCTCGCTCCTTCTGCTGGATGAACCGATGGCCGGCATGAACGTCGAAGAAAAGCAGGACATGAGCCGCTTCGTGCTCGACGTGAACGACGAGTTCGGCACCACCATCGTGCTGATCGAGCATGACATGGGCGTGGTGATGGATATCTCCGACCGGGTGGTCGTGCTCGACTACGGCAAGAAGATCGGCGACGGCACACCGGACAACGTCCGCAGCAATCAGGACGTGATCAACGCCTACCTGGGCGTGGCGCACTAGGCGGAGGCTCGGGAATGGGATTTTTCCTCGAAGTGGTGCTGGGCGGCCTGATGGCGGGCGTCCTCTACTCGCTGGTCGCGCTCGGCTTCGTGCTGATCTTCAAGGCCTCGGGCGTATTCAATTTCGCGCAGGGCGCAATGGTGCTGTTTGCCGCGCTCGCCATGGCACGGCTTGCCGAGTGGCTGCCTGAGCTCCTGGGCTTTGAGAGTCTGCTGCTTGCCAATCTGCTTGCCTTTGTGCTCGCCGCGCTCATCATGGTGGTGGTGGCCCAGGGCATCGAACGGCTGGTGCTCCGACCGCTGGTCAACCAGGAAGGCGTCACGCTCCTCATGGCCACGCTCGGTGTCACCTATTTTCTGGACGGCTTCGGGCAGACCATCTGGGGATCAGACGTCTACAAGATCGACCTGGGGCTCTCCAAGGATCCGCTCCTGGTCCTGGGCGACCTGTTCGAGGGCGGCATCCTGCTCAACCGCGACGACATTGCGGCTGCGCTGATTGCGGTCGCGCTGGTGGTGGTGCTTGCCATCTTCTTTCAGAAAACCGCCACGGGGCGGGCACTTCGTGCGGTGGCCGACGATCATCAGGCGGCGCAATCCATCGGCATTCCGCTCAACCGGATCTGGGTGATCGTGTGGGCGGTCGCGGGCTTCACCGCCCTGGTGGCAGGCATGGTCTGGGGAAGCAAGCTGGGCGTCCAGTTCTCGCTCGCCATCCTCGCGCTCAAGGCGCTTCCGGTGGTGATCGTGGGCGGGTTCACCTCGGTGCCGGGTGCCATCATCGGGGGGCTCCTGATCGGACTGGGCGAGAAGCTCGCCGAGGTCTACCTCGGGCCCATCATCGGTGGCGGGCTCGAAAACTGGTTCGCCTATGGTCTTGCGCTTGCGGTGCTGCTCGTACGCCCGCAGGGACTGTTTGGCGAACGCATCATTGATCGCGTGTAATCAAGAGGCCTGACGATGCTTTACCGCGAAAACGGCCAGTTCAAAACCCGCTACGGCGACGATCAGCAGATCTTCCCGATTCTGCAGGACCGCTGGCTGGTCATGGCGCTGATTGCCTTTGCCTTCATCGGCGTACCGATGCTGGCAAGCGAGTACATGTTCCGCGCCATTCTCATTCCGTTTGTCATCCTCTCGCTCGCTGCGCTGGGGCTCAACCTTCTGGTCGGTTACTGCGGCCAGATCTCGCTCGGCTCGGGCGCCTTCATGGCGGTGGGCGCCTATATCGCCTACAACGCCTACACCCGGGTACCCGGCATGCCGGTGGTCGGCGCGTTTCTCATCGGTGGCGGCGCGGCGCTTCTGGTGGGGATCGTATTCGGCATCCCCAGCCTGAGGATCCGCGGCCTTTATCTGGCGGTGGCCACGCTCGCAGCACAGTTTTTCTGCGACTGGGTCTTCGCCCGCGTTGCGTGGTTCACCAACTACTCGGCCTCGGGCTCGGTATCGGTTCCCACGCTCACGGTGGCGGGCGTTTCACTCGACACGCCGCAGTCCAAGTATCTCTTTTGCCTCACAATCGTCACCGTGATGGCGCTCGCGGCCAAGAACATCGTTCGCGGCCACGTTGGCCGCTCCTGGATGGCGATCCGCGACATGGATGTGGCCGCCACCGTCATCGGCATCCGGCCGGTCACGGCCAAGCTGTCGGCGTTCGCGGTGAGCTCCTTCGTGATCGGTGTGGCAGGCGCCATGTGGGCGTTCGTGCACCTGGGCTCCTGGGAGCCGCTTGCCTTCGATGTGAACCGCTCGCTCAACCTGCTCTTCATGATCATCATCGGCGGCATGGGCTCCATCATGGGCAGCTTCTTTGGCGCAGCCTTCATCGTGGTGCTGCCCATTCTGCTCAACCAGGTGCCTGCGTGGCTGGGCGTGCCCATCTCCACCGCCATGGCCTCACATCTCGAGTTCATGATCTTCGGGGCGCTGATTGTCTTTTTCCTGATCGTGGAGCCGCACGGGCTCGCCCGACTCTGGTCGATCGGCAAGGAAAAGCTGCGACTCTGGCCGTTCCCGCATTGAGGTTTTCTGCAGCGCTGTCGCGACGGGCCGGCGACAGTGTGGTGCACTTCATTCAGGCTCGTGATTCATTGATGGTCAAAACAAGGAGGTTCCGATGAGACAGAACACAACAGCCCGCTGGCTGGCTGCCGCAGCCCTGGCTGCCGGTCTGGCGGCACTCGCGCCGGGGCTTGCGCAGGCGCAGGCCAAAGGGGCGCCCGCCGCCGCGGGCGCCAAGGAGCAGTTCTTCCCGCTGCTCGTCTACCGCACGGGTCCCTACGCACCAAACGGCGTCCCGTTTGCCAACGGCATGGCCGATTACTACAAGATGCTGAACGCCCGTGATGGCGGCATCGGTGGCGTGCGCCTCACCATGGAAGAGTGCGAAACCGGCTACGCCACCGACCGTGGCGTGGAGTGTTATGAGCGCTTGAAAGGCAAGGGCCCCACCGGCGCGACCGCGGTCCATCCGCTGTCGACCGGCATCACGTTCGCACTCACGGACAAGGTTCCCAATGACAAGATTCCGCTGATCACCGCGGGCTATGGCCGCTCGGAATCTGCCAACGGCGAAGTGTTCAAGTGGAACTTCATTCTGGGCGGCAGCTACTGGGTGGCGGCCGACATCCTGGTCCAGCACGTGGGCTCGATTGAGGGCGGTGTCGACCGTCTCAAGGGCAAGAAGATCGCGCTCGTCTACCATGACTCGCCGTTCGGAAAAGAGCCGATTGCGCTCCTGCAGGAGCGCGCCAAGATGCACGGCTATCAGCTGATCCTGATCCCGGTCACGCACCCGGGCGTGGAGCAGAAGGCCGCCTGGCTGCAGGTGCGTCGCGACCGGCCCGACTATGTGTTCCTGTGGGGCTGGGGCGTGATGAACTCGACCGCCGTCAAGGAGGCCATCGCCACCGGCTATCCGCGCGAGAAGATGTACGGCGTATGGTGGTCGGGCGCCGAGCCCGATATCGTTCCCGCGGGCGACGGCGGCAAGGGCTACAACGCGCTCACGTTCATGGCACCCGCCGGCACGTCGCGCGTCCACCAGGACATCTTCCGGAATCTGCACGACAAGGGCCAGGGGTCGGGTCCGCGTGATGAAGTCGGTCAGGTGCTCTACAACCGCGGACTGACGGCAGCTGCGGTCACCGCCGAGGCCGTTCGCGTGTCGCAAGAGCGCTATGGCAAGCGTCCGCTCACGGGCGAAGAGGTGCGCTGGGGTTTCGAGAACCTGAACATCGACGCCGCGCGCATCAAGCAGCTTGGTTTCGAGGGCCTCATGCAGCCGATCAGCACCAGCTGCCGCGACCACATGGGCGGCAACTCCGCCCAGATCCACAGCTGGGACGGCAAGAAATGGGTGGTCGCGCCCAAGGTCTACCAGGCGGACATGCAGATCCTGAAACCCATGCAGGATGCCTATGCGGCGCGCTATGCAGCCGAGAAGAAGATTCAGCCACGCGACTGCGCGAAGGAAGCTTCAAACTGACGGCAATCCATGCCGCCGGGCCTCGCGGTTCGGCGGCGTACCGGGTGCATCACACGCCGGTGTGGTGCCCCGCTCGTCGCGGCAGCCTTCCCAGGCGAGCCGCGGCGCGCTGACCCGGACCGGGCGCGCCCGGTCCCGCTCAGCGCTTACCCCCGGGAGACAACCGTGAGCAATCCCTTGCTTGTCGTGAGCGGCATCGAGGTCATCTACAACCATGTGATTCTGGTGCTGAAGGGCGTGTCGCTTCAGGTGCCCGAGGGTGGTGTGGTGGCACTCCTGGGCGGCAATGGCGCAGGCAAGACCACCACGCTGCGCGCCATTTCCAATCTGCTCAAAGGCGAGCGGGGCGAAGTCACCAAGGGGTCGATCAGCTACCGCGATGAGCCGATCGCCCATCTCACGCCCGCTGATCTGGTCAAGCGCGGCGTGATTCAGGTGATGGAGGGGCGACGCTGCTTTGGCCATCTGACCGTGGAGGAAAACCTTCTCACCGGCACCTACACGCGCAATCTCTCGCGCGCCGATACCGCGGTGGCGCTCGAGCGCGTGTACCACTACTTTCCGCGCCTGAAGACCCGGCGCGCCTCGCAGGCGGGCTATACCTCGGGCGGGGAACAGCAGATGACGGCAGTGGGCCGCGCGCTGATGGCCAATCCCAGGATGATTCTGCTCGACGAGCCCTCCATGGGTCTCGCCCCGCAGATCGTGGCGGAAATCTTCGGCATCGTGCGCGACCTCAACCAGAAGGAAAAAGTGAGCTTCCTGCTCGCCGAACAGAACACCAATGTGGCGCTTCGCAACGCCGACTATGGCTACATCCTGGAAAATGGCCGCATCGTGATGGACGGCCCGGCCCGGGACCTGGCCGAAAACGAGGACGTGAAGGAGTTCTACCTGGGCGTTGCGAAAGAGGGGCGCAAGTCCTTCCGCGACATCAAGTCCTATCGACGCCGCAAGCGCTGGCTCTAAGGCCCGCGTGTGCGCCCACCCTGTCTCAAGGCGAGTCGGTGATGAATGACGCGAACCGCAAGCACTATGACGATCTCGAAACACGCACGTCCGAGGCGCGCGAGGGCGCGCTCTTCGCCCGCCTGCCTGGCCTGATCGCGCACGCGAAGGCGCACGCACCCGGCTGGGCCGAGCGGCTTCGGTCGGTTGAACCCGGCGCGATCGCCTCGCGCAAGGCGCTCGCGCAGATTCCCGTGCTTCGCAAGAGCGAACTGAAAGACCAGCAGGTGGCGCGCCCGCCGTTTGGCGGCTTCACCACCGTCGAGCCCGGGCGAATGGGACGGCTCTACATGTCCCCGGGCCCGATCTTCGACCCTGAAGGCGCCCGCCCCGACCCCTGGCGGGCAGCGCGCGCGCTCTGGGCCGCAGGCATGCGCCCCGGCCATGTCATCCAGAACTGCTTCGGCTACCACCTGACGCCCGGCGCCTGGATGGTCGATGGCGCGGCCCGCCACATCGGCTGCGCGGTCATTCCGGCCGGCACCGGGCAGACCGAGCAGCAGCTTGAACTCATTGCCGCGCTCGCCCCCGACGCCTATGTCGGCACGCCCTCGTTTCTGCGCATCCTGGTGGAGAAGGCGCGCGAGACCGGCGCCGACATCTCGCGGCTCAAACGTGCGCTGGTAGCGGCCGAGGCACTCCCGCCCAGCCTGCGCGCATGGTTTCGCGAGCAGGGCCTTGCGAGCGTGCTCCAGTGGTACGGAACAGCCGACCTTGGGCTGATTGCCTATGAGTCCGAGGCGCTCGAGGGCATGATCCTCGACGAAGACCTGATTCTGGAGATCGTGCGCCCGGGCACCGATGATCCCGTCGCCGATGGCGAGGTGGGCGAGGTGGTGATCACCAGTTTCAATCCCGACTATCCGATGATCCGATTCGGGACCGGCGATCTGTCGGCAGTGCTGCCCGGCGCCTCGCCCTGCGGGCGCACCAATGTCCGGATCCGCGGCTGGCTGGGCCGCGCCGACCAGACCACCAAGGTGCGGGGCATGTTCGTGCATCCCGGCCAGATTGCCGAGGTCGTGCGCCGGCACCCGGAGATCGCTCGCGCGCGGCTGGTGGTGGAGGGCGAAATGGCCAACGACCGCATGACGCTGCGCTGCGAGCTCGCGGCCGGCACACACGCGGCGGCGGCGCTCACCGAGGCGATCGCGGCCTGCCTGCGCGACATCACCAAGCTGCGGGGGGAGGTCCAGCTGGTCCCGCCCGGATCCCTGCCCAATGACGGCAAGGTGATCGAGGACGCTCGCAAGTACGACTGAGGACCGCGCCCGACGGCGAGACGG
>JBMSQB010000070.1:0-25245 GCA_049423065.1 Burkholderiaceae bacterium
ACTCGCGACCTCAACCTTGGCAAGGTTGCGCTCTACCAACTGAGCTACTCCCGCGGACAGCCCGGCAATATAGCCACTCAAAGGCCAGGTGTCAAACGAGGAACCTGATCCGGCTCACCGCGCGCCGTTGAGATAAGGCCAGGCGCGTCTCAGGTAATACACCATCGACCAGACCGTGAGCACGGATGCGAGATAGATCAGCCAGGTGCCAACGATTCGCGTATCGAGGAGTCCGAAGAGCGTGCCGTGAAAAAGCAGCATCGGAATCGCCACGAGCTGGGCGATGGTCTTCAGCTTGCCGATGGAATGCACCGCCACGCTCGCACTCGCGCCCATCTGAGCCATCCATTCGCGAAGCGCCGAGATGGTAATTTCACGCCCGATGATGATCGCGGCCACGAGCGCATCGACCCGATCCAGATGCACCAGCACCACCAGCGCCGTGCACACAATGAGCTTGTCGGCCACCGGATCCAGAAATGCGCCAAACGCCGAGGTTTGCGCCATCTTTCGGGCAAGCCAGCCGTCCAGCCAATCAGTCAGCGCAGCACCCACGAAAAGCACTGTGGCGATGACATCACGGGCAGCGGGCGACACCGGCAGATAGAACACGCCCACCAGAAGGGGAATGGCCAACACACGTAGCCAGGTGAGCAGGTTCGGGAGGTTTGAGAACATGAGTGAAGAAAGACGCCGACAGACTGGGTACGCCGACAGCACTAGCCACGGGTCAATGCAGCCGACGATAAATTTCCTCGGCAAGCGCTCTTGATATGCCGTCGACCCCGGCCAGGTCCTCGACGCTGGCCGCCATGATGCCACGCAAGCCACCAAATCGGGCGAGGAGACGCTGCCGACGTTTCGCGCCGACCCCCTCGATTTCATCCAGACTTGTTCCTTGCCTCGCGCGGGCACGCCGGGCACGCATGCCCGTGATGGCAAACCGGTGCGCCTCGTCGCGGATTCGGGCGACCAGCATCAGCGCCTGCGATTCGGGCCCAGGCGCAAGCGTGGATCGGCCGTCGGCAAACACCAGCTTCTCCAAGCCCACCTTTCTTCCCTCCCCCTTCGCCACGCCCACCAGCAACGACCGGTCAAGCCCCAGTTCATCAAACACTTCGCAGGCCACCCCCAGCTGCGCGGCACCGCCATCGACCAGCACCACATCCGGCAGCTTGCCGGTCACTGCACGATAGCGCCTTGACAGCACTTCGCGCATGGCGGCCGGATCATCGCCCGGCGCTGCCGACTCGATATTGAACCGCCGATACTGAGACGGCTGCATGGCGTGCGACTCAAACACCACGCAAGACGCCTGGGTTGCCTCACCCATGGTGTGGCTGATATCAAAGCACTCGATCCGCAGCCCCTCCAGGTCGGACCCGTCGTCGATCCCGAGAAGGGTTGCCAGTTCGCGGGTTCGTCCCCGCTGCGAGCCCTCTTCGGCCGCGCGCTGGGCAATGGCGAGGCGGCCATTTGATACCGCCTGTTCCAGCCATCGTCGCCGCTGCTCGTGAGGCTGACGAAGCCACTGCACCGTTTGCCCTGCCCGCTCCTGCAGCCACGCCTGCATCACCTCATCGGGCGCAGGCTGGTTGGCAATGATGATCGCCGGAACCGGCAAGGCGTCGTAATGCTGAAGCAGAAATGCGCTCAGCACCTCGGCCTGGAAAAGCTCGTCACCGACCTCGGCAGCACGCAGTTCCGGGAAAAAAGCCCGATCACCAAGATGCCGACCGCCCCGCACCATCGCAAGGTTCACGCAAGCACGCCCACTTTCCACACACACGGCAATGATGTCCGCATCGGTGTCGGTCCCGGTGTCCATGGATTGCTGGCTGAGAACCCGGGAGAGCGCAGTGATCCGGTCGCGCAGCACCGCGGCCTGCTCAAATTCGAGCCGTTCGGCGGCGGCATGCATGTCACGCTCGAAGTCATCGAGCAGTTCGCGCTGACCACCTCGCAGAAAACGCACCGCCGACTCAACATCGCGGCCATAGTCTTCATCGGAGACAGCCCCGACGCACGGCGCACTGCAACGGCCGATCTGATGAAGGAGGCAAGGCCGGGTTCGGTTCGCATATACCGAGTCTTCACAACTTCTCAGCCGAAAGACTTTCTGCAGAACCTGAATGCTCTCCTTGACCGCCCAGGCGCTGGGAAAGGGCCCGAAATAGCGGCTTGAACGCTCGAGCACGCCACGGTAGTAGGCGATTCTTGGATGGTGATGGCCGGAGAGCTTCAGATACGGATAGCTTTTGTCGTCACGAAAAAGGATGTTGTAACGCGGCTTTCCTGACTTGATCAGGTTGCTCTCAAGCAGCAAGGCCTCGGCCTCCGAGGCGGTGACCGTGGTGTCCACCCGAACAATGCGCTCCACCATGTGGGCAATGCGCGGGCTTGGATGATTCTTCTGGAAGTATGAGGACACCCGCTTTCGCAGGTCTCGCGCCTTGCCAACATAGAGGAGCGTTTCGCTCTCACCGATCATCCGGTAGACGCCAGGCCGATGGGGAAGCGAGGCAACCAGCGCCCGCGCATCGAACCCCTTCTCTTCGGGCTCGCCCGACTCAGACATGGCCACCTGGGCGCATCGCACGCCAGCGGCGCAGCCAATCGCGATTGGGACGCCAGCGCAGCCGGGCAATCAACGCATCTGCCAGATCGGGCCGGTTACAGACCAGCAGCATGTCGCAGCCGGCGCTCAGCGCCGCGCGGGCGCGGGCGTGGATATCTCCCGCCACCGCAGCGCCCTCCATGGTGAGGTCGTCGCTGAAAATGACGCCATCGAAGCCAAGCTTGCCCCGGAGGATCGTCTTTAGCCACTTGCTGGAAAACCCCGCAGGCTGTGAATCCACCGCCGGATACACCACATGAGCGGGCATGACCGACGACAGCGTTTCGCCCAGCCAGCGGTAAGGTGCGGCATCGTGCTCGATGAGGGTTGCGTGCCCGCGTTCGTCTACCGGTAGCGCCACATGCGAGTCGGCGCTTGCCCAGCCATGCCCGGGAAAGTGCTTGCCGCAGTTGGCCATGCCGGCGAGGAGCAGTCCGTGGTTGAGCGCACGCGCCAGCATCGTCACCACGCGCGGATCTGAATGAAACGCCCGGTTACCAATCACTGCCGATCGACCGTGGTCCAGATCGAGGACCGGCGTAAAGCTGAGATCAACGCCGACTTCACGAAGTTCGCTTCCGATCACTCGACCCAGCCGCGTGGCCTCCTGGCAGGCAGCCAGAGGATCCTTGTCCCAAAGCTGCCCCAACTCGCGCATGGGCGGCACCGTGGTGAACCCCTTCCGAAACCGCTGCACCCGGCCGCCTTCGTGGTCCACACAGATGAGCAGCGCCGGGCTTCTGAGCGCGCGAATCTCTGCGCACAGCGCCCGCACCTGATCCCGGTCAGTGAAATTCCGCGTGAACAGGATGACCCCGCCCACCATCGGGTGCACGAGACGTTCGCGCTCGGCGTCGGTCAGCGAAGTGCCTGCGACGTCAACAACCACCGGGCCCGGGGCGCGGTCTGGAGGACTATTGGGGATGGACATGGGTTGAGATCTGCTCAAGGACAACGAAGGCCATGACATGGTCGGATTCGTCGGAGAGCGATACATGCGCAATGAGTTTTCGCTCTTCGAGGTAAGGCGCGAGTTCCTTCCGCGCGCGTGCGAAGGGTTTGCCCCGTCTGTCGTTCAGTATCTCGAGTGACAACAGGGTCATGGGCCCCCGCAGCCCTAGCCCCAGCGCCTTGCTGAACGCTTCCTTGGCTGCAAAGCGCTTGGCCAGATAGCGCGCCGCGTACCCTGAACCGTGTGCACCGCGCGAACGCCGGCGCAAAAACTCGGTCAGCTCGTCGGGGCCGAGTACCCGGCGTGCGAACTTGTCACCCCAACGCTCAAGCAGATTCTCGATGCGGTGCATGGCCACGATGTCGCTGCCAATACCATAGATCACACCGCGGCTCCCGCAGCCGCCTCGCGCATGAGTCGCTTCATCTCGCGAACAGCCTCGCGAATTCCGACAAACACCGAACGCGACACAATCGCATGACCAATATGGAGTTCGCGTATGCCCTGAAGCGCCGCCACCGGCTGCACATTCACATAGTTGAGCGCATGCCCCGCGTTGAACCGCATGCCAAGCGAGCGCACGAGATCACCCGCTCGACGTATGCGCGCGAGTTCATGTCGTACCGCCGCACTTTCCGCATCCCGCCCCTGCTGGTGAAACGCATGGGCATAGGGACCGGTGTGAATCTCGCAGACCCGAGCACCAATGCGCGCCGCCGCCTCGATCTGCGGCGCCTCGGCGTCGATAAACACACTGGTCACAATGCCGGCGCCCGCCAGCCTCGCCACCACTTCACGCAGGCGCGCCTCCTGCGACGCAATATCCAGGCCCCCCTCGGTGGTGATTTCATGCCGCCCTTCGGGCACCAGCATGGCCATCTCGGGCGCGAGCGAAGCGGCAATCCCAACCATCTCGTCGGTTGCAGCCATCTCAAGATTGAGCTTGATGTGGGTGAGCTCGCGCAGCCGCCGCACGTCAGCGTCCTGAATATGACGCCGATCTTCGCGCAGATGGACCGTGATGCCATCCGCACCACCCAGATGGGCCTCCACCGCCGCCCACACTGGATCGGGTTCGTAGGTGCGCCGCGCCTGTCGGATGGTGGCAACGTGGTCGATGTTGACGCCGAGTTCAATCATGGGGAGAACTTGTGAAGGTCGATGAGCACCTGCCGGGTGCGAAGCGGATGCCCCTCCAGCTGATGCGAGAGGATGGCCCGGGCGAGATATTTTGCCTCGCTGCGGCTGTCGGGCGAAGTCAGACGCCCTGCTGCCAGGTCAAGCAAGGTGCGTCCCACCACTGAAGTGTCGCTTCCCGGCTCTGCCACGATGAACCCACTCCCGGGGTGCCACGCGTAGCGCATGCCCGCATGGATTGGCTTGCCCGTCGCATCGAGTTCGAGCTCGGGCGCATGGCCCGTCTCACGGAGCAACTGCCACTCGAAGGCGCGCAGCGTTTCCTCGAGCGGCGCACCTTCGGCAAGCGCTGCCAGCGTGGCCGAATAGGCGTCAAAGAGCGCCGGATGCGCGTCTTCCCTGGGCAGCATGCGAAGCAGCAATTCGTTGGTGTAGAACGCGCAAAGCAGTGCATCGCCTTTTGGCGGCTGCATCCCACCCAGCCATTCAGCGGTATTGAGGGTGCGCAGTTCGCCCTGCCCTGACCACACCGCCGAGATAGGCTGAAACTGGAGCAACACCGCCCTGAGCGCTGACCCCGGTCGCTTTGCGCCCTTGGCCACCACCCCCACCCGCCCGTGGTCGCGCGTGAACAGATCAACGACGAGGCTGGTTTCCCGGTATGGCGTGGAATGGAGAACAAACGCCGTGTCGCGAACCTTACTCGTAGCCATGGGCGCGAAGACTGGCCTCGGAATCGGCCCAGCCTGACTTCACTTTCACAAACAGCTCGAGATAGACCCGACACCCGAAGAGCTTTTCAAGCTCGGCGCGGGCATCGGTCGAGAGCCGCCGGATGCGCTCACCGCCGTGGCCAACCACAATACCCTTCTGGGCATCACGCTCGACCAGCACACTGGCAAACACCCGCCTAAGCGTGGGCAACTCCTCGAAACGCTCGATTTCCACCGTGCTCTGGTAGGGCAATTCGTCGCCCAATTGGCGAAAGAGCTTCTCGCGAATCATTTCAGCGGCGAGAAACCGCTCGCTTCGGTCGGTGAGCGCATCGGCCTCGAAGAGCGGCGGTCCCTCAGGCAACCGTTGGACGCACAGCGCGATCAGAGTATCGATTTGCCGCCCGGTGCGGGCACTGACCGGAATGATTTCATCAAAGCCATACTCGGCCTGGAGCTTTTGCACCATGGGGAGCAAACGCGACTTGTCGGGTACCTGGTCGATCTTGTTCAGGACCAGCAGCCGGGGCTGGGCTCGGCTCAGCCGGCGCGCAAACGCCTCGTCGGCTGGGGTCCAGGACTGCGCATCGCAGACGAGGAGCGTGACGTCCGCGTCTTCAGCCACCTGCAGCGCTGTTCTGTTCAGCACCCGATTGAGCGCACCGCCCACCCGTGTCTGAAAGCCCGGACTATCCAGGAACAACAGCTGCGCGTCGTCTCGCGACAAGACGCCGACGATGCGATGTCGGGTGGTTTGCGGCCGATCCGAGGTGATGGAGAGCTTCTGCCCAACCAGTCGGTTCAACAGCGTTGACTTGCCGACGTTGGGGCGTCCAACAATCGCGACGGATCCGCAACGATGCATCGGAAGCGACTGCGGCCTCAGGCGGCTTCAGCGGCCGGCCCGGCCGGCTCGCCCACCGTCTGCGGCAACGTACCGGGCACGGCGCCCAGTCCCGGCGTCGCGACAACCGGCGCCGCCACGGTCGTGGGTGGATCGGGAGCCGCCTGCCGCGTGCTGCGGGTTCTGCGCGTGCCGACCGATATAGCTTCGGCCGCATCCAGTGCCAGGCGCGCAGCCGCCTGTTCGGCCGCCCGACGACTGCCGCCGCTGCCAAGCACCTGGATGCCAAGTTTCGGTACGGAGCACTCCACCTCGAAGGTCTGGCTGTGGGCGGCCCCATGGGTTGCCACCACGGCATAGACCGGCAGCGGCAGCTTTTTGCCCTGCAGATGCTCCTGCAGCAGCGTTTTCGCGTCCTTCCCGAGTGTGCGCGGGTCAACCGACTTGAGAATGGGATCGTAGAGCGCCCGAATGACAGCCGATGCCCGGTCAAATCCGGCATCGATGAAAATGGCGCCGATCAGGGCCTCGACCGTGTCACCCAGGATGGAGGGACGCCGCATGCCGCCGCTGCGAAGTTCGCCTTCGCCAAGGAGCAGATGGCGGCTGAGGCCCAGCCGATGGGCAATATCCACGAGGGCCTGCTGCTTGACCAGGTTCGAGCGCAAGCGCGACAGGTCGCCCTCGTCAAGCTTTCCAAATCGCTCGAAAAGCAGCGACGCCATCGCGCAGTTGAGTACCGAATCGCCCAGAAACTCCAGGCGCTCGTTGTGCGGTTGACCGTAGCTGCGATGCGTGAGGGCCTGGCGAAGCAGCGTTGGCTCGCCAAAGGCATACCCCAAGGTCTGCTCGAGTGTTTCGAGCGGTTCACTCAAGAATTCGCTCCTGGGGACCGGACTGGGCGATTCGTCGCGCATGCCGGCCTCGTGCTCAGTGAAATCGGCCGATGCGGCCAAAGTCACCGAAATTCATCCAGATGAAAAACGCCTTGCCGACGATGTTCTGTTCGGGCACAAACCCCCAGAAGCGGCTGTCCAGGCTGTTTTCGCGGTTGTCGCCCATCACGAAATAGTGACCCGCCGGCACCGTGCAATCAAGCCCGGAACCCCGATAGCTGCAACGGTCGATGAAGGGAAACCTTTCCATCGGCTCGATTCGAGACGATTTATTCAATTCTGTCAATACCTTATGTGGGGTATTTCCAAGTGTTTCTGAATATTGAGGATACAGGATCAGCCGCCGCCTGTCTTCAAACTCCCCCGCAGCAGCAAGCGGCACCGCCTGACCGTTGATGGTGAGACGGCCATCGGCGTACACGAGGCGATCGCCCGGCAAAGCCACCACACGCTTGATGTAGTCGATAGAGGGATCGCGCGGATAGCGAAACACCATGACATCGCCACGCTTGGGCGACCCCACGTCGATCACCTTGGTGTTGATGACCGGCAGGCGTACGCCATAGGTGTACTTGTTCACCAGAATCAGATCGCCCACAAAGAGGGTGGGCAGCATGGATTCAGACGGAATCTTGAACGGCTCTGCAACAAAGGAACGCAGCATGAACACCACGGCAATGACCGGGAACAGGCCCGCCGTGTATTCGAGCCACAGTGGCTGACGCTCGAGTTTCGAGCGAAGTCCTTCGCGCTCTTCGGCCCGGATGTCGGCTGACACACCGGCCGGCGCCGCACTTGCATCAAAGCGCTCGAGCGCCTCGCGGGCCGCTGCCAGTCGCCGTGGGCGAAATACAAACCGGTCGGCCAGCCACGCTGCAAAAGTGACCAGAACCAGCACAAACAGGATGAGCGCGAAGTTCATGAACGGTCCGATCAGCGGTCTTCAACCTGAAGCACGGCCAGAAACGCCTCCTGCGGAATCTCCACCGACCCCACCTGCTTCATCCGCTTCTTTCCTGCCTTCTGCTTCTCGAGGAGTTTCTTCTTGCGCGAGATATCACCGCCGTAGCACTTGGCAAGCACGTTCTTGCGAAGCGCCTTCACGTTCTCCCGGGCAATGATGTTCGAGCCGATAGCCGCCTGAATGGCCACGTCGTACATTTGCCGAGGAATGAGTTCGCGCATTTTGGAGACCAGCTCGCGGCCGCGGCTCTGGGACACCATTCGATGAACGATGAGCGACAGGGCGTCAACCTTGTCGCCGTTGACGAGCACGTCCATCTTCACGACGTCCGAAGCGCGGTACTCCCGGAATTCGTAATCCATGGAGGCGTAGCCACGGGAGATCGACTTCAGCTTGTCGAAGAAATCGAGCACGATCTCGTTCATCGGGAGGTCGTAGCTGAGATGCACCTGACGGCCGTGATAGGCAAGATTGGTTTGAACCCCACGCTTGCCGGTGCAGAGCGTCATTACCGCCCCGACATACTCCTGGGGCACGAAAATGGTGACCGACACCACTGGCTCCCGGATCTCCTCGATTTTTGAGGGATCAGGCATTTTCGAGGGGTTCTCCACCCGCAGCAGGGTGGCATCGCGCATCAGCACCTCATACACCACGGTGGGCGCCGTGGTGATCAGTTCCATGTCGAATTCGCGTTCGAGCCGCTCCTGGACGATGTCCATGTGAAGCAGTCCCAGGAATCCGCAGCGGAACCCAAACCCCAGCGCCTGTGACACCTCGGGCTCAAACTGGAGCGACGCATCGTTCAACTGAAGCTTCTCGAGCGCCTCGCGCATCGCTTCATACTGGTTGGCTTCCACCGGATAGAGCCCGGCAAACACCGAGGGCTTGATTTCCTTGAACCCGGGCAGCGGTGCGGTGGCCGGCGCACGCTCCATGGTGATGGTGTCGCCCACCCGCGCCGCCTTCAGCTCCTTGATCCCGGCAATGACAAAACCCACGTCACCCGCAGTGAGCAGCTCGCGCGACAAGGACTTGGGCGTGAACACGCCGACCTGCTCGCAGGGGTAAGACATTCCGGTGGCCATGAGGCGAATCCGGTCCTTGGGGCGGAGCACGCCGTTGACCACGCGCACCAGCATGACCACCCCAACGTAGTTGTCGAACCAGGAATCGATGATGAGCGCCTGAAGCGGCGCATCGGGGTCGCCCTTGGGCGGGGGAATGCGCGCAACGACTGCCTCGAGAATGTCGTCGACGCCCATGCCGGTTTTCGCGCTCGCCTGGATGGCGCCTGACGAATCGATGCCGATCACGTCTTCGATCTCGGCGGCCGCCTGCAGGGGATCGGCCTGTGGCAGATCCATCTTGTTGAGAACGGGCACCACCTCGACGCCGAGTTCGATGGCGGTGTAGCAGTTGGCAACGGTTTGCGCCTCAACGCCCTGCGAGGCGTCAACCACCAGGAGCGCCCCTTCGCAAGCCGACAGCGAGCGGCTGACCTCATATGAGAAATCGACGTGCCCGGGCGTGTCGATGAGGTTGAGCGAGTACACCTTGCCATCGCGCGCCTTGTAACTGAGCGCGGCGGTCTGGGCCTTGATGGTGATGCCGCGCTCGCGCTCCAGATCCATGGAGTCGAGCACCTGCTCTTCCATTTCGCGATCAGACAGACCGCCACAGCGCTGGATCAGGCGGTCGGCAAGCGTTGACTTGCCGTGGTCGATGTGGGCAATGATGGAGAAATTTCGGGTCAGCCGCATGGGCGTATCAGGCTCGGACAAAAGCCGTCACGCCCCGGGCGCGGGGCGTGTTGAGGCAAACCCGAAAGTGTAACAGGCCGGTGTCACCAGCCTGCCGAGTGCCGCTCAACGCGCCGCCGGGCGCACCGGCACGTATTGGGCGCTGTCACCACGACGGATCAGGAGCACATGGGTACGTGAGCGCTCGAGCTTGGCCACGATCTCGTTGAACTGCTTGGCCGAGCCAATGTCCTGATTGTTGAGCGCCAGAATCACATCGCCTGCACGGATGCCGGCGCGAGCCCCCGCGCCATCGGCCGCTTCAACCAGCACCCCTTGCCGAATACGAAGCTGCTGCTTGCGGTCTTCGGAAATGTCGCTGACTGTCACCCCCAGCACATTGGCTGCCCCCCGCTCCTGGTTCTCACCCGGCGTACCGCGCCCCGATGCGCGTGCACTGCGGTCGGGCTCAAGCTCGGCCACGGTCAGGTTGAGGTCACGGGTGGAACCCTTGCGCCAGACCTGGACCGATACCTGAGTGCCGGGTCGGGTGCCGCCCACCAGACGCGGCAGATCGCTCGAGCGTTCGATGGGCCGACCGTCGAAGCGGGTGATGATGTCGCCGACCTCCACGCCCCCCCGCTCGGCCGGACTGCCGGCCTCGACCGAGCGCACCAGCGCGCCGCTGGCCCGCTGAAGGCTCAGTGCCTCGGCAACATCCTTGGTGACCTCGGCGATACCGACACCGATTCGACCCCGGGTCACCCGCCCGGTGTCGCGCAGCTGGTCAGCCACGCGCATGGCCTCATCAATGGGAATGGCAAATGAAATACCCATGAAACCGCCGGTTCGGCTGTAGATCTGCGAATTGATCCCCACCACCTCGCCCGCCAGATTCAGTAGCGGGCCGCCGGAATTTCCGGGATTCACCGCCACATCGGTCTGAATGAACGGCAGGTAGTCACCCGTGTCCCGGCCTTTGGCAGACACAATGCCTGCGGTGACGGTGTTGTCCAGCCCGAACGGCGAACCGATTGCCATGACCCACTCGCCGACCCGCAGTCGTGTGGGGTTGCCTATTGGCAGATGGGGCAAGCCTGTGGCCTCGACCTTGACCAGCGCCACGTCAGTGCGCCGGTCTGACCCCACCAGGCGACCCTTCAACTCGCGCTTGTCGGTGAACGTGACATAAATTTCGTCTGCGCCCTCCACCACGTGATGGTTGGTGAGCAGATAACCGTCGGCGCTGATCACAAAGCCAGACCCCACGCCCCGTGGCACCTCATCACCCGGGCCTCGGCCCCGCGGCTGGGGACGCTGGTTGGGCGGGAAGAAACGGCGGAAAAATTCGAAAAACGGATCGCCTTCTTCCATGCCCTCAGGCATCTGCGGCCGCTGCGGGGGCGCGGCCCCCTCCTTGACCCGCTCCGTGGTTCGGATGTTCACCACTGCCGGGCCGGCTTTTTCCGCGAGATCTGCGAAGTCGGGCAATTGTCGGGCCTGGGCCACGCCGACGCCAGCAATCGGCGCGAGCACGGGCGTTCCGACCGCAGCGAGCCAGGCGATGGAAGCGATAAGGATGATTTTTTTCATGGAGGCGTCCCGAAAGGGGCTGGAGGATGCTGATTGTCGCGATATGGGGCGACAGGCACCGGAATCAAGTAGAGGTTCGAAGGGACATTCGTTGGTCGGACACGGTCAGTGCGATTTTCCACGCTCCATCCAGACCAGCCATCGCTGAAGTGCCGCCCAGTTGTCGGCCGAGGTGCCAGATGCCTGGATCCTGAGGTCAAGCGGTATCGATCGGCTTGCGGGGGAGGACGTCGAACTGTCTGTTTCCAGGCGGATCCAGACTGAACGTTCAGCCCGATGCCACTTCGCTGGCACCATCAGGTCACCCTTGCCAGCCAGGCCAGTGTTGGCAGGCTGAGCATGCTTCGCATCCTCATCATCACGAGCGGGTCGCCAGAAGACACGGCCCAGGTCATCCACCTGCATAAACCCAACAGGCGCTGACTGCCGCCTGCTCAATCCAATCAGAAGCACCGCCACGCAAACAATACCGAGCGCGAGTGCCAGGGCCGGCCGGTCACTCATCAGCCAGAGCGCCCAGCCCGACGAAAGGATGGCCACCACGGTGACCGACACGCGCTGGCGGGACGCACGAGCGCGATCGTCAACCGCCAGCTGGAAGGCAAGACTCAGAGCAGGATTTCCGCTGTGACGCGCTCGCGCAGGCCGCTCAGACCCGCCGGATGACCAGCGTGCCGTTGGTGCCGCCGAAACCGAAGGAATTCTTGAGCGCGACGTCAATTTGCATGGAACGGGCCTCGTTGGCGCAGTAATCGAGGTCGCATTCCGGATCGGGGTTCTGAAGATTGATGGTCGGAGGCGAAATCTGGTGATGAACGGCCAGCACGGTAAAGACGGTTTCGATCCCGCCCGCACCACCGAGTGCATGCCCGGTCATGGATTTGGTGCTGTTGACAACCAGCGCCCGCGCCGCCGGCTCACCCAGCGCGGCCTTGATGGCGTTGGTTTCATTGCGGTCGCCAAGGGGGGTGGAGGTACCGTGCGCATTGATGTAGTGGATCTGGTCAGCCGCCACCTTCGCGTTTCGAAGCGCCGCCTGCATGCAGCGGCGGGGCCCGTCCATGTCGGGTGCGGTGATGTGGTGCGCATCGGCGCTCATGCCGAAGCCAGCGATTTCGGCGTAAATACGCGCCCCACGCCGACGCGCGTGCTCGTACTCCTCCAGCACCATGACCCCTGCGCCCTCGCCCAACACGAAACCATCACGGTCGCGATCCCACGGGCGACTTGCCGTGAGCGGGTCGTCGTTGCGGGTGGACAGCGCGCGTGCGGCACAGAAACCGCCCAGGCCCAGCGGTGAAATGGTGGACTCGGCGCCGCCCGCAACGATAACGTCTGCGTCATCGTGGGCAATCATCCGGGCGGCATCGCCGATGCAGTGCAGGCCGGTGGTGCAGGCACTGACCACTGCGTAGTTGGGGCCGCGAAGCCCGAACATGATCGACAACTGCCCCGAGATCATGTTGATGATCGATCCCGGCACAAAAAACGGCGAGACCCGCCGAACGCCCCGGCTGGTGAGTTCAGCATGGGTGTCCTCGATCAGGGGGAGGCCACCGATGCCAGACCCGATCACCACACCGATGCGGTCGGCATTGGCCTCGCTCACCTCGATACCGCTGTCCCGGAAGGCCTGCGTACCTGCAGCGATACCGTAATGAATGAAGGTATCGAAATGGCGCGCTTCCTTGGGCGACATGTAGGCGGCGACATCGAAGCCTTTCACCTCGCCGGCGATGCGCGTGGGGAAGCTCGACGCATCAAAGCGTGTAACGGGCCCGATACCTGAGCGCCCGGCGACAATGCTGTCCCAGGCGCTGGCGATATCGTTACCAACCGGGCTGATGATTCCGAGTCCAGTGACGACGACGCGACGGGTCACGGGCTACCTCCGATACGGGTGTTCGCAACCCTGAGGCAGCCAGCTGCCTCGGGGCTGGATGACAGCGGTTTTTAACGCCGCCGACGACAACACTCAGGCCTTGCTGGAGGCCTTGGTGACGTAGTCGATGGCCTGCTGAACCGTGGTGATCTTTTCGGCCTCTTCGTCGGGAATTTCGGTTTCGAACTCTTCCTCGAGCGCCATCACGAGTTCAACCGTATCAAGCGAATCGGCACCCAGATCGTCAACAAACGACGATTCGTTCTTGATGTCGGCCTCGTTCACGCCGAGTTGCTCGGCAACGATCTTGCGGACGCGCTGTTCAATATTTTCCATTTAGATACTCCTCGAAAAAGAGGCCGGCTCCGGACAGGCTGGACGCGCGGCGCGATTGTATAGCAGATGCCCCGCCCTACTCCATGTACATGCCGCCGTTCACATGCAGCGTGACGCCGGTGATGTATCCCGCCTCGCGAGAGGCCAGAAAACGCACTGCACTGGCCACGTCGTTCGGATCGCCGAACCGCCCCAGTGGAATCTGTTGCTGAAGCACTGCCACCTGATCTGGCGATAACGCTCGCGTCATGTCGGTGTCGATGAAACCGGGTGCGACACAGTTGACCGTGATGGAGCGGCTGCCAAGCTCGCGCGCCAGTGCGCGACTCATTCCGGCCACCCCCGCCTTGGCGGCGGCGTAGTTGGCCTGCCCTGCATTGCCACTGGAACCCACCACCGACGTGATGTTGATGATACGGCCGAAGCGCGCCTTCATCATGGGGCGCATGACCAGACGGCTCATGCGAAAGACCGAACCGAGATTGGTGTCGAGCACCGCCTGCCAGTCGTCGTCCTTCATGCGCATGGCCAGACCGTCGCGGGTGATGCCGGCGTTATTGACCAGAATGGCGATGGCACCGTGAGCGCCCTGAATGCGATCCAGCAGGGCTTCAGCCGCCTGCGCATCGTTCACATCGAGCACAGCGCCTTCGCCCGGCAACCCCGCCTGCGAAAACGCATCAGTAATGGCCGCAGCACCCGACTCGGACGTGGCGGTTCCCACCACCCTCGCGCCCGACCGTGCAAGATCAAGCGCAATCGCCCGCCCAATGCCCCGCGAAGCGCCAGTGACCAGCGCAAGCCCTTCAAGTTTCATGCGACATCCCTGAGTGCTGTCTCGAGTGATGGCGGATCGAACACCGCGCTGACCTTGAGTGATTTGTCGATCCGGGATACCAGCCCGGACAGAACCTTGCCGGGGCCGAACTCGATGACGTGGGTTGCGCCACGAGCCTTGAGCGCCAGCACGACATCGACCCAGCGCACCGGTCCCCAGGCCTGACGCACCAGCGCATCGCAGATACGCACCGGATCCGACTCGACCGCGGCATCAATGTTGTTGACGAGCGCAAAGCGGGGCGCCTGCAGCCCCACCGTGCCGAGTGCCACCGCCAGCCGGTCGCCCGCAGGCTTCAGCAGGGAGGAATGGAACGGCGCCGAGACCGCAAGCGGCAACGCACGCTTGGCACCCAGCGCCTTGGCCCGCTCGCAGGCGCGGTCGACGGCGGACTTGTGGCCGGCGATCACCACCTGCGCGGGGGCGTTGTAATTGGCGGCTTCGACGACCTCGGCGGCCGTGCTCGCCTCCAGGCACGCCTGACGGACCTGATCGTCGGTCAGGCCCAGAATGGCAGCCATGCTGCCGGTGCCCACGGGGACCGCCTCCTGCATGGCCTGCGCCCGCAAGCGCACCAAACGTACCGCGTCATCGACCTTGAAACTGCCCGCTGCCGTAAGCGCGGTGTATTCGCCCAGGCTGTGGCCGGCGACCGCTTCAGGCTCGGGCCCCCCCGCCTCGCGCCAGGCGAGGTAGCAGGCCAGTCCGGCCACCAGCATGGCCGGCTGGGTGTTGACCGTTAGCGAAAGCGATTCGGCGGGGCCGTTGGCGATGAGACCCGAGAGCGATTCGCCAAGGGCGCGGTCTGCCTCTGCGAGCAGACCCGACACCGCTGCGGATTGCGCAAAGCCGTTCAGCATGCCGACGGTTTGCGCACCCTGCCCCGGAAACACGAAGGCAAGTGACATCAATGAGCTCCTGTCATTCGAACCAGCACCGCGCCCCATGCAAAACCGCCGCCTACGCCCTCCAGCAGCACATGCTGACCGCTTCGGATGCGACCGTCGCGCACCGCGAGATCAAGCGCAAGCGGCACCGACGCCGCCGAGGTGTTGGCATGCTGGTCGACCGTCACCACCACCTTGGCGGGGTCCAACCCCATGCGGCGGGCCGTAGCCTGAAGGATTCGGACGTTGGCCTGGTGAGGGATCAGCCAGTCGAGCTGATCGAGCGGGAGCTGCGCCGCGGCAAGCACCTCGCGTCCCACTGAATCAAGCACCGACACCGCAAGCTTGAACACCGCCTGGCCATCCATGGTGAGGAGCGGTGAACCGATCACGGCGCCGCCGCACACATTGCCGGGTGTGCGCAGGATGCCTTCGTGGCGTCCATCGGCATGCAGACGGCTGGCGAGCACGCCCGGCTCATCGCAGGCTTCCAGCAGCACGGCCCCTGCGCCATCACCGAACAGCACACAGGTTCCGCGGTCATTCCAGTCGAGGATGCGGGAAAACACCTCGGCACCGATCACGAGCGCCCGGGTGGCCATGCCGGTGCGGATCATGGAATCGGCGGTGGCAAGCGCGTAAACGAAACCGCTGCACACGGCCTGGACATCAAAGGCGGCCCCGCCTGGGTGGCCCAGCGCCTTCTGCACCAGACAGGCCGTGCTTGGAAATACGAAATCGGGTGTGGAGGTGGCAACGATGATCAGGTCGACATCGGCCGGATCGCGCCCGGCCGCCTCCAGCGCCGCTCGAGCCGCGCGGGTGGCGAGGTGGCTGCTGGCGGTGTCGGGATCGGCCAGATACCGCTGCCGGATTCCGGTCCGCTCGACGATCCATTCATCCGACGTTTCGATCCCACGCGCCGACAGGCGGCGCACGAGTTCTGCGTTACTCACGCAATCGGCGGGCAAGGCGCTGCCAGTGCCCGTGATTCTGGAATGACGCGACATGTCAGTGCACCCCGGCCACAGCAGCGCTGTCGGCGGGTAACCCACCGGCTCGGGGAAGCGCAGCGGCGATCCGCTCGGGCAGGCCATTTCGGCAGGCGTCGGCGCAGCGCTGCAGCGCCATTTCGAAGCCGGAAGCGTCGGCTGATCCGTGGCTCTTCACGACCACCCCGCGTAACCCAACCAGACAGGCGCCGTTGTAGCGACCAGGATCAACGCGGTGCTTGAAACGCCGCAAGACGGGCATGGCGGCAAGCGCCGCCAGCCGGGACAGGAGACTGCGGCCGAACTCCTCCCGGATCATCTGTCCCAGCATTCTGGCAAGCCCTTCCGAGGTCTTGAGCGCAACATTGCCAACGAACCCATCACAGACGACCACATCAACACGGCCCTCGTAGATGTCGTTGCCTTCCACATTGCCAATGAAGTTGAGCGGGCTGTCGCGGAGCAATTCGGCAGCCTGCCGAACCGCGTCGTTACCCTTGATGACTTCCTCGCCGATGTTGAGGAGGCCCACAGACGGACGCTCTCGGCGATCAAGCGCCGTGACCAGCGCAGCCCCCATCAGCCCGAACTGCAGGTAATGGACCGGCTCGCAATCGACGTTGGCGCCCAGGTCAAGCATGGTGGTGGCTCCCCCCCGCATATTGGGAAGCTGGGATGCAATGGCAGGCCGGTCGATGCCGTCGATCATTTTGAGAACAAAGCGGGAGGTTGCCATGAGCGCGCCGGTATTGCCGGCACTCACGCAGCCGTCAACCCGGCCTTCCTTCACCAGATCAAGTGCCACCCGCATAGAGGAGTCCCGCTTGCCGCGCATGGCCTGGGCAGGCGCTTCGTCCATGCCGACCACCTCGGATGCATGATGCACCTGGAGTCGCTCAGAGACGGTCGGATCAACCGACTGAGTGCTCAGCGTGAGCCGGATGTCGTCCTCGCGCCCGACCAGCGTGCAGTGCGCGTCGGGCACGTGGCGCAAAAACGCCAGCGCTGCAGGAATGGTGACCGCAAGACCGTGGTCGCCGCCCATGCAGTCGATCGCGATGCGTACGGTCATGAGCAGAACCCGCGCTCAGGCGCGGAGATCACTCGTCGGTCTTGGTCTTGATGATTTTCTTGCCGCGGTAGTAACCGGTCGGGCTGATGTGATGCCGCATGTGCGGCTCACCAGTGGTGGGTTCTACCGCAAGGGGGGGCGCCGACAAAAAGTCGTGCGCCCGATGCATGCCGCGCTTGGAAGGCGACTTCTTGTTTTGCTGAACGGCCATCTTTAGCTCCGCACAAGTAAACCCGCGATTCTATCACGACGAAGGTTTGCGCTTGAGTGACTGAAGCGCAGCAAAGGGGGAAGGAGGCGCAGACGCATCCTCGGACGTCGACTTCTGACCCGATCCCGCCGATCGCTCCAACACTTCAGGACGCTCGCACCCGGCATGGCTTGATGCCGGCGGGAGTGCAAGAATCGCCTCGTCCTCCAGCAACTCCAGCGGCAGAAACTGCCGGCTCGCCACCAGGACATCGAGTTCCTCTTCCGCGTCGTCGAGCCGCGCCGCCTCTGCCTCGCTTGCGGCCAGAAGAAAGCCGCGATCAATCGCCAGCGGCCAGTGGACCACGCCCAGACAACGCCCACACGGAAGTCCCACCGTGGCGCTTGCGCGCAGTCGCAGATGCAGCTGCTCGACGCCGGCAGCGTCGCGCTGACGCCAGCCGTCAATCCGCCAGGCGACCTCTCCTTCCCGGCTTGCCAGCAAGGAGGACAGGCGGTCGAGCGATTCCACCGCGGCACAGCCTTCAAGGCTGAGTCCCGCGCGCGTCAGTTCGAAGGCGTCGATTTCCGTCGGCATTGCGTTCTTTCTATCATATGAGGATGAAACTTATCCTCGCCTCCACATCACGCTACCGCCGCGAACTGCTCGAACGACTGCATGTGAGCTTCGACGCGATCCCCCCGGGCATTGACGAAACCGCGCGTCCCAATGAACGCCCGGCGCCGCTATCGCTGCGCCTGTCGATCGAGAAGGCGGCGGCGGTCTCCGAAGCCCATCCTGATGCCGTGGTCATCGGGTCGGATCAGACTGCAACGATCGACGGGCTTCAGTCGATCGGCAAACCCGGCACCCACGAGCGGGCAGTGGCGCAACTTCGCGCCGCGTCCGGCCAGGCGCTGGTCTTTCACACTTCCATGGCGGTCATGCGCGCCAGAGACCGCTTTCAGCGCACGATCACCGTGGACACCCGAATCCGCTTCCGCGTGCTCACCGATCAGGAAATCGAAGCCTATCTGCAGGCCGAGAAGCCCTACGATTGCGCGGGTGCGGCGAAGTGTGAGGGGCTGGGGATCAGTCTGCTTGATTCGATCGAGTCGTCGGATCCCACTGCAATCATCGGGCTGCCGCTCATCGCCCTGTCGGGACAGTTGAGGGAGGCGGGCGTCCGCATCCCCGGAACCCTGGCCGGTCATCGGTGAGTGGTTCGCCGTCCCCGGGGCGTCTTTGGCTGATTCCAACGCCGCTTGGCGACACGGCCGATCCGCGCCGCTGCCTGCCACCCGACACGGTGGCAGTCGCCTCCAGGCTTCACTATTTAATTTCCGAAAACGCCCCTACCGCGCGGGCATTTCTTAAGCAGCTCGACCTTGATCGTCCGATTCAGCAGATCGAGATTCGCGAACTGAGCGAACACACGCCGGCCACAGCGCTGCCAGGTCTTCTTGCGCCTATCCTCGCAGGGCAGGACGCTGGGCTCGTCTCGGAGGCGGGCTGCCCCGCAGTGGCTGATCCGGGCGCTGCACTGGTGGCCCTCGCCCACCAGCATCAGGTCCCGGTCCATCCACTGATCGGCCCGAGCGCAATCCTGCTCGCGCTCATGGCAAGCGGCATGGGCGGACAGGCCTTTGCATTCGTGGGTTACCTGCCGCAACAGACCGACGCAAGACTGCAGGCAGTTCGCGCGCTGGAGCAACGCTCCGCTCGTTCGGGCGAAACCATTCTGATGATCGAAACCCCTTACCGGAACCAGGCAATCTTTGAAACACTGGTGGCGGGGCTATCGGGCGATTGCCGGCTGATGGTTGCATCCTCGCTGTCGCTTCCCGACCAGCTGATTCGGACCGAGCGCGTGGCAACCTGGCGCGGCTCGCCCGTGCAGCTCGCCCGTGTGCCGACGGTATTTGGTTTGATTGCCCCCGGCCAGGCGAGCGCAACGAAAGAGCGGGAGCGCCCCCGGCAACGGGCGTCCGGACACAGGCGCTAGCGCAGGGTCACGGCCGCCGCTGCCGCCTTCAGTGCGGCGTTCACAGACTGCACTGCCTGCGCTCCGAACCGGCGGGCAAGCCGATCAGCCAGATTTTCGTGACGCGAAAAGTCAACGATGTCTTCGACCTGAAACACGTCTCGCGCCACCGAGCTGAGCGACCCCAACCCATCAGCCAGCCCCAGCTCGACGCTGCGCGCCCCGGTCCAGACCAGTCCGGAAAAGATTTGCGGGTCGTCTTTCAGCCGATCACCGCGACCCGCGCGCACGGCTTCGATGAACTGCCGGTGAATTTCGTCCAGCATCGACTGCGCGTGAGCGCGATGGGCCTCCGACTGCGGCGAAAACATGTCGAGAAACGCCTTGTTGTCACCGGCGGTAATGAGCCTGCGCTCGACGCCAAACTTTTTCATGACCTCAGACACGCCGAAGCCATCCATCAGGACGCCGATGGACCCCACCAGACTCGCCTGGTCGACATAGATTCGATCGGCCGCCGCTGCAATGTAATACCCCCCTGAGGCGCAGACTTCCTCGACCACGGCGTGGAGTGGTGTGTCCGGGTATTTGGCGCGCAGTCGACGGATTTCCTGATAAATGATCCCGGACTGCACCGGACTGCCGCCGGGGCTGCTGATACGAATCACAACCCCTGCGGTTCGTGGATCGAGAAATGCGGCCCGCAGGGAATCCACGATGTTCTCGGCCGATGCTTCGCCTTCGGAATCAATCAGACCGCGAATGTCGACCAGCGCGGTGTGTCGGCCAGGTCCGCCCAGATGCGGGCCCGCGGCGCCCTTGAACCAGACCAAGAGGGAAAGCACGACGACCGCCAGCCAGACAAACCGAAAGAAGATCTTCCAGCGGCGGGCCCTGCGCTGCTCCTCAATGGTGGCCAGCAGCACGCGCTCAATCATCTGGCGCTCGGAGGAGGAAGAGGAAGATGCGTCATTCATGGTTGCGGTCCGTTCTGGGTCGGTGGCCAGGATGCAAACACCGAACCGTCTGATTCGTAGCATGGCACAGGGCGCAATCCACGCCCCCGACAAGGCCCTCCGGCGCAGCGGCCATCACCGGGGTGATACAGGGCGCCGTGGGTGGCGCAAACGAGAAACCGCCGCTCATCGTCAAAGAACTCCCCAGGCTGCCAGTCGAGCTCCACCGGTACATGCGCGCACTGGTTCAGAAACGCCCTGACCTGCCCTCCATGGCGAACCGCGAAAGCATGCAGGGGCTCATGATCGCCCTGCTCGAGAGTAAACCGAACCCCCGCACCACCCTCGAGCAGATCGGAGGCGGCGCAGATCCGATGCGTGGCGGACCGACCTGGCATGGCCTCATCATCTGTCATGAAAGGCTCATCGGATCGCGTGCGCCAAACCGGGTGAAGAGGGCCGAGCGCAGCGCGGGCACGTCATCGACCAGCATCAGCGAGGGCTCACGCAGCAGTTGTACCCGTTCGTGCGCACCATAGGTCACCCCGATCGCCAAGGCGCCAGCGGCCCGCGCCATGCCCAGATCGTGGGTGGTGTCGCCTATCATCAACATGTCCGAGGGGGCGATGTCCAGCTCGAGGGCGAGGTCCTGCAGCATCCAGGGATGAGGTTTGGGCTCTCCCTCGTCGGCGCAGCGCGTGGCAACGAACCGCCGACGCCAGTCAAATTGATCAAGCGCGCGGTTGAGCCCCTGGCGCGACTTGCCGGTGGCAACGGCCAGTGCAATACCCGCCTGACTGAGGGCATCGAGCATGGGTTCGATCCCCTCAAAGGCGCCAAGCTGCGCATCTCGCGACATGTAGTGCACGCGATAACGCTCAACGTAGGCGGGCAGGCTCGCCGGGGTGAGTGCCGGAACGGCAATCTGCAGGGCATCGTGCAAGCCGAGGCCGATCACATGCGAGGCCTGTGCCGACGTGGGCACGGGCAGTCCAAGGTCGGCAGCGGCATTTTGCATGGCGATCACGATGGCGCGGGTGGAGTCAACCAGCGTGCCGTCCCAGTCGAAGACCACCACCTTGGGTGCGCCGGCGGTCATTGGCCTCCTCCGACTGCCCCACGGTCTGCCATATCGGCGAGTAATGACCACTTCACTGGCGGACTTCCCGCCAGACCGATGGCCTGAAAATCGGCAGCAGGATCCACCTGCACCCGCATCCGACCCGATCCGTCGGGGTGGCTGACCTCAAGCCGCCAGGCGTGGAGAAACATGCGCCTCAGTCCGCGCCTGGCGAACTGGCGGTTGAGCCCGAAGTCACCATATTTGTCGTCGCCCACGATTGGCGTTCCTTCCTGTGCGAGATGAACCCGAATCTGATGCGTGCGGCCGGTGTCGAGCCGGGCCATGACCAGCGATACCTCCCCGAGACCCTCGAGATCGAAGCGCGCGAGGCCCGTCACACGGGTCTGCGCCTCACGCCCCTCATCGTCGACCACCACCCGCCGATCGCCATCGGGCGCGGCCAGCCGGCGCAACGAATGGCGAATCACGCGGGTGCGAAACGGCCACCGCCCAACCACCACCGCGAGATAGATCTTGACCGTATGGCGGTCACGAAATTGCTGTTGAAGCGAGAGCAATGCGGGCCGACGACGCGCCACCAGCAACGCACCCGAGGTCTCACGGTCGAGTCGGTGAACAAGTTCAAGAAAGCGCGCCTCGGGCCGGTGCCGCCGCAATGCCTCGATCACACCCAGCGAGATGCCGCTGCCACCGTGGACTGCCATCCCGGCGGGTTTGTCGAGCACCAGAAGATCGTCATCCTCGTGGATGATGGGGGGAGCCGAACCCCGCGCCGCACCCGCGCCGCTCCGCCGGGCATCGGCCGGGCCCGGTTCGCCATCAGGCGGGGGCGCCGACATGCGGATGGGCGGAATCCGAACCCGGTCGCCAGACAGAAGCCTTCGATCCGCATCTGCGCGGCCGCCATTGACCCGCACCTGACCGCTTCGGATCAGGCGGTAGACATGCGATTTGGGGACACCGCGACAAAGCCGAATCAGGAAATTGTCGAGTCGCTGGCCGTCGTGATTTTCATCAACGGTCACCACCGAGGCGGACGCCGCGGGGGTGGCGGAGTCTGGGCTTGATGCAGATCGAACTTCAGCTTTTGGACGCAAACCGTTCAAGTTGCTATACTTTCAAGGTCGTATACCGGCCCGGCATCCAGTAACCGAGCTCTAACCCCACAGCGAGCGGACCACACAGGGTCCCGCCTGGCACAGAGTCGGACGCGGTCGATCCCGATCGGAATTTTCACTTCGGAACATCTTTCCGGAGATTCTACCGGTCAGTTCCACGCGCGTTGGCCTTGATCGTTGCGTCGCGTATCCGACAGGAAGAACACTGACGGGCGGCTATCCGGTTTTCATCCGGTGGCGCGCAGGTCGATGCGAAATCTTCAGAGAAGCGTTCAGGCGGGTCGCCCTTTTGCGATCCGTTACCAGTTGGATGTTCAGGTGACACAAACTCGCTCCGTTCCCTACCGCAAGCCGCCCGATCCGGGCGATTGCTGGCGTGGTTCGCTCGCGTTCGCCCTGACCACCCCTCCGGCTGCGCGGTGCGCGCTCCGGCGACCTCACTGACACCGCGCCTCTCTCTTCCGTTCGCATCCCTGCTGGTTGCTGCGCGAGGCCACGCCTCTTTCGCGCGGGAGTCTTTCGCATGAAGCGAATGCTGTTCAACGCTACGCACGCAGAGGAACTGCGCGTAGCGATTGTCGATGGCCAGAAGCTCATTGACATCGATATCGAATCCGCCGGTCGCGAGACCCGCAAAAGCAACATCTACAAGGGGATCATCACCCGGGTCGAGCCCAGCCTCGAGGCCTGCTTCGTCAATTACGGGGAAGAGCGCCACGGCTTTCTGCCTTTCAAGGAAATCTCAAAGGCTTTTTTCAAAGCGGGCGCCGACGCGCGCTCCCGCATCCAGGATGCGGTGAGCGAAGGGCAGGAGCTCATCGTTCAGGTGGAAAAGGAAGAGCGTGGCAACAAGGGGGCTGCGCTCACGACTTTCATTTCGCTCGCGGGTCGATACCTGGTTCTCATGCCCAACAATCCTCGTGGCGGTGGCGTGTCGCGCAGGGTCGAGGGTGAAGATCGTCAGGAACTTCGCGAGACCATGGAGAAGCTCGAGCACCCCGCCGGCATGAGCCTGATTGCCCGCACCGCAGGCATCGGTCGAAACGCGGAGGAACTGCAGTGGGATCTCAACTACCTGCTCAAGCTCTGGAGCGCCATCGAGAGCGCCGCCGGCTCGGCACCCGGTCCATTCCTCATTTATCAGGAATCGAGCCTGGTCATCCGAGCGATCCGGGACTACTTCACGGCCGATATCGGTGAAATCCTGATCGATACCGACGACATCGCCGAGCAGGCTCGCCAGTTCATGGCCCATGTCATGCCGGACACGGTCAACCGGGTGAAGCGATATCGCGACGACGTACCGCTTTACTCGCGCTTTCAGATCGAGCACCAGATTGAATCGGCATTTTCGCGGGTCGTGCCGCTGCCTTCGGGCGGATCGGTGGTCATTGATCACACCGAGGCGCTGGTGGCCATCGACGTGAACTCGGCCCGCGCGACCAAGGGCGCAGACATTGAAGAGACGGCGCTGAGAACCAATCTTGAAGCGGCCGACGAGGCGGCGAGGCAGATGCGCCTGCGCGACCTCGGTGGTCTGATCGTCATCGACTTCATCGACATGGAGAGCGCGAAGAACCAGCGCGAGGTCGAGCAACGGCTGAAAGAAGCACTTCACTACGATCGGGCCCGCGTCCAGACCGGCAAGATCTCCCGTTTCGGTCTGATGGAGTTGTCGCGTCAGCGCCTGCGCCCGGCCCTGAACGAGGGCACGCATATCACCTGCCCGCGCTGCACAGGTACCGGAGTGATCCGTGATACCGAATCATCGGCACTGCATGTCCTGCGCATGGTGCAGGAAGAGTCGATGAAGGAAAACACCGCGGCGGTATGGGTGCAGGTACCGGTCGAGGTGGCCACTTATCTGCTGAACGAGAAGCGGGCCGAAGTTGCCAAGCTCGAAGCCCGGCACAAGGTCGAGATCGTGCTGGTTCCCAACCGGAATCTGGAAACCCCGCACTACCGTCTCGAGCGGGTGCGACACGACGATGACCGCCTCGCGAACTACCGCGCGAGCTACTCCATCGCCGACGTTCCGTCCGACGACAACGCCTACTTCGAGTCGCGCCTTGAGCCAGCCAAGCCCAGGCAGGAGGCAGCCGTGCGGGCGGTTACCCCTGACCAGCCACCGCCCCCGAGCGCACCGCCGCGCGAAGAGCGCAAGGAGACGGCTGCCGCCACCGTGGCGCCTGCGCCTGCCAAGCCCGCAGAGCCCGCGCCCAGTTCCGACGGTCTGATGGGCAAGATTTTCGGATGGTTCCGACGCAAGCCCGCCAATGAGGCTCACGCGACGCCGCCCGCCGCCGCGCCAGCGGCAGCGCCGGCGGCTGACGTGCGGGTTGATGAGGGTGCACGGCGCCCCCGCCCCGCGCGCGGCGCCGGCCGTGGCTCAAGAAACCGCGGTGCCCGCGGCCGACGCGGTCAGCGCGAGGGCCGTGAAGGCCGTGA
>JBMSQB010000071.1:0-24759 GCA_049423065.1 Burkholderiaceae bacterium
GCATCGCTCGTTTGGCCGGATGCTGCGCCAGAAGCCTGCGCAAGCAGGATATCTTGTGTTGCGTCGACTGAGCCCGCCCAATCAGCCTCGAGCACGCGAGCGTCCGACGATGCCAACTCGTCATGGGTCTGCGGATCCACACCGCGGCCATCTCCACGGCGCCTGCGAACCGCACTGGCAACCACTGCTGTGGATGAATCGGCCGGATTCGCTGGCGAAGCAGTCGCTGGTGCAGTCGTTTCCAGCGCGAGCGCGAGTTGTTCGCCCGTGGAAGACAAGGTGCCCTGGGCCTGCTGACGACCCGGTTTGCCGCGACTGGATTTTTGAGCGCCTGTTTGTGACATGGACGACCCTGTGCAGTTCGTTGAAATCAAAAAAACCCGCAAGCGCGAGTTTAACGTCTAAATCGCAATTTTTTCGAGATCCGAAAGGTTTCTTGCCGCGCCGCCCGGCAGTCGTCGGCAGGCCAGCGTTCGCCCGCCAGTGTCAACCAGCCACCCGATCCGTCACCATATCCACCTCTTCCGACAAACCGGATTGATCCACCGCCTGACCCTGGGTGTGCTGCAGCCTTGACCACTGCGACGACACGCAGGCGTAAGACCCGGCAAGCAACGCGACAAACCCGAAAACCAGAAGCCAGTCTGGCGCCCCAAACTGCCAGGCTGCAATCGCAAGCGCCGCAAGAACCAACCCGCCTCCGGCCTCAATCGCCACCACCTGGAAGGGAGTCATGCCACGGGCAAGAAGAAGATGGTGCAGATGATCCCGACCCGGCGCGGTAGCCCCCTGCCCCCTCAATAGCCTCGCGGCAATGACGCTGAGCCCATCCGCCAGCGGCACAAAACAGGCCCAAATCACCACCGCGGGAGGAGCACCGCCCTGCGCTGCCGGCAGCGAACAGAGCTTCAGGGCGATGATTGCGATGAGGAACCCGACGCCCAGGCTACCCGCATCACCCATGAAGATCCGGGCAGGCTGACCGGACCACCCACGAAGATTGAAGATCAGGAAGGCCAACAGACAGCCGCCCAGCACCGTTGCGAGTTCGATGACATGGGCATTACCGGAAAGCCACGCCACCCCGCCCAAGACCAGCAACGCAACCAGGCAGAGGGACCCCGCCAGGCCGTCGACGCCATCGCTCATGTTGATGGCATTCATGACACTGACGATCGCAAAAACCGAGAACGGGACCGCCAGCCAACCCAGATCGGGCGCCCAACCGGGAATGATTTCCCCCAATGCCTGCAGGCTGACCTCGCTGCCCACGACGACCGCGGCGGAAATGAATGCCTGAAAAAGAAACTTGGGACCAGCCCTCAGGTGGGCGCGATCATCGACCGCACCAAGCACAAAAAAGAGGAGAACACCGCCCATCCATGCGACCGGGGGACGAACCCCCGGAACAAGAAACCACGCGGCGAACAGTCCGACCCCCATCGCGAGACCACCCACGACAGGCGTGGAAATTTCGTGTTGTTTCCGGCCACCGGGATGATCGAGAAGGCCGAGCCACGGTGCAATTCGCCGGAGGATACCGACGCTGGCGACTGTGACGAGAAACGAAAGCGTAACCGCCAGAACGAGCGCCAATGTGGGTGCCATTTGAAAAGACCGGACAGGAAAAGGGAACTACCGACGCAGCGATGAACGCCAAGCGCCCGCGCGAAGCCCGAATCTTACAGTGACATGCATCAAATACCCGGATAACCGACTGAGAAATAACGCACATTTTTGCTGCTAAATCCGATCGGCGCACCAGAGAGGTGCGGCGCGTCGGCGTTACTGCGCAAATCCAAAATGCGAGTCGAGCCTCGACGCGATGTAAAGCACCCGATAGCTGCCAAACACCTGCTGGGCATAGGCATCGATCAGGTCACGCCCGGCCGCCTGCAGCACCTCCTGCGCGTTGAGCAGGTCCAGGAGCGTTCCCCGGCGAAAAGCGAACTGCTCGCGAACCGCACGGAGCGAAGCAGCCGCCAACTCTGCCGCCTCGATCCGGGCAAGCAGCAGTTGATCGGACGCGCTCGCCTCGGCAAGCACCTGTGCGGCAAATCGCTCGAAGGCAAGCACAGCAGCCCGGTAGTCGTGATCGGCCTGCTGCAGTCTGGACAGGGCTTGCGTCTCACGCGCCTGCGCTGCGCCGCCGTTGTAGAACTCATAGCGGAAATTGAACAGTGCGGTGCGGTCATTTCCCGGGAACCCGTCGCCAATCTGGTCTCGGCGCGTGAATGTGCTCTCGAAATTCAGCTGTGGGAGCGCGCGAGCGGCGACCGCTTTCAACTCCGATTGCGCCGCCTCCCTCCCAGCCTGGGCCGCCCGAACCGTGGCAAACACCGGCGCAAGAACCGACGCGCCCTCGATATCGCGTACCTCAACCGCTGCCAGCAGGTCCGTTGCGCCGGCCGGCTCAGCCCCGAATATCTCGCGATAACCGGCTCGGGCCGCTGCAACCCGCGTCCTGGCTGCCACCACCCCGGCCAGCGCGTCGGCCACCCGCGCCTGAGCCCGCAGCACGTCGCTGCGCGACCCGCCACCCAGCTCGTAACGCTCCCTCACGTATTGAGCAATCGCGACACGCGCAGCCTGGTTTTCGAGCGCCAGTCCCTCCTGCAAATGTGCCGACTCGAATTCGACCGCAACCTGAATGGCCCGCAGCGCCAGCTCGGCGCGACGTGCCTCGGCACGCGCAATGGCAATTCGCTCTCGTGCTTCGGCCGACACCACGACAGCCTCGGCTGCTCCGAAGTCGAACACCAACTGCCTCAACACCAGGCCCCACCCCGCACTCGTGTACCGCCGCTCGGGAACGCCAAACAACCGGTTCTCGTCGAACGAACGCCAACCGCCGTCGGTCTGACCGGTGATCTGGGGACGGAGTGCCGCACGCGATTCTTCTGTTGCGCCACGAGCGCCCTCCCGGGCAACCATGGCGGCCTGAAACTCCGGATGCCGGCTGACCGCCTCACGCACCCGATCACGGAACTGACGATCGACAACGGGCGATAAAGCGATCCGACGATCGGAGCGCAACGCATCGAGAAAACCGATCTGAGACTCCCCCAGCGCCGGAACCTGCTCAGGAGGCGCTGAAGCCGTCGCCTGAACCGGAGCAGCGCCCCCACCTGCCACAGGCGGTGTCTGCGCGATCGCGCTAGGCGACATGAGCAGAGCCGCGATGACCGCGCCGCCAGCTGTGGTCCAACCCCCTCTGTAGCTTGAGGAACCGGCCCCAAGAGCCCGCCTGAGCAACTGACCCAGCCTAGCGCTCACGGAACGCATTCTCTCGGACGGCGACAACCGGCTTGGACAAATACTGCAGCACGGTCTTTGCCCCAGTGATGATGTCGATCTGCGCCTGCATGCCAGGGAGCACCGGCAGTTCCTTGTCGCCCGCCTGAAGCACAGGCGAGAGCGTTTCAATGCGGGCGAGATAAAAGCTTTCCCCGCGATCATTGGTTACCACGTCCGGGCTGACCTGCGTCACCGTGCCCACCATGGCACCGAATATCGAAAAATCATAGGCCGAGATCTTGAGGCGTGCGGTCTGCCCAAGCTTCACAAAGCCGATGTCCTGGGGCAGGATCATTGCCTCGAAAACCAGCTGATCGTCAATCGGCACCACCTCGGCAACAGGCTCACCGGACCGAACGACCCCACCAATCGTGGATATCAGCAGGCGATTGAGAATACCGTTCACGGGCGATCTGAGCTCAGTTCTTCCCACCCGGTCGGCAAGTGCCGGCATGACCTCCTCGAGCGAACGCAGTTCCGCGGTGACCTGATTCAGGTCTGCCTGCGCCTGCGAGCGGATCTGCCGGAGCGTTGCATCCTTTCGTGCAACCACCTCGGCAAGCGCAGCCTCCAGCCGCACAATGGCCGAGCGCGCGGAGTCGAGCCGGCCCTCGGCATCGGCCATCATCCGGTCCAACCGCACAAGCTCGATCTGCGGCTCAAGCCCTCTCGCCACCAACTGCGCAAGGATGCGTCGCTCTTCACGGGCGAGCGTGAGCGTGCGCTCGGCAGTCTGAATGACGATACGGGTTTCCTCGATTTCGCGGCTGCGCTGCTCACGCTGGGAATCGAGCACCCGTATCTGTGCATCACGCTCCTCGGCACGGGCTCGCCATGCGGCGCGTTCAATGCTCACAAACTCGCGCGCATCACGTTCGAGTTCGGCGCCGAACAACGGCGCGGTTTCGGTCAATTCGGCGCGCAGCCTGGCCACCCTCGCAAGCAGCGCGAAGCGCTGCTGCCTGCGTGACTGGTAATCGCCGTCAGCCTGAATCGAGCTGAGGGACACCAGGGCCACGCCATCGGCCACCTTCTGCCCCTGCTTGACATGAATCGCCTGCACCACGCCGCCCTCCAGGCTCTGGATCACCTGGATTCGCCCGGACGGAATCACCCGGCCCTGCGCGCGGGTGACGGTGTCAACGTGAAACGTGGCGGCCCAAACGAAAAAAGCGACCACCGTGAGCACAATTGCGTAGAGCAGCCAGCTTGCGCTGCGCTTCAGGTCATGCTCGCGCAAGGTGGCTGCGATGGTCTCACCGCGTGGGCGCGAGGAATGGGCGCTCACGGTTCAACCCGCCTTGGTCGATGAACTGTCAGGACCCGGGCCGGACAGCCCCGACGCGGAAGTCTCAGAGGTAACGGAACGGCCCGTTGGTTGACCGGTTGCAGGCGTGGATGGCACCACAACCTGCAGCCCACCGCCTCCGGAGGCCGGGGCACCAAACGGTCGAGCAGACAGGGCGCCACGGAGTGCCGAGCCTGCCGGAGGCGAGACGACTGTTTTTTGCGAGGGGGCCACCGCCGCAGGGGAATCACCGCCCGCGCGCCCAGGCGAACCGTCCGGGCCAGAGGGGCCCCTTGGCCCCGCAGGCGCCGACGCACCCCCGGAAGTCGATCCCCCGCCCGCGCCCAGCACCTTGTCGCGGGGACCATCGGCCACGACCTTGCCCTGATCGAGCACGATCACACGATCGACCAGTTCGAGAAGGGTTGCCTTGTGGGTGATGACGACCAGCGTTGAGGTGCCGATGACCGGCTTCAGCCGCTCGATGAGTTGCCGCTCTGCATTGATGTCCATCGCACTGGTGGGCTCGTCCAGCAGCAGAATGGGGGGCTGGCCAACCAGCGCCCGCGCAATCGTGATGGCCTGGCGCTGACCGCCTGACAACCCTTCGCCCCGCTCTCCCAGGCGGAGGTTGTAGCCCTCGGGATGAGCGCTGATGAAATCGTGTACGCCCGCAATATGGGCCACCTCGACGATTCGTTCGTCGGCGGGGTAATGCGCGCCGAGCGCGATGTTCTGCCGCACCGTACCCGTCATCAGCCAGATTTCCTGCATGACCGCGCCGATGTTGCGACGAAGATCGGCGGGATCGAGCTGCCGAACATCCGCGCCGCCCACCAGCACCGCCCCAGCGTTGGGCGCATAGAGTCCGAGCAGCAGCTTCGCAAGCGTGGTTTTGCCCGACCCCACTCGACCAACAATGGCCACCCTCTCGCCTGCGCTGATTTTCAGACTGACGCCGTTGAGACCCCCGGCCTGTTGCTGCGGATAAGAAAAGGACACACCGCGCAACTCAATCGTGCCATCGAGGGATTCACGCGGCATCAACTGGCGCGAGGGTTGATGCTCGCGGGGTTCGTTCATCAGTTTGGCAAGCGCCTTGTAACTGGCGTAAGACTGGTTGGCACGCGTGAGCAACTGGGCGAGCTGCGCGAGCGGTGCAATCGCCCGCCCGGCGAGGATGGAGCAGGCGATGATTGCACCCATTCCGATTTGTCCCTTGGCCACCAGAAAGACGCCCATCGAGACGATGGCCACCTGCGACACCTGCGACACGAAGTTTGCGAAATTGCCCGCAAACTGCGCCAGAAATCGGGTTTTGAGCCCCACCCTTGCCTGATGGGCAATCGCCCGCTGCCAGCGGCCGCGCATCACGGGACCGGCCCCAAGCGCCTTGATGGTTTCCAGCCCCGCAATGGATTCAACCAGCACGGAATGCTTGGTCTGCCCGTCTTCATAGCCTGTCTGCACCAGCCGCCTCATGGACGGTTGCAGCGCAACGCCAACCAGCAGCATGGCCGGGATGAGGATGAGCGGCACATACACCATGGGCCCACCGATTGCCCAGATGACTGCAACAAACAGCAGCGCAAACGGTATGTCGATCACCGTGGTGAGCGTGGCCGAGGTCAGGAACTCCCGGACAGATTCAAATTCCTTCATGACGTTGGCCAGCGACCCGGTTGAGCCTCGCCGTGCGCGCATCTCGAGGTCAAGAACATGGTCAAAGAGTGCATCGGCGATCGCCATGTCCGCACGCGACCCCGCGACGTCAAGGAAATAGCCGCGCAGGCTGCGAATGATGAAGTCGCTGACAAACACGATAGCGATGCCCGCCATCAGGGCGATAAGCGAATCGATCGCGTTATTGGGCAACACGCGGTCGTAGACGATCATTGTGAAGATCGAGGTGGCAAGCGCGAACACGTTGGTGAGCAGCGCAGCGAGCACCACCTGAACATAGAGCGGCCGAGCGGTTGAGAGCGGCCCCCAGAACCAGTGCCCGAACCGGCCTCGAGGCGCATTCACCTGGTCCGACGGCACGCGAAGCGGAGGGCTCACCGCAACGAAAGTGCCCGAAAGCATCTGTTCGATACGGTCAGGATCAGGATCTGCCCTGAATTCGCTCCCCCTGGAGGCGGGATCGAACAGCGACAGGCCACCGTCGGGACCGCGAGAAAGAATCGCGGGTCGATTGTCAGGAGTGAGGAAAACAAGCGCAGGCAGACCCGAACGCTCGACCGCAGAAAATTTGCCGCTTTGCTGCTCGGCGACGAATCCCCGGCTGGAGAGGGCTTCGATGAACTGTTCGAGCGTCCACGCTCCTTCGGGCCGCAACACCTGAGCATAGAGAGACGCCCGCGAGAGCGGCACCTCGTGCAACGCAAACAGATGCAGAAGGCAAGACTCGAGCGGGTCGTAAACAGCGGGGGTCGGGGGAATGCCCGAATCAGAGCCAGTCACGGTAATGGCGTAGAGCGCCCATCAAGCAAATCGCAGGGTCGACCAGTTTAACCCAGCCACCCGCATGTTCGCCCTCACAGTACGCAGCAAACTCCCTACATTTCCTCTATTCAAGCGTAAAGCTGACCCGCGAAGTCGGCCAACGGCATGTAGAGGTCAGGAAGCATCTTGTCCGCGAGTTCCTGCATGGATGGCATCTCGATCATCCTCGCGGCTGCGGCCGCCATTTCAGCCGAACCGACCAGCGCGGCGCTGAGGCTGCTTCCGGCGCCAAGCGCCTCGATCGGCGCGGCTGCTCCCGCATGGTTGTTGTCCGATGTAACCGCTTGAAGCCCCGCGATGTAGAGCCCATCCAGAGAAACGCGATAGTCCCCGGACACCGCAGCGCCGGCTGGCAACGAACCAAGCGCTGCAATGCCTTCCGCACTGGTTCGCAGGGCCGACAGATCCAACCCGTCCGCGGTGGTCAGGTCAGCGATGAAGGCGTTGACGCGATCCGGAGCGCCCGCCCCATCTGGCGAGTCATCGGGCAAGGCGCCACTTCCGCTCGCGATCCTGAACACATCCGAGCCCGAGCCTCCCATCATTCGGACCGGCCCCTCCTCCGCAGAGGGACCGGCGATCAGCAGGTCATTGCCGGATCCTGCAATAAGAATGTCTCCCGCCGGCGCAGCATCCATCGACAGCAGGACGTCATTGCCCGACCCGCCAAACAGCCGGTCCGCACCCGCTCCGCCGTCCAGCCAATCCTGGCCAGCGCCGCCGAAGAGTTGGTCATCGCCCTCTTCTCCAAGCAGCCAGTCGTTCCCCCCTCGACCATCCACCAGGTTGTCGCCATCGTTGCCGATGAGCACATTGTCAAAACTGTTGCCAATGAGGTTCGCGGCGCCCAACCCGAACAGCGACAGCGACTTGACCGACGCTGCCTCCGCAAGCTGGAAGGTGAGTGGCGGCGCCGAATCGTTTTCGAGAACGATATGAAGATCGTTTTTGTTTACGATGATCGGCGCGAACGCTGCCGGGTCAGCATGCACCGCGCTCACGATGATGGTCGCGCCATTCGCCGCAGATGCGATGGCGGCAGCGATGCTGCTGAACGCACCCGACACTGCGCTGTTGACAACCAGCGCGCCGCCCGCAACGAGCGACATCGGATCGACCGCCGCCCCCGCGTCTCCGAACTTGAGCAGTTCGGCCTGCACCAGGACCAGACCGGTTGCCCCCGACTTCGGCTGAATGGCAAACACCGACTGCGAATCGCTGTAGGTGTCGTTTGACAGCCCGCGGACCAGCGCCCGCTGCCCTGCCGTGGCAAGCTTTACCACGTAGTCGCCCACCGCGCCCGGCAACTGGGCGATATCAAGACCCGCACCGCCGACAAACATGTCGCCCTCGGCGAGCCCGCGGCCGAGATCGTTGCCACCCGCGCCAATGAGGACCAGATTGTCGCTCCCACCTCCCTCGATGGTGTCATCGCCATCGGTGCCGCGACGAATTTCATCACCCTGGTAACCCGCCTGATCAGGGCGGTGGTTGATGCTCCCAACAGACGTGTAGACCTCGTCGGGCGTGACACCGAGCAGAACCAGACCGGTATCGACGACCGATGAATCCGCAGCGCCGTCATACACCACCAGCGTATCGGGGCCGCTTTGCGTCACGGCGAACTGCGTCGCACCGCCCGACTGGGACATCTGTCCACGAACGATGAAGAATCCCTGATCGGTCACTTTGCCATCGGCAGGCATGACGCCGCTCATCGCCTGCAGGCCGGTACCCATCGGACGCAGACCTTCGATATCGCGCAACTGATGGTTGCGGGGAACCAGCGAGACAAATTCATCGGGCCCCAGGTCGGTGATGACGTCGGCGCCCGCAGCGAAGCTGAATGCACTGACCTGCCCCGAGACCAATTGAACCTGTACGGCGGGTGAATCGCCAGGTACGAACTCGAATCCGTCGCGCCCGGTGCCCCCCGACACGCTGTCTGCCCCAGGCCCGCCCACGATGTAGCCATCACCTGACGAGCCCACGATCGTATCGTTGCCTGCACCAGCCTCGACGTCGTAAAACAGCGTGGGCGAGAACTGGTTTCCACTCAGATCGATCAGGTTCGGGCCCGTACTGCCGAGCGCAAGCCCACCCCACTCGCCATCGTTGTCGATGACGCGATTGCCCTTCGCATCGCTGATCGCATTCGTTGCAACACTGCCGTCGATATCGAGCAATACCCAGTCAGCCGTGCCGAGCGCCGGCGTAAAAGAGAGGCGTGCGGACGAGTCACCGTTCCTGGCAGCGGTAAAGGAAAGCGGATCAATGCCGTTTTTCTTCAGCGTGAAGCCTGCGTTGCCGGTGACCGTAATGCCTTCGGTGAAATCGATGTCGACCGCGCTCGCCGTCAGTGCAACCGCCGCGACATCAGGCGCGAGTTCGTCGGCAATCTGGATCACTCGCGTGCCTGCACTGTGACCGAGCGTGACCCCGCCAACACCCACCAGATCGCGGAAGGTGAGCAGCGTGCCTGGCAGCCGATAGGCGCTGCTTGTATCAAGCCCCGCGCTCACCATCGCCCCCTGCTGGAACAGCATGAGCGACTCGGCCGTGCCGTTGCCCTCGCGATCGAACGCAAATGCAACGGTTGCGCCCGCAGCGCTCAGGTTCCTTGAGAGGTACCACACCGCGTCGGTCACCTCCTGCGGCGTATCGGGAATCACGACTTCATTGCCAGCCGTCCTGAAGGTCACAATGCCTCCAGTGACCTTGTGCGAACCGATGGTGATCGCCCGACCCTCGTTCGAGTTGGCCGTTCCGCTCACATAGGCACTGTCGTCGGCAACGATCAAACGCGACGGAAGGCTTAGCACGTCCTGGGTCGAGTTGCCCGACACGATATCAAAGCCCGACCCGGCCAACGACCCGGGTCCAATCACGTCGCGCACGCCGCCGGAGGGGACCACGACGCTCTCGCCCCAGCCAATCCTGATCTTGTCGATGCTGTACGTTCCCGTACTGGACCCGGTGGCACTCAGCCCACCTTCGACGAGAATCAGGGTGTCCGCACCAGCGCCGCCCGAGAGCACGTCGGCGCCGCTTCCGTCAATCAGCCAATCCGGCCTCGAGGTGCCGGTCAGCTGGTCATTGCCGGCATTCCCGCGCAGCCACAAAGTCCGGTCCGAGAAATAATCGGAAAGGTCGATGGTGTTGGGGCCATTGCCGCCCGCCCAGTACTCGACGTCACTCAGTACTGTGCCGGCGGCATCGGTCAGCGTCGCGGTAGAAGTCTGCGTTTCGCGGGGGATGACCAGTCGAATGACGTTGTCGGCCGCCATATTGCGGTCGGTCGTCAGGCTCAGCGTCCGCGATCCGTCGGCACTGAAACCCGACACAGCCACGATCTGAACCGACCCGCCCGAGGGTCCGGTCACCCCACCCATCAACGGCGCTGGGCCCTGCTGCGGCGGATTCAGATCGACCCGCAACGTGCTCCGCCAGGAATCGATCAGGCCGGGAACCGGGTTGAGTTGTCCATTGATCGCAACCGGCTCATTGAACCCCAGCGTAAGCGTGCTTTTGACGGGCCCGGGCGCGGTTTCGGAAAACGACAGCCCGGTGTTGAGCGGCGGGCCCTCGACCGGCGCGATTGTCGGCAGTGCGTTACCGAACGCCGCATCGTCGAAATAGTAGGTCTTGCCAGTTCCGGCAGCGCCGAAATCAAAAAACACCGACGCCTTGGCGTAATCCGGCGTGTGATCAGCCCCCGAGAAATTGAAGGTGAGCGTTTCCCACTCGCCGGTTTTGGTCGTCACCGCCTGCTTTTCGATGAACACGTTCCCGTTGGTGCCGCTCTCAACCTTCAGCATCACAACGGTCCCGGCACCAGGCGAGTGCACCTTCATCGTCACCATCTCGTGACCAGCGCTAATGACCTCCTTGCCCGACAACGTGAGAAATGTTGTTCCGGCCCAGGTCTGCGCACCGGCGGTCTTGACGACTTTCGCGACCTTCCCGTTGGAACCAGGCGGCCCGTCTGCAGACAGCGCGGATACCGCTCCGCCGAAGTCGGGCCCTTCGCCCAGGGCGTAACCACTTTGATCCCCCGCCTCAAACGACGTGACCGCAACCAACTGCGCCACCGGCGCCACGGGGAGGTTCGCGCCGGCAAAGCCCACATCATCAAAGTAAAAGGTCTTGCCGCTACCCGACTGATTGAACTCGAAAAAAACCGATGCCTTGGTGAAATCGATGGTGTGTGAAGCGCCAGCGAAGTTGAAGGTCAAGGTCTCCCATCCGCCGGCTTGGGTCGTGGTCGCCTGCCGCTCAATGAAGAGATCCTTGTTGGCGGCACTCTCCAGTTTCAGCATCACGGTGGTACCCGCATCCGGGGCATACACCCTCATCGTGACCGTCTCGGCCCCGGAAGCAATCACCTCTTTGCCCGCAAGCGTGAGGAACGTGGTGCCAGCCCAGGTCTCTGCGCCGGAGTGCTTGACCACTTTGGCAGCACGGCCGCTCGCGCCCGCTGGCGCATCCGTCACGACCGTAGCAACTGCTCCGCCAAAATCGACCAACGCATAGCCACTCGCGTCCGTCGCCTCAAAACTCACCTTGAGGTTGGCTGGCGGCGAATAGGGGGCCACCGGGACGATGCCTACAGCGGCGAAATCGATGCGCTCGGCCCCTGGTGCGGGTGGGGTATAGCGGAGCAACGCTTGCACATTCGGCTCGGCATCCGCATCCGTATCGATGTTAGCGCTGCCTTTGTCGACCCAAAAGCGCACGTCAAGCGCCGAGCTCGCCGCCGACACCGCAGCGGAAAACTCAGTCACTGTTGCCGCATTCCGGATGGCATCAAACAAGGCCTGCGCGTTGTCGGGAAGCGTGGCCGATGAAGCTGGTACGCGGTCAAAATCCGGGTCAGGCGAACCGTCGGGGAGCAGTCGCAGAACGGCGAAATCGAACGTTCCCTGGTTGGTATGCCCCAGGGATCCGGCTACCACAATCCGCCCCGCCGAATCGATCAAGACCTGGCTCGCGTAGCTCCCGAACGGGGTGGTCGGCAGCACATACTTTCCATCACCGCTGAACGAGGTATCGAGCTGCCCGTTGGCGGTCAACCGGGTCACGGTGAACTCGGGGCGGTACCCATTCAGCGCGGCCCGGTAGGTGAGCGTTCCTCCCGCGACGACAATCTTGCCGTCGGGCTGCACAGCGATCGCGTTACCGGCATCTTCCATGCCGTTGAACACCACCACACCATTGACCCCGAAGCTGGTATCCGGGGAGCCGTTGGCATTGAATCGCGCAATCTGGAATTTCTGACTGTTTCCGTCCGAGTCGGTCCCGCTCACCAGAATCTTGTCGCCCTGCAAGGCAACCGCCCCCTCGGCAACAAAACTGCTCCCTGCGTCATAAACCGGCGTGACAACCTTGCCGGATACGCCGAAGCTGGAATCGAGAACGCCGTTCGAACCAAATTTCAGCAGCGTCGTTTTGCGATCGTTGTTGTAGTCGGGCCCTCCAACAATCATTGATCCGTCCGACAGCAGGTTGATACTGTTCGCACCCTCATGCGTAACGCCGAGCGACACTACAACCTTGCCCTGATTGCCGAAGCTGGCATCAGGTGTGCCGTTGGGCGTGAGCCGAAGCAGCGTGGTTTCTGTCAATCGCCCCGTCGCATTCGACTGGCCCGCGACCACGATTGATCCATCGGCTTGAATCGCGACCGCTTTGGCGGTGTCGTGGCCATCACCCACCGTAACCGGGATCACCGCGACCCCGTTGGCGCCAAAACCGGTGAACGGATTGCCTGCCAGATCGAACTTTGCGACGGTGATGTCGTTGTAGTTTCCCTGAATTTTTTCGCCAACCGCCACGATGGCATTGCCCGTGACAGCGATCGCATTGAACTGCACTGCCGAAGACAGCACCACGCCATCGGCGCTGAACGATTGGGCCAAGCTTCCATCGGGGTTCAGCAACGCAATCGCCCCGGCATACGAAGGCGTTCCCATCGACCGCCCCGCGACAGCGATCTTTCCGTCAGGCAGCAACGCCAGGGCGTACGCCTCGTCATTGGCGGTTCCGATCGGCAGGCCCACAAAGCCGTCACCCGCGGTGATGGGCCCCACCGCAACCGTGACTTTCTCCGTGCCATCCAGGGCGATGCGCCCGCTCGAATCATCCGAGGGGTTGCCGGGCGTCCCGCTGTCAGACCGGGCATCGGTCTGCGCGGGCTGGGCGGTGGTCCCTGGCACCTTGAGGAACGGGCGGTCGAGCAGTGCAGGCTGCAGCCCAGACGGTGCGACGGCAGGCGTGCCGATCTGGATCGGGTGGCCGTACCCGTCTGAAATGAAATTGCCCCCGCTCACCACACCGACCTGAACCACAAACCCTTCAGCGCTTTCGTTTGCCGTGTCCTGGGCGATGACCAGACTGATTGTCCCGCTTTCGGCTTTGGTTGAATCACCGGCAAGCGCCGTCAACTGCACCTGGCCGCGCGGCCAATCGCCTGAAAAGGAACCCACCAGATCGGTCTTGGTAAATCCAGCGCTCAGGCCAGGCGCAGGCTCGGCCTGCCAGTAAAACTGGCTGCCGATCGGCACCGGCGCCGAGAAATGGACTGTGAGAGTGACGGTGCTGCCCTCGGCGGCCTCAGCGGGCCCCTGCAGGTGGGAAACAGTCTGCGGCAACGGTGCAACCACGGCGACAGATTCCATGTTTCCGTCGGCGTCCGACAACTCCTTTACGCCAATCTTCAATTCAACCGGTGACGCCACCTGGCTGACCTTGATCGCGTTGATCAACTCGGTCCTCAGGATGGCGCCGCTATTGTTTGCCGTAAGCGGTGCCAGAGCGCTGAAGCTAGCAACGCCCTGAACTTCGCCCGGATTCGTCCAGGTCAGGGTGAGCGCGTCCGCCGACTGGACAGCAGCCACCGGCAGATTGGCCGGCGCCTGCGCGAGGAGTTCAGTAATGATTTCATTCAAGGTCGGCGTGGCGTCAGTGCGCGCGACCAGCAGCGGTCCGTGCGGAATCGCGACACCGTAAAACGTGTTCGGATCAAGGGTGACCGGCCCGGTCAAAGCGAATCGCTGCACTTCGGCTGTTGTGATTGTGCCCTCGGTCACCACAGCCGCTGGCACCGCCGAACCGGGGCGAAGGAACAACTGCGGACCATCGACCACAGACAGCTGAGAAAGAGAGACGGGAGCGTCCTGGGGACCGTTCGCCGTCCATGTAACCTGTAGCGAGTATGCCGTTGTACCCACTGCTGGCGGCACCACGGTGACCGTCACGGGCAGCCCTGCATCCGCTGCGGCGGAGTTCAGACTGGACGCAAGGTCGGCTGCGGTCTGTGACGATCCCAGCGTCGTCACCAACTCCTGGTTACCAACCTGCAGCGCGTAATCGCGCCCGCCCAGTCCCGTCGAGGGCAAAGCGAGCTTGACCGATTCCGCATGCGTCGCGTCGCCCTGTTGGGTGATGATGGCTGACCCGGTCGACGTCCGGCTGGTAACCCGGACTGCCACACCCACTTCATATGAGGAACGACCGACTATGTCGCTTCCCTGTACCTGAAGCACCAGGCTGTCATCGCTGAAATCATCGGCGGTCTGCAAACCCGCCCACGGCGGCGTGCCGACTGTCACACTCGGCAGATCCGCGGTTTCGGTACCGCCGCCCGTGTTTCCGCCACCGCCCGTGCTGCCCCCCCCAGATTCGCTGGCGATCATCTGGGACGGCACCGACCGGTCCAACACGAACTGCCCTGCCTCGAGGTGCCCGATGTGGATATCGAACGTCTCCATGGATTCAGTCTGCGCGTCAGCCCTGATGGGTAGCGTGAATGAGCCGACCAATGCTGACGCGCTGGCAAAGTTGACCACCCCCTGAGGCGCACCGTTCACCACCGTGAGGTCAAAGTCGTCAGCCGATGCCGGCCCCATCGAGACCGATGTGTAGCCGGGAGGCAGAACCCGAAACAGCAACTGTTCGCCATTACCCAACGGCTGGGTCAGCGTGACGTTGTAAACCGGATCGGCTGCGCTTTCCGCAAATATGGGACTGGTGTTGGTGCCGGCGAGCGAGACGTTGCTCACCGGATTCGCCCGCGGAACCGGAATGACAACCACTGTACTGCTGGCCGACGACGTGCTCCCAGGCGCGCTTGCCTGCACCTCCAGCGCATCGACAATTGAAACGCCCATGAATTTCATCGAGGCCTCAACCGCCGGCCGGGTGAGCTCAAAGCGCTGCGTCGATGCATTGTAGGTTGGGGACAGCGCAACCACCTTGCCCAGTTGCACCGCGTCCTGTGGCCCGTTGTCCTTGAAACTGACGATCAATTTGCCCGCCACGGAACCCGTACCCAAGGCGAGCTGAACTGGTGCGTACGACAGGGCCGCCAGCGCCTGATTCGCAGCAGCTACCAGTGCCGAATGCGTGCCTGCATCAGGCGTGAAGACAACCTTCGAGTACCCCAACGTGAGCCCATAACGCACACCCGGCGTCACGTCCGCTGGCAGGGTCAGGTGTTGAACTTCGGCGGCCCCTGAGGCAGAACCACCCGACCCGGCATAAGCTCCGGGCACGATCTCGACGCCCGCGACCGGCTGGTTCAGCATCTCGCTCACCGTGTCGGCCTGGAACGGGTAAGGCCGCTCGACCATCACCGGAGTGAGACTGACAGTCGAGTCAACGGGCGCCTCGGTTCCCATCGTGACAACCAGGTTCTGGCCTGAGGCCGTCACCGAGGCAATGGGAGACTTGGATCCCGGGACTTGCGCAAAGGCCGACGCAATGGAGGCCGCACTCGGCAACTGGCCCGCCGGCAGCGCAATCTCGACCTCACGAATCTGGTAACCGCCGACACCGACCGACAGTCTGTAAATCGATGCGCCTCCGCTCAGCGCAGAGTGGTCAAGGGTATAGGTATTGCCGGACGCAACCAGATTGACAGGAATTCCACTGTTTTTGATCAGCGGCGCGACCTTGAAAGCCGGCGCATTGGCCTGCGTGGCCCCAGCGCCGTCAACATTGAAGACAAAGGAGATCTTGTCATCGCTTCGCGTCAACACTGTTCCGCCATTGGAGAATTCGGGCGAAGCAAATGAATACGTCGTCGCCGCTTGGGTGCTGCCCGAGTTGAAGACGTCAAATTGGCCAACCGGAAATTTTGAATTCTGGGCCCCCCCCATCCCGACGACGCGAAAGCCGGCAACCACTGGGTCGTTTGCCGAGGGGCTGGGGTAAGCCTGCGCATATTTCTGATTGACGGCAGTCAGGATCTGTGAGGCGCTGTAGGTGACGCTCACCTCGGGTGTGGCCTGCGCCGCCCCGGTCATCAGCGGCACCGGGAACGTGGCCGCGTTCACCAGCGGGGCAAGCGAGCCGTTGCCCGTTGCCGGCTTGAGCAGCACGTCAATGCGGTGATCCCAGGCAACGCCCCCGGCAATCTTCACCTGAAACTGGTCATCCATCGGGTCAGGCGTACCGGCGCCCGCCGTTCGCAGGACCTGGAGCACCTGGGTCCCGCCCGATACACCCCCCATGAAAGTGCCAAATACACCGGGCGTTGTATCGCTGACATCCGTGTAGGACGGATCATTGTCAGCCCGGACCCAGATCGATACCGGCCCAGACATCAAATTCATCGGAGGCGATACGAGGATGGCCGACTGAACGGCCGCACGGGTCACAATGCTGTTGGCAGTCGTAGGCAGGCCGGTGAGGAGCGTCAGTTGGTCAGCCATGGGCGACTGCCCGGGCAGGACATTGCCAACCGCTACAAACCACTGAACGACGGAGGGGCTGCCTCCGAGCGCAAGCGTGAACGTGTCATCAACGCTTCCTCCGATGTTGTCCTGTCCAGGAGAAAGCGAAAGGCTGGCGGTGAAGGTCATGGCGGGCGCTCCGGGCAATAAAATGCATCACAGGAACGGCACCCCGGCAGACGGCTAGCAGGGCTCGGGCACGGCTTCCCGAATGCTCGGCAGAAGTTGACTACTAACGATGGCGAAGGTCAAGCGGCGGAGTCCAAATTAAGGGAAAACGCCACCGTCCGAAGCCGTTCTCGCCGAGCTTGAACCGGCGCGAAAGCTTTGTGCGCTTATCCTGTAACGAACGCGTCCGCAACAGCACTGGCGCGTGGCGAAACTCAACGACGCGATGCGTTGACCGCCACCCTTCTGGGGTAACTGAAACCTGTCAGCCCACTGGCGACAAATCAAGCTCCAACTGGCTGAGGAGCTGGCCGTGTTCGAAGTAGATTGGCAACACGGCATCAACCGTTTCCTGCATGCTGCTTGAGTAAGGCGCGCCAGCCTTCGCCTGCAGGACGTCGCTGCGCTGCAGCGCGGCGGTGAGCTCTGCCTCGCCCGCCACGAGCGATATGAACAGCGCGCTACCGGAGGCGACCGGCGCAAACGGTGCCGGCATGCGTCCCACTTCGTTGTTGACCGGACCTTCCAGCCCCTGCACGAACAACTCATCGAGGGACACACGGGTATCGCCGGTTAAAGCAGTCGAGGATGCCGACACTTTGACGGCGGTGACTCGCCCCGCTAAGGAAAATGCACTGAAATCGGGAGCATAGGCCGACCCGCCAACGAACGCAGACAGATCGATTCCATCATTCAACGACAGATCTGCAACATGGACCCTGAATCCCTGCAGATCGACCTCTTCACTGCCCTCCACCCCTTCAAGACTCATGAGGCGGAAGACGTCGGCGCCGGAGCCACCCATCATTCGAATACTGGCTGCCTGATAGGACCCGGCCGCCATCAGAAGATCAGCGCCCGAACCCCCGAGCAACACGTCTGTCTCGTGGGCCTGCGGCGCATCAGACGACACCGCATGGGTACCCCCCTCATCGGCGAGCAAAATGTCGTTTCCTGACCCTCCGCTGACACTATCCCATCCGTCACCGCCATCGAGCCAGTCAGCGCCAGCTCCACCCTGCAACTGATCGTTACCGCCGACCCCGAGCATGGAGTCGTTGCCCGCGCCACCATCGATGTCGTTGTCAGCGTTGTTGCCGATAAGCAGATTGGCGTAGCTGTTGCCGCGAATGCCGGCGGGTCCGTCGCCCATCAGTGTGAAGCGTTCGACCTCGGCGTCCTCCTTGAGGTGGAACCTGAGCGCGCCGGCATTCGGGTTCAACAGGAGAACTCGCAGATCATTGACCGCCACCTCGAGCGGCAGGTAACTGCCTTCATCGTGTAGGTGAGAGACGATGATCGTGTCACCCGCAACGGCCGACGCGAGGGCCAATCGGATACTCGCAAAGGCGAGGGGATCCGATGGGTCGACCAGCTTCACCGGCGTGCCGGCATTGAGCATTCGAAGCGGATTCACCAGAGTTGAGGAAGACCCGAACTGCAGCCCCTCAGCCTGGACGAACACCGGGTCGCCCACCCCGCTGGCCGACAGCACAGCAAACAATGGGGCTTCAGGTTCGAGGGACATGCCAGCACTGCTGGCATCCGATGGCTGGGCGAGCGCTCCACGAATGGCTTCGCCCAGCGTGTACTCAACATTCGCGGACGCCAGCTTGACCGAATAAGCGGTCTGGGCATTTGGAAAACGCGCAGTGTCGGTTCCGGCGCCGCCAACAAATGCGTCGCCCGACGAAAGATTGATCGCTGTATCGTTGCCTGCAAACCCGAAAACCAGGGCCTGCGCAGCCACCGATGCATCGAGTGAGACATTGTCGGCGTCATCACCCTTGACGACGGAAAGCCCGGGGACCGTCAGAGTGAAATCAGGCAGTACGGTTGGCAGGCCTCCCACCGAAGAGGGATACGTGTAGCCGAGAGAATCGGTGAAGGTGTCAACCACCACCTTGATGGGTGAAACCTGACTCACCAGCGGCTTGACATCGAGTACCAGGCTGACGAGCTTTTGCTGACCCTGATGCTCTCCGGATGCCTCGAATACCGGGTCGACGAAAACCTGCTGACCCGACCCCGGCGCAGACTCGGTGCTGTTGAAGAGAGCGACGATGATGGTGGAACTGCCGCCGACCAGCCCTGTCCAACCCGTGGGCAGCGTGTAATTGCTGGAGCCGGTTGACAGCGACGCATCATTCGAATCGAGCGTGATTTCAAAAGCCGCCTCGATAACGCCCCGGGTGTCGCCCGCAAGGCGCTTGACCCATATCTCCAGGGCAAATTTTCCGCCGGCAGCCTGCGACCAATCGAGTACGAAAATGGAAGCCGGAGCGGTAAGCGGTGGCACGGTGGTTGACATGAGACTGAGTCCGCGTCGCAAAACGCCTATTTTGCCGCATCCTCAGCCAGTAATGCGCACCGGCTGAATATAAATTTCCAAGGTTCGGCGAGGATAGTCACGAAACCCCCGCTAGAGGCCGACGCTTCCGTCCACGTCACCCAGCAGGTAGCCAAGCCAGTGAAGAGGTGGCCCCGTGCCAACATCCACCTCGAACCCATCGCCATCACTCGCAGGCGGCGTGTTGACACCCTGGAGCATGAAACGCCATACGCTGTCCTGAGCGGGCCGCTCAAGCCCAGCCGCCCACGACAGAATACCCTCGGCATCGCTGATTTCGACCGCACCGTCGCGGTCGATGTCGGCAGCCAGGCGAGCGATCTGCTCCGCGCCTGAGGCCAGTGCAACAGCGCTTACCGAGCTGGCTGAGTGGGCAGCCCCCCTGCCCGTCGCGAGTTTGAGCGCCGCCAGGACATCGCCCGCCCCAACGGCCTGATCCAGATCGGCAGGCGTAGCCGCATGACGGACAGAGGCCGTGAAGCGATCGAAATCAAGACCGTCGATCTGCCACTGGCCCGCCTCGCCTGACAGCGCACCGCGTTCACTCGCGCCCGCAGCCCCTGCACGCGCAAGCGAGATCTCCACCCCTTGGATCGGTGATCCCGACACCGCGTGGACAACCACACCCGACACACTCGCGATCTGGATCTGAAATTTCGCGACAAACTCGGGTGATAGCGCCCCAAGGCTGTCACGCACGACGAACGAAACCCTGGCGCCGGGCTGACCCAGTGCCTCGGATGCGCCCGCAACCAGCTGCAACCCGGCGAGCTCATCAAACCCCAAAGCCCGGTAGACCTGTCCGCCCAGACGAACGAACGGTGCCGTGCTGGTGGCCGGGTCGGTCGAAGCAGTAATGCTGTCAAGGCTGACCGCAACCGACCCGATTGCCGGGAAACTGACCACCTCACCGCTGGCGAGCCTGACATCGCCGACTGTAGGCATGGACATCAACACTGGTTTCGGTACCGATTGCCGCCATTCCTGAAGCGCGGTGGCCGAAGAGGACCCGCCCGTGTTGGTGGACAGGTTCTCGATTGGGTCAACCAGATCGAGGCCGCTCAGGCTGCCAGCCGTGAAATCGGCGCCGAAAAAGAGGTCGGCCCCAAAATTGAAAGGTTTTCCTGCCTGAGCCGAGTAGGAGCGCCCCGAAGCGCCGCCCGAGAAATCCAGACGGGGCGCGAAATTGGGGGCGAAGTCGAGCACCACGTTCGCGTTAAGCTCGAGCACAGGCGCATCGTCCAGCACCAGGGGAAGCCCGTTGAAGCGAAGAAAAAACCGCCCGGCCTTTTCCGAACCCTGGAGCGCGATGGTGAGGAGGTTCGCACCTTCGGTGACATACGAGAACAGCGTGAGAAAACGCAGGTCAAGCCATGCACGCCCTGCGTCGTCTGTGCGGGTGGCCCCGATTTCAAGACCATCGACGAGATCGATACGGACCCCGCTCTTGATCTTGGCCTGGGCACCGTCGACCCGGATCCGCGTAATGTTTTCCGAGTCGGTCTGAATGACCACCGGGATTGTGCCGCTCACGTTGTCGAGCAGCACTCCGATGGTCGCCCCAAGCTCGAGTGTGCCGCGCACAACGCTGCCGAAATGTGGTGTGACCTCGAGGGGAAGGGAAAAAAACGGAGCGCGACCGGTGCTCAGGTTCGGCTGGGTGGTGCCGGGAAGTGTATCGAGCAACTGAATCAGGTTGGACAGCGACATGGAAGCACCGCGTACCGCGCCTGCTGTGCCGCTCGCCAACGTGGTGGCCAACACCCCCGATTGGGCGCTCAAGGCCACGGCCGTGCTGAACGCGGTCGTGCTCTGGTAATCGGTGAAGACCAGCAACGGGCGGCTGATAAGGAATTCGGCGGGTGCTGACATGAAGGCGGGCTGACGTGGCGCAATGGCACAAGCGCAATTTCGAAGCATACCTGCTTGCGATGACCCGCCCCCTCCCCCCGCGCAGTCATTTCCGGCGAAAATGAGGAATGCCCAACTATCTCTTCATTCACCAGAACTTTCCTGGCCAATACCGGCATCTGGCACCGGCCCTGGCACGGGTCCCGTCCAATCGTGTCGTCGCCATCCGGATCGGCGAAAGCGTTCGCTGGCAGGGGGTCGAGGTCATCGGCTATCAGGTCAAGCCGCCGAGCGATACCACCTCGCATCCGTGGCTCGCAGATCTTCATCCCAAGCTCGTGCGGGCCGAGGCGCTTGCACGAAAAGCCGCGGAGCTGAAACAGCAGGGGTTCCAGCCCGATGCCATCATCGGCCATCCGGGATGGGGCGAAACGCTGCTTCTGAAGGAAATCTGGCCCAACGCGCCGATCGGCCTGTACTGCGAGTTTTACTACAGCAGTCAGGGCGCAGACGTGGGTTTCGACCCCGAGTTTCCTTCGGCCGCTGACCCCCTTTTAAATGGCGGCCGGCTGCGCGTCAAAAATGTCAATCAGTTGCTCGCGCTCGAAGACGCGACGTGCGGCGTCTCGCCCACGCAATGGCAGAAAAGCCTCTATCCCAGGCGGGTGCAGCCAACAATCGATGTCATCCACGACGGCATCGATACCGATGCGCTTCGCCCGAACCCCTCGGTCGTCATGAAACTGCGCGACAAGATGACATTGAGCCGCGACGATGAAATCATCACCTTCGTCAACCGCAATCTTGAACCTTATCGCGGCTATCACGTGTTCATGCGCGCGCTTCCCGAACTGCTTCGCCAACGGCCGAACGCGCGGGTGCTGATCGTGGGGGGTGACGGAACCAGCTATGGCGCAGCCCCACCTCGCGGCAAAACCTGGCGCGGACTCTTTCTTGATGAAGTGCGCGACCAGCTCGATATGTCACGCGTGCATTTCGTGGGCCGGCTCGCCTACGCGGATTTCGTTCAGCTCCTGCAACTCAGCCGCGTGCATGTCTATCTCACCTACCCGTTCGTGCTGAGCTGGAGCCTGCTCGAATCCATGAGCATTCAGTGCGCAATTGTGGCGTGCCGTACCGCCCCGGTCGAGGAAGTGATCACTGATCGCGAACACGGCCTGCTGGTTGATTTCTTCGACCAGCGAGCGCTGGTCGAGTCAGTGTGCGAGTTGCTCGATGACGCAGCCTTGCGCGAGCGGCTGGGTTCGAGCGCGCGAGCCCGGGTCGAACAGGACTTTGATTTGAAGCGACGCTGCCTGCCCGCGCAGCTTGGCTGGGTGTCATCCGTGATGTCCGCCAGCCACAACGCCTGAGCAGATTCATCCGGCACGGCGAAACGCCGCTCCCGGATGTGCTCGTTCGCTACACCTTACTGCACATAGGTGTAGGGCGTTGCGAGACTGCTCAACTGCCCGCTGAATCCACCCACCGCAAACTCGATCATCTCTGCGTCAAACACCGCCGCTATCGATCCGCTTGCGATCTCGCGAATCACATAGCCCGTGGTCACCGATTCATCGAACGCACGCGCGAGCGCCATCTGCTCAGGCGTTGCAAGCAGAATCTCGAATGCCGACCGGGCGCCGTTCACCCACACCGAATCCTTGTCGCCTGCGCCAGCAAGAAAAATATCGCCGTCGCCCATGCCAGCGAAGCGATCGTTGCCGTCATCACCGTAGAACACATTGACCCCGCGCGAGGCGAAATTCGTCTCGCCCGACAAAATGCCGATCAGCAGGTCATCGCCCTCACCACCCAGGTAGGTATCGTCGCCCGTGCTGTCCTTGTAGCGGTCGCTGGTTCCATCGCCACGCGAATCAAAGGTGTTGTCATCGGCGTTACCCGTGATGAGCGGAGACTCGGCAGCAGTGTCGCCATCACGCCCCAAGTCGATGCCGGAGGCCTTCTCGAGTTCAGCCTCCTGCTGCGGCGTGAGCGGCTCGCCCACCACGATCTCGCCCTTGTTCTCACCTGACTCGTGGAGCAGGATGGCGCCGCTGTTCAGAACGGTGACAGTCGCCACACCATCATCGCCAAACTGCAGATAGAGCAGATACTTGGGAGCGGTGGGGGTTGAATCGGGCGCCTTCACCACCGCGGTGAACTCAATGCCATCATCAAAGTCATAGAGATTGATCGGATAGGTCTCGGCCGGCTCACCGTCCTCAATGACCAGTTCGATGGTAATCGGGAGATAGGTCGCTACCCCGTTGCTTTGGCCAGTAAGCAGCACCAGATCGCCGTACGGATCGGCATAGAGGTCAGGCGCGCCGGCAATACCCTCGGCAAGAAAGAAAGGCTCTTCACCCAGTGCACCGCTGTCATTCACGTCGAAAAGGTATTCACCCTCCGCTTCGAGTTCTTCTTCGGCGCTGAGGTACTCGGAGCCAGCGAGTTGCCCGGTACTGTCGAAATACAGGACAAACAGGTCATCCTGGTTCTCATTCGACGCAGCAATGACCTCGAATCCCAAAACGGTAGTGCCGTCGGAATCGAAAATAAACTGCGCACCCTTGGCTGAAGCCTCGAAAGTATCGTGATTGACCTTGGTGGCAACGCCGCCAACGTTATGGGTCAGCGGCACATAGCTGCTTTTCGGCTCACCAAACTTTCCAACCCGCCAGTAGCCTTCGGAATCAATGAACATGACCGCACCGGTCGCGGTATCGATGTTGACGGAATGCGCCTCGGGGTACTCCTTGGTGTTGATCACGTTCGCGGCCAATCCGTCATCAACCTTGGCACTCCCCACTTCACCGACTTCCTTTACGGGGGTAAACACGATGTTGCCGCCGGTGACTGCGGCGGGCAGGCCGAGCGCAACGCTCACGCCGACTTCCTTTTCAGTGTCACCGGTGATATCCACAGCGCCGGATGGCTGGAAGACGAACTTGACGTTCGAAACTGCCTTGGCGGCCTCCACTGCTCCAAGGAATGTATCGACCGTTGCCAACTTGATGGCCTGCAGGTACGTTGACAGATCCGCTGGACCACCCGCCTTGGGCGTGAGAAACACCTTGACTCCCGTCTCGTTCCCAGTGAGCTTGTAAAGCCCCTGGCGATCGTCTGCGGTGTCATTTGCGGTGTCGTTGTCCGCGTACGCCGTGGACACCCCTGCACCAATTTTCAGGAAACTTTGGGGAAGCGAATCATTGGCCTGGGTACTCTGCAGAACAGAAGCCGATGAGACAGGTTTGGCCGCAGCAGCTTTCTTGCTGCTCGCGGAATCGAAATAGCTGGTAACCCACGTCGGGACCGTTGGGACCCGAAAAGCGAGGGACAACTGCGTGTTGGTCTTTATGGTGGTGAGGTTGTCTTCAAACGGAGAGACGTGAACCGTGCTGGTAGGCCCCCAGGGGTTGTAAATGGTGATGTTGGTGTTGGTTGCGTTCGTACGAACCGGGTCGAATCCTGTGTAAGCGTGGCCGCCGGTCCAGGCTGTTTTTCCGCCGATCTGCGATGAATAGCTGGAGCTAATATAGAAAGGGTGCCCGAAGTTCATGATG
>JBMSQB010000072.1:0-23873 GCA_049423065.1 Burkholderiaceae bacterium
GGCGGTACCGGCATCGGCGGTGATGCCGCGCCGTCCGCGACCGTCCCCATTGCGGTCAACGGTGTGCTCGCCACCAACCTGGTGCTGAGCAGCGCCCGCGCCACGCTGACCCGAAGCGAGCTGACCGCGGGCGGTGATCTCACGGTCGAGGCCGAGAACGAGTCCGGGATCAGCGCCGAGAACACCGCCACGATCACCTCGGGCGGCACGGCGGTCGGCGTCACGCTGGCCTACAACACCATTGGCTGGGACGCGCAGGACATCTTCACCCAGACGATCGACGCGCTCCTGGGCACCAGCATCGGCGATGAAATCCCGGCCGAAGTGCTGGCCATGGTCGATCAGGTCGTGCTGGATGTGGGCGGCGACATGTCGGTCAGCGCCGCGATGACCGCGACGCTCGAAGCCTCCACCAGCAACGAGGCCACCTCGGAGGGATCGGGCTCGGCGGCCAGCATCGTGCTGGCATCGAATGCCGTCAGCACCCAGGCCGATGCCTATGTGCGACAGGTGGCAACGCCCAGCGAAGGCGCATTTTTCCGCGTCGACCATCAAAGCGATGACGAGATCACCGAGATCGAACCGGGCACCCAGGTGCTGGTGTCCGCGGGTCACCGCGATGGCGGCGATGCCGGCAAGGTTTACCGCTATCTGGGTGAGGCCGGCAATGTCGACCTGTCCGAGGAAGACTACTCCGATACCGACCGCTGGCTCGAGCTCGATTCGCGCAGCGTCGTGGTGGCAGGCGAGATGTCGGTCGAGGCAAGCGACACGCCGTCAATCACCGCCGATATCGTCGTGGTGGCCTCTGCCACCACCCCCGATGAAGAAAGCGACGGCGAATATTTCCGGGTCGACCACAAGAGCGGCAATGGCCTGACTGAAATCGCGTTTGGCGATCAGGTGCTGCTCGATGATGACCATGAGGCGGGTGGCGAGCCGGGCCGCATCTACCGCTACATGGGCCCGGATGATGAAATCGATCTGGCCGAGACCGACTACACCGATACCGGCTACTGGTATGAGCTGATCCCGCTGCCGGGCATGCTCGACCAGATCAACCAGTTCGTCGGCCTGCTCGACACCGAGATGCCGTACTTCGAGCGCGAGGTGCCGCTCTTCTCGATCCCGATCGGCGGTAAAGACTACGACGTCGGCTTCAAGATCGGTGCGGGCTGGCAGGATCTGCGGGTGCTGCAGTTCCTGAAGGGCATCAGCGCCGACGAGGCCACCGACTGGAAGGTGGCCGAGCGCGAACTGGGCGTGCACTTCGAGGTGCCGTCCATCCCGGTGGGCGACCTGCTGTTTGCCGCACCCGAATTCAACATCGATCTGATCCTGCCCGATCCGCGGCTGCCGCTCTTCGAGTTTGAAAAGCCGCTCGGCGTGGTCGAACACGGCGGGCAGGAATACGAGTGGGGCCTTGCGCTGCGCGCGGGCTGGCTCAACACCACGCTCACTGAACTCATCGATCTCAAGGCGCTGGTGCTCGATGGCGAGTTCATTCCCGAGCTGCCGGTGTTCGAGCCCGATGTCTATTTCAGACCCATCGACGAGGCCTCCGAGTGCCCCTGCGACATCTTCAGCGAAGAAGACGAGGAAGGCGCAGCCGAGGACGAGGGCCCGAGCCTCGAGACGCTTCAGCTGCTGCCATCGCAGTTTGTGATTGCCGCGCCCTCGGTGAGCTTCACGCTGCTCGGCCGTCAGATCGAGCTGGTATTCGACGACATCACGATCGACACGCCGGCGATGTTCGACCGCTATGTCAATCCCGATCTCGACCCACTGCGCGTTGACCTCTCCGGACTGATCCCCGAGGGCGGGCTGCCGTTCGGGCTCGACTCGATCGGAAGCTCACCCGCAGACGACGCAGGAACCGACACCGGAACGGGCGACGAAACGGGAGCCGACGCGGGTGCCGACGCGGGTGCCGATGATTCGGCCGATGCCGGAGCCGACGCGGGTGCCGATGATGCCGCCGGCACCGATACCGGAACCGACACAGGCGCCGACGATACCGGCGACACCGGCACCGATGCCGGGGATGGCGCGGCCGATGGCGACGTCATCCAGATCCGCATTCCGGCTTTCGGCCTCACTGGCGACACGCTCATCGAGCAGTTCCAGAACCTGATCAAGATCATTCCGTCCAAGATCAGCGTGCTTGATCCGGTGGTCACCGCAACGCTGTTCGGCAAGGAGCTCGAATACGCGCTGCCGCTCTCCACACTGGTCGACAAGATCGCGGGCGACCTGCTGCCCGATTATCTTGAGGCGGCCGATGGCGCCATCACGCTCGATGTGCTCGAGCTCCTGCCCGAGTCGGTCACCGACGTGCTGCAGTGGTTCCTGAAGGACGCAGACGCTGAACCCTATGAAGTCGAGCTCGATCCCATCGACTTCGGCGCGCTTGAAGACGCCGCGCTGGGGGCGTTGAAGAGCAAGCTGGGCGCCGCTGACGATACCGCCGCGGGCGGCGGTGGCACCGACACGGCTGCAGGCGGCGACGGCACCGATACCGCGGCAGGCGGCGACGGCGCCGATACCGGCGAAGAGGAAGATACTGCGCTCGAGGAAGACACCATCGACTCGCTGCCGGGCATTGCCCCGGGCGATGCGCAATTCGGCTTTACCGACTGGGTGGTGGCCGATGTTCAGACCGAGGCCGACCCGGGGCGTGACGAGGTCCAGCGCCTGGTCTTCACCACCACCGACGCGCTCGACTTCTCGGGCGACGAGCCGCCCAGCTTCACGCTCACGCTCGACGATGTCACCACCGATCCCATCGAGTGGCTCGAGATCGACGTACCGAAAAATGAGCAGCAGCGCCTGACCTTCATCCACAAGCCGGCCGCGGTGGGCACCGAGTACACGCTTAGGCTGATACCGATCGAGGCCGAAGAAGGGGAAGAGGGAGAGGAAGCCGAGGACGACGCGGCGACCGATGACGAGGTCACCGACGAAACCGATACCACCGATGGTGCGGGAGACGACACGGCGGGTGGGGGCGACGCCACCGACGAAACGGGAGACGACACCGTCACCGGCGGCGACACGACGGATGGCGAGACCGACGACACCACCACCGACGACGGGACAACGACCGACGAAACGACCGATGAGACAACGGACGAGACCGACGGCGAGACCGCTGAAGAGGAAGAACCCGCTGAGCTCGTCGCCACGCTGACTTTCCTCGGTGATCCGGAACAGGACGCCGCCGCGATTCAGGCCGTGCTCGACACCTGGTTCGGCGAGGGCAATGCAACGGTCACCTTCAACGAGGACGAATCCGACACCTCGGGCGGCTTCCGCTTCTCGGCAGGCGGTCTGATTTTCGATATCGAGTTTGACGGTGATCTCGCCGGAACCGACATCGGCCAGATCGCGGCCAGCACCGTGGGTCAGAGCTCGCAAGGTCTCATGCTGGTGCGCTCGGAAACCACCCAGGAGGGTACCGAAGGCGCCACGTTTGAAGAGCAGGCCGAACTCATCCAGGAGGCGCTCAACGCCGCGCTGGAAGGCGAGGCGGTCACCGTCGAGCCGCTGGGCGAGGACTCCTATCAGATCCGCTTCGATGGCGATGATTGGCGGCTTCAGGACCTGCCGCTGCTGCGCGGCGGCGATTTTTCCGACGGCTTGAAATCGCGCACCGGGGTCCTCACCCAGGGCCGCGCGGCCAAGGGCCCCTCCGTCATTCTCCCGCTGCTCGATGAAGAGAGCGCCGGCACCTTCGATCTCGAGATCGAGGTCGATGGCGATGTGTTTGCGCTGTCCGGCATTGCCCGGAACCTCACCGCAAACAAGCTCGTCACGATGATCCAGGAAGAGGCGGTCAACGAGGACGGCGACCCCTTCGAATCGCTCGAGCTCGACCTCAAGGTCACGATCGACACGGATGCCGACGGCACCGACTTCTGGGTTCTTTCGTTCTTGGGCGACTCGATCGCCGACGTGTCGATCGATGAAGTCCGCTTCCTCGAGGTGGCCGAGCCCGAAGCGCCGGCGGAAGGTGAGGGTGAAGGCGAGGGCGACGGCACCGATACCGGCGATGGCACGGGAACCGGGGACGGAACGGGAACCGACACCGGTACCGATACCGGCACTGACACCGGTACCGACACAGGCACGGACACGGGAACCGATACCGGCGACGGCACCGATACCGTCCCGGCCGAGCCGGAAGACCCAGGCTCGGTCGATATCGCTGCGGTCACCGAAGGCGGCAGTGGCCGCAGCAACGAAACCTGGCAGGTCAACTTCCACGACAGCTTTGGATTTACCGGCTTCAAGCTCTACTTCGACAAGGCGGGATCGACCAAGACCGCTACCTGGAAGTACACGGCCGACAACAAGGATCCGATCAAGACGATTGCCCAGCTGAAGGCGGCGTTCGCAGAGACGCTGCGTAACGTGCTGCCCGGCAAGACGATCACCGAAGCCGACTTCCGCGTCACGCAAGACGGAAGCTATACCGGCAAAACCGGAAAACGCTTCAAGGTGGAGGCCATCGGGCAGCTCGCGGGCGTGGCAATCGAGCCGCTCGACATGCTTGCCGAAACCCAGAAATTCGATTTCGTCCAGTCCGGAGCAGGTAACCCCGGCAAGGACGAAGTCCAGAAAATCTCTCTGGCGGGCGGCAGCAAAGGCAGCCTGTTCACGCTCAGCTTCAGCCACGGGGGCAGCACCTACACCACCAAGTCGATTGCCTTTGATGCCACCCCCCAGGATGTCGAAGACGCCATCAATCTGGAGCTCGGTAAAGCGGGTCGGGTTGAGGTGGTCGCCGCGGGCGATCAGGCCTTCTCCATTTCCTTCGGTGGCGCGCTTGCGGCGCAGAACATCGGTTTGCTGACCGCAGAGGTCACCGACCCACCGCCGCCCGAGCCCACGGTCGACCCCGAGCCTGAACCCGAGCCGGAACCGGAGCCGGAACCCGAACCCGATCCGCTCCCCACGCCTGAACTCCCGAGCGTAGAGCCCCCCGCGCCGGGCGCAGTGGCGGCGGGAGCAGTGGTTGCCCGCAATGATGTGCGGGCCAAGACCCGCTCCTTCATCTTCAATGTCCGGATCGAGGCGGGTGCGCTCTCGGTCGTCGGAACCGAGGACGCGATCATCCGCGCCTCGCTCGACAGCAAAGCCGAAGCCACGGGCGGCGGCGGCGGCGGTCTCGCAGCCGGCGGCATCATTGCCACCAACCTGGTGCTCGCCACCGCTGATGCCTACATCGACTCCACCACGGTGGTGACCACCGCGGGCCAGACCGAGGAGGAGCCGGCCGAGGACGATGAAGCCGCCGATGAGGCGGAAGCCAGCGACGAGCTCGATGCCGCTTCGGTCGACAACCCCGAAGACGAGTCGGGCGAGAGTGGCGAGGTCGAGGACACCTCGGTCGATGACGACACCGACGCCGAAGAAGACGGCGAAGAGGAATCCGAGGACGACGCCGAGGAAGAGGCAGAGGCAGAGGAAGAAGCCGACGAGGACGGCCCCGACGGCAGCATCACCGTGCGTGCCGTGAACGCCGGCCACATCGTGGCGCGCAATGCCAGCTCGATGACCTCCGACGGCTCATCCATCGGTGTCACGCTCGCCTTCAACACGGTGGGCTATGAGGCGCAGAACGTTCTCTTTGCCGCGCTCGATGCGCTGATCGGCACCAATATTGGCGATGAGAAGCCCGCCTCGGCGCTCGCCTATATCCGCAACAGCGATATCGATGCAGCCGGCGAGCTGATCCTCGAGGCCGACAACGAGGCCTTCATCCTGTCGACGATTTCGAACGAGACCGTCGCCGAAATCGCCGAGCCCGAGTTGCTTCCCACGGGCGAAGACACCGCAGCGGGTGGTGGCAGCACGGGCGCCGCAGCCAGCGCGCCGGCGGCCGGCTCGGGTGGTGCCTCAGGTGGCACAGCAGGCGGTGGTGAGAAAGCCGTGTCTGCGGGCTTTGTGCTCGCGAGCAACATGGTGAGCAGCTTCGCCAAGACCTACATCATTGGCGATGACCGGACCGTCGAGACCGCCGACGGCGGTGCAACGGTTTCATCGACCGATGCCGCCCGCATTGCCTCGAAGGTGGAAATCATCACCGGCGCTGGCGCCGAGGAAAGCGAGAACGCGGCCGCCGTCCGTTCGCTCGTCAACCTGGTCGGGCTCAGCTACACCGACCGCTCGGGTGAGCAGACCGTACGCTTTGGCGACCGCGTGCGGATCGCCGATTCCAACTACACCGACTTTGACCGTCCGGAAGAAATGGCCGAGGGCGAGCGCGTGACGCTCGGCTCAAGCATCGGTGGTGCCGAAGCGGGCGACACCTATGAATACATCGGTGGCGAGCCGCTCGAAGACGTGCGCTTTGACAAGCAGGACTTCACCGACGAGTCGCTCTGGCGAAAACTCACCGGCGAACCTGGTCTCACTTACATCTTCAAGGGTTGGAAGAGCGACGTCGATCTGGGCGAAGAAGACTTCAGCGACGAGTCGCGCTGGGCAAGCCTGGATGTGGGCTACTGGACCGATCTCGGCGCCAATTTCGCGCAGGCCGCCACCGCCTCGCAGGTGGGTGGCGTGGGTGTCGGCGGCCTGGTCGTCCGCAACGATGTGCGCAGCGACGTCACGGCCTATATCGACGGCCAGACGATGACGCTCGCGGGCGACCTCACGGTGAGCGCCGACGAGTCGGCGGCCATCCTTGCCGAAGACACCAGCGAGGTCACCGTTGCCACCACCGGCGTCAACGTGATGATCTCCACCAACACGGTGATGAGCAGCGCGCAGGCCTGGATCGCCGACAGCGAGATCGTCACGCTGATTCCGATTGATGACAGCGAGTCCGAAGAAGGCGACGAAGAAGAGGCCGACGAAGCGGATGCAGAAGAGACCGACGAAGCAGGTGCCGATGACACCGCCGGCGAGTCGGATGAGGAAGCCGACGCGCTGACCGCCGACGGCGACGAAACCGCAACCGGCGATACCACCGACGAGGCCGGCGACGAGGCCGGCGACGACAGCGAGTCCGCCGACGAGGAAACCGACCTGTTCGAGGAAGACGCCGCCGATCAGGCCGAGGGCGAGGAAGAGGAAGCGACAGCGGAAGAGGAAGCCGACGAGGAAGAGGGCGCCGAAGACGAGGGCGCCGAAGAAGAGGAACCCCAGGACGGCACGGTCAGCATCACCGCCACCAACAACTCCTCGATCACCGCCACGCTCAACAGCAAGGTTCAGGCGAAAACCTCGGTGGGCGTCACGCTCGCCTTCAACACCATCGGCTACAAGCCGCAGAATCTTTTCGCCAATATCGCGGACAGCATCTTCGGCTCGAGCTTTGCCGACCAGAAGCGTGCGGCCACACGGGCCTGGGCCGACAACACCAGCTTCCAGCTCGATGGCGGTCTCGAGGTGCAGGCCGATTGGGCGGGTGAAGTCGAGGCCGTGATCGAGAACTCGGCGGTTGCGATGGCGCTCGATACCGTCAAGCCGACGCCACCCGCAGGCGGCGCAGGCGCGGCCGGTGGTGGCGCAGCCGGTGCCGCACCCGGCCAGAGTGCGATCACGATCGCGCCAGTGGTGGCGCTCAACCGCATCGCGGCCGACACCAGCGCGCGGATCTTCAATGCCCGCAGCACCGAAGCGGCTGGCGACATCGTGGTCGAGGCCACGGGCGAAACCGCGATCAACGCCGAAGTCTCGGCGAGCGCGCTGTCGGTTGCGGCCGGCTACAAGGGCGGCTCCAAATCCATCTCGGTGGGCTTGAGCCTGGCACGCAACGACATCGACAGCAATGTGGCGTCGTTCATCTCGGCCACCCCGATCGCGGCAACCGCGCTCGGCGCGCAGCCCACGCTGGTCGAGGTCCGCTCGACCGGGGGCGAAATCCGTGTGGCGGCCTGGCGCTCGGGCGAGATCACGGCGGTGGGCACCGCATCGGCCATCGCCATCAGTGCAAGCCCCAACGGCGGGCCGGCGGTGGCGGGCGGCGGCACGCTCGCCTTCAACCGCATCAGCGGCAGCACCGAGGCCTATGCGAGCCGCGTGCTGTTGGCCACCGACGGTGAAGACGAGGGTAGTGGCGACGTCACCATCCGCACCCACGACAGCACGATGATCGACGCCAGCCTGCGCTCGGTCGCGGCAGCTGTGTCGGTTGGGCGCGGCTCGAGCAAGGCGGTTGCGCTCGGCATTTCGGTGGCCCGCAACATCATCGGCCAGACGCCGGTGGCGGCGAGCTACGACTACAAGGCCTCTGAGTATCAGCCTGACGACAAAAAGCTCACCGAGCTTCTGCCAGGCAAGCGGGTGTTGAACGACACCGCGCTGATGGGCAACGAGGTCTACGAGTATGTGGGTGAAAAGGTCACCAGCACCGACGGCATCCGGCTTCACACGCAGAACTTTTCCGACGAGAGCCTGTGGAAGCTCGTGAGCTTTGCGCCGTCGGTCGCGGCCACGCGCGCCTACCTTGACCGCAGCCAGGTCGAAGCGGCGGGTGCACTGAAGCTGCGGGCGCTGTCGAGTGCCGGCATCAATGCCCGGGTGCTCTCGGGTGCGGCCGCGGTGGGCGCAGGCGCAACCGGTTCGACCACGGTCAGCGCGGCGGGCGTGTATGCCGAGAACCGCATCTACACGAGCGTGGATGCGCGCATCTTCGGTACCGAAGACCGCCGGGCCGAGCTGGCCGCTGCGTCGGCCTCCATCCGAAGCGAATCGCGCACTGCCATCAGCGCGCTGGCGGGCGCCGCGTCGGTCGCGGCCTCGTTCGGTGCGTCAGGCAAGTCGCTGTCGGTATCGATCGGCCTGTCGCTTGCCTTCAACAGCATCGAGGCCGATACCACCGCCACGATGCAGAACGTGCATCTGGTCACCCTGGACGGTGATGTCGACATCGGCGCCCGTTCGGCCGGCCTTGAAAGCGGTCCGACCATCGACTGGGAAGACATTGAAAACGCGGGCCTCGACGAGTATGCCCTCGATGCGGCCGCCAAGGCCTCGGCTGAAACCAGCTTCACGAGCAACGAAGGCCAGGAGTGGGACTACCTGCTCTCCGACGGTGAAACCGATCTTGAATCGGGTGACAAGGTCCTGGCCCCCGATGGCCTTGTCTTTGAATACATCGGCGATGACGCAACGCTCGACCTCGGCGATGTCGACCTGAACAACGAAGACCAGTGGGAACAGGTCGAGATCGACACGGTCGAACTGAAGACCGGCTACACGGTTCGTGTCGACCCGATGCACAACTACGGCGGTGTACCGGGGCTGGTGTATCGCTATATCGGGACCGACATCGACCACACCACGCAGGCGGGCAGCGTTGTGCTGCAGCCCGACCAGGTCGTGCTGGTGGATCTCAACCATGCCGAGCCCGGCTGGGTGGGCCGCGCCTTCACCTGGAAGGGCGCGCAGGACATCGAGGTCGACCTGGCCGTTGAAGACTTCCAGAACGAAGACCGCTGGGAAGAGGTGAGCCTCGAGGAGGAAGAGGTTTCGCTCTGGAACCAGGACTACTCCGACACGTCGCGCTGGCAGCTCGCCACCGACTTTGCCGACGCCGATACCGTCCAGACGCTCACCACCATCATTGAAGATGCGGGCATCGATCTGGCCGATCGCGACATGCTGCGCGCCAATGCGCTGTATTCAACGGCCGACGGCACGATCTGGAAATACACCAATGAAGACGGTGAAGTTTCCATCGAGGAAGGCGACCTGGTTGCCGACGTCGATGACGACAACGCGATCTACGAATACCTGGGTGATGACGAAGAGGCCTTCAATCTCGACGAGGCCGACTTCAGCGACGAAGACCTGTGGGAGCTGGTCGAGCCCGATACGGTTGAGCTGCGCAAGGGCGACACCGTCAAGATTGCGCCCTCGCACGGCGAGGGCGGCACAGCCGGCGCGGTCTATCGCTATTTCGGCAAGAACAACCAGAGCGTCAACCTGTCGACGGTCGACTACACCGACGACAGCCAGTGGGAGCTCGTCAAACCCGAACTCAATCTGGCGGTCATTGAACCCGGCCAGAGCTGGCGGATCGTCGATGGCGCGGGCGACAGCTACACCATCGTCAAGCGACTGCGCGCCGACGGCAGCTACGATGTCTCGGTCAACCGGGTCAACATCAACGCGGTGTCGGTTGCGGCGTCGGCTGCCATCGGCGTTTCGGCGGGCGGCCAGGGGCTGGCCTTCAGCGGCGCGGGCGCGATTGCGGTCAACACCATCCGCGGCAATACCGATGCGCTCATCATCGGCAGCGTGGTCGAGAGCGCGGGCGATCTCAAGGTCAGTGCCTCGAGCGACAGCAGCATTGCAGCCACCATTGCCGCGCTGTCGGTAGCCATTGCCGGCAGCGGCGGCGGCAGTGCGGTGGGCGCCTCCATCGGTATTGCGGTGGCGCGCAACTTCATCGGCGCCGAAGGTTTCGGCCTGGCAGGCGATGAAGCCATCTCCACCATCACCGCTCAGGCGATCGACTCCGAACTGATCGCCGAGGGCACGCTCAGCATCACCGCAGAGGGCAATCAGGGCATCGATGCGCTGGTCGTGTCGGGCTCGGCCGCGGTCGCGCTGGGCACCGGCAACTCGATCGGCATCAGCGGCTCGGGCGTCTGGGCCGAGAACTACATCGGCACCCGGCTGTCTGCGGGCATCACCACCTTCGAGGAGCCGCGCGAGCGCGCCAATTCGATCGAAGCGGGCAGCGTGGTCATCCGCGCGGTTGACGCTTCCACGATCGATGCCTGGGCGGGCGCGGTGTCGGTTGCGGCCGCGCTGGGCGTGGGCAATGGCCTTGCGGTGTCGATCGGCGTCACGCTTGCGCGCAATGTGATCGATGGCGTGGTGTTTGCAGGCATCAACGGTGCCGAGTTGCAAAGCGCGGGCGACGTTGACGTCAACGCACTGTCCGATTACAGGATCGACGCCTTTGCGCTTGCCGCGTCGGCCGCCATTGGTCTGGGCGTGGGCAACGGCGTGGGTATCAGCGGCGCGGGTGCCTCGGCACTGAACGTGATCGTGGGCGATGCCTATGCGCGGATCGAGGACAGTGCGCTCGCCGCAGGCGGCACGGTTACGGTTGATGCATCGTCTTCAAGCCTGATCGAGTCCACCATCATCTCGGCCTCGATCGGCGTGGGCGTGGGCGCCGGCAATGGCTTTGGCGCGTCGGTGGGGGTGTCGCTCGCCCGCAATTTTGTTGGCTACAACCCGTATGAATACGCGGGCGCTGTCACCTACCGGCAGAGCGAAGACAACCCCGACCGCATCAAAAAGGGCGACACCGTCCTGATGGGCGCAAAGTCGGGCGCACGCGCGGGCGAGGTCTACGAATACATCGGCGACGATGACATCGAAGGCGAAGACGCCGACGAAGACGGTACGCAGGACGACATCTTCCTTTCGCAGGATCTGGCCGACTCCAGCAAGTGGAAGCAGCTGCTGACCGAGTCGGCCAACGAGATTCACGCGCTCTTCATCAAGTCTTCGCTCACGCGCTATGAGCCGCCGGCCGATGATGAGGCCGACCCGGACACCGAGACCGAAGTCGATCCGCTGGACGACCCGGAGGCGCCGGTCACGGCCACTTCGCTCGTGATTTCGGCCACCAACCGCCAGGCGATTGATACCAGCGTGTTTGCGGGTTCGGCCGCGGCCTCGGTCGGCGGTGGCGTGTCGGTTGCGATTTCCGGTGCAGGCGGCAGCGCCACCAACCGCATCAACACCAATACGCTCGCTGCCATCCGCGACACCACGCAGGAGCTGGACGCGGACAAAACGCCCACCGTCACCGGCGTCGACATCGATGGCGATGTGACGGTCACGGCCGAAGACATCGCGAGCATCCGCTCGTCGGTGATGGCGGTGTCGATTGCCGCTGCCTTTGGCGTCAATGGCGCGTCATTTGCAATCGGTGTCGCGGTGGCCAACAACACCATCGATGGCTCGGTGCGCGCGCAGATCGACCGCGCCACCATCGACACCCTGGGCGCGGTCGACGTCCACGCCTTCCACAAGCCTTCAATCGAGTCCTACTCCACCGCCGTTGCGGTGGCCATTACCGGTGCGATCGGCGGGGCGATCGCGGGCGGTGGCGCGAACTCCTACAACACGGTGGCCACCGCGGTGAATGCGGTGATCGATCGTTCGGGCACCACGCCGGTGGAGAGCAGCAGCCCGTTTGGCTGGAGCGAGGTGATCGCCGACGCGGGCGTGAGCGTGCTGGCTGAAAACGACATCGACCTCTACAACGAGGTGTTCGCCGCCGCCGCCGCGTTCGGCCTGATTGCGGCTGCGGCCGCCGGCACGGTCACCGAGAACGAAGTTGCGTCGGTGCTGAACGCATCGATCTCGGGCACCGAGGTCATTACCGACAAGTCGTCCACGGTCGAGATCCGTGCCCATGCCGACCAGGGCTCGTGGGCGGAATCCCACGCCCTGTCGGTGAGCTCGGGCGCATCGATGGGCCTGGCTTCGGTCACCACCATCGACCGCAGCGTGGCGCGCGCGGGGCTGGGCGATGATGTACAGATCGACACCGGGCGGCTGCGCATTGACGGCTATGCCACCGACTCGGTCTATCAGCTGGCCACCGCCTCGAGCGGCGGCCTGTTCGTGGGTATTGCGGGCGCAGACTCCACCTTGACGCTGATCGGCGAGTCGTACGCCACCATCGGCAGCCGCAACCGGGTTGAGGCGAACACGGTCCATGTCACGTCGGAGCGCGAAAACAACTTCGATGCGCGCTCGGAAAATCTCGCTGTCGGCGCGCTGGCGGGCAGCGGCGCGGCAATGACCAATGCGGTGCGCGGCATTTCGCAGGTCGATATCGGTGAGCAGTCCACGATCAACGCTGAAACGGTGGTGATTCGTGCGAAGAATGCGGCGGACAAAACCGCGATGTCGGCCACGCAAGACTCGCTCGATTCGACATCGGCAGGCCTAGGCGCCATCACCGCGATTACGCTCTCCACCACCGTTGGCGCGCCCACGCTGCGCTTTGGCTCGATGGTGACTATCGCCCCGGGCGCCGAAATTACCGTGCAGTCCGATACCGCCACCGGCGGCACGCTGGACATCTCCACCTACACCAACGTCGACATCATCGACAAGGTGCGGGTCGACGGCTACGGTGGCCTCGCGATCAACGTTGCGCTCGCCGATCAGTCGGCCGACCTGGTGTCGGGGATTCAGGCCGACGGCGCAAGCCTTCGCAACTTCAGCGGCGATGTGCTGCTCACCACCCGCACCGATGCCGACCTCACGGCAGCGGCCAACGTCGGCTCGGGCGGCGCGATCGCGGGGGCCAATGCCAACGCGTTCAGCAACCTCTCCACCAACAACTCGATCTTCCTCACCGATACCGAGCTGCTTGGCACCGATGTGAAGCTGCGCTCGGGGCAGGATGCCAACCGCGTGCCGAACCTGCTCATGAACACGGCGCGCTCCGACATGAAGGTCATCGCGCTCCAGGGCTTGGGCATTCCGATCGTCGAGGCGACGATCGACGAGACCAATGCGGTGCGGCTCCTGGGCGATACCGCCGTGCGCGCGGTGCGTGACATTGAAATGATCGCCGAGCCCGGTACCGGCGGTGATGAGCGTGCGCGCCACCGCGGCAAGACGGTGAACCTGACCAGCACCCCGTACTACGCCAATCTCGACGGCTCGGGCACGGTTCGAAGCATCAACGCGGTCGAGGTGGGCCCGACGGCCAAGCTCGAAGCCGGTGTCAATTACCGCACCGAAGTGCTCATCCTGCCGATTCTGGTGAAGGGCGCGCTCAACAGCCCCTATCCGCAGGATCTCACGACGGCGCCGGCCTTCACCCAGGACCGGCTGGGCCAGGATCTGACCGAGGCCGAAAAAACCGCACTCGGACTCGACCCCGCGCAGCGCTATGAATTTGCGCGCATCGAGATGGAAGAGGTTGCGATTGGCGTGAGCGAAGGCACGGTGGTTGAAGCCGTGCCCGGTGCGTTCAGCAAGGCGATCCCTGGCAAGCGCTACTACCAGTACACGCCGGCAGCCTCGACCAACACCGATTCGAATCTGGTGCTTGACCGGCAGGACTACACCAACAGCCGGCTATGGACGCCGATCGAGCCTCACCACCAGTTCAACCGTACCAACACGTACATCACGATGCGGGTGGAAACCGGCCAGATCGTCCGCACCGACTCAGGCCAGTGGTACAAGCGCATCGGCCCGGGCATCACGATCAACCGGGCCGAGAGCTTCGAGACTGGCTGGAGCGACATCATCTCGATTGCAAGCGACAAGGGCGTGAGCCTGGCGATGGCGCTTGCCGACGACTTCTATGTGGTCAAGCCCAAGGATCTGGCGCTGCCGCAGCTGGTGTATGCCAACGTTGCCAATACGCTCTTCGAAGACCGCGCCAAGATCGTTGGCTGGATCGAGAGCCACTCGGGCAACGCCGAGATGGTGGCGCGTTACCAGGCGCTTCTCGAGCAGATCGACTCCAAGCTCAAGAAACTGGGCCTGGCCGAAACCGTCAATGGCGTGACCGCTGCGCGCGCGGCCTTCGACCAGCTGTTCCTGCGACTGCCCCCGGTCACCGCCTCGGGCGGCGGCATCTATGTCTATGCCGACGACCAAAGCCGCACCTCGGTCGAGTCTGCAGTCAATGGTGGCCGTGCCATTGCGCACGGCAGCGCGAGCGTCAACATCAGCAACACCACGCCGTTTGGTCTGGTCATCAACGACATCGGCATCCTGTCTTCGGGCCGCACCGACCTGATCGGCAAGGAACTGGTGACGATGGCGGCCGGTACCACCTGGTTCAAGGGCATTCGGTTGGGGCATGGCGGCACCGAGCCCGGAGCCAGCGTGGTGCGCGTCACCCAGAATGCGTGGCCGAATGAGTGGTATTCGGTAGGTGGCACCTTCAAGATTCCCGATGCGCCGCAAGACCTCTATGTGCGCGGCCGCATCAGCAATGCCAGCGGCGACCTGTATCTCACCAACCTTGATGGCAGCATCAACGTTACGGGCGAATTGCGCGCGCGGTCGGTCAAGCTCACCGCGTTTGGCGACTTCAATCTGGCCACCGAAGACTGGTACCACAGCGGTGCCGATCCGCAGCAGTACATGTCGTGGTTTGATTATTATGGCCGGGGGCTTTCACACTGGTTCAACCCCAACCGCCAGCCCAGGGACTACCAGATCAGCGAGAGCGATCTGGCCAACAGCAAGGCGATTCTCGACGCCATCGCCGCCAACGCGGCCCGCGCCTCGCTCGTGTTCGCGCTGGGCGAGATCAACATCAATGCGCGCTATCTCAATGTCAACGGACTGATCCAATCCGGCGTCGACAGCATCGACCTCACGTTCACGCCGCAGTTCAACCCCTGGCGCACCAGCAATCTGAACGACAACAACGGCAAGCTGCTGCCGGGCATCGAATTTGGCGGCGAGCTCAAGCTCCAGTCGGTCGATGGCGCGTTCGATGCCGAGGAAGGCCTGATCCTGCTCGACGACATCAAGCCGAGCGCGGGGGTCATCAACCTGACCGGCCAGATCGTCAGCACCGGCAACGGCAGGCTGCGTGTGGCAAGCGGCTATGCGGCGGTGAACATCGTCAACCAGACCGCTTACCGGCTGGCGGTGGGCGCGATCGATGTGTCGGAAAACCGGGTGGGCCGCATCACCATCACCGATACCGACAACCTGCGCCGCGAAGTCTTCACCGTGAGCGACGGGAAGATGGAGCGCGAGTATCTGCAGGGCACGCTCGAGCAGGCGGAGGGCGGGGCCAGCAGCATCATCTACCGGCGGCAGAACCTGGTCACCGGCTTGCAGGCCGATCGAAGCGCGTGGGACTACACGCCGATCCTCTATCAGCCCGAACTCGACCGCTACTACGTCTGGGCCACCGGACAGGCCAAGACGCGCACCACGATCAAGATCTACGAGCAGAAGAGTTTCAATCTGGTGGGCTGGGACTGGGACTGGCTGGCGGCCGACGCCGAAGCCAAGTTCACCGACACCAAGTACACCGATGGCTCGCCGCTGCGCGAATCCGAGGTGTTGATCGAGGCGGGCTCAAGCACCAAAGATCTGATCGATGGCAATGAGCTCTTTATCGCCTCGTATGTGGAAAAGGCCAATCCGGCGATCAAGCTGACCGAAGATGTTTCGCTGGTTCGAGACGTGTTCGACAACAAGCTCTATCGCTGGGTGGGCGATACCGGAACCGTCACCTTCCCGGTGCTTGATTTCACCGATGAAGACGATTGGGAGTTCGTTGCGCAGCTCACGGGTGGCGAGCAGATCCTCGACGAAGAAAAGGTCAAGCAGTACGCGGGCCAGCCCCAGTACCACACGGTCTGGGAAAGCACCGAGTCGGAGAAGATCCAGTACAACAAGAAAGACTGGAAGCCGGCCGTTGCCGACAGCAGATATGACAGCGACTTCAACAATCAGGAAGTCATTGAAGACCCGCCAATCGTCACCGGTGGCGGCTGGCTGCGTGAAAAAACCGTCACCACCAAAACCACCACCATCACCGGCCTGAAAGATTTCTACACCTATGCGCTGAAGGCCGACCAGCCGATTGCGATCGAAGCCATGCTGGGCTCGCGCCAGCAGACGATCAACATCCAGACGCCGGGCAAGCTCGAACTGCGCAGCAACATCTCTTACGGCAACTCAACCGGCAACGACGACTACGACAGCTTCAAGCCGATTGCGCTGTCCTCGAACGCGCTCGAGGTGGCGGGCACGGCGGTGTTCTCGGGTGCGGTGCCCGACATCAAGTCGAACAGCGATGTCACGATCCGCATCAAGGATCCGCGCGGCAAGCTCAATGTGGTTGCCACCGGCGACATCACGATCGAGCAGATCGACAACAAGAAGCGCGCGGCGCCGCTGCGAATCGGTCAGGTCATTGCCGCCACCTATGAACTGAATGGCGAGCCGCTGAAAGCGGGCGAAGGCTTCGACCAGTTCGATCAGCTGAGCATTGGCCAGGCGCACGAGGTGCGGGTGCTGTCGACCGACGGCATTCTGGGCATCGGCGCCACCTCGCGGATCATCGGGGGCGTCATTCAGCTCGATGGCGGCGACGGTCTGGTTGCGGCCCGGGTCGACAGCAATATCGCGGGCGACGGCGGTCTGGCTGCGCGCGCGCTCGGCAGCATCAACCTGGTTGAAACCAACGGCGATCTGCGGCTGATCGAGCCCACCGCCTGGGATGATGCCAAGGCTTCGGTTGAAGCCGGCGGCATGGTGAACAACGACAAGGGCGAGCTGGAGTACGCACCGCAGGACATCACCATCGAGGTCACGCGCGGCGCGTTGCTCGATGCGGCGTTCGAGCGCAATGTGGTGAGCGAGTCGGAGATCGCCGAGCTCAACGAGCGCGTCAGGCCCAGCGATATCGACAGCATCAATGAGCGGTTTGGCAGCGTCAGCAAAATGGACGAGCTCGCCCGCTATGCGCTGGCGCCGGACCTGATGGCGCTCCTGTATCCGCACATGAATGTGCAGGTGCCGGAAACCGCAGATGCCGAGATGTCCAACCTGCGCGGCCGCAACATCGTCATTTCGGCCTCTGACGGCCTGTCGGGGCCGCCTGCGGGCTCGGTCACCCAGGCCGAGGGCGCACTGATCGCGTCGTGGGATCCGGTGGGCGAACACGATGCCGAGTCCCAGGACGGCATTGCAGGCAAGGTGTCGGCGGGTGCTGCGATCACGGTCGGTCCGCTCAAGCAGACCGCCGAGAATCTCGGGCTCGAGGTCGAGCCGGTGGCGCCCAGCGTTGCGCTGGACCGGTTGCCCGCATTCGGGCGTGTGTTTGGCGATCAGATCAATCGCGATGCCTATCTGAGTGCCACGATCAAGCCGGCCGATGGCAAGGTGGTTCGCCTTGACCGCATCACGCTCAGCACCGACCAGGCAGCGGCGTTCGCGGGCGCGCAGTATGCGGCGCTTGCCACCAGCCAGGACGGCTTCGAATATCTCTACGAGATCTATCCGCAACAGGCCTTGACGGCCGAGACCTGGACCTTTGTGCTCGGGCGCCGGATCGAATACAGCGGCGTCAATCTGCAGCTCGATGAGGGCTTGCAGATCGGTTCTGAAACCGAAATCCGCATCTATGCCTGGGGCATGCCCAGCCAGCCGCTCGATGCCGACATCACCACGCTGCAGGCCTCGCCCGGCGGCGCATCGCCCCAGGGCCAGGATGTGGCGCGCGTGAACGACGGCGACATCGACACCGCCTACCGGAACGTCGCGGGCCCGGGCAGCGGCTTCCAGGTGACCTATGCCACCGCCCGGGTCATCGACCAGATGGATCTGGTGGCGGCGGTCGACCATCCCGGCTGGGATCCGGTCGACTTCGAGGTGTATGGCTCAAACGACGAGGCGCCCGACTGGGTGCTGGGCACCTGGACGCTGCTGGGCGATGGCCCCACGGGCCTCACCGAAGCGCGCAGTTCGCGCAGTACCGTGGGCTTTGAAAACGCCACCGAGTACAAGCACTACAAGGTCGTGTTCCCCAACATCCGGGGCGGCGAGTTCCTGGCGGGCGTTGAGCAGCGCGAAGTGCAGATCGCAGACGTTCAGCTCTATTCGCGCGAGACCGGCATTGCGGTGAGCCGCAACCTGTCCGAGCCGGTCACCTCGAGCAAATCGGGTGGCAGCGGGCTGCAGATCTTCGGCGCGGTCTATGACGCACCCGAGCTTCTGACGAGCTTTGTGCCCGGCGCGGGTGCCAGCGGCGAGACGCCGCTCGTGGCCAACACGGCGCAGGGCGGCTTTACGGTGGGCGACCTCTGGCAGTCCACGCCGGTGGCGGCGCAGTCCGACGGCAACTGGCCCGCATTCCAGAACGAGTTCTCAAGCGAGTACGACCCCGAGCGCTTCATCAGCTTCACGATCACGCCCGGGTCCACGCAAAGCGGCAACAAGCTGGTGCGGGTCTCCGAGATCGAGCTGACCACCGAAAGCTTCACCGCGAAGGGCGCACGCTTTGCGGCCGTCTCCCACAGCGGCAACGGCTTTGAGTCGAGGGTCGTGGCCGAACTCGACCCCGCGACCAAGGTCGAGACGATCCGCTTTGATCTTGGCAACCTCGAGGTCAGCGAGGAAACCGAGTTCCGCATCTACGTCTGGGGCATGGAAGTTCCCACCGACGCCGACGGCAACCCCATCGAGGGCGGCGATGCCGAGTTCCTGTCCGCTACCGACGCCACCGGCGGCGCGGCGGGCCTGCGCGTGCTCGGCTGGGTTGAAAACCAGCCGGCCAAGCCGATCGAGGCCGACATTGGCCAGTCCAGCCCGCGGATCGTGGTGGGCAATCCCGGCAACATCGCCGCACTGCCCGAGTCGCAGCGCGCCCTGCTCGCCAAGGCAAGCCCCGATGATGTGGTGGACATCCGCTACCAGACCTGGGAATACCTGGGCGACAACAACACGATCGACCTCGCCGACGAGGGTGTGTTCATCAGCCCCAATCTGTGGCGCAAGGTCGGCATCAACGAGGTGGCCTCGGGCGAGCTGCCCGTGCTGGCATCCACCGACGGCTTTGCCGATGTGCAGCGCGGCCAGTGGGTCGAGGACCGCCGCACGGTGCTTGCGGTCACGCTTCAGATCGTCGACGACCTCGACATTGCTGCGGCCGGCATGGTGGCGGCCAACTCCGAAGGCGAGCTGATCCTGGCGGTCGATGGCGACCTGCAGATCGACAACGGCAGCCGCAGCGGCCTCACCATCAGCGGCTTGCAGGCCACCGGCGAAATCCGGGTCGATGCGACCGGCGGCATCTATGTGGTCGAGTCGCCGGCGATCACCGGCGCGGTGATCCGCTCCGGTGGCGATCTCACGCTGGTTGCGCGCGGCGAGGCCGACAGCGAACAAGTCGAGTCGGTGGTGGAAGGCGGGGTGTTCCGTCTGGGCTCGGTTGAAGTGGCCGACGCCGACGGAAAGCTGACGAGCGTGCCTGTCACGCAGATGCTGGTCTTTGACTTGCCGGCGGCCGCCATCGTCAAGGTGGATGCAGCGGGCGATGTCAGCCTCGAGCGCCTGTCGCGCGAGACGCGTGGCGAAGCCAGCACGCTTCGCACCGGCGGCATCCATGCGGGCGGCGATCTCACGCTCAAGGTGTCCGACGGCAATCTCATGGCATCGGGCCGCGCCTGGGACAGCGAGGTGATCCACCTCTCCGGCCAGGCGATGAACCTGGATGTGATCGACACGCCCAAGAGCAATTTCACGTCGGTGGCGATCGGCTCGCGGGCAACGCCGCTCACGATCGATGCCGACACGCTGCAGGCGCGTACGCGCACAGCGGGCGCATCGGTCATTGCGGTGCACGATATCGACGATCTGGTGATCGATGGTCCGGGCTGGGCCGCTGTGCCCGGCAGCGTGCCGGTCAAGGGCGGGCTCAAGATCTCCTATGACGGCTCGATCCTGGTGCGCGCCGAGGGGTCGATCGATGTGCGCGGCCTGGTCGAGATGAGTTTTGATCCGCGCGGCGCGGTGCTGTTCGAGGCACTCGACGGCGACCTCACGTTCGACGGCGGCTCGGTGCTGATGGGAAGCGGCACGCTCAGCCTGATCGCAAGCGGCGACATCATTCAGCGCGGCGTGTCGCGTATCGAGAATCCGAACAGCTTCAGCGATGCGTTCACCGCAATCGACATCGAGGCGGGCGGAAGCTTCGTGCAAGAAACCAAGAGCCGCATTGCAACGCGCGGCGACAAGGCCGGCCCGATCCGGATTGCCGCGCAGGGCGACATCGTGGTGTCCGAGGTCGATGCAGGCGTGGGCGCCATGCTGATCAGCTCGGCTGCGGGCAGCGTGGTGGAAGCCGCGCCAATGGTGGTGGTCGAGCAGGGCGGTTCAACCGTCACCACGCTGCAGGCGGGCAACCTGCAGGGCGTCAACCTCATCGCCGGACAGCTCGCGATATCGGTCGACGGCAGCGTGGGTCGGGTCGGCCGTCAGCTGTCGGCGCTGGGCATCGAGGCGAAGCAGCTCGCGCTCGAGGCGCCTGGTGGCGCGGCGCTCACGGCCAAGGGTTCGGTGTCGATTGGTGCGGTGAGCGTGCCCGGCTACCGTGTCGACTGGAACAATTTTGGCAGTGCGCGCGCGCAACCGGCGTTCGAACTTGCCGGTGTCACGACGGGCGAGGCGGCTGAAGCCGATGCGCTCGCGGTGCAGGACGCCCCCACCGATGCGGTAACGCTCGCCTATGGCGGGCCCACCCTCACCGGTTCCGGATCGTTCTCGCTGCGCGCAAGCGGCGCGGTGAAGGTGTCGGGCGATGTCGAAATTCGCGGTGGCGGCAACCTGCTCCTGCAATCCGATGACGCGATCACCGTTGCCGAAATGGCAACGGTATCGGTGCTCGGAGGCGCCGGTGCGGCATCGGGTTCGTTGAGCCTCAACTCGAAGAAGGCGATCACGCTCGCCTCGGCGAGCGCGCTCGTCACCGAAGGTGGCGACATCGATCTCGAGTCGAGTCAGGCCGGCGTATCGATGGCCGCGCAGATCACGCCGGAAGACGGCGAACTGCCCAGCTGGCTCGAGCTTGCGCGCGCCCAAAGCGGTGACGACTCCGAGGTCATCGACATTGCTGCGGCAACGATCCGCAGCCAGGGCGGCAACATCCGCCTCGCAGCGGCCAACACGCTGCGGGTGTCCGAGGTGGATGCCTCGGGCGAGGACGCAAGCGGCCACCTGTCGCTGATCTCGTCAGCGGGCGCGATCGTGGGCGATGTGGGCTCCCATCTGGGTGCGTTGAGCCTGATCGGCCAGACGCTGCGGCTGCAGGCGGCGGCGGGCATCGGCGAGCAGGCCGCGCCGCCGGCTGCGACCAGCACCACCGCGGGTACAACGACCGGTACAACCACCGGCCCCGCCGTGCCGCAGGAGCTCCTGCCGCTTCGCACCAGCGTGATCCGGCTGTCGGCGGTCACGGCCTCGGGCGACATTCGGCTCTACAACGTGGGCGCGCTCGAACTGGGTCCGGTGCCCGATCTGAGCACGCGGCGCACGAGTGCGGCCGGCATCACGCTGCCGGTCTGGGATCTCGAGCAGGCGGCGATCCGCACCGGTTCGGCCGGCGCGGTGCACCTGGTCAACCTGGGCACGCTGCGTGTGCTGTCGGATGCCGCGATCGATGACGGCGTGGCGATTGCCGCGGGTTCGGGCGGCATCACGCTCGATGTGCGGGCATGGCTCGACGATGAGGGCGAAGTGGCCGATGCCGGCGACCTGATCGTGGCGGGCGACATCGTGTCGGGCAATGCGCGCACCGCCACCGGTGGCGGGCGGGTTGTGCTGACCGTTGCCGGAAGCCTCGAGCAGCAGGCGGGCACGCTGATCGCAAGCGGCGCCGGCGTGAAGATCGATGCGGGCGGTGTGGTCCAGATTCATCGGGTGTCGGCCGCGCCGTACACCTCGCGCTTGTCCGATGCCGGCACGGTCATTCCGGTGGCAGGTGGCCGGGTGCAGATCACCACGCCGGAAGCGTTGATGGTGGCCGGCAACACGGGCGACGCACCGCAGATCTCCGCGGGCGAATTCGAACTGCGCGCGCTGTCGGCCGATGCGCTTCGAACCGCCATCGACCGGTTGAGTGCTGAAGTTGACGAAGGCAGCCTGGTGTTCACCGACCTCGACAGCGAGGGCGACACCGTGCAGGGGCTCACGATCGACCTGCTCGCAACCCTGGACGGCAGCGTCAGTGTCGAGGCAGCCGGTGCGCTCGTTGTGTCGCGTGCCGCCGGCGCGCGCGAGGCGGGCCGCATCCAGGCGGGCGCAGGCGGCAGCATTGCGCTGCGCGCGGGCGCCAATCTGTCGCTGCTCGACAGCGAGGCGCTCCTTGCACTCGAAGGCTCGATCAGCGAACTCACGCTGGTGGCGGCCGGTTTCCTCACCAGCGCGCGGCTCTTTACCGGCGCGCTTCGCACCGAGTATCGGGCGGGGCAGCCGCTGCGCCTGGGGTCGGCGGCGCGGTATGTGGATCCGGTCACGGGCGAGATCACCGAAGGTGCGGTGATCCTGCCGGATGATTCTGTCAATGAAGAGGCGGTGGCGCCACAGGCGCGCGTTGCGTTTGCGATGCTCGCGAGCGACGAGCCCGGTGCCTCCGAGGGTGCCTCCGAAGGCGACCTCGACGCACTGGCCGCCGAGCCGATGATGGCCGTGCGGTCGTTCGCGGCCGCAGCGCCCGCGGGGCTGGTGTTTGCAAGCGATGCGTTCATCAGTCTTGCCGACCCCCTGCCGCAGGCCGAGGGTGGTGTCACGGTGACCGCAAGCGAAGCGGTGTTCGTGGTCGACCCGGCCTTGCTCGAGGGCGTGCAGGTGGCCACGCAGCGCTTCCTGGTGATGCCGATCGAGGCGATCGATGCGGGCAATGAAGAGCAGACGCTGTCCGACCTGACCGACACCGAGGAAGAACTGCCACCGGTGATCACGCCGGTGGGCGTGCTGCCGGGCGGCATCGTCGTCACGCCCGATGTCGATAGCGCACTGGTGTTCCCGGGCGCGGGCGACTCAGGTGCGTTCGGCGCCGGCGACAGCGCGCTGACCCTGACACTCAAGGTGCCGGTCAGCGCGGGTGTGTTGCGCGCCACCGCCACCGCTGCCAACTCGGCAGCACCGGTATCGGTCACCGGCTCGGGCACGGCAACGCTCACGCTCTCGGGCACCGAGGCGGCGATCAGCGCCTATCTGGCCAACACCGCCGGCAATGTCCGCTACAACGGCCTGGCGGGCCAGCAGCTCACGCTGTCGGCCGCGCGCGCGGCCACTGCCAAGCTCGGCGTGATGTCGTCGCAAACCACCATCGGCCTCTATGGCGCAAGCCGGAGCGTGTCGGTGGTGCCGGTGATTGCGTCGCT
>JBMSQB010000073.1:0-23595 GCA_049423065.1 Burkholderiaceae bacterium
CGCCCGGGCACGTGACCGCTCATGCGGCTTCGAAGTTCGCCTGGGCGAACCGCCAGTTCACCAGATGGTCGAGATAGGTTTCGACAAATCGCTGGCGGGCGTTCCGGTAGTCGATGTAGTAGGCGTGCTCCCACACATCAAGCGTGATGAGCGGGCGGTGTGCCGAAACAAGCGGCGTCTCTGCGTTGGCCGTATTGACGAGGCCGACCTCGCCGGTCCGTCTTCGTACCAGCCAGGTCCAGCCAGCGCCGAAGTTGCCTGTGGCCCGCTGGATGAACGCCTCGCGAAATCCTGCGAACGACCCGAACTGCTGCTCGATCGAGGCAAGGAGCCCGCCCGCCGGCATGCCGCCTCCGCCCGGGCACATGCTTTCCCAGTAGAAGCTGTGGTTCCAGATCTGCGCCGCGTTGTTGAAGATGGCGCCGCGTGATTCGCGCACGATCGTCTCGAGCGGCCGGTCGTGGAATTCCGTGCCCTGGATCAGCCGGTTCAGTTGCGTGACGTAGTTCTGGTGATGTTTGCCGTAGTGAAACCGCATGGACTCTGCCGACAGATGCGGCTCGAGCGCATCGATCGCCCAGGGCAGGGGTGCAAGCACGAGCTCCATGGCGGCTATTGCACCGGCGCGTTGATCGCATCGAGCGCGGCGCGCGCCACCTCCATGTCTTCGGAGTAGTGACCGCCGCTCACGCCGATTGCGCCGATCAGCTGCCCGTTTTCGAGGATGGGATAGCCGCCGCCAAACACCACCAGCCGGGGGGTATGGGTGATGCCGGCAAGAAGCGGCGGGTCGTTCTTGATGAAATCAAACCAGGTGTGGGTGGCGATGCCGAAGGCGCTCGCGGTCCAGGCCTTGTTCTGGGCGATGTCGATCGACAGATGCGGTGCGCCATCCATGGCATGAAAGGCCTTCAGCTGGCCGGCCTCGTTGGTGATGGCGATGCACATCGCCTTTTTCATCTCGTTGGACTTGTCGATCGCTGCATCGAGCATGCGGCGAACACTCAGGGCGTCGATCGTACGTTTGACGATGCTCATGGGTGACCTCCTGTTGGGATCGGTTGATCAGATCTGGCGGGCCGCATGGTGGGCCTCGGTAAGTGCGTGGGGCAGCCTTCTCGGGGAGAACGCGTCGCCGGCGATCCAGGTGGTGGTTTCGAACCCCCGCGCCCGCAAGCCCTCATAGAGCGGTGCACCGAGCGCGCGCTGGCGCCCGACCCACACGATGCCAGCGGCCTCCTCGAGCACGAGTTCGCGTCCGGTCAGATAGTGGCGGAGCACCGCTGCGCCATGACGCGAGCCCGCAACCGCCATCGAGGTGTGGAGCACCGCGCCACCCAGGTCGAGTGCCCGCAGCGCCGCGATGCGCGAGACCATCGGCAGTTCGCGAAAGAGCTCGAAAAATCGCGTCACCACATGGAGCGTCTGGCCGCGCCTGCCAGCCAGCTGAAGCGCGGCTTCAGCGGCGGCCGAGCCCCAGAAATAACCGTCTTCGTCCATCACGACCAGCACGCGGCCCTCGCGGTCGATCGCATGCAGATCGTCCGGGCCAGCCACGGCCACCACCGGCACCGATTGGTCGCCCTCGAGCTCGGGCACGGTGGGCTCCGCGCCGGTGGCGACGACAAAGGCCTCAAAGCCACGCTCGATCAGCGTGTCGGCATCGGGGCTCGCGCCAAACTCGACGGTGACCGGCAGACGCTTCACCGCTGGAATCAGAAAATCAAGCAGATGCCTGAGTTCGGCGCCGTGCGGAAGCCCGGGCGCGTGCGCCATTTTTCCGCCCAGCCTGCTGGACTTCTCGAACAGGGTCACCTGATGGCCGCGCTCGGCGGCGATCCGTGCGGCCTCGAGACCCGCCGGGCCGCCGCCGATCACCGCAACGCGCCGGCGCTGCGCGGCGGGCTTCAGGCGCCCGAACTGGTGCTCGCGACCGGCCATCGGATTGGTCGCGCAACCCACAGGTTCGGGCCCGGTGATCCAGTCCCAGCACTGATTGCAGGCGATGCAGCGGCGGATCTCGTGCTCGCGACCGGTTCGCGCCTTGCGTGGCCACTCGGGATCCACGATCAGTGCGCGGCACAGGCCCACCATGTCGCCGTCGCCCGAGGCGAGGATGTCCTCGGCCTGGTCGGGCATCTGGATGCGGGTGCTTTGCACCACCACCAGATCGCCTACCGCCTGCTTGATTTGTCGCTGGATGTCGCGATAAGTGACCTGGGGCCAGTGCCGGTCGGGCAGATGGGTTTCGATGGTGTTGAAGTTGCCCTGGCTGAGCGAGATGTAATTGATCAGACCGCTGCGGGACAAAACCGAGGCCGCCTCGCAGGCGAGCTCGATCGTGACCCCGCCGGCAGTGAATTCCTCAACGCCCATGCGATAGCCGATGATCGCGCTCTCGCCCAGCCGCCTGCGTGCGCCTTCAATGATCTCGAGCGCAAAGCGCAGCCGGTTTTCCAGACTGCCGCCATAGCGGTCGTCGCGGGTGTTGCTGAATGGCGAGACAAACTGACCGATCAGATGGCCCTGGGCGCCATGGATTTCGACCCCGTCCGCCTCGGCGTCGCGCGCATTGACTGCAGCAGTCACGAAATACTCGACCATCTCGCCCACCTCGCGGGTGGAGAGCGCATGCGGCACGCCGCCGCTTCGCGGGCAGGCGATGTCGGACGGGGCCACCAGCGTGCCCACACGCCGGACCAGATGCTGTCGTCCGCCCTGGTTGAGCTGCACGATGAAGAGCGCGCCCTGCTCATGAATCGCATCGCTGATCCGCCTCAGGCCCGGCACCACACCCGGGTCGAAGAGCGGGAGCGCATGGGGGACCACGCCCTCGAGCGGATGCAGCCGCATGGCCTCGCTCACCAGCACACCGGCGCCGCCTTCGGCCACCGTGCGATAGAACGCAAGCATCCGTTCGCCCACCCGGCCCTGTTCGGCAAGGTTCGATGTGGTGGCGACCCGCATCACGCGGTTCTTGCTCAGGCGCGCACCCAGCGACACCGGCGAGAACAGCCTCGGGAACCGGGTGTCTCGCGCATGCTCGTTTGCGAGCGCGCGGGCGTGGGCACGCGCCACGTCGGACGGGGTCATCGGTCGAGGGTCGGCCATGGTCTGGATGCAGGCGGGCGGGTGAGTGGATGCGGGCGTCGGGTGCGTTCAATGTTCAGGTCGAGTATGCCTGCCGACGGCAAACCCCGCTTGCGGGGCCGATTTCACTTTTGCTGCGGATCAGGCAACATTGGCCCCGGCCTGCTTCCGGGCAGGACCATCCGGCCGGACCGGTTCGCCCTGCGCCGGGTCGGCGATCTTCGATCGATGTTGAGAGGAGTGCCTGCGCATGTATCGGGTCAAGCAAATGTGGCCGCTGTCCAATGGGTGTGCGCGATGAGCGCGGGTGCCTGCCCACCCGGGATATCCCCCGAGGCGCGGTTGAAGCAGCTGGGTATCGTGCTGCCGCCCGCCTGGATCGACAAGCCCAACCGCGTGCGCGCGCTGCGCTCGGGCATTCATGTGCACATGAGCGGCCATGGTCCGATCGAGCCGCTCACCGACACGCCTGTCATCACCGGCAAGCTCGGCCGCGAGCTGAACGAGGCCCAGGGGGCGGTGGCTGCGCGCGAGACCGGCCTTTACATTCTGGGCACGCTCAAAGGCTGCATCGGTTCGCTCGATCGCGTGGTACGGGTCGTGCATGCAATTGGCTTCATCAACTGCGCACCGGGTTTCAACACCCCCTCTCTGGTGCTCAACGGGTTTTCCGACCTGATGGTCGAGGTGTTTGGCGAGATTGGCCGGCATACGCGCTCGGCGATCGGCGTGGCCGAGCTCTATCGCGACATACCGGTTGAAATCGAAGCACTCTTCGAGGTGAGAGACTGATGGCGCACCTGATCAGCCCGCAGACCCGCGGCGTATTCATTATCGCCGCCACCCCGTTTACCGATGCGGGTGAGGTCGACTACGAAAGCATCGATACGCTCACCGATTTCTACATGAGCTTCGGGATCGATGGCCTCACCATTCTCGGCATCATGGGCGAAGCCCAGAAGCTCTCGGCGGAGGAGTCGCTTGCGGTCATGCGGCGCTATCTGGCCCGGGTGGCGGGCCGAATTCCGGTGATCGTCGGGGTCTCGGCGCCCGCTTACGATCCCATGGTGTCGCTTGCCCGCGAGTCGATGCAGGCCGGTGCCGCTGGGGTCATGATCGCGCCGCCCGCCACTGTCAAGACCGATGAGCAGTTCTTCAATTTTTTTGCCGGCGCCTGCCGGGCCCTTGGCCCCGATGTGCCGGTGTGCCTGCAGGACTATCCCGCTGTGACCGGGGCCTGGATGTCGGTGCCCGTCTTCGAACGCGTCGTGCAGGAACTGCCACAGGTGGTGATGCTGAAGGCCGAGGACTGCCCGGGGCTCACCAAGATCTCCCGGATCCGGGCGCTTGAGGCCAAGGGACTGCGGCGTTCATCGATCCTGGTCGGCAACAACGGACTCTTCTATCCGCTCGAACTGGCGCGCGGCGCTGACGGCCCGATGACCGGGGTGGCCTATCCGGAGATGCTCACCGAGGTGTACCGCGCCATGCAGGCGGGCAACCGCGACCTGGCCGATGACCTGTTCGAGATCTACCTGCCGCTGGTTCGCTATGAAACCCAGGCGGGCGTGTCGCTTGCCTGGCGCAAGGAGATTCTGCGTCGCCGGGGCGCGATCCGCAGCGCCCGCGTGCGCGCGCCCGGGGTGCAGCTGAACGCTGATGAGCATGAAGACCTCACAAGGATGATGACCAGAATCGATACCAAGCTCGAGGCACTGCGCGGCCGCCAGGGCTGAGCCGGCGCGCTGTTACCGGCGCCCCAACCCGGCGTGCGAAAAGGACTGTTCTGATGCAACTGGATTGCGTGATTCGTGGTGGAACCGTTGTCAATGCCGATGGTGTCTCGAGCGCCGATGTGGGGATCGTGGGCGAGAAGATCGTGGCGGTCGCGAGTGCCCTGCCCGCTGCCCCGCGCGAGATCGATGCACGGGGCCGGCTGGTGATGCCGGGTGGGGTCGACAGCCACTGCCACATTGAGCAGGTCTCGTCCTTCGGCATCATGTGCGCCGACGATTTTCATTCGGCCACCGTGTCGGCGGCCTTTGGTGGCACCACCACGGTGATTCCGTTCTGTGCGCAGCATCGCGGTGACCGGATCCCCGAGGTGCTTGCCGACTATCATCGGCGCGCCGCCGAGAAGGCGGTGATCGACTATGCCTTTCATCTGATCGTCGCCAACCCCGACGGCGACACGCTTGCCCGCGACCTTCCCGAGGCGATCGAAACCGGCATCCGTTCGTTCAAGATCTTCATGACCTATGACCGGATGCGGCTCCACGACGAGCAGATTCTCGATGTGCTCATGACGGCGCGCAGCCACGGTGCGCTGGTGATGGTTCATGCGGAAAACCACGGCATCATCAGCTGGCTCGCTGGCCGCATGGTGGGCCAGGGGCGGGTGGCGCCCCGCTATCACGCGATCTGCCACACGCGCTCCTCCGAGGCCGAGGCGATCAACCGGGTGATTGCGCTCGCCGAAGTGGTCGATACCCCCATCCTCATCGTGCATGTCAGCACCATCGAGGGCGTGGCAGCCATCCGCGACGCGCAGGCGCGTGGGGTGAAGGTCTATGGCGAGACCTGCCCGCAATATCTCTTCCTTACCGCCCGCGACATCGACCGCGGGCTGGAAGGCGCGATGTTCTGCTGCTCGCCGCCGCCGCGCGACGAGGCCGCGCAGGCGGCCTGCTGGCAGGGGCTCAAGGATGGCGCGCTCGCGGTCTATTCATCCGACCACGCGCCCTATCGCTACGACGCAAGCGGCAAGCTTCCCAAGGGCGAGAAGACCACTTTCAAGGAAATGGCCAATGGCGTACCGGGGCTGGAATTGCGCCTGCCGCTGCTCTTTTCCGAAGGTGTGGGCAGTGGCCGCATCAGCCTGCCGGAATTCGTGAACCTCACCGCCACCCGTCATGCCGAGATCTACGGCTTGCCCGCCAAGGGCCGGATCGCGCCGGGCTGTGATGCCGATATCGCGATCTGGGATCCGGCGCGCCGGGTGAAGGTCGACGCGGCGCTCCTTCACGACAACACCGGCTATACGCCTTACGCCGGGCGTGAGATCACCGGCTGGCCGGTGGTGGTGCTCGCGCGTGGCGAGCAGCTGATCGATCAGGATGCCGCCCCCGGTGCGATCCAGGCCGCGCGCGGTCGTGGCCGCTTTCTCGCGCGCGAGCGCTCCGATGCACTCCGTCCGGCCGGGCGGGTCATCCCCGAGGTCGCGCAGCTCTCGCAGTGGGGTGATTCGCTATGACCCGCAAGCTCCACATCGCCGCCGCCCAGATGGGCGGTATCCATCTGTCCGACACCCGCGAGCAGGCGGTGGCGCGTTTGCGGGCGCTCCTGGCTCAGGCGCACGCGCGCGGCGTGAAGTTTGTGGTGTTCCCGGAGCTCGCGCTCACCACTTTCTTTCCGCGCAAGTGGTATGACGATCAGGCCGAAGTCGATGCCCGGTTTTTCGAGCGCGACATGCCCTCCGCGGTGACACAGCCGCTCTTTGATGATGCGCGGCGCTATGGCATCGGTTTTTATCTGGGCTATGCCGAGCTCACGCAGGAGGCCGGGGTCACGCGTCGATTCAATACCGCCATTCTGGTGTCCCCGGCGGGCGACATCGTTGGCAAATACCGCAAGGTGCATCTGCCCGGCCATGCCGATTTCAAGCCGCAGGCAGCGTTCCAGCACCTGGAAAAAAAATATTTTGAAGTCGGTGACCTGGGTTTCCAGACCTGGCGTTCGCAGGACGCCATCATCGGCATGCTGATCTGTAATGACAGGCGGTGGCCGGAAGCCTTTCGCGCGCTCACGCTCCAGGGCGCCGAACTCATTACGCTAGGCTTCAACACGCCGACCGAGAATCTGCACTATCCGGAGCCGCCGGCGTTGCGCGTGCACCACCATCTGATCATGGCGCAGGCCATGGCGTTCATGAACGCCACCTGGCTGGTCGAGACCGCCAAATGCGGCTTCGAAGACGGCAACCGCATGTTCGGCCATTCGGTGATCGTGGCGCCCACTGGCGAGATCGTGGCGAAGTCTGCCTCCGAAGACGATGAGCTGATCAGTGTGGAGGCTGATCTCGATCTGGCGCAGAACCTGAAGAAGACCATGTTCAACTATGCTGCGCATCGGCGCCCCGAGCACTATCGCATCCTGATCGACCGGGTGGGTGCGGAAGTCACGCCTGCCAACCAATAGCCGGTCCGCGCTGCACCAGCGCGGGGCGGCACGGCGTTTGCAATGTTGATACGTCGGCCTGTTCACGGGCCGCTTGACCACCAAGGAGGAAGCATGAAACGACTCGCTCTGAAGGCTCTTCTCACTCTCTCGATCGGTGCTGTGTCAATGGCGGCCGGGGCGCAGGACAAGCCCATGCTTGCGGGCGTGGACGGCACCTTCGCGCCGCACGCCATGCCCAGGCTCGGCGGCGGTGTGGAGGGCTTCAACGTTGACCTCATCATGGAAATCGGCAAGCAACTGGGTCGCAAGATCGAGATCCATGCAGCCGAATTCTCGGGACTCATTCCAGCCATGAATGCAGGCAGGATCGACTTTGTGGGCGCGCCAACCACGGTCACGCGCGAGCGCGCGCAGAACCTGCTTTTTACCGAGGGCTATCTCAACACCTACTACCAGTTCCTGGTGCCTGCCGGAAAGCCCGATCTCAAGTCGCTCGACGACCTGAAGGGCAAGCTCATTTCGGCCAACAAGGGTTCGGCCTACGACAAGTGGCTTGCCGACAACGCCGGCAAATACGGCTTTCGCCATGAGTCGTACCCCACCAACTCGGATGCGGTTCAGGCGGTGCTCTCCGGCCGCGCCGACGCCACGCTGGGGGGCAACACGGTGTCGGCCTATGCCGCGCTGCGCAACAAGGGCAAGCTCACGCTTACCACGCTCAAGGTTGACGAAGGTCTGGTGTGGGCTGCGGTGTTTCGCAAGGATGACGCGAAAACCCGTAACCAGGTCGACGAGGCGATCGAGTGCCTGAAGAAAAACGGCACCATCGCCCAGCTTCATGAAAAGTGGTTCGGCGTAAAGCCTGAGGCCGGGTCGGCGGCGGTGACCCTCTACGCGGGCTACGGCGTACCGGGGCTCCCCGGGCATGAGGCGACGCCCCACGAGCCGAAGTGCAGGTAAGCGGACCGCCCGCCGCCCCTCCGGTCGCAGCCATGGGCGATAAGGGGCCCGAGCAGTCGGGCCCCGAGCAGCCAGGGGGCCCTGCGTCGCCCGGCCCCCTGCAGCCGGGCCCGCCGCTCATGGCCATCCGCGGTCTGCGCAAGAGCTTTGGCGCAACCGAGGTGCTGCGAGGCATCGACCTGTCGATCGCACGGCGCGAACTCGTCTTCATTATTGGTCCGTCCGGGTCGGGAAAATCGACGCTGCTGCGCTGCTGTAACCGGCTGGAGGAGCCTTCTGCCGGCGAGATCTGGTTTGAAGGCTCGAATCTGCTCGCACCGGGCACCGATCTCAATGCCATGCGCAGGCGGATCGGCATGGTGTTTCAATCGTTCAATCTATATCCCCATCTCAGTGCGCGCGACAACGTGGCGCTTGCGCTCATTCATGTGCTCAAGCGCCCGCGTGACGAGGCGCATGCGCGCGCGATCGAGGCCCTTCGCAAGGTGGGCCTTGCCGACCGCGGAAATGCCAAGCCCGGCGAACTCTCCGGGGGCCAGCAGCAGCGGGTGGCGATCGCCCGGGCGCTCGCGCTCGAGCCCGCCATCGTGCTGTTCGATGAGCCCACCTCGGCACTCGATCCCGAGCTCGTCGGGAGCGTGCTCGCGGTGCTGCGCGAATTGCGATCGGCCGGCATGACCATGATGGTGGTGAGCCATGAAATGGGCTTTGCGCGCGGGGCCGCCGACCGTGTGGTCTTCATGGAGAGCGGGCAGATCATCGAACAGGGGCCACCCGCGCTGATCTTCGGGCCGGAGGCCCCCGCGAGGATCCGGGAGTTCGTGGCCAGCGTGGAACACCGCTGATGGGGCGGCAGGCTCCCGAGGGTCGCCGATGACCGGTCTGATCGATACCTTCTTCAACCTGCAGGTGATGTTGCAGTACCTGCCTAAGGTGCTCGAGGGCATGGGGGTTACGATCGTGCTCGCGCTCGCAGTGGTGGCAAGCGGGCTTGCGCTGGGGCTCGCACTGGGGGTGCTCCGAAGCCTGCAGATCCGGGTGCTGAATGCACTGATCGTGCTCTTTGCCGACGTGTTCCGGGCGGTGCCGCCGCTTGTGATCCTGATCATCATCTACTTCGCCCTGCCGACCGTCGGCGTGCGGTTTTCGGGCTTTGCATCGGCGTGGATCGGGCTGTCGCTGGTGCTCGCCGCGTTTGCCGAAGAAATCGTGTGGGCGGGCATTCTGTCGGTGCCACGCGGGCAGTGGGAAGCGGCGCGCTCGAGCGGGCTCAGTTTTTCACAGGCGCTGCGCCTGGTGGTGCTGCCGCAGGCCGTGCGCCTGACAGTGGCGCCGCTTACCAGTCGTGCCATCGTCATCACCAAGAACACGGCGCTGGCATCGGTGGTGGCGGTGGGAGAAATCCTGTATCAGGCGCAGGCCGGTTATTCGTTTTCCTACAACCCATCGCCGCTCACGCTTGGCGCGATCGCCTACCTGATCCTGTTTGTACCGCTGGTCTGGCTGGGGCGCTGGGTCGAGACGAGGTTCGCGTGGAAGCGCTGATCGACGGCTTCTTCAACCTGCAGATCCTGCGCGAGTCGCTGCCTTATCTCGCGCAGGGGCTGGGGATGACGCTGCTGCTGAGCCTTGTCGCGGTACCGCTCGGCTTTGCGGGGGGACTTGCGCTTGCCCTTGCGTCCACCGCGCGATCGCGGACGCTCCGCTGGTCGGCAGTGATTTACACCGACCTGTTCCGGGCGTTTCCGCCACTCGTCCTGTTGCTGTTTGTGGCGTTCGGACTGCCCTTTCTGGGTTTCAAGCCGCCGCCCTTCGTGGCGGTGGCCATCGCGTTTCTGCTCAACACCTCAAGCTATTACGGTGAAATTCTTCGGGCCGGCATTGAATCGGTGGCGACCGGGCAGCATGAGGCGGCACGCTCGACCGGGCTCTCGCGCTGGCAGAGCCTGCGTCTGGTCGTGCTGCCGCAGGCGGTCCGCAATGTCGTGCCCGATCTGATCAGCAACACGCTAGAGGTGGTGAAGCTCACCTCGATCGCGAGTGTGGTTGCGCTGCCGGAACTGTTGTATGCCGCGCGCCAGGTGCAGTCGGTGACCTACAACGCCTCGCCCGTGATCGCGGCGGGGCTTCTGTACCTGTTACTCCTGTGGCCGCTTGTGCGTCTTCTGTCCCGCTATGAGCGCAAGGCGGTCAGCATCCGCTAAAAGGTGAGAACCATGTCCCAGCGTATTCTCGTGATCAATCCCAACAGCACGCAGGCGGTGACCGACGGCATCGACCGGGCGCTCGATCCGCTGCGCCTCGCCGGGGGTCCGGTGTTCGAATGTGTCACGCTCGCCGAGGGGCCGCCAGGCATTCAGACCCAGCGCGATGTGGACGGCGTGATTGCACCGCTGTCAAAGCTGATCGCATCGCGCGACCACGATTGCGATGGCTTTGTCATTGCCTGCTACAGCGACCCTGGCCTTCACAGCGCGCGTGAAGTAACGCGCAAGCCCGTGCTCGGTATCTCGGAGTGCGGGGTGCTGACCGCACTCACGCTTGGCCATCGCTTTGGCGTGATCGCCATTCTCGCGGGATCGATTCCGCGCCATCTTCGTTATCTCGGCGCGATGGGCGTCATGGATCGGCTCGCCGCCGAATTGCCTGTCGGCCTCCAGGTGACCGAACTCGCCGATGCGGGGCGCACGCGCGAGCGGCTGATCGCCACCGGCCGGCAGCTGGTCAACGATCACGGCGCGCATGTGGTGGTCATGGGCTGCGCGGGCATGGCGCAGTATCGGAAGGCGCTTGAAGACGCGATTGGCGTGCCGGTGGTCGAGCCCACGCAGGCGGCGGCCGGCATGGCGCTCGCGCGCGTGCGGCTCGCCGGGGTGTAGGCGCTCAGGCGGTTCGTACAGCCCGGTGCGGATCGCGTGGCGGTGCGCCCGCCGCGCTTGACCCGGGCGGCGGCGTGCGTGCCGCGATGACCTCAGACGAGCGCCCGCGCCGTGGCGTCGGCTGCCATGCGGATGGCCGTGTTGGCTTCCGGGATCACGCGCATCATGTTCACGAAGCCATGAATCTGCCGTTCGAAGCAGACGTACTGCGCCTGCGTGCCGGCTGCGCTCAAGGCGTCGGCATACTGGCGGCCCTCGTCACGAAGCGGGTCATAGCCCGCTGTCAACACCATGGCAGGTGGCAGTCCCGCCAGGTTGGCAGCAAGAAGCGGCGAGGCCCGCCAGTCATTCGGGTTGCCGTCGCCTCCCATGTAGTGGTCGCGAAACCAGCGCAGTGCCTCGGCGGTGAGCAGATACCCTTCGCCGTTTCGCTGGTGCGAGTCGGCAATCTGCCGCATGTCGGTCACGGGGTAGATGAGGAGCTGAAAGCGCAGCCACGCCTCGCCGGCATCGCGCAGCGCGATCGACACGACGGCTGCGAGATTGCCGCCCGCGCTGTCGCCGCCCACGGCGATACGGTCCGGGTCAATTTGCAGCGCCTGTGCATGCTCCCGTACCCAGCGCGTTGCCGCGATGCAGTCATCGACTGCCGCCGGGAAGCGATGCTCTGGCCCGAGACGGTAGTCGACGGAAATCACCGAAAAACCGCCAGCGAGCGCAAGCTGGCGGCAGACGATGTCGTGGGTATCGAGATCGCCGATCACCCAGCCGCCGCCGTGAAAGAACACCAGCGCGCCGCGCAGATCGTCACCCGGCGTGCCACGGTAGATGCGGATGCCAAGATCGCCACCGGGCCCTTGAATCCGCTTGTCGTGAATCAGCGAGACGGTGGGCGGTTCGGACTGCGCGAAAAACCGCCGATTGCGGTAAGACACCCGCGCAAGCGGCGGGGGTTCGGCGTGCATGGGCGGCACGCCCTTTTCTTCAATCAGTTTGAGGATGGCGGCGGCGTTTGGATCAAGCATGGTCTGGGGCTCCTTGGGACGAGGCGGCCTGTGGCAGGTGATCAGCCCGAGCTGGCAGGCCGGGGCCTGATTCGCATGGGGGTAATGGCTGCGCCCTTTTGCCCGCCGACGCCCGGGGCGCGCTCGGCGGGGCCTGGCGTGCGTGCAAGCCGCGACTCGTGCGCAAGAAGCGCGGCCTTGCGCTCGAGCCCGCCAGCAAAGCCGGTGAGCGAGCCGTCTGCGCCCACCACCCGATGGCAAGGTCGGATCAGTGTCCAGGGGTTGCGACCGACTGCCTGGGCAACGGCGCGCACCGCGCGCGGCCGGCCCACTCGCGTGGCGAGCTCGCTGTAGGAGATGGTGGTGCCGAGCGCAATCGAATCGAGCGCTTCCCAGACGGCGCTTTGCAGGGCGGTGCCGCGAGCGACAAGCGGAAGCTCAAACCCTGTTCTGCGCCCCTCGAAATAGTCGCCCACCTGAAGTTGTACCCGACGAAGCAGGAGACAGTCTCGACCGTCTTCACAGCCGGCGAGGTCGGGCAGATGCCGCGCGCCGCCGAAATGCAGACCGCAGAGCGTCTGCGCGTCGCCGACCGCCACCATTGCCCCGAGCGGCGTGTCAAACCACAATGCGCGCATTCGAGATCTCCTCCGACCGGTGTTTGATTTGTCGCAACTGTATCCGATTCTGAATCGGATCCCGCCGGCGGGGAGCGCGCGCACGCCGTTGCGCGGAGCGGCGTGCCTTCGATCCCGTCGCCCGCATTTTGTGTACATTGCATGACAGCCAGCCGAATTTGGCCAGTGCTTCAACTGAAACCAGCGACGAAAGGCATCACCATGACGAGACAGGGATTGAACACGCTTTCCAACGCCGAGCGCCGGGCGCAGTTGCGCGCGCGTATTCGGCGCGGCAAGCTCACGATCGCGCCGGGCGTGTTTGAAATGATCTCGGCGAAGATCGCCGACTCCATGGGGTTCGAGGCGCTCTACATGACCGGCTACGGCACGGTCGCGTCCTACCTGGGGCTGCCCGATGCGGGCCTCGCCACCTACTCCGACATGGTGAACCGGGTGGCGCAATTTTCGAGCATCACCTCCACCCCCATGATCTGCGACGGGGACACCGGCTACGGTGGCCTCCTCAACGTGATGCACACGGTTCGCGGCTACGAAGCTGCGGGCGCCTGCGCGATCCAGCTTGAAGATCAGCAGTTTCCGAAGAAGTGTGGCCATATGCTGGGCCGCAAGGTGGTGAGCGCCGAGGAAATGGCCGCCAAGATCCGGGTGGCGGTCGAAACCCGCAGCGATCCGAATTTCCTGATCATTGCGCGCACCGATGCCCGCACCACCCACGGGCTCGATGAAGCGATGCGGCGTGCCGAAGTCTATGCGCGCGCGGGCGCCGACCTGCTGTTCATCGAGAGCCCCGAGTCCGAGGAAGAGATGCGCACGCTTGGCCGCTCGTTTGATCTGCCGCTGGTGGCCAACATGGTCGACGGCGGACGCACGCCGGTGCTCACCCATGCGATGCTGGCCGAGATTGGCTATTCGCTTGCCATTTTCCCGGCCTCGGCCTTTCTCGCCACCGGCGCAGCGGTCCGCTCGGTTTATGAAAAGCTGCGCGCTGACGGTTCCACGGCCGGCATGACGCAGCCGCTCTACCCCTTCCCCGAGTTTTCGCAGATGATGGGTTTTGACTGGGTGGCAGCGTTTGACAAGGCGCACGCCGACTCCGAAGGCTGATCCAATGTTCATCAGGACTGCCCTGCCCGGCGGTCCTTGTTCTCAACCGGCGCGAGGTACCGCGCTGTCTCAAGGAGACTCCCAACATGCCCGACCACCTTGGCTACCGGAAGATTTTCGGGGTCACCGGCCCCTCCACCAACACCATCGTTCAGCCAGATTTTGATGACCTTCGCCCGATTGGTGTCACCAACCACTACAGCCGGATCATCATTCCGAACATGCCGGTGAACAACAACGAAGACTTTCTGCGCCTGGTGAAGGCGATCATGGGCGAGACGCTGGCCGCGATCGAGGTGCTGAAAAGTTGCGAAATGCAGTATCTGGTCATGGGCATGTCGGCGACCACGTTCTGGGATGGCCGCAAGGGCGCCGAGGCCTATGTGAAGCAGCTCTCCGAGCATGCCGGGGTGGGCGTCTCATGCGGATCGTTTGCGACCGCTGCCGCGCTCGAGACGCTGGGCGCCAAACGCATCGCGTTTTTCTCACCCTACTTCGAAGTGGCCAATGAGCAGGTGCGTCGCTTCTATGAGGACAGTGGCTTTACCGTGGTGCGTGACGTGTGTCTGAAGCGCCCCAGCCCGGTGCTGATCGCCCACTCCACCGACGAGATGTGTCGCAAGGCGATCCGGCAACTTGACGGTGACGACATCGATGCCATCGTTCAGGTGGGCACCAATCTGTCCATGATCCGGCTGGCTGCGGCGGCCGAGCTGTTCCTGGGCAAGCCGGTGATTGCCATCAATACCGCCACCTACTGGCACGCATTGCGCACCTGTGGCATTCAGGACCGGATGGCGGGCTACGGGTCGCTGCTCGAGTTTCACTGAGCAAGCCCGCCAACGCCATCAATACGAGCGCGGCATGCCCAGCACATGCTCGCCGATATAGGCGAGCACCATGTTGGTGGAGATGGGCGCAATCTGCTGAATGCGCGCCTCGCGCCATTTGCGTTCCACATCGTATTCACGCGCATAACCAAAGCCGCCGTGGGTCTGCATGCAGGCCTCGGCCGCGTGCCACGAAGCTTCGGATGCCAGCAGCTTGGCGATATTGGCATCGTCGCCGCACGGCAGCCCCGCTTCAAAAAGCGCAGCCGCCTTTCTCAGCATGAGATCGGCTGCCTGCGTTTCGGCGTAGGCGCGGGCAATTGGAAACTGGATGCCCTGGTTCTGGCCGATAGGCCGGTTGAACACCACGCGTTCGCTCGCATACTTAGACGCGGTGCGGATGAACCAGCGGGCATCGCCAATTGACTCCGATGACACCAGAATCCGCTCGGCATTCATGCCGTCCAGGATGTAGCGAAAGCCCTTGCCTTCCTCGCCGATCAGGTTTTCGGCGGGCACGCGTGCGCCCTCGAAGAACACCTCGGTGGTGTTGTGGTTGGTCATTGCCTTGAGCGGGCGGATTTCCAGCCCTTTGCCGCGGCACTCGCGAATATCCACGAGAAATACCGAAAGCCCTTCGGTTTTCTTTTTCACCTCGTCAAGCGGTGTGGTGCGTGCAAGGAGCAGCATCAGGTCGGAATAAAGCGCGCGTGAGGTCCAGACCTTCTGGCCGTGGATCACATAGTGGTCGCCATCACGTACCGCGCGGGTTTTGAGCCGCGTGGTGTCCGAGCCCGTGGTGGGCTCGGTGACGCCAAAGGCCTGCAGGCGCAGCTCGCCGCTGGCGATCTTGGGCAGATAGCGACGCTTCTGCTCCGGCGAGCCATGGCGAAGCAGCGTGCCCATGATGTACATCTGCGCGTGTGCGGCAGCGGCGCTGCAGCCCTCGGCATGGATTTCCTCGAGGATGATGGATGCTGCGCGAAGGGGAAGCCCCGCGCCGCCATATTCCTCCGGGATGAGCGCTGCGAGATAGCCCGCATCGGTCATCGCCTGAACAAACCCGGACGGGTAGGCTTCCTGTGCCTCCAGATCACGCCAGTACTTGCCGGGAAAATCCTGGCAGATGCGGCGCACGCTCTCGCGAATGTCGGGATAGTCTTCACCGAGCGGAATGCTGACGCCTGCCTGGTCGGCGGCACTTGCCTGATGTGTGCTCATTGGTCGTTCTCCCTGAAATCACTTGCCCTTGAAGACGGGCTTTCGCTTTTCGTTGAAGGCGCGAATGCCTTCATAGCGGTCTTCGGTTTCCACCAGATGGTTGTAGGCCTCGACTTCAAACCGGTAGGCGGTCTTCAATTCCATCTGCAGGCCGAAGTGAATCGATTTCTTCGCCTGCCGAACCGATAGCGGCGCATTGCCGGCAATCGCCCGCGCGGTTTCAAGCGCTGCGGGCATCAAGTCTGCCGGTTCGCAGACGCGATTGACCAGCCCCCATTCGGCCGCCTGCTGCGCGCTGAAGGGCTTGGCGGTGAGAATGATTTCCTTTGCGCGGCGCTCGCCCACGGCGCGGGGCAGGTTCTGTGTGCCGCCACCGCCCGGCATGATGCCGATCGACACTTCGGTGAGCGCAAAACGCGCAGTATTGGCAGCGTAGAGAAAATCGCAGGCGAGCGCGGTTTCGAGCCCGCCCGCGTAGGCGTGGCCGTTGATGGCTGCGATGATGGGCACAGGCACCTCCACCAGTGTCCAGTAGGCGCGCTCGAAGAGTTCGTGTTGCGCCACCCACTGTTGCCTGGTCATGCCGTTGCGCTCTTTCAGATCGCCGCCTGCGCAGAAGATCTTGTCGCCCGTGCCGGTGAGGATCGCGCAGCGCACGTCGCCCGCGTCATCGGTGAGCCTGCGCCACAGATCGAGCATGTCATGGCCCATCTGGGTGTTGATGGCGTTGGCAACCTCGGGGCGGTTCAGCCGGATGACGAGCACATGCGGCTCGACCATTTCGAGCGCGAGGGTGGCGTAGGAGGGGAAGTTCATGCGGTGGGTCCTTGATGAGTGGGTCCGACTCGAGATTGAAAGCTGCTCATGGCCGGGGATACGGGGTGCCGATGTTCGGAGTCGGTCAGCATCCCTCGCGATCCATGCGAGCCCGGAGCGTGGTTCGCGGAGGGGGTTGTCTGCTCAGACGTTCGACTCAGACGTTGAACCGGAAGTGCATGACATCGCCGTCGCGCACCACATAGTCCTTCCCCTCCAGACGCATCTTGCCTTTGTCCTTGGCGCCGTTTTCGCCCTTGCAGGCGATGTACTCGTCGTAGGCGATGGTTTCTGCGCGAATGAAGCCGCGCTCGAAGTCGGTGTGGATAACGCCTGCGGCTTGCGGCGCGGTGGCACCCACACGCACGGTCCAGGCACGCACCTCTTTTTCGCCGGCGGTGAAATAGGTCTGGAGACCCAGGAGCTTGAATGCCGCACGGATCACGCGGTTCAACCCCGGCTCCTCCATGCCGATATCGGCAAGGAACACCATCTTGTCGTCATCGGACAGATCGGCGATTTCAGCTTCGATCGCGGCACACACGGGCACCACCACCGAGTTTTCGCCGGCAGCATGACGCATGACCGCCTCGAGGTGGGGATTGTCGGCAAAGCCCCCCTCCTTCACGTTGGCCACATACATCGTGGGTTTGGCGGTGATGAGGCAAAGGGGCTTCAACACCGCCTTCTCCTCTTCATAGAGGTCAAGTGAGCGCACCGGCCTGGCTTCGTTCAGGACGGCCATGCATTTCTCGAGTGCCGCGACCAGACGCTGGGCTTCCTTGTCGCCGCCCGCACGTGCCACTTTCGAGTAGCGCACCAGCGCCTTGTCGACCGTGGCCAGATCGGCGAGCGCGAGCTCGGTGTTGATGATTTCGATGTCGGAGAGCGGATCGATCTTGCCGCTCACGTGAATCACATTGCTGTCTTCGAAGCAGCGCACCACATGCACGATGGCGTCGGTCTCGCGAATATTGGCGAGGAACTGGTTGCCCAGCCCTTCGCCCTTGGAGGCGCCCGCCACCAGCCCGGCAATGTCGACGAACTCGACCGTCGCGGGCAGTACCCGCTGGGGTTTGGCGATTTCAGCGAGCGCGGCAAGCCGCGGATCGGGCACTTCGACAATGCCGACGTTGGGCTCGATCGTGCAGAAGGGATAGTTTTCGGCAGCGATGCCGGCCTTGGTCAGCGCATTGAACAGCGTGGACTTGCCGACATTGGGCAGGCCGACAATTCCGCATTTGAGGGACATGGCGATTCCTTCGGAGCTGCGCGCGGCGCGGGCGACGCGGCGGGGAGCGCCATTGTACTGACCCTGTTCAGTCCGCGAGCCGCGCAAGCACCCGCACATGGAGTGGCCGCACGAAGGTGGCGCCGCCCGCCGTCATGAAGGGCTCAAAGGCGGCGCGCACCTCGGCCACTTTGGCGTCGTCCAGGCGATGGTCGGCATAGCTTGGCCGCATCTGCTTGGTCTCGAACGCCTCGAAGTTCGAGAAGGTGCTGGAGAGCCCGAAATGCCGCTCGGCGATCTGTTGCCACTTCCCGGTCTGCGCGATCGCCTGATCAAGCGCGCGCTGCGCGGCCGCCCGCACGATGCCCTCGTCGTTGAAGAGCCGGATCAGCGAATTGAAGGCGCCCCCATAGACCGGCTCGGAGACATAGAAGAGACCGCCGGGCTTGACCACGCGCGCCACCTCGCCGATCGCCTGATCGATGAGGGAAAGCGGCACGTGATGAAGCGACTTCAGCATGATTGCCAGATCGAAGCTCGCATCGGCAAACGGAACGGCTTGCGCACCCGCCTCGATGAACTCGATACCGGGTTGCGGGTTTGCGAGGTTCTTGCGGTGCTGGACGGCATCGATCTCGAGGGCTGCGATCGAGCAGCTCGGAAACCGGTTGGCCAGGCGGCGCGCCAGGTCTGCCGGCCCACATCCGAGTTCGATGATGCGCTGGGCGTCCAGCCTCGCAATGGCGTGGAGTTCGTCGAGTTCGTCGGTGATCAGCGGAACGCGGTCGGGGTCGGCGGCGACTTTCATCAGGGCATCTCGGAATCGTAAGGTGGCCGACGGTAGCGCCGTCTGGCCAGCGGGGTCAAGGCGCGGGTCCGCTCGCGGCTGGGCGATCCCCGACTGCGTCGGCTGCGATCCGGTGGAGCGATACCCGTACCGATTGCGTCAACCGTCAACAATGCCTACTCTTCACCCCATCATGGCACCCACCCTGGAAGGCAAGCTCGTTGTCGCGATCTCCTCGCGCGCGGTGTTCGATTTCGAGGAGGAGAACCGTGTCTTCGAGGGCGGTGATGCGCAGGCCTACATGGCGCTGCAGCGCGACCGCCTCGAGCAGCCGGCCGCGCCGGGTGTTGCACACGCGCTGGTGAAGAAGCTGCTCGCCTTCGATCCGCTCGACTCCCCGCCGGAGCGGCGTCGGATCGAGGTGGTCGTCCTGTCGCGCAATGATCCCGTGAGCGGACTTCGCGTGTTCCGCTCGGCGCGCCACGAGGGCCTGCGGCTCGAACGCGGGGTGTTCACCAGTGGCCGCACGCCCTGGCCCTACCTGGTGCCGCTCGCGGCCAACCTGTTTCTTTCGGCCAACTCGGACGACGTGCGGGCAGCGCTCGAGGCGGGCTTTCCGGCGGCGCGGGTGTTTCCCGAGTCGGTCAAGGCGTCCGAGTCGCATCCTGACGAGATTCGGATCGCCTTTGACGGCGATGCCGTGCTGTTTTCCGATGAATCGGAGCGGGTCTATCAGGCCAATGGGCTCGATGCCTTCCAGCGCCACGAGGCCGATCGCGCGGCCAACCCCTTGCCGCCCGGTCCGTTCAAGCCGCTGCTCGAGGCGCTCCATCGGCTGCGCGGCGGCTCAGGCGCGCCCATGAGGATCCGAACCGCGCTGGTCACCGCCCGCAGTGCTCCCGCCCATGAGCGCGCGATCCGCACGCTGATGGCCTGGGGGGTGGGCGTTGACGAAGCGATGTTCCTGGGGGGGCTCGGCAAAGGGCCGTTCCTGAAGGAATTCGAGCCCGATTTCTTCTTTGACGACCAGACCGGGCATGTGCAGCAGGCCGCGCGCTTTGGGCCTGCAGGGCATGTGCCGGCGGGTGTGGCGAACGAACGCTCCTGAGGCCGGCAGGCGTCCGACAGCGGCGCGAGAGCGTTCTTAGCCCTTGGGCTGGGTATGCAAGCGTTTCATGGCCTGCTCGATTCGGCCCGCGAGCAGATCGGGAACGCAGCCAAGCCCTGCGTCAATGGCCTGATCGATCTTCGCGCGATCGTCGCGCGAGGGCCGATGCAGCACGAAATCAATCACCGCCTGCTCGAGCTCCAGCGTGCGCGGGTGGCCGATTCCGATCCGCATGCGCCAGAAGGCGGCCGAACCGAGTCGGGCGGTGATGTCCTTCAGGCCGTTGTGACCCGCGTGACCGCCCCCCTGCTTGAGCTTGACGATGCCAGGCAGCAGATCGAGTTCGTCATGAATCACCAGCACAGCTTCCGGCGGGATTCGATAGAAACCGGCCAACGCGGCAACCGCCTGCCCGGACCGATTCATGAAGGTGGTGGGTTTGACCAGATGAACGGGTTCGCCGCCGGCGCTGATGCGGGCGACGTCACCAAAGAACTTGCTCTGACGGGCAAACGCTGCGCTATGCGCGCGCGCGAGCGCATCAAGGAACCAGAAGCCGGCATTGTGGCGCGTGTCGTCGTATTCGGCGCCAACATTGCCAAGCCCTGCGATCAGGCGGATACCGCTCATGGGAAGGACGCCTCGGGGTGCGTCAGGGCGCCCCGAGGCGACGCAAGACCCGGATTACTTCTTGGCGGCGGGCTTGGCGGCCGGTGCAGCCTTGGCGGCTGGAGCCCCCTTGGCGGGCGCCGCGGGCGCAGCCGCCGTTTCAGCGGCAGGAGCCTCTTCCGCGCCCGGGATGGTGACCGTGGCCACCACGGGGTTTTCCTTCGCGCGCAGCACCGGCGAGACGCCTGCCGGGAACTGGATGTCGCGGACGTGGAGCGGCTTGCCAGCCTCGATCGTGCTGAGGTCGACATCGATGAAGCCCGGCAGATCCTTGGGCAGGCAGGTGATATCGATTTCGGTCAGCACGTGGCCGACGATGCCGCCGGACTGCTTGACCGCGGGCGAGGCTTCCTGGTTGCGGAAGTGGAGCGGCACGCGCATGTGAATCGGGCGATCAGCCGACACGCGCTGGAAGTCGATATGCATGACCTGCTGGCGATAGGGATGCCACTGGATGTCCCGCAGCAGCACCTGTTCCGGCTTGCCGTCGAGTTCCATCTCCAGAATGGACGAGTGGAAGGTCTCGACGCGAAGCGCGTGATAAAGCGGGTTGTGTTCAATGGCAATCGACGTGGGCTCGTTGCTTCCGCCGTAGAGAATGCCGGGAACCTGATGACTGCGACGCAGGCGGCGGCTCGCACTCGATCCCTGCTCCTTGCGTGTGGTGGCGACGACTTTCATCGTGCACTCCTTTCAAATGCGAGCCTTGCGACTCGCTGAACCCGGAACCCGCGACCAGGACACCGGGCGTTGCTGACACACCCGCGACAGATGGCGCGGGCACCTTGAAAAACCTGTACTTCAAAAATTCGGAAAACGGCGGTCAATCCACAAACAGCGACGACACCGAATCGGCGCGGTTGATGCGCAAAATGGTTTCGGCAAACAGTTGCGCGCATGAGAGCACGCGGATCTTGCCGCAGGCGCGCGCCTCGGCAGACAACGGGATGGTGTCGATCACGACCAGTTCATCGAGTGCCGGATCTTTGACCCGGTCGACGGCCGCACCCGACAGCACCGGGTGCGTGCAATAGGCGAGCACCCGCTTTGCGCCGTGCTCCTTCAGCGCCGCGGCTGCCTTGACCAGCGTGTTGGCGGTGTCGACGATGTCATCCATGATGACGCAGGTGCGGTTCGACACATCGCCAATGATGTTCATGACCTCGGATACGTTGGCTTTGGGCCGCCGCTTGTCGATGATGGCCAGATCGGAGTCGATGCGCTTGGCAATGGCGCGCGCCCTGACCACGCCGCCCACATCGGGCGAGACCACCAGCAGATCATCGTAGGGCGACTTGTGCAGGTCGGCGAGCATGACGGGCGCTGCGTAAATGTTGTCCACCGGGATATCGAAAAACCCCTGGATCTGATCGGCGTGCAGGTCCATGGTGAGAACCCGATCCACCCCTGCGATCTGAAGCATGTTGGCGACCACCTTGGCGCTGATCGCTACCCGCGAGGAGCGAACGCGCCGGTCCTGGCGCGCGTAGCCGAAATAGGGCAGTGCTGCCGTGATGCGGCCGGCCGATGCGCGCTTGAGCGCATCGACCATGATCATCACTTCCATGAGGTTGTCGTTGGTGGGCGCGCAGGTGGACTGCACCACGAACACGTCTTTGCCGCGAACGTTCTCGAGGATTTCGACCATCGCCTCGCCGTCGGAGAAGCGGCCGACGGTCGCCTTGCCGAGCTTGAGGTGCAGATGGTGGGCGATGTCTGCGGCAAGCCTGGGATTGGCGTTGCCGGTGAACACCATCAGGCCTTCGGGCGACAGCGACTCCGCGTGACGACGGTATCCTGAGAGCATCGAACCACCTGATGAATGGGCAGACGAAGTGCCGATTGGCTTTTAGCGGCCGCCGGCACGAAGGGTTTGGCTGAGGAGGTAGGATTCGAACCTACGCATGCCGGAATCAAAATCCGGTGCCTTAACCAACTTGGCGACTCCCCAATGTGGTGATTCTGCCGAGACCCGCCCGGTTGCAGGGCAACCGGCTGAATCGAAGCCTTTCAGACAAACGCCCAACTGCGAAGCGGATGCCGCGCGACCGACCTGACCACATGGACGGAAGCGCCTTTGCAGAGCCTGTTGCCGGTATCCAGAAAACGGACGGCGGCAGCCAAATGATCTTCCGGAACCGGTAAAAAAACCGTGGAGCCCGACCCACTCATTCGGGTAAGCCCCGGATCAATCCCGACCGAACGGGCTGCATCGCGAAGAAGCAAAATAGATGCATCAACCTTTGCTTCCAGCCGCGCGGCAACCGGCTCGAGATCGTTCCTTCCGCAAAAGACCGACTGGCCTCGCAAAAGACCGTCGATTTTGAGCGGTTTCGTATCGCGTGTCAAACCGGGATCCCCGAAAACCCGGGGTGTTGCTACCCCTACGCCCGGAGCGATCAGGACATAGGCTCGTGCGGGTTGCGGGCAGGCGCTGAGCTCGTCGCCCACGCCCGTGGCATAGGCGGTTTCTCCGAAAATGAAGAACGGCACGTCGGCGCCCAGCTGCGCGCCGATCGGGGCGAGCTGCGCGGGGGTGAGCCCGAGCGCCCACAGCCGGTTGAGCCCCATCAGCACGGTGGCCGCATCGGAACTTCCGCCGCCCAGGCCGCCGCCGATGGGGATCCGCTTCTCGAGTTCAATTTCAACGCCCAGCGGACACCCGGTCTGGCGCGCGAGCAGCTGCGCGGCGCGCACCGTGAGGTCGGTCTCGGGATCGATGCCGGGAAGCGTCCCCAACCGCCTGATCACGCCATCGTGCCGAACGCGCAGATGGATCCGGTCATCCAGGTCGATCATCTCGAATACGGTCTCGAGCAGGTGATAGCCGTCGGCCCGGCGGCCAGTCACATGGAGGAACAGGTTCAGCTTCGCCGGCGCCGGCAGGTGGCGAAGTTCGGTGATCATGAGGTGGCGTCCACGATCAGCCTCAGCCGCAGTCGGCGATCGGCGGCAACACCCGCCGCGGGCCACGACAGCTGAAGCGTGCGGACCGAGCGGTCATCGAGCCAGTTTTCGACCCGCAGTTCCCAGCCCGCCTCGTGACCCGCCCAGCTTTGTCCCGGGCCCGCCTGGG
>JBMSQB010000074.1:0-22703 GCA_049423065.1 Burkholderiaceae bacterium
GAGTTCTCGGTGAAGCCACGCGCTTGAACCCCGAGCTTGAACCCCGAGCTTGAACCCCGAGCTTGAACGCAGGGCCCCTCCCGAGCTCGAGCCCCGATCTCGCCCCGCCGCTCATCCTCGGGTTTTTGCGGAGAAAACCTATTATTTTACCACGACGCGGGTCATTTTGAGGAGCGCCGCGTAGCGGAGCCTCTGTTCCTCGGTATGGACCCCGGAGGCCACCAGTTGTTCGATCTGCTGGCGCGCCCAGCGGCTTTTCAACTGGCCAAGCGCGCCCCCCAGTTCAAGCGCAGCCTCCGCACCGCTCAACTCGGCGACCCCCGCGGAATCGGCGCCGCCAGCGCGCTCCAGTCGAAGCACCTCTTCCGGGTCCGAACCACGCAACGCCTCGCAAACGCTCGCGAAAGTGCTCGCAGGCGGTAGCGCGGCTATCTTCCTGATCCAGTCGGCAAGCACGGCTGGAACCCAGGGCTCGCCGGCGTCGAGCGTACCGGCAAGTCCCGGATGGAGGGCGAGCAGCAGACGCGATCGCGCCTCAAGATCCGGGGCTGCAGCGGGCACCCGCAGCCGGGGCGGTTCGGCCCGATACCCCCCGCTCGACGGGCCGGCGCGCTCGCCACGCAGCTTGCGCGAGGCGCCTTCATAGGCGGTTGAATCGCTCCCTCGGGAGGCACGCGCGCCGTCGGCCCGCGACGTATTCCGGTCGGCGCCCCGTTCAAACCCGCGAACGCCTCGCTCGGGCTGAAAGAACCGCTCGACCTCGGCGACGGCGAGCTGAGCCAGCGCAGCGAGCCGATGAACGATCTGCAGGCGAAGGGCTGGCGCAGCGAGCTCTGCAATCATGGGGCGCGCCTTCGCAAGCAGCATCGCGCGTCCCTCGGGCGTAGCCAGGTCAATCTGCTGGGATAGCTCGCGCAGCAGCACTTCCGAGAGCGGTACCGTTTTTCCAAGGAGCTCACGCCAACCCTCCACGCCCTGCTCGCGGACAAAACTGTCCGGGTCATGCTCGGGCGGCAGGAACAGAAAGTCGATCCGGCGGGTGTCGGCTGTGTGCGGCAGGCATACAGCCAGTGCGCGCGAGGCGGCCTTGCGTCCTGCAGCGTCCCCGTCAAACGCAAACACCAGCCGCGACGCGAGACGAATCAGTTTCCGGACATGGTCGGGGGTGGTGGCAGTGCCAAGCGTTGCCACCGCATTGCCAACGCCATGCTGCGCCAGCATCACCACGTCCATGTAGCCCTCGACCACAACCACGCAGTCCTCGCGGCGAATTGCATCGCGGCCTTCAAAGACGCCATAGATTTCACGGCCCTTCGAGAACACCGGTGTTTCGGGCGAATTCATGTATTTGGGCTCGCCGCTGTCGAGTACCCGGCCACCGAAGCCAATCACCTGGCCGCGCGGATTGCGGATCGGAAACATGATTCGGTCGCGGAACCGGTCGTAGCGACGCGTTCGGCCTGGCGTCTGCGCAACCGGCACCTCCCCGTCGGAATCTGGCGTGCCCCGCCCCGACTCGCTATCGAGGGGCTTGCCCGAGACCCCGGCGCCGGTGTCGTCCGCAGGCGACTCGATGACCAGGCCCGCGGTAGCCATCACCGGCGCCGAATAATCGGGAACAGCAGCCTCCAGGCCCCGCCACTGGGCGGGCGCATAACCGATCCCGAATCGCGCAGCGGTCTCGCCGGCAAGTCCCCGCCCCTTCAGATAGTCGATCGCACGGGGCGTATCGCGCAGCCGCTGGCGATAGTGGCGCGCGGCGGTCTCGAGAATGGCAAGCAGGCTCTGGGATTCCGAGGCCGCCGCCGCGGCGGCAACGGGGTCGATGTCGCGCGACTCTGGAACCGTCATCCCCGCCTCGCGGGCCAGATCCCGAATGGCATCGACATAGCCCTGACCGGCATGCTCGATCAGAAACCCGATCGCCGACCCATGGGCGCCACATCCAAAGCAGTGATAGAACTGCTTGGTGGGGCTCACCGTGAAGGAAGGCGATTTTTCGCCGTGAAACGGGCAAAGCCCCAGAAAGTTGGCGCCCGCACGCTTGAGTTTCACGTGCCGCCCCACCACGTCGACGATGTCGACGCGGGCAAGCAGCTGCTGAATGAAGTCCTGCGGAATCACCCGGCGAGTCTAGCGCGCCAGACGGGCCTTTACCTGAGCGGAAACCGCTGCCATGTCGGCTCGCCCAGCCAGAACCGAGCGGACCTGTGCCATGACCTTGCCCATATCCTGGGGACCTGCAGCGCCGGTGGCGGCGATGGCGGACTCAACAGCGGCCGCGATCTGGCTGGCATCGGCCTGCTCGGGCAAATAGGCAAGCAGCACCGTGAGCTCGAATTTTTCGCGGTCGGCGAGATCCTGGCGCCCGCCCGCTTCGAACTGCGTGATGGAATCACGCCGCTGCTTGGCGAGTTTTTCGACGACCGCCGCGATTTGGACGTCATCAAGCGTGATTCGCTCGTCGACCTCGCGTTGCTTGATGGCAGCAAGCAGCAAGCGCAACGCTGACAGGCGATCGGACTCGCGCGCCCGCATCGCCGATTTCATGTCTTCGCTGATTCGGTCTTTGAGACTCATGATGTCCCGGGGATTTGAGCCCCGAAAGATGTTCAGGCATACAGGCTGCGAGGCCAGGATCGAACCCGCCGCCGCCCAGGGCTTTCACCCTCACCTGCTGCTGGAAGGCGCGCACCCGGAAGGAGCGCGCGCCAACGGTCATCAGTAGAGTTTCTTGGGCAGCATCTGGCTGCGGATGCGCTTGAAATGGCGCTTGACCGCGGCCGCCTTCTTGCGCTTTCGCTCGGAGGTGGGCTTCTCATAGAACTCGCGTGCGCGGAGTTCCGTGATGATTCCGGCTTTCTCGATCGTTCGCTTAAAGCGCCGTAGCGCCACATCGAACGGCTCGTTTTCCTTGACCCGGACTGTCGGCATTGAAAATCACCCCCTTTCAATCGAACCTGAAAGTTTACACACAAGTCGCAGACGGAGTCAAAGTGAAGGGAAGGGCAGGGAACGAGCAAGGGGGAACAGGGGCTCAACCACCCAGAGGGGCTCAACGACCCAGAGAATGGCCCGCCACATAGCCAGAAGCCCAGGCCCATTGAAAGTTGTAGCCCCCCAGCCAGCCGGTGACATCGAGCACCTCGCCTACAAAGTAAAGCCCGGGCACGCGTCGCGACTGAAGCGTCCGGGGATCGATCTCGTCGGTCGCCACGCCTCCCGATGTCACCTCGGCCTTCCGATAGCCCTCGGTTCCCGTGGGCTGCAGCGACCATGCCGAGAGTTGGGTGGTGAGCCGATCGAGATCGCGGCGCCCCAGCTCGGCAAGCTTGCGGCGCGCAAGCGTCTCTCCCAGCACGCGTTCGCTCCAGAGTGCCGCGAGCCTGCGCGGCATGCGGTGCGCCAGCACGCTGGCAAGCGGCAAGCGGCCCGATCCATTGCGTTCGTCGGCAAGCCAGCCAGAGGCATCTGCGCCAGCCAGCAGATCGATGGTGAGCGCCGAGCCGGGCCGCCAGAAGCTTGAGGTCTGCAGCACCGCCGGGCCCGACAACCCGCGATGGGTAAACAGCAGATCCTCGTCGAAGGCAGGGGACTGCCCGGTCTGAATCCTGACTGGACATGCCACCCCGGCCAGTGTCACGAAATCAGCCCAGGCCGCTGGATCGAAAATCAGCGGTACCAGGGCCGGACGCGGCTCGACCACGCGGTGTCCGAACTGGCGAGCGATCCGGTAACCAAGGTCGGTGGCACCGATCTTCGGAATGGACAGCCCGCCGGTTGCCACCGCCACCGCCCGCGCATGAAAGGCGCCCAGATCGGTATCGACCTGAAAGCGGGATGCCTCCGACCCCGCATCGTGCCGGTGAAGTGCCATGAGACGGCATGGACGACGTTCATCAACCCGCCCTGCGGCGCACTCGGCCGACAACATGTCGATGATCTGCTCAGCCGACTGATCGCAGAACAGCTGGCCCTTGTGCTTTTCGTGAAAGCCGATGCGGTGAGCCCGAACCAGATCGATAAAGCGCTCGGGGGGGTAGGCGCGGAGCGCATGCCGCGCGAACCGCGGGTCGGCGCCCGTAAACCGCTCGAGGCGATCGCCTTCCAGATTGGTGAAATTGCAGCGGCCACCACCCGAGATGCGGATTTTCTCGGCGCGCCGTTCACTGTGATCGATGAGCAGCACCCGCAGCCCGCGCTGGCCAGCCACCGATGCGCACATCAGGCCGGCCGCGCCACCGCCAATCACCACCAGGTCATACACGAGCGCAGAAGTCACCGTGCAATACTACGCCGATGCGCGTTCTCGGCATCGAAAGTTCCTGCGATGAAACCGGTCTCGCGGTCTACTGCACCGAGCAGGGACTGCTCGGACAGGCACTGCATTCGCAGGTCGACATGCATGAGCGCTACGGCGGGGTGGTGCCGGAGCTTGCCTCGCGCGACCACATCCGCCGCATTCTGCCGCTTGCGCGACAGGCGCTCGCCGACAGCAACCTCGAACCGGCAGATCTCGATGGCATCGCCTGGACAGAAGGCCCCGGACTCGCCGGCGCGTTGCTGGTGGGCGCAGCCGTTGGCGCAACGCTCGCCTGGGCGCTCGGCCGGCCGGGAATCGGCGTTCATCATCTGGAGGGGCATCTGCTCTCGCCGCTTCTTGCCAGCGATCAGCCACCCATGCCTTTTACGGCGCTTCTGGTATCCGGCGGCCACACGCAACTCCTCGCGGTGGAAGACATCGGCTGCTACCGACTGCTGGGCGATACGCTCGATGACGCCGCCGGCGAAGCATTCGACAAGAGCGCGAAACTGTTGGGTCTCGGCTATCCCGGCGGACCGGCCCTGTCGCGGCTCGCCGCCCAGGGCAAGCCCGGGCGCTTCAAGCTTCCCCGACCGATGCTGCACGAGCCCGGGCTGGATTTCAGCTTCAGTGGTCTCAAGACCGCCGTGCGCACCCAGGTGGCGCGCGGTCTACCCGACGAATCCGCGCGCGCAGCGCTTGCCCTCGAGGTCGAAACCGCCATCACGGAAGTGCTGGCAGCCAAGGCGGTTCGCGCGGTCCGCGAGTCCGGGCATGGCCGACTCGTGGTCGCGGGCGGCGTGAGCGCAAACCGGCAGTTGCGTGAACGCCTCATTCAGGCTGCCGAACGCGAGCGGTTCCGCGTCTGGTTTCCACCGCCGGCGCTGTGTACCGATAACGGCGCGATGATCGCCCTGGCCGGCGCCCTTCGGCTGGACGCCATGGCCCGCGCGGGCTCGCTACCGTCGACGCCCAAAAACTTTCGCGTGCAACCACGCTGGCCTCTGGAAGATCTCGAGCCGGTTGCGGGCAGGTCGAGGCTGTAAGCTCAGCGCACTGGCGGCCACAGCCACGCCGCCCCGCGCACGCCCGACGAATCACCGTGCCTGGGCGGCAGAAGCTGCGTATCGACCCGGTCCGAAAACACATAACGACCCCACACGCGCGGCACCTCGTCATAGAGCTCGCTCATTGCGCTCAAGCCACCGCCCAGAACAATTGCATCCGGGTCGACGATGTTGATGACTGTTGCCAGGGCCCGGGCGAGCCTGTCCACATAGCGTCCGAAGCTCTCACGCGCCGCCGCATCACCCGCGCGCATGGCATGGACCAGTGCCTCGGCGGACGCCTCGCGCGCGCCGGCGTGACGCTCGCGATGGCGGGCGAGCCATCCGGGTCCGCTCAGAAAGGTTTCCACGCAGCCGCGCCTGCCGCAGTAACAGCGCGGACCCGGCCACTCCTCGGCAGCCATCACCGCATCGTCAGGGGCAGGCATCCGGTTATGGCCCCACTCGCCTGCAATCGCCATCCGGCCGACGATCGCCTCGCCGTTGATCGCGAGGCCGCCGCCGACACCGGTACCCAGGATCACGCCAAAGACGAGCCGCGCACCCGCGGCTGCACCGTCGCTCGCCTCGGACACCGCGAAGCAGTTGGCATCGTTGTCGATACGGACGGGACGCCCCAGCGCACGTTCGAGGTCGTCGGCAAGCGGATGGCCGATCAGCCAGGTGGAGTTGGCATTCTTCACCAGCCCCGTGGCTGGCGAGATGGCCCCGGGAATGCCGATGCCGACGGGTGCCAGCGGCTGCGAAGCGCCTGGCCCGAACGCCTGTGCGGCTGCGCGGGCAGCAACCTCGTGCACCAGCGAGGCGATTGCATCGAGTGTGCGTTGATAGTCGCCGCGCGGGGCGGGGATGCGCATGCGGACCAGATCGTGGCCGTCATCGGCAAGCACGATCGCCTCGATCTTGGTGCCGCCCAGATCCACGCCAATCCGCATGGTGCGAGCCCGCGTTCAGCGATCGGTATCGCCCGGCGCGGGATCGGCGGGTCGGCTGCGCGAGCCGCCAATACGCGACTCGGTACCGTTCAGCAAACGGCCGATATTGACCCGATGCCGCCAGATGAGGAAGGCCCCCATCACCGCCACCGCCAGCGCGCGTTGATCGGCGCCATGCAACAACACCTGCCAGAAGGGCGCGAACACCGCAGCCACCAGCGCTGCAAGCGATGAGTAGCGGAAGAAGAACGCGATGATCAACCAGGTGGCGAGCGTGCCGCCGCCGACCAGGGGATCGACGGCCAGCAATACGCCCGCCGCGGTGGCCACACCCTTACCCCCCTGAAAGCGGTGAAACACCGGAAACAGATGCCCCAGGAAGGCGGCGAGTCCGGCGAGCATGACCGTGTTGTCATCGAGTCCGAACGCCGGGCTGGCACTCCGCGCGAGGAGCACTGCAATCACCCCCTTCAGCGCGTCCCCCAGAAGCGTGAGGAGCGCGGCCAACCGGTTACCGGTTCGAAGCACATTGGTGGCCCCTGGATTGCCCGAGCCATACGTGCGCGGGTCGGCAAGCCCCATCACGCGGCTCACCACCACGGCAAACGACACCGAGCCGATCAGATACGCCACCAGCAGCGTCACGAGCTGTGCGGTCATGGGTTCCCCTTCTGCTTGCGCCCGCCCTGCACTGAAGCGCTGCTGCTCATTTGTCGAGGGCGCACTGCACCGGGTGCGAGCCGAGCAGCGCGATGATCTGCGCGGGCGCAAGCGACACCAGATAGCCGCGCCGACCACCGTTCAGGTAGACGCGATCAAATTGTTCCATGGTGGATTCGTGATAAACCGGAAGCGCCTTGCGCAGGCCAAACGGCGAGGTGCCACCCACCAGGTAGCCGGTATGACGGTTTGCCACGTCCGGCGCACACGGCTCGACCGACTTCACGCCAATCTGGCGGGCAAGTGCCTTGGTGGACACCTTGCGGTCGCCATGCATGAGCACCACCAGCGCACGCGCGCGTTCATCCTGCATGATGAGGGTCTTGAAGACCTGGTGTTCATTCACGCCCAGCTGGCGCGCTGATTCAGCGGTGCCGCCGTGCTCGACATAGTCATAGGGATGTTCATCAAATGCCACCCGACGCTCGCGCAGAAAGCGCGTGGCGGGTGTCTCCGACACATGACGGACGCGCTCGTTCATGGGGTGACGGGTGCCTCGGGGTAGAGCCCGCGGGTGCGCGCAAAGAGACGCGTGAGCCCGAGCAAGGCGTCAGTGAACGGCGTTTCAACGCCCACCGCCGCGCCGATTTCCTGCACCGAACCCACCAGCGCATCGAGTTCGATCGGCCGATGGGCCTCGACATCCTGAAGCATGGAGGTCTTGAAAGCGCCGATCTTGCGGGTGACCTGATGACGCTCTTCCGGCGAAATGTCGATCGGCAGACCGATGCGGGCACCGATGGCCGATGCCTCGGTCATGGCCCGACTCACAAAGCCACGCACCAGCGGGTCATCGAGCACCCGGTCGGCGGTGGCGCCCGTGAGCGCCGACACCGGATTCATGGTCATGTTGCCCCAGAGCTTGAACCAGACCTCCTGCTGGATCCGGGCCTCGCGATCGGTCTGGAAACCGGCGGCTTCAAAGGCTGCCACGGCAGCATCGCAGCGCGCGCTCGCGCGGCCATCGGGCTCGCCAATGATGATCCGGACCGGTGTCGCGCGACGCACCACACCTGGCGCGGGCGTGCTCGCCCCCAGATGAAGCACCGATCCGATCACCCGGGAAGGTGGCATCCGGGCCGCCAGGCTGCCATCGGGGTCGATCGACTGCCAGCGCCGCTCGGCCAGCGCGGCGTCGAGTCCGTGAAAAAACCACCAGGGAACACCATTCATCGCCGACAAAATGGCGGTGTCGGGGCCCAGGAGCGCAGCCACCGAGTTGGCGACCTCGGGTAGCGCCGGTGCCTTGACTGACAGCACCACCAGATCCACCCGTCCGAGTGCGCGCGGGTCATCGCTCACCTCGAGCGGAAATTGCGAGCGCTGCTCGCCGTCGGGTCCGGGCTCGATCAGCTGCAGTCCATTTCGCCGCACCGCTTCAAGCGTTTTGCCGCGCGCGAGCGCACACACCTCGAGGCCCGCACGCGCCATCATCGCAGCGGTCAACCCGCCAACTGCACCCAGTCCAACGATCGCAATCCGCACAGCCCGTCCCCTTGGTCTCACCAGGACACGCCCCCAGGGCGGCCCGGCACGTGGCGTTGAAGTATGCCCGATTCAGCGCGGCGGGCGCGCGCGAACAACCAGGCCGTGCTAGCCGCGCGGATGGTGCTGCGCGTGCAGCGTCTTCAGGCGCTCGCGCGCGACATGCGTATAGATCTGCGTGGTGGAAATATCGGCATGCCCGAGCAGCATCTGAACCACGCGCAGGTCGGCGCCATGCTGCAGCAAGTGGGTGGCAAAAGCATGCCGCAGCGTGTGGGGCGAGAGCGGTGCAGTGATGCCGGCCACGATCGAATAACGACGAATCAGCGTCCAGAACATCTGCCGGGTCATCGCCCGGCCACGCTGCGTCACGAACATGGCATCCGAGGCGCGCTCGCCCAGAAGATCGCGCCGGGCCTCGCCCATCCAGCGGCCAAGCCAGTGGCAGGCATGTTCGCCAAGCGGCACCAGCCGTTCCTTGTTGCCCTTGCCGATCACGCGCACCACGCCCTGCTCGAGTGATACGCCCACGGACGGCAGATCGACCAGTTCGGAGACCCGCAGGCCGGTGGCATAGAGCGTCTCGAGCATGGCCCGGTCACGAAGCCCCAGCGGCGTGGTGACATCGGGGGCCTCGAGCAGCGCCTCGACCTGCGCAAACGACAACGTGGAGGGAAAGCGCTGCGGCTGGCGCGCCGTGCGAAGCCGAAGCGACGGATCGTCAGGGCGCCGGCCCTCCCTCATCAGATGACGAAAAAACCGCCGGAATACCGATAGCCGCCGATTGGCACTCGCGGGACGTGAATCAGGGTGACGCGCGGCGATGTAGGCGCGAAGGTCGGCCTCGGTCGCAGCGTCGAGTTCCGCCTGACGGGTGCTGCCAAGCCACGCGGCAAACAGCGCAAGGTCGCGCCGATACGCCGCCAGCGTGTTGCGCGAGAGCCCGTCCTCCAGGCCCACCGCGTCGCAGAACGCCTCGATGGCTCGCAGGCCCTGCTCCGATACACTGTCGCCGCGCTCACTCATCATGAATACCGTCTGGCTCCTTTTGCCCGACCTGACGCTGATTGCGATCGGGTTCGTGCTCCACCGCAGCTATTTTCGAGATCAGGCCTTCTGGCCGGTCCTGGAAAAGCTTACCTATTTCGTGCTGTTTCCGGCATTGTTGTTTGCAACCGTCTCGCGCACCCCCATCAATCCGGCCGAGGCCGGGCCCACGCTCGGCGCGGTGCTGGGTGCGGTCGGTGCGGGCGTGGCGCTCGGCTATCTCGCCCGCCCCGTGCTCAATCCAGACCCGCGTCAGTTCGCCTCGGGCGTGCAGTGTGCCTTTCGGTTCAACTCCTACGTGTTTCTCGCGCTCTCTCACCGGCTGGCGGGCGATGCAGGCCTGTCGCTGGCTGCGGTCATCATCGGTATCGCGGTCCCGCCCATCAATGTCGCAGCCGTCTGGCCCCTTGCCCGAAATTCAGGCGGTGGCCTCATGCGTGAACTCGCACGCAACCCGCTTCTTCTTGCCACCGTCGCCGGGTTGGCTGCCAACCTCTCGGGGCTGCGACTGCCGGATCTCATTGAAAACACCTTGCTGCGCCTGGGCTCCGCCTCGCTGGTCCTGGGGCTGCTGAGCGCAGGCGCGGGCCTCAAACTGGGGATCTTCGCCCAGGGCGATCCCGCGGCGCGCAAACGCACGCTGATGCTCGCGGGTTGGTTCATCGCGGTCAAACTTGCCGCCATGCCGCTGGTGGCACTGGTGCTCACACGCGTACTCGAGCTTCCCCCCGTTCCCGCCCAGATTGTGGTCGCCTATGCGGCGCTCCCCACCGCCCCGGCCGCCTACATCCTCGCGAGCCGCATGGGCGGGGATGGTGCGTTTGTGGCAATGCTGATCAGCATGACGCTGATCGCGTCAGCGCTTGCACTGCCGTTCTGGATCGCCCTGGTCTGAAGACGGGCTCAGGCGCTTCGCCTCGCGCCTCAGCTGGTCGATCGCCCAGACGACATGCTCACGCACCACCGCCGACGGGTGGGTCTCGCGCAAGGAGAGCGCGGCGAGAAGACTGGCCCGCTCGTCGCTTGACCGAGGATCGGCGTTGCCGATTGCAACGGCGAGATTGCGCAGCCAGCGCTCATGACCGATCCGGCGGATCGGGCTGCCCGCTGTGCGCTCGGTAAAAGTCGCCTCATCCCAGGCGAACAGATCAATCAAAATCGCCGAATCCAGGCCATGCCGGGGCGCGAAGTCGCTGACTGTGGACGGCTGGGCAAACTTGTTCCAGGGACACACCAGCTGACAATCGTCGCAACCAAAAATCCGGTTGCCAATCAGTGGCCGAAGCGCCTCGGGAATACTGCCGGCGTGTTCGATCGTCAGATAGGCAATACAGCGCCTGGCATCGAGCCGATAGGGCGCAATGATCGCGCGCGTCGGGCACACCTCGATACAGCGGCTGCAGCGACCGCAGCGATCGGGCTCGGGCGTCTGCTCGGCAAGCGGCAGGTCCGTGTAAAGGGTGCCGATGAAACTCATCGACCCGCGACGACGGCCGATGAGCAGGGTGTGCTTGCCCCGCCAACCCAGGCCAGCGCGCGTGGCGAGTTCGACCTCCATCACCGGCGCCGAATCGCAAAACGCGCGATAACCGAACGGGCCGATCGCCTCGCCAATCCGGTCGGCCAGACGCTGCAGGCGTTGCCGCACCACCTTGTGGTAGTCACGGCCCAGCGCGTACCGCGCAACGAATGCGCGCCTGCCATCGGCAATCGTGGACCAGGCGTGGTCGCGCCAGTGTGGCGCGCTGGGCGTGTAATCAAGCGTCACCATCAGCGCGCTGACCGCACCCGGCATCAGTTCCTCGGGGTGTCCGCGCAGCCGCTCGTGGCGCGCCATGTAGTCCATCTCACCGTGCATGCCGGCGGCGAGCCACGCCCGCAGTCCGGATCGAACCTCGTGAGAGAGCGTGAGTCGCGTCGTACCGAGCGAGGAAAAGCCGAGCTCGGATGCCCAGCGCTGCAGCTGGGGCAGATCGGGGAGCCGGGCGGGAGCGGGCTCGGCCACGGCCCCTTGCCGGTCGGGATTCGTTGATCCAGTCATGCGGTCATTCTAGGAGGGTCGGTTAAATTGCCGGCAAAGTCCTCGTCAAACGCCTCCGTTACCGATTTTCTTGCGACCCCCGCATGCCGCCCTCCGACCCTGACCCCACCCCGCGCCCCGCCCCGCTTTACGCCCCGCTTCACGCCCTGCTTCACGCCCGGGGCCTGCTCTCAGGCGTCGACGCCACACACCGGCTTGCGGCCCGGGTTGCGACCTGCCTCACGCCGGGGTTTCGTCTTTATCTAAGCGGTGATCTGGGCACAGGCAAAACCACCCTGGTTCGCGAGCTGCTGCGGGCGCTGGGCCACCGGGGCCGCGTTGCAAGTCCCACCTACACCCTGATCGAACCTTATAATCTGTCGAGGTTTGATCTTCATCATTTTGATTTTTATAGGCTCACACATCCGGGTGCTTGGCGCGATGCAGGCTTTGAAGACGCTTTCGACAGCCAGACCGTGGTGGTGGTCGAGTGGCCTGAACACGCGGGCGATGGCTTGCCCGCGCCCGACCTGCATCTTTGGCTTTCCGCCGACCCTGGCGAGGCCGAGGACGAGCGCGGGCTTGCAGCGACTGCATTCAGCAACCGGGGGCAGGCGTGTCTGACCGCGCTCCTCGACGCCGGCTTTTGCGCCACGGTGCCGTCGCCGGACTGGGGTTGCGCAGCGCGCTGATCGCAAGCGGTCAGCTCGCGCTTGATCTGGGCTTTGCGCAGGCGGCAAGCGTGCTCGCGATGCGCGTATGGCCAGCCCCCGATTACACCCGCATTGCCTTCGAACTCGACACGCCGCTAAAGGCCACGCAGCGGCTGCAGGCCTCGCCACCGCGGCTCATCATCGACATGGAGGGCATCACCGCCCCACCCGAGCGGCTCGCCTCGATGCTGCCCAGGGTGGACCCGGGTGACCCGGTGCTGTCAGCGGCGCGCTTCAGTGCGCTCAAGGCGCGCACCATCCGGCTTGAGCTCGATCTGAAAACCGGCGTCACACCCGACGTCTTCACCCTGCCACCGGTTGCCTCCTACCGGCATCGGCTGGTGATCGATCTCTATCCCGCGGTTCGGCATGATCCGCTGCGGGAGCTGTTGGATGACCGGCGCCGGTCGCAGGCGGACCGGGCGCCACACGATCCTGCCAACGATCTGCCCGGATCGCGCGCCAGCACAGGGCCCGCGCAGCGCGACCCGGCTCCACGCGCGCAGACCCCGCGCAACGCGGCCCCGCCCGGCGTCTTCACGATCGCGGTGGATGCCGGGCATGGCGGCGAAGACCCGGGCGCGATCGGTCCCGGGGGCACCCAGGAAAAAGACGTGGTGCTCGCAATCGCCCGCCGGCTCCATGCGCAAATCAACCAGCAGACCGACATGCGCAGCATCCTGACCCGCTCGGGCGATTATTTCGTGCCGCTCGGGCAGCGTGTGGTGCGCGCACGGCGGGCGCGCGCCGATCTGTTCGTCTCGATTCATGCCGACGCGTACATCGAGCCGCACGCACGGGGCGCCTCGGTCTATGTGCTTTCCGAGCGCGGCGCGAGCAGCACCTCGGCGCGCTGGCTCGCCGATCGGGAAAACGGCGCCGACCAGATTGGCGGCGTGAATCTGGCGGTGCGTGACCGCGAGCTGCGACGCGTGCTGCTCGACCTGTCGACCAGCGCGCAGATTCGCGATTCAGCCAAGCTGGCCGCCGAAGTGCTGCACCAGCTTGAGCAGGTCGGGCGGCTCCACAAGCGAGATGCCGAGCATGCAGCGTTCGCGGTTCTGAAGGCGCCCGACATTCCGTCCATCCTGGTCGAGACCGCGTTCATCAGCAATCCGGATGAGGAGCGGCGCCTGTCCGATCCACAGCATCAGAACCGGCTGGCCGAGGCAATCTTCAGCGGGATCCGGTCGTATCTGATCCGTCACGCAGCGGCGCCGCGGAACCCGGCTGCGTAGCGGCACGGCGCCTGCGCAGCCAGCCAAGCAGCTGGCGCAGCACTTCGAAGAGCGCCGGCAGGCCAGGAATGATGATCATGGCGAGCGTGACCCACTGGAAGTGTTCCTTCACCCAGGGGGTGTTGCCGAACACATAACCCAGCCCCGACAGGCTGATCACCCAGATGAGTGCACCGACCACGTTGTAGAGCGTGAACTTCGAGCGCGTCATCTCGGCCACGCCCGCCACGAAAGGCGCAAAGGTCCGGATGAAGGGCAGAAAGCGGCCAATGATGATCGTCATGGCGCCGTAGCGTTCATAGAAGGCATGCGTGCGATCGAACGCATCCCGGTTGAACCAGCGCGATCGCTGCCAGCCGAACACCTTGGGGCCGACCGCTCGCCCGATGGTGTAATTGAGGGCATCACCGGCGATTGCCGCGGTCACGAGAAGCGCCATCAGAATGCCGATGTCCATGCCGCCCACCGCCGCGATGGCGCCGCACACGAAGAGCAGCGAATCACCGGGCAGAAACGGCATCACCACCAATCCGGTCTCGACAAAAATGATGAGAAAGAGCACCGCGTAAATCCACGGGCCCCACTGCTGCACCATGGCGGCAAGATGCTTGTCCAGGTGCAGGAAAATATCGATGAGCTGGGCAAAGTCCATTGGCCGATGATACAGGTCAGCGCCCGACCGACTGCGCGGCTGACCCGATAGAATCCAGGGGTGAACACCCCGCCAAGCCCCAGACCGATCGCGCTTCTGCCCGATTCGCTCATCAGCCAGATCGCCGCTGGCGAAGTGGTCGAGCGGCCCGCCTCGGTGGTGAAGGAGCTGGTCGAAAATGCGATCGATGCCGGGGCGACCCGCATCGAGCTTCGAATCGAAGAGGGTGGCATCGACCGGATCGTCGTCACCGACAACGGCTGCGGCATTGCGCCAGAGCAACTCGCCCTCGCGCTCACCCGCCACGCCACCAGCAAGATCGCCTCGCTTGCCGAGCTCGAACAGGTGGTCTCGCTTGGCTTCCGGGGCGAGGCGCTCGCATCGATCGCATCGGTTGCCCGCACCCGCATCACCAGCCGCACCGCTGACGCCTCACAGGCAAGCATGATCGACTCGGTCACTGGCGAGGTGCAGCCCGCGCGCGGTCTGCCCGGCACCAGCATCGAAGTGATTGACCTTTATTCCGAAACACCCGCGCGGCGGAAGTTTCTGAAAAATTCAGCCACTGAAGCGGCGCACTGCATCGACACGGTACGGCGAATCGCACTGGCCCAACCCGGCGTGGCGTTTTCCGCCATGAGCGCGAACCGTCGGGTTCTTGAGTTCGCCGCCGGCGACTGGACAGCGCGCGCACTCGATGGTCTGGGCGAGGACTATCAGCAGGCGCATCGCCTGCTCGATGTATCGGCGGGACCGGTGCGGCTTTTCGGCATGCTGGGGCTACCCACCGCGAGCCGGGCTCGCGCCGATCGGCAGTTCCTCTATGTGAACGGGCGTTTTGTACGCGACCGAACCCTGGGCTTTGCGCTCCGCCAGGCCTATGCCGACATGCTGCACGGCGACCGGCATCCGGCCTATGTGCTGTTCCTGTCGGTCGACCCCTCGCAGGTGGATGTCAATGTTCACCCGGCCAAGACCGAGGTCAGGTTTCGCGAGAGCGCGGCGCTTCGGTCATTTGTCTATCACGCGGTCGAACAGACCCTCCGGGGCGGCCTCGCGCAGGCGGGTGCGGCGCCGGGGAGGGTCGATGCGGCGCGCGCGGCAGCCGAGCCCGCCACCGAACCTGCCTTCTACCCGCGTCCGCTCGATCTTGACTGGCGTGGTGACGATCCGCGCATGCTCAGAGCCGCCGACCCGGCTGGCAGAGGCTGGGCAGGGCGCCCCGCGGCCACGCCCCCCGCAAGCGGCAGCGCCGCGCAGATCATGGAATTTTTCGCGCCGCCCTCCGGCTCGCCCCAGACGCTATCGGACTCGCTGCCCCGCTCCCCCCTCCGGACAAGCGCCAACAGCCCGGGGGCGGCCGGCGGCGGGGCGGTGGAATCCACGGGCCTCTCCGTTTCCGCCTCCGCCCATGCGGCCGATTCTGGCGACGCCACGGTTCCACGCCTGGGCTTTGCGCTCGCGCAGCTCAAGGGGCTTTACATCCTCGCGCAGAACGCCCACGGTCTGGTCATCGTCGACATGCACGCAGCCCATGAGCGGATCGTCTACGAGCGGCTCAAGCGCGACCTCGACGAGCGCGGCATCGCCCATCAGCCGCTGCTGATTCCAGCCACCTTCCGTGCCGACCCGCTAGAAGTCGCCGTGGTTGAGAGCGAACACGCGGCGTTTGAATCGCTGGGCCTCGATCTGAGTGTGCTCTCGCCCACTTCGATTGCCGTGCGCGGGGTGCCGGCCCTGCTTGCCCACGGCGATGTCGCCGCGCTTGCGCGCGAGGTCATCGCCGAGTTGCAGGAACACGGCGCAAGTCGCGCGCTCACCGAACGCCGCGACGCGCTCCTCGCAGGCATGGCATGCCGCGCGGCGGTGCGCGCCAACCGTGTGCTGAGCATCGCCGAAATGAATGCGCTCCTGCGCGAAATGGAGCTCACGCCGGGCGCCGATCAGTGCAACCACGGGCGCCCCACCTGGGTACAGGTCGGTATCGGCGAGCTCGACAACTGGTTCCAGCGCGGTCGCTGACGGCCACCGTCACAGACTGTCGACCCGCAAGCGCCCCCTCATCCGTGAACGCTCCCAGCGCCCGCACGCCGGCCGCACCGGCACCCAGCGACCCGGCGACATCGGTCATTCTGTTCGTGATCGGTTTCATGGCGATGCAACCCATCGCCACCGATGTCTACCTCGCCTCGCTACCCGCCATCGGCGAGGCGTTCGCGGTTGGCGCATCGGGCGCGCAGCTCACGCTGTCCATCTTCTTTGCAGGGTTTGCACTGTCGCAACTGATCGTGGGACCCCTCGCGGACCGCTTTGGCCGGCGACCGATTGCGATCGCGGGCTGCACGCTCTACCTGGGCGCATCGCTCGCGGGTGCATTCGCGCCCTCGCTTTCGGTGCTGCTTGCTGCGCGACTGGTTCAGGCCGTGGGTACCTGCTGCGTGGTGATCTGCGCGCGCGCCATCGTTCGCGACTGTCACGGCCCCGAACAGGCTGCACAGGTGATGTCGCGCGCACTGGCGTGGATGGCGCTTGCGCCGATCACAGGCCCCTTCGTGGGCGGATTCCTGGAAGAAGCGTTTGGCTGGCGCGCCAACCTGCTCGCGATCGCGGCAGCCGGCGCAGTGATGCTGTGGTTCGCGCTCCGAAGCCTTGCCGAAACCAACCACCATCGCAACCCGCAGGCCACGGCGCCCCGCGAGCTCGCGGGCACCTATGCGCTCATCATCCGATCGCGCACCTTCCTCACCTACACGTTCTTTGCCACCGGTACTTTCTGCGCGCTTTACAGTTTCATTTCCGGCTCGCCGTTTGTGGCGATTCGGGTCCTCGGCATGGCGCCTCGCGAATTCGGACTCCTGTTTGGCGGCGTGGTGATCGGCTTCATCGTGGGCGCTGCACTTGGCCGACGCGGCCTGCCGCGCTGGGGCATCGCGGGCACCATCCGGCGCGGGGCCATCCTGCAGGCCACTGGGGGCGTGACGCTCCTGGTCCTTGCGCTCCTTGAGGTCCAGACGGTCTGGTCGCTGATGGGCCCGATGTTCGTCATCCTGCTCGGTCACGGACTCGTTCAGCCCAGCTCGCAGATGGGCGCGATCGGTCCCTTCCCCCGTCAGGCAGGCGCTGCGGCTGCGCTGGGCGGTTTTCTGATGTACACGGTTGCGGTGCCCGTCGGGCTCGCGCTGGGCGCAAGCTTCAACGACACCATGCTGCCGCTTGCCGTGGCCGTGGCAGCGAGCACCTGCGCCACGCTGGCGGGCGCCCTGTTGTTGCCCGCCCTGCAAAGGGAGGCTTCCTCACCATGAGGCCGGTGATGTTGCTCGGGCCCACCGCTTCCGGAAAGAGCGCGGTGGCGATGGCGCTTGCCGAACGCTTCCCGGTCGAAATCGTGAGCGTCGATTCCGCCCAGGTCTACCGGCTGCTCGATATCGGCACTGCCAAGCCGAGCACAGCCGAGCGCGCGCGGGTGCCGCACCATCTGATCGATATCGTCGATCCCGAAGACAGCTACTCGGCGGCGCGCTTTGCGGCCGACGCGCGCCGATTGGTGACCGAGATCAGCGCACGCGGGCGGCTGCCGCTACTCGTGGGCGGGACGATGCTCTACGCCAAGGCGCTTCGAGAAGGGCTTCACGAGCTCCCGCCCGCCAGCGCAGCGCTCCGCGCCGACCTCGATCGCGAGGCCGAACACGCCGGCTGGCCCGCACTCCATGCCCGGCTTGCCGGCGTGGATCCGGCCACCGCAGCGCGACTCGCGCCCGGCGATTCGCAGCGGATTCAGCGCGCGCTCGAGGTTTACCTGCTCACCGGCCAACCACTATCGCACTGGATCGCACAGCAGCGATCGGACGCGGCGCCCCCGCTGGAGGCGCTGCGCATCGCGCTTGAGCCCTCCGATCGCTCGGTCCTGCACAAGCGGATCGAAGCCCGCTTCCGGACCATGCTCGCAGCCGGCCTGATCGACGAGGTCCGGCAACTGCGCGAACGCCCCACCCTCCATGCCGCACTCCCCGCCCTTCGCAGCGTCGGTTATCGCCAGGTCTGGGCCTGGCTCGACCAGCCGGGCCCGATGGAGGCGCTCACCCACGCGGGCATCGCCGCCACGCGTCAGCTGGCCAAGCGGCAGCTCACCTGGCTGCGGTCGGACCCGGAACGGGTGGTGATCGACTGCCTGGCCCCCGACTGCGCCGATCAGGTTGCCCGGCATCTGATATCGGTTTCCTGAGCAATGCGGCGCGTATCCGCGCGGTATGCTCTCGGCCCTCAGCGCCCGTCGGAGACAGAATGAGCAACCGCCCCGCCCCCGCCACATCCCTTGCCATGGTCGGCCTTGGCCGCATGGGCGCCAACATGGGTCGCCGCCTGGCACGCGCCGGGCTGACCGTTCACGGCTTTGACGGCGACCCAAAAGCCCGCACGCAACTGGCAGATGAGTCGGGCGTGCATACCTATGCAAGTCTGGACGAGGCCATTGCCCGCCTTCCGGCGCCGCGCGTGGCCTGGGTCATGCTGCCTGCGGGTGAGATCACCGACAGCATGATCAATCACCTCGCCGCCACGTTCGCGCCCGGCGATCTGGTGGTGGACGGCGGCAATGCCAACTACCTCGATTCACAGCGCCGCGGTGCGATGCTGGCCGCCCGCGACATCGGCTTTGTCGACTGCGGGGTCTCGGGTGGCGTTCATGGACTCGCGAACGGTTACTGCCTGATGCTGGGCGGCGATGCGCAGGCCATCGGCCTCCTGGATACCGTGATCCGGGCCCTCGCGCCGCCGTCCGGACGCGGCTGGGCCCATTGTGGTGAGGTCGGCGCCGGCCACTTTTCGAAAATGATTCACAACGGCATCGAATACGGAATGATGCAGGCGCTTGCCGAAGGTTTTGCGCTCCTCGCCCGGCGGGACGACCTGGTGAGCAAACCGGCCGACGTGGCGCAGGCCTGGCGCGAAGGCAGCGTCATCCGCTCATGGCTGCTCGATCTTGCTGCCGATGCGCTTGCCGACCCACAGTCGCTTGCCGATGCCGCGCCCTTCGTTGCCGATTCAGGCGAGGGCCGCTGGACCGTCGATGAAGCGATCCGGCAAGGTACCCCCATCCCGGCTATTGCAGCAGCCCTGTTCGCCCGCTTTGACTCGCAGGGGAATGCCGACCCGGCCAATCGCATGCTCGCCATGATGCGGCGCGGGTTCGGCGGCCATGCAGTGCGTCACACCGGATCGTGAACACGGCCCACTCCAACGGCCCCGCGCCGGGGCAGCGCCAGGGTCGCGGGCCTGCGATGATCCTGGTGATGGGCGTCTCGGGCTGCGGCAAGACCAGCGTTGGCAGCGAATTGGCATCAGCGCTCGGGTACCGCTTCGTTGATGCCGACGACTACCACCCACGCGCCAACGTTGAAAAGATGCGCGCCGGCCAGCCGCTGGATGATCACGACCGCGAGCCCTGGCTTTCGCGACTGAACGCGCTGCTGCGTCACAGCGCCGCCCGCCAACAGCCTGTGGTGCTGGCCTGTTCGGCGCTTCGCGAGCGTTACCGGGAGCGGCTTGCGCACCGGCTGCCCGCGCTCACGGTCGTTCACCTGCGAGGATCGCCCGAGACCATCGCGAAGCGGCTGGCCGAGCGCAATCACCGGTACATGCCGGCGTCGCTCCTCCGATCGCAATTCGACGCGCTCGAACCACCGAACGGCGCGGTGATCGAAGTCGACATCACACCGGATGTCGGCAGCATCGTGCAGACCCTGCTCAAAGCGCTCCGGGCCGACTGAACCCAGGCTAGTCGAACCACCAGAAATAGAGCAGATCGAGCGCATTTTCGCTGCCGCTTTGCGCGCGCAGCGACAGGCGCCGGCTGATGTCGTACTGCAGCCTCACCAGGTTCCAAAGACCCGACAGGCCCCGCTCGTAGCTGAGGGTGAGTCGCGAACTGAGGCGCTTGCTCACGGTGACCACCTCCTGCCGCATTGCACCCGCCGCGGCCGCGCCAGTGGCCGAAGACGAACCCGCCACACCGGCCATCGGCGGGCCCAGGCGGGCCGTCCCCAGTCGATCAGCCGGATTCGACCCGGTGGCGCCGAGCGACACCGCATCGATGCCCAGCCGCTGCGTGAGGCTCGCCATCAGCCCCTCGTCGCTGCGGCCGAGCAGCGCGAGCGCTGCTTCGCTGAGCGCACGCGCCTGCCCGGCGTTCGACACATCATCGAGACCGGTTCCCAGCACCAGCCAGGAGAGCTTCTGCGCATCGGGCAGGTCGGGCTCGGAAACCAGTCGAAGGCGAGGTGCGAGCGCCGAGCCCGTGACCGACACCCCCGCCTCCACCTGCTGGTCGCGCCGCATCGCCAGAATATCCAGCACAGGATTGTCGAGTTCACCCGCGAAGCGGATCACCCCACGACTGATTTCCAGCCGCCTGCCGTAGGCGCTGAAGGTTCCTTCGCGCACGTCAACCTGCCCCCTCACCCGCGGCGCGGCTGGCAAAACGCCGGTGAGCGTCAGCTCGCCACCGAGCCGCGCATCCACCCCACCGCCGCGCACGCGCAGCGCCTCGCCGAGCGCAATCGTGAGTTCGGCACCCACGCGCGGGGTCCAGCCAGCCACCGCCTCGGCTGCAGGCGCGGGCGCCTTGCGCGCCGGGGCCTCGCCCACGATCCGGATATCGGCAGGCAGGTCTGGAACCCCGCCGCTTCGCAACTCGATCAAGCCTTCATCCGCACGCAGCTGGCCTCGCCACTGCAATTCGCCACCGGCTGCAATCAGATCAGTGAGACCCGAGAGCAGCAGCCGCTGGCCCGGCCCCAGCGGCACCGGCAGCCGCCGGGCCTCGAGTTGCAGTTGGCCTTCCACCGGAAGACTGGATTTCGCACCGCGCAATGCTCCCGGCTGTTGATCGATGAGCCGCAAGATGCCTTTGATCGTCATCGAGCCATCGCCGCCCGCAAACCGGATCGTGTCGATCGTGAGCACCCGGCCATCGAAGCGTGCCTCGATCCGCCCCTCGCGAAGTCGCCAGCCAAGCGACCGGTTGAAGAGCATGAGGTGCTCGGCCTGAAGCGCGCCCACCAGTTCCGGTGATCGAAGGGTGCCGCGAACCCGGCCGCTGAAGAGCAGTTCGCCATCGAGCGTCCAGTCGGGCGCGGTGTACCGCCTTGAGAAACGAAGCGAGGGGATCGCAACCCGCGCCTCGCCATCGAGCCGTCCGCCCGCAAGCCGGATATCGACGCGGTTGTTGCCAATCACCGGGTCGTCTGACGCGGGCGCCCGCAATGAGGCAGAGAAGTCGCCGTCCAGCGTGTCCCAGGCAGGCCCGGCAAGCGCCCAGCGCGCATTCAGCTGGAGCGACCTCAGTCGCTCCGCGGCCTCCCCTCGCGCATCGGCCGCAGCCGACGCCTGCGCCGACGTCGGACGCGAATTCGCCCCCCCTTCCAGCCAGTCGACCAGCGGACGGAGCGAAAGCCCGCGGGCCTCGCCCCGCGTTGTGAGACCCGCGGCCGACCAGCTGGCCTCGTCAATCGTGAGGACACCGCCGTCAGCACCCAGGGAAAACCGCTCGATGCGGGCGACTCCGCCGCCCACACTCACCTCGGCGGCTTCGAGCAAGCGCGCCGATACCCATCCATCAACCGACAGGGCCTCGAGTCGTGCGGACCAGCCCGGCGCAGCGCCTTGCACCAGCCGCCCTTTGCCGCTCATTGAAATCGCCTGACTGGCCACACGTGCGGCGATCTGAAACGCGTGCGCATCCGGGCCCCCGGTGATTGCCGCGCGCAAGGCCTGGACACGCTCGCCGGCAACCTGAACCTCCCGCGCTGCGAGACGCGCAACCACGAGCGGGGGAGCGGTATCGGGGCGCCGCTCGGGATCATCGCCGGCGGGCTGATCGGCGCGCAGGCCGCTCGCTACCCTTAGGGACGCTGCGAGGGCGCGGAGATCGCCGGCCTCGACCGTGAGCTCGGTATCGGCGAGCGTCATGGCCCCAGCCACAGCGAGCCTCGGCGAATTGGCCTTGAGAGCGAGCCGTACGCGTTCGAGCGGGCCGGACAGTTCGGCATCGATACGCAGGTTTCCCGACAGACGCTGATCGAACAGGCCCGGTCGATCAAACCGCGCGGCAATCCCCAGTCGATCGTCGCTGGCGCCGACCGAGCCCCGCAGCGTGAGACCGTTGCCCCCCCAATCGAGCCGGGCATCAACCCCCATCCGACGCGTGTCATGACGATAGGAGAGGTTCGCCGAGGTGCTGAGCCGCTGGCCTGCGACTCGGCTCTCGCGCAGCGCAAGTCGAGCATCGACCTGCGGTGCTCCGCCCAGTGCACCGCGCAGCTGCACTTCACCATTGAGCTCGCCGGCAGCCTGCGCAGGCGCATCCAGCCCCAGATGCTCCAGAACCTGCTTGGGATCAACCCCGGCAAGCGACCCTGCAATTGAAAAAGGCTGCGCCCCGGAGAGCTGAACGCTGCCTGCGAGTTGCGCGCGGGCATAGGGCAGGGTCGCGTCCAGCTTTTCAACCCGCGCCTGCGCGCCCTCCAG
>JBMSQB010000075.1:0-22634 GCA_049423065.1 Burkholderiaceae bacterium
ATGGATTGCCCGACCGCTGTGAAGCTCGACGTTCCACTCACCGTTAGTACACCGCTGTCGCTGATCGCGCCGCCTGCGGTCACCGTCAGGTTACCCGTGGCGTTGACCGTGCCAAGGTCCAGTGCTGTCGCGTCACGCAACGTGATCTGCGAGCCGCTCGCGCTGACCGACCCCACGAAATCGTTCGCGCTGTCCAGCGTGATGGCCTGACCGACCGCCGCGAAGCTCGACACCCCTCCCACCGTCAGCACACCACTATCGCCAACAGCACCGCCCGCGGTCACCGTGAGGTTCCCCGGGACGTTCACGGTGCCAAGCGTGACATTGCCGCCAGCAACCACCCGCGCTGAACCACTCGCCTGGATGGAGATTTCAGCTGGCGCAAGGCCGGTTTCCAGATTCACGTCGCCCGCTGAACTCTGAGCGGTCACGCGAGAGGCATTCACCTTGAGCGGCGCGGCTGTCGCACCCACGCTGGCAGCGGTTGTGACAGCGAATTGGCCCAGCAGCAAATTCGCGGTGAATCCAGGTGTCGCCGACAGGGCAAAGCTGTTCGCCTGAAGCGTGAGCGAGTCCAGATCGAGATCAACCCTGTTGCGGGCTGATCCGGGTACTTCGGCGAGCGCGAGTGCCCCGCCGCTGACCGACACGCTACCCTTCTGGCTGGATGCGTCCGGCGCCAAGGCAGTCAGGCTTCCGACCCCCGTCCAGCGCATGGCATCACCCGGACCCGCAAACAGACCCTGCGCAAACGTGACCGAGGCGTTCGGCGAACTTAGCGCGAGAGAGCCCGCTTTGCCTGTGGCGTCGGGTTCGAACCGGAGACCGGCCAGAAATTCCACTTCAGCCGCTCCCTGAATCACCAGGCGACCGCCGTTATGCAGCACGACCTCATTACCGAATACCACCTTGCCGCTTGCCTGAATGGTGATGTCGCCATCTACATAGAGTCGCTCGCCAAAGGTGACATTCAGCGCATCGGTCACCGTGAGCCGTTCGAGATCAGACAGCGCATCGACTCGCAGCTCAAAGCCTGACGACGCACCCACCAGATCGCCCAGGGTGGATCGCGCAACCGTCAGCCGGTCACCCACCCGATATCCACCGCCGACCGACACCACGGTCACTTGCGTAACAACCCCGCCTTCAACCTTGAAGTTGGCCGTTGCACCTGACCCGTTGCCACCCAGCAGGGGAACCTCCTGGTATTCACCATCGGCGTAGCCGGTTCCCCCACTGAGTATCGTGGTGCCGCTTGTGTAGCCGAGGCCATCGCCCACGCGGTCATTGAGCGAAATCGTGCCGTTGTACGCCGACAGTTCCAGATGATCCGACGAGCCCGTGCTCCCGTTGATACGCCCAGTGACCAGCAGGTCGCCCGCCTGACTCGTAGCACGGTCGCCTGCATTGATCGTGACCGTGCCATCGAAGCGCACCGCGTCGTTGATCTCGATCCCGTCACTCATCGACACCACGGCACCGTCTGCAAACACGGTGGTGTTGCCAGGACCGAAGATCGCGAGCCGCTTACCCTTGACGGCCCCGATCACATCCACCTTTCCGCCCGTTCCCTGCGACTGAATGACCAGGGGAACAGGCACGGAGAGCTGCGTCACCCCCCCTCCGACCGTGACCGGGCTGGAGCTTCCGGCCGCGCCGATCACCAGTGATGGCAGTCCGGAGAGCCTGCTGGGGTCAAGCGTGAGCCCTCCACCCATACCGCCAAGGGAGATCGACATTCCCGCCTTGGGAATGACCTGAAGCGCCGTGCCAGCGCTTGCAAACGCACTCAAATCGACCGCGCCACCTCCTGCGGGGGGCGCAATCGTGACGGGCTGGATCACCTGCGCCAATACCTTGCCGTCGGCGCCCTTGGACAACGCGTCCTGCACTGAAAGTTTGGTATCGGGTGCGCCGTTGATGCCGACCTGGCGAAGGGCACTGAGCGTAATGCTCTCGCTCACATTCAATTGGATATGCGATGCGCTCTTCACCCGAACATCGGCCTCGAACACCAGTTTTTTGGCGTCCACCACCAGCTTGGTGTTACCCAATTCGATGGGGTTGGTGCCGACGCCCTTGATCACGATCGTATCGCCCACCAGGCGCAGGGTGCCCAGCGTGTCATCCCAGACCATCTTCTCGACGCCGCTCACCAGTTCGCCCCGGCCGAGCGTCACCACGTTCTTGGTGCTCGACGTCTGCACGGGCTTGAAGCGAACCGTCAGCGTGTCGTCGTCAAGCTGACTGGTCGCCGCCACAGCGCCTGGTACATCCTTGAGAACGAGCGTGCGCGGGAGGTTGTCAGGCGCCTTGGTCGCCCCAAGGTTGATGATGGTTTCATCGGCGCCCAGCGACGCGCGCACCACCAGCGGCTGATCACTCAGACCTGTCACCTCGAACTGGTCGCCAAGATCGCCGAGCCGCAATTCGTTCAAAAGCGTTCGGCCAAGACGCGCCGAGTTGCGTTCGGCATCGACGATCTCGAGGCTGCCCGCGTTATAGACCGCCCGGAGCGTGACCGGCCGCTCCACCACGAGTTCGACGCGGTGCACATTGACATTGACACCATCGTCCAGCGTGAAGACAAGCGGCCCCTCGATCCCGGATTTTCCAGGCGCGAACTGGAGGTTGCCGTTACCGGCCAGGAACGCAGACAGGTTGGCTGGCGAGCCTTTCAACATCACGCCATCGGGGAGGGAAGTGACGGTGACATTGAGCGACTGTGCATCAGGCATCGAGACGCCCAGCCCACCCTTCGGAACCGTGACACTTACCGACACCGACGCCGAATCGGCATCCCAGACTGCGCCCGAGGCAAAGGCCAGGGGCGTGAACGCGTCGGCCGCCACCGCGATCCGGTCCTGCAGGTTGAGGCTGGGTGCGGCGGAAGACGATGGCGGAAGGAACCGCAACACACGCTGCGAAGCGGCGCTCCCGGTTGTTGACGATTGCGCCGCGAACCCGGCCGCCACAGAAACCTTCGTACCCGACGCATCGGCGTAGGCCTGAGTCAGCGCCTGGCTCGGATGGATGCCCAGTGCGCCTGCGCTGGTTTGCGACCAGCCCGCGCCCCGATTGCGGCTCACCCAGACGCCATCGCTGCCTGCGCCACTGGTCAGGACCAGCGTGGTCCCGTCATCGTTGATCGTGACCCGAACCTGCGTTCCAGCGAGCCCACCCGCTGCCCGTACGCGCTCCCACTTCCAGTCGGTCGCCCGGGTATCTGCGACGAAAACCGAGCCATCGGTCGTGGCCGCCACCAGGAAGCGACCGGTGGGATCCATGTCGGCGCTTGCCCAGTTGGCGTTGTTGCCTGCGTTAAGCGTGATGTCGGTCCAGGTGATGGCACCGCCGGCAGCCATCTGACCGAGCAGCAACGCGCCCGCCGCCGAGCCAAATTCCGCTTTGCCGGTGGCTGCGAGCAGCCTTTCGCCATTTTGAGAAACCGCCAGATCAGCCCAGTTCCTGTTGACCGCGCTGGCCTGCTGCACCCGCCAGCCGGTATCGGTGGACTTGAGTTCCAACAGGAGGCCCGGCACATTGGTGGTGACGCTGGTCCATGAGCCGTTGGCAGCCTGCTGGCGCTGCGTGGTCTGGGTGGGCGCCTGCCCTGCGAATACGCGTCCATCATCGGTTGCCAGCACATCGCGATAGCTGCCGGCAGGCAGGCTGACCGTGGACCAGGTACCACCGCCGTCTCGACTGACAATGATGCTGCCTGGAGCGGCCAGCGCCGCAATGGTCTGACCGTTGGGCGAGACACTGACCCGCTCGATCGTCAAGCCGTTGGCGGCTGCAATGGCCTGCCATGCACGCCCACCATCCAGCGAGAGATACAGACCCGAGCTTGATGCCGACTGCGGCTTGCCCGCGGCAGCCACCACCTGCCCCTGCACCGACAGGTCGCTCCACGACGCGACCGACCCGGGAACCGCAACCGATTCTGCGGGCGACAGAAGGGCTTGCGCTTCGGTTGTGAAGCCGGCCTGCGCCAGGCGAACCGTGAGCGTACGGCTGTCCTCGGCACTGGTGTACGTGTAGGCAACATTGCCTGGGGAAGTGAAGTACTGGTTGAGCGCGCTGACGGTTCCCGTAAACGTCCATTCGCTGCCTGCGCCCCGCACTTCAACGCCGGTTGCAGTTCGCGCGGAAATGTCGCCATCCTTCGCCGATACCGTGACGACAGCGGTTCCGGGGAGCGCGCTCTTGAACGGTGTCCCGTTCAATCGAAGCTCAGATTTCGCGCCGCGCGTCGCCATGAACTGAACCGGAACCGACACGCCCAGCCCGGGCCGATCAACGGGGTCGATCAGCCGTCGGATTTCCGCGGGCAACATGCCCGAGAAATCAATATCCGAACCGTCCAGGCCGGTCTCGGAAATCTTGTTCGCGCCCAGTTCGCCAAGGAAAACATATCGATCGACACCTGCGCCACCGCTCAGGCGGTTGACGCCATCGATCGCATAGAGCGTGTCGTTACCGCCGCCGCCCGAGATCTGGTTGTTGCCGATCCCTGCATAGAGAACATCGTTACCCAAACCGCCGAAGAGTTTGTCGTCACCGGAACCCGTCAGGAAGAACGCTGGCGCCTGGCTGGTTTCAAGTGCACGGAACGTATCGTTACCGGCTGCCGAGACAGCCCGACCGCCTCCCGCCCCAAGCAGCACCGTGTCGTTGCCCGCGCCCGCGCGTATATCGAGGGAGACCGCATTCAACATGCGTGAGGCGTCGAGCGTGTTGTTGCCCTTCCCAAGGTCGGCAACGACCTGGGTGATACCCGAGAACCTCTGATGGAAGCCGCTGAACTCGACATCGACCACACCCGAGGACTGACCGCTGAGCATGACGCTTTCGGAATTGTCTTCGGTGATGAGGTAGAGCCGCTCTGCCGCACGCGGTCCCACGTTGAGCGTCAGCACCCCTCCATTGACCGTGCCCAGAACCGGAGTGATCGTGGGTCCGGTCATCTTCAGATCGAGCAGTCGCCAATCGGCAAGCGTGTACTTGAACGTGGTGTCCGGCGTGATGTTTCCGGTGACCTGGCCTGTGAACAGGTTGCGTGCCTTCAGCCCAAACAAGGTCACATACACATAGGCCGAGGCCGAGGCCTCCACGCTGAGATCGAAGAGGTTGAATACGCCACCGGGCGATCCCGGGTAACGCATCAACGCCGCCATCTCCGAGACACGCACCCTTCCGTCGCCGGTGTAGACAACCGAGCTCACCTGCCCATTGCTGTCACGAACAATCTTGCCGGTCTTGAGATCGTTGAGATCGACCGTGGCCGACGCCCGGACGCTGCCTGCCACGCCCGCCTCGGCGATCAGCACGTTCAAAGCACCGTAGAGCTCCAGATTGACGTTGAGACCGAACTCCGGCTTTTCCACCCCACCCGTGCCGGCGTCGATCTTGTCATTCTTGATTTCGGGCATCGTCCAGTCATTGACGTAGAAGCCGTCGAGCACCGTCAACACATCGTCGCCGGTGATCTGACCGAGCGCCTCGAGCACGCCGCCACCTTTGGCGAGATCGAAGCGGCCGCTGTTGACCACCTTGGTGATGCCGTAGGTATCAAAGCCGAACGCAAGATCGACAAACGCGGAAGCGTTGCCCCGGACACCGATATTGACCCCGGCATTGATGACAGGCAGACCAAAATTGAACAGAACCTTGTCAAACGACATCAGGTTAAATGTCAGCAAGGGCAGCTCATAGGTGAAGAGCGTGGCATTGCCGCCACTGAAGAGCTTGGACCAGTTTCCAATATCGAGGATGTAAGGCAAGACCTGGAAGCCACTGCGCGCTGTGACCGCGCTCGCACCGCCCGAGGCCTGGCTGCTGAGGCTCTCGAGCCGCTGCATGAACGTGCTCGCTGGATCACCGGTCCCCGCTGACGAAAACTCCGCCTTGGTGAACCTCGGGTTGGCCGTGCCCAGCCCATAGATGCTGCCAAGCGGAAGGCTTCCCCCAGCCGACAACGAGGCCACCTTGTCAACGAGCCCGAGCGCGAACCGGATCGCTTCAAGGAAGGACCAGTCGATATCACGGCCACCCGCCAACTGGTTGATGACGTCGATGAGGCCCTTCAACGTGGCATCAGGACCCCGTCCCAGCGTACGTCGTACATCGTTCAGCAGGCTGGCAAGATCGCCGGTGATGGGGGTGGTCAGTGCATCCACCACGCCCCGGAACGGCTCGGCCACCTTCGCCACCGAACTCGCGATCGGGGCCAGGAAGTCGGTGACTGTGGTGCCGAGATCCATGCGCAGGTTGCGAATCGAAATATCCGGGAGCTGTGTCTTGGGGTCGTTGGAGCGCCAGCCCCAGTCGATGACCAGATCGCCCATCAGCTTGGGCAAACCGAACACCTGAAGGCCCAACCCCATGTTCAGGTCGGCGTCCACCTTGATACTGGCCTCGATCGCGCCAGGGCTGAACACCTGAGCCAGGGTGAGCCTCCCCGCATCGTCGCCCTTGAGCTTGATTTCAATTGCGCCAGCGAGGCCACTGCCCTGATGACCCGGCAGAGCGAGGTTGTTGTCGTTATCGAGCACCGAGGCGTCAAAGAACAGGAAGCGGCCCTGTCCTCCAAAGGCGGTGGAGCGGTCATCCAGCGGATTGCCGTCCAGGACAGCCGAAAAATTGACGCTGAGTTCGGGGTCGCTCTCGTCGGCGCCCCAGTTGGTGCCCAGGAAGAAACCCTTGGATGAGGACAAGCCGAAACCGAAGTCGAAGTGCCAGTCGGCCTTCAGGGCGAGCCCGCCTTTTACGTCCAGGGTCAGACCGGGCAGATTCAGTGCAACAGGCAGATCAAGACCCGAGCTCAGGATGGTGCCGCCCAGGTTCATGTCAAAGCGAACCGAGTCCGCCTTGGAGGGCAGCGGCACGCCCGGCCGCCATTTGAGGATCAGCGCTCCTGGCTCGTCATAGAAGTTCACGGCCACGTCATCGACAGACAGGCCTGCCACGCCATCCTGATCCTGCAGGATGCCGAGGTTGCTGAAGAGGTTGAACAGTTCCTCTCGAATCACCTCGATCGGCTTGCCCGCGCCAGAAAGCTTGGCCCGCAGATCTTTCAGCAGACCGCCGCGCATTTCGGCCAGCATCCGCCCGGAGTTGGCAAGGCCGGTGCCGATGAGCGGCAAGCTGGCAGCCGCGCTGCTTTGGTACAGGTCCTGGAGAGCGCCCAGGCCATTGTCGATCCCATCGAGCACATTGGTCGGGTCATAGAGCAACTGGAGCAGCGTGTTGCTGTCTGCGCGAACCAGATCCAGGTCTGGGAGCTTCACCATCAGCGCCCTGGGCTCGTTGGGTCCCCGGATGCCCGCCAGTTCATCGACCAACACGCGCAGGCCCTGATCGCCGTGTACCGGGTCGGTGGCGACCACGAGCTGGCCGATCTGCATGTCCCGGCCCAGCAGCCTTGCCGTGAGCGGAAGCTTGAGGTCGAACGCACCCGTCTGGGACACCACCGGTGCACCGTTCTTCCAGAGCACCGACAACGTCGCAGGCGCCGTGGTTGCCGACAGACCGTCGGCGTCCAGCACCACATGCCCCGCCTTCACGCCCATGTCGAGCGGACCGAGCTTGATACCGAGATTGATATCGGTTGCCGCCAGGCGCGCACTCAGCGCAACGCGCGTCCCGGTATTCGTCACCGGATCAAAGTCTTCGATTCTGAGCGACGGCGCATCGCCAACCTTCTTTGGAAGCGTCAGCCCCAGTCGCAACTGCAAGTCCACACCGGCGGCGAGCGCCACCGCAGCCTTGCCGGAGGCATCGACCAGGCTTTCGAAATCCGACGACAGTTCAAGCCCCGCGAGCTTGGCGAGTTCGGCGAGTTCGAGGTTGAGCGCGAACTGTTCGCCGTACTGCGCGCCCAGGTGCAGATCAAGGAAAACTTTTCCGACCTTGGTATCGATGCTGAGATCGAATTGCTCGGGCTGCAGCCCCAGGCCCTTCTCCAGCGCGGCCTCGGCCTTGTCGAGGCTTGCTGCCGGATCCTTCATCACCTCATCGAGCACACCCAGCCACGACTCACCGACCGCAATCACCTCCGACAGCGACTTGTTGAGAATGGGCAACTGGGCCGTGTAAAACGGCATGTCGCCCACCAGCTCGTCGAGGGTCTGGAGCCCGAACCGAACGCCCTCCACCAGATCCGCAAAACTCAGGTTCGAAACGTCGAACAGGTTTTCGACATCCGGGATCACAACAACGATCGCACCGTCGGGAAGCGTTCCCGCCTGGATGGCTGCCGCGAGATCGAAGGGCGCCGTACGCATCTCGACCTGCTGCATGTTGAGCAGCTCGGGCACATAAATGCCCAACTCGCCGTCAATCGTCGTGCTGGCACGGCCGACCTGAACCGTGAGTCCCTTCAGGCTTGCAGAGGCGCGACCCGTGACATCGAACTGGACGCTGTTGAGCGCCTCGGCGGTCAACAATTCGCCGATATCGAAGCGGGCGCCATCCGTGTCGTTGTCGGGGGTGCGGTCGAGCGCGACGGCAACGCGCGCGTCGAGGGTGATGCCCGAGCCTGAGCCCACGCCGCCTGCCGCCATCGTGAGGAAGCCCAGCTGCGCGGCCACCTCCAGGTTCTCCACCGCCAATCGAAGATCGGCGCTTGCCTGGAGTCGGTCAATCGCGAGCTCGATCTCCTCGCCCCCCAGACCCAGCACGAGGTCGAATCCGGCATTCACATCGACCTTCAGAAGGCCGGTCGCCGTGGTGGTCAGGCTGATCGGACTGTCCTCGCCCAATACGAAACGGATCGGGGTCTGCAAGTCGGCAAGCGCCCCCGCAAACCGAACGGGCAGCACCAGATCCCCTGTCGTCGCGTTGAAGGTGACTTTCTCCTCGCCCAGCAGCCCCGAGTCGTTGAGTGCCTTGGCGAATTCGGTCAGCGTCTGGATCGGCTGGATCTTCTGATGCACGCTGTAGGTCACCTCGTCGAGGTCTTCAACGAAGTTCTGCACCAGACTGACGCGGCTGCCGTCGTCGGCAACGCCCATGATCTGTGTGGTCACGGTGCGCGACGCACCCTGCGTGTCAACGCCGCGAACGGTGATCCAGTAGCCCTTCATCGACGCCGCAAACTGTCCGGCTGCGCCCTGTAGCAATGCCGTTCCACGCTTGGCCTCGGGCACCGCACCCTGCGCCAGCGCGGTCTCGCCGGCAGCAGGCAGCCACGGCACGATCTCCCGGTTGAAGTTGATGCGGTCAACCACCCGCGCCTTGAATACCGAGGCGAGATCGAGCACATCCTCGACCGACTGCTCGATGAAGGGCAGGCTGGACAACCCGAGTTCGCTCACATCAATCGATTGCAGGTAGTTCAGCACCTTGGGCAGGGTGTTGACCAGATCGACGATGTTGAACTTGGTACCGAGATTCGACAGGAAATCGAGGTTCTCAGCCTCGACATCGAACTTTCCTTCAAACGGACTGGCCGAGATCGTGATGAGCGGGGCTTTCGCGGCATCGTCCGTGAGATCAATCCCTGCAAGGCTGGCGTACACCGGCAACACAAGCTCGAAGCGGTTGTCCTCGGCGGGTACATCGAGCGTGAATTCGCCGTTCATGAACCTGAGTTCAGCCGCCAACTCGGCGGACAGGCTCGCGCGCTTCCAGGCCTGGGCGGGAGCGCCGTTGACCGTTGAGAGGAACCTGGCGTCATCAAACCAGTACGTCTGATCGCTGCCTGCAACGCCCGGCTCGAACACCAGGCTTGCCTGGTTGTAAGACTGGGCGTGATCGAGTTTCGTGCCGTTTACAGGCCGGCTGAAATCAAAGCTCAGGGTCTGCCAGCCCGGGGCGGTTGTTCTGGCGGACGCAACCACCGACACGGATGGGTTGGTGCTGTTGGCAAGCTTGAGCTCCACCGTTCGGCCCGCCGCAGGCGCCCAGACTCTCACCGTTGCAGTTTCATGCTCGGGTGTGACGAGTTCGGAGGTTGAGGTTTCGAAGAACGTCACGCCTGCGCCAGCAGTTGCGCCAACGCTCTTCACGAATTTGACGGCAGAAGCCAAACCGCCCGTGGGCGGCACCGCACCAGCCAGGGCGCTTGCCCCGCCGAAGGGCTTGAGCGAGACGCTGCCCAGATTCAGGATCGGATCATCCGGGCGACCCAGGCTCAAGCCGATCGGGCCCAGATTGGCATTCAGGATCACATCTTTCGCCGACAGACTGCCGTGGACTGCAAGCGAGCGAAGTTCGAAGTCAAAGTCGAGACCATCGCGCCAGCCAATCTTGAAATCAAAGTCGAGGCTGGCACCAAAGTCTGCGGCAACGACCATCTGGCCGTTCAAGGCCAGGCCCACCTCATCCAGCGCGCCCTGGAGATCCAGCGCGAGCTCGGGGACCTTGACATTGATCTCGCCGGTAAAGCCGAACGCGAGGCCGTCTTCGGTAAGATCAAACCGGATCTCGGGCAGCGTGTTGTCGCCCATCTTCCAGTTCTGCCGCAGGTACTGCTCCAGCCCGCGGAGCGTCGGAACCCCCTTCGCACCAAACGCCGTCGTCGGTTGACCCAGGTAGTCCATGGTCAGCTGGCCCATGCTGAGCCCGTCGGACAGGTGCATCAGGTCATCGAGCGAGCGCCCGATCAGCGGCAGTGGCTCGGCGGCGCGCAGTTCCTCGCTTGTGCGGTTCATGCTCTTGGCCAGATCGCGGATGCCGTCTCCGAGCACACCATCAATTGATGCGTCGAGCTCACCGATACTGAACTCGGTCGTATCGGCGCCGCTCTCAAACTTCAATGTGACCGGCTTGTTGCCAACGGTGATCGTCTCGTTCAGCGCCTGACCGGTGCGGTTGAGCGCCAGGCTGACATCGCCAAACAGCACCAGTCCGGTGACTCCCGGCACGGGAAGGCTCAACAACGCATCGAGATCCAGCGCGAAGCCCTGGTCGCTGCTGACCAGACCGATTTCACCATCCATGACCCGGATCTGCTGGCCCATGATGTCGACCGCAGCCGTGAGACCCGTCGCGCCAATCTTGAGTGGCTCGTCACCGAGCTTCTCGAAGCGCACACTCGCGTTGCCCGCCAGCAAGGCAGGAGCTTCGATGGATGCGTTCGGATCGCGTACCTCAAGGGCTGCGTTGCCCTCAACGATCACCGTGGTGGTGCGCGCACTGAGCGCGCCCAGCGACTGGCCATTGACGATCAAGGGCGTATTTCCGTCCCGCTTGCCGTTGCCATCGATGTCGCCCTTGGTGAAGTCCACCACCCGGCCAGCGGAGGTCCCTGCGGTAGGACCCACATTCAATGTCACGCTGAGGTTCGAGCCCTCGAGCGACAAGCCCTCGATGCCGTCCAGCGCCAGGGAGTCGGCCGTGGCCTGCAGCCCCAGGAAGCTGTCCCGATTGGCTTCATCATCGAGGAGCACCAGACCGACGTTGGCGCCTGTGAGGGATATGCCGACAAAGTCATCCGATCCTGCGCCAGCGCCAAATTCGATATCCAGATCCTGAGCGGTCAGCAGCGTGGTCTGGACGACGCGATCGCTGCCGTCGTCGAGGCTGACCGTTCGGGTCCCCAGCCCCGATACGCCAAAGCTGCCTTTCATGCTGAGCACATCGCCCACCGTCATCTCGGCATCCAGCGCAACCCGCAGAAACTCTCCGCTCCGGGCGCTGTAGTCGAGCCGCGTAGTCGCTCCCTCTTTACTGGTGGGGACCAAAATCGCGCGATCAAGACTGCCTTGCTTGGCGAGATTCAGCACCTCGATGTTTTCCACGCCCCCTCGATAGCCGATGGCCTGATTCATCTCGACGGTGAGTGATTTGCCATCAACCCGGATCAGGTCTTCAGGAAGTCCCAGCGCCGAAGCATCGAGCGTGATGGAGTCAACCGACGCCCTGGCTGCGAGCCAGCTGCGAGTGTCGTCGGCTGCCGGATCTGCAGGCCGCAACAGCGCGAGCGCGAGGGATGCGTTTTGCACATCCAGGCCGCGCATAGACGCCGAGACACCCTTGGCACCGACCAGGAAACCGGTAGTGGCCTGTGTGCGCCCGCCGATCTGAACGTCCAGTTCCTGACGCGACAGCACCACCTCACCGTCGATTTCCAGGGTATCGGCCAGTCCGAGTCCGATCGTCCCGGCCACCTCGAAAACGTCCCCGGTCAGATCGAACCCGCGCTCGTCCGCAGCGCTCGACGCCGGGAAGTTGATCGAGGCCTCGCTCCAATCGGCGGTGACGGTGTTTGCGAGTCCCCGCTCAGTGGTTCCCAGGCCCATGTTCAAGCGGACGCCGAGGTCGGTCCCGCTCAGTCTGAGTCCGATCGATTCGGTTCCCAGCAGCGTGAGCCGATCGGCCGCGGCCTCCACACCCATCCAGCTGCGAAGATCGCTTTGATCCACCGCGGTGGCAATCGCGAGTTTGAAATCGAGATTGTCGAGTGCGAGACCGATAGCCGCCTCATCTTTACCGGTTGCGATACGGGCATCGACATCCGATCCGCTGATCGCAAGAACATTCGCCAACACCGTTCTCGCCGCGCCGCCTTGCGCCACGTCGGTCACCGAGGTCGTTGCAGCCGCCACGCCCGAGGCGCTGGGCGCAAGCACCTTGAGAGGCGCCAGATCCAGACCAGCCAGTTGGCCCGAGAAGCTCACATCAAATTGGCTGCGCGCAGCCTGCGTAACGAAGTAATACGCCTCGGCAGGCATGGTCACACCCAGCTCGAACGCACCCTCAGGTCCGGAGGTGGTGGCCTCGAACTTCGCGAACGCCCCCTCCACCTGGATCGTGGCGCGGGCACCCGGTGCGGCAGCAAGCGCGGCCTTGAGCTTGTTGGCAACGTTATTCGCCACCCGATAGCGAGACGCCAGTTCACCCTCGACACCGCCCGATACGCTGAAGTCTTCAGCGACCAGCGTGTAGCGAACCGGTGCATCGGCAATGCCCGAGAGCGTGATGACATCGCCAACCGCAAACGGGCCGTCGAGCAGCAACAACTCGCGCTGCGGCAGACTCCCCTGGGCAAGCGCTCTCTGGGAGAGTTGAGTGATGGTCGCCGAGGCGAGCGGCGCCCCCGGCGCAACCGAGAACGTGAAGCTGCCCGCCGTTCCCGGTTTCAAGGCCGTCAGCGTGATGATGTCGGCGTCACCTTCGGCAAACACGCGCCGGTCCTGCGCACCATTGATGAGGTCGCGCAGCTTTGCTGCGATATTGAGGCGGATCTGCCGCTGCAGGGCAGCCTCCGATAGCGACCCGGTCTGACTGGACAGATCGTCCGGGCTCACCGTGTAGGTAAGGCCTTTGCCCGCCAGGCCGCGCAGCGTGATCTGATCGCCCAGACGCCATTGACCCGAAAGCTGCAGCGCCTCGGCCTGCAAGGTGCTGTCGGCCAGCGCTTGAACGGTGACCCTGCCATCGCCGCCGAGCGCCGCATTCAGCCGATCTTCGATCGTCTGAGCATCGGCATCTCGAGCAAGATCAGAGGTGGTGTAGGTCTTGCCGTCGATTGCAATCTGCAGCCGATAGCCGCTTGCCTGGCTGGCCCCCAGGGCCGGCGCAAGCCGTGAGCTCGCCAGCACAGACAGGCGCTGAATCTCGTCGGACGATTCGTTGAGGTTCAGCGTGCGGGTGCTCTGGGAAAAACTGATCGTGCCGCTGACCGACAGCAGGTCGCCGACCTCGGCCGTGACATCCCCTCTCAGCTGGAGCAGCTGCCCGAGCTGACCGTCCATGGTGAACTTGATCTCGCTGTCGGCCCCGGTCCGGACAGCGTAGGCGGGCCCGTCGCCCTCGCCCATGGCGAGGAAGTCGATCACCAGTTGATCCGCGAGGCTCGCCTGCGCCTGGCTCAGGCCGTGCACCTCGTTGACCTCGATACCGAACGCGTTGACCCCCAGGGTGAGCGACGGGATGCCGACAATATCGACCGCCCCCGCCTGAGCCTGCAGTGACAGCCAACTCACGCCATCCAGGCTCACGCCCGCAATCGTCTTTTGGCCCGCCTTGGCCTGGAACAGGCCGATTCCGATGTCGACATCGGACATTGAAAAGCCGACGGCCTCGGTGTTGACACGCGTGTCGTTCGTATCGATCACGCCGTCGCCGTTGGCGTCGATGCGATAAGGGCCGTTCACCCCGGCAAAGGCGCTCACGTTGTTTGCACCGATTGCCATGGCATCGACGGCAATCTTGCTTCCGTCAGCGAGCGTCACCGTGCTGCTGTACTGCTCGAAGCTGGCCTCGCCATCGAGGTGCACATAATCACCCAGCTTGAGGGTGACGCCCGCATTCACGCTGATCTGCTCGTGACGCGCGCCATCAAGCGTGAGCTGGCGCGACTGCTCCGGCCCGGTGACTGCTCTGAAATCGAACGCAGCGAAGTCAATCACCCGGTCGGTGGCTGTATCGGCCTGATTGATACCGACGTTTACATCGCGTACAGCGAGTGTGATGCCTTCGAATCCCACCACCTGAGCCGAACCCGCCTGCGCCTCCACCGCGATGCGCGTTGCCGCCTCGGCCGAGGGCACCACCGAGACCTGATACAAACCGCTGCCCGAGGCCGCGGCGCTGACCGTCCGCCCGTCTTTACTGATCGTGACCGCGCGCCAATCGAGCCCCTTCGAACCCGTCACGACACGCCAGGTGAGACCCTCGTCCTGGGAGATGCGCAACTGCCCCCGCGCCCCGCCTGTGAACTCGACTCTGACCTTGTCGTCAACGGATCGAACAATGTTCGAAGCAGCAGACAGCGCCACGACGGACAGCGTCTGCGGTGCGGGCGCGGGCAGGGTCTGCCAGGTGGCGCCACCATCGGCCGAGCGCACCATGCTGCCGTCCTCAGCCGTCGCTTCAATGAGGAGACCGTCCGCCGTCTCGGACACCGTGACCGCGGTATAGGCCAGGTTGCTGGGCGCGGCGGTTTTCGTCCAGCTGAGCCCGTCATCGTCCGACAGGAAAATCGCGCCGGCTCCGAAATCGCTGCTGCCCTCTGCGACCGCCACGCGAACGCTGCCTGCTGCGGCCATGTCCCGCCATGCAAGCCGAGTCGACCCGACGACGCCGACGACGGGAGCGACGCGAACCACCTCACGCTCAACCGCCATCACCACCGCGAATTCCACGCCCGACAGCTCGAATCCCATCGCCTGGTCACTGCCACGACCGATGCCTGCGAAGGCGTTCAGGTTGCTGCCGCCCACGGTGAGCACGTCATGACTCACGACGCCGCCGTCGTTCAGCGTGAGCTCGCGGGTCGAGGTCTCGAAGCCCAGGGTTCCGCCCACATGGAAGAAATCGCCCACCGAGATGTCGACTTTGCCGACCACGCGGACCAGCGGTCCACGATCACCCTCGATGTCGAGCGTACGTGAGGTCCCCGTGCCGGTGATCACCTCAACCGGGTGCTTGGCAAAATCGACTACCCAGCCTGAAGGGTCCTGACCCGGCTCGAGCCCGTTGACCTGGTTGATCTCGACCAACAGGTCATTCGCCTTGACGGTCAAGGCGTCGGCGCCAACGAAGCCGACCTCTGCCGCCGATACCTCAAGCCCCATCCAGCTCAGGGCGCCGCGCGTAGCCGTTTCCGGCGCGGTGTAGAGCGCCAGCGCGAAGCCCGCCTTAGTCAGGACAAAGCCCTGCGCGTTGGCGTTGGGCGCATCGCCCGCGCCGATGACACCGTCCCCGTTGCTGTCGACATGGTAGGGCCCGCCCGTGCCAACAAACGCCGTCAGACCAGCGCCGCCCACCGTCAGCGTCTCAGCTTGCACTGTCGTGCCATTGGCGAGTGTCACCTGAGAAACGGAGGTCTCGAAACCCAGCGTGCCCCGGGCATACACCAGGTCGCCAAGGTTGAGATCGAAGGCACCCGAGGCCCGCAGCAATTCGCCCTTCTGGCCGGGCATCGTCAGGTCAAGCGTGGTTCGCGTACCCGTTGCCACGGTCAACGGTCGCGCGGCGAAGTCGATCACCTGACGGTCGGCCAGGGCGGACGCCACGCCGTCTGCACGATTGATCTGCACCTCGATGTCCCGGCCCGTCGCCGTGACATTGGGCACACCGACCAGCGCTACTTCATCCAGCGATGCCTGCAACGCCACCCACTCGCGCTTGTCGTTCGGGTTCTTGCTGAAGAAGAGGCCCAGACCAAACTCGCCGCCCACCGCCGACAAGCCCATCGCATCGGGATTGATCGCGTCGCTGGTGTCCACCACGCCGTTGCCGTCGGTGTCGCTGCGATACGGCCCGCCGACCCCGACAAACACCTGCAGATTGGTGCCGCCAATGCTGAGCATGTCCGTGCTCGCCGTGGTGCCGTCGGCCAGCGTCACGGTCGGGCTGGATTTCTCCACAGCCAGCATGCCGTCGACGTAGACGAATCCACCCAGGTCCACTTGCATGCCGCCGGAGGCGCGCACCATCTCGCCACGCTGGCCGTCGTGGGACAGGGCGATCGACTTGCCGGTTCCGGTGGTGATCTGAATGCGGCGATCATCTGGCGTGCTCGCCGTGCTGCGATTGGCGAAGTCGATCACCGGCGCCGGCTGGGTATTCGCCTGAGGCGTCGCGCCTGGGGCGCTCGCGGCCACCGACCGCTGCCGTACCCGGTTGAACTCCAGCCCCAGATCATGCACCTGCAGTTTGAGGTCGTCAGGCAGCCCCTGCATCACGTCCACGCCGCCAACCGACCCCGAGAGCGCCAGCCACTGCGTACCTTGATAGGTGCCCTTGCCATTGAAGATGCCCAGACCGAACTCGACATCTCGCACGCCCAGGCCGCGCGCGTTCGGATTGATCTCGCTGGCTTCGAATTTTCCGTTGTTATTGACGTCGCTGCCGTACGGCCCAAGCCCCACGAAGCCCGACAGACCGGTGCCTCCCAGGCTGAGCAACTCCGTCTGCGCCTTGGAACCATCTGCGAGCGTGACCTGCTGGGCCCGCCGCTCGAAGCCCACCGACCCTGCAAACTGAAAGAAGTCACCCAGGCGCACATCCATCGTGCCGCTCACGCGCAGCAGCTGCCCGCTGGTTCCGGGCATATCGAGCGTGAGCCGACGGTTGGTCCCGGTGATCACCTCGAAGGGGGCGGCGCCTGCCGTGAAATCGATGACCCGGGTATCAGCGTCCACCGTGGGCGACACGCCGTCCACCAGATTGAGATCCACCGCCACCTGGCGCGCTGCAATCGTGACATCCGGAATGCCGACGATCGCTACACTCCCTGCCGCGGCCTTGAGCGCGGTCCAGTTCAGTTCTGGATTGACCGCGCTGCCGCGTACGGGGCTCGCCAGCACCAGCCCCGCGCTGACGTTGTTCAACGCGAGGCCGATCGACGCCGGGTTGACTTCAGATTCCGAATAGATGCCGTCGTCATTAAGGTCTCGCCAATACGGCCCATTGATGCCGGCGAATGCACGCAGCCCTTCGCCACCGAAGCTGAGCGTATTCACGCGAACCTGGGTGCCATCGGCCAGCGTGACCTCGCGGATCACTTTTTCAAAGCCCAGATGACCTGCCAGCGCGAAGGAATCGCCCACGTCGATTTCGAAGTGGCCCGATGCGCGAATCAGGGTTCCCTGGACGGCGCGGAAGTCGAGTGTTTTAGCCGCGTCAGGGCTGCCAATGGTCGCGCCAGTGGGGACCTGAAGCGGGGTGGCATGGTCGACCACCGACCGGTCGCTACCGATGTTGAGCTGCAGCGCCAGTTCGCCCGCGCGAATATCGACGAGCGGCAGACCAATCTGTTCGGCTGTCTTCGCGCTCGCCGACAGACTCAGCCACGCGCGCGGCGCGCCGCTCGCCACCGCGACAACCTCTTCATACAGCGCAAGGCCAACGTCCAGCCCGGTCAGCTCGAACCCGGCGGCCAGCGGATTGGTGGCCTCTTCAGTCAGATTTCCGTCATGGTCAGTATCGAGCCGGTAGGGCCCGCCCAGTCCCACAAAGGCATTTAGGTTGTGCCCGCCAATCAGCCATCGCGCGCTGTTCACAACCTCGCCCTTCGAGGTGGTGATGGTCTCCGGCGTCGTGCTCAGCACAAAGGTTCCGTCCACCGTCAGGAATTCGGACGCCTTGAGCGTCATGCCTGCGATGCGCGACTTGCCCCAGCCAAAGTAATGAGAGTTGAAGAGCGAGCCCAGCGCGGTCAAGGCGGCCTCATCGTGCGCAGCAATCGACAGCAGTTCAGCCCCAGGCCGCTCAACCGACCTGACTTCAATCACGCGGGTCGCATCGCGCGGCGTGTCAAACACTTTCAGAAATTCGCTACCCGAAGCGAAACCAAACAGGCCCCCGCCCTCGTGGAAGTGGCCATCGATCGTGCCCGCCGAAAGCAGCTCGAAGCGATCACCAAGTTTCGGCACCACACCCGACGCAAGTTTCAAATCGAAGGCGCTGTTCGCAAGCAGGCGAAGCGTTCCCGAGACCTCGAGCCGGTCGTTCACCCCCACAGACTGCGCATGCAGTGCCAGGCGCTGACCCGCCGCGATCGTCTGATTGCCGGTGATGATGAGCTTGCCCGGACCACGCTCGCCCACCACGCCGCCCAGGCTGAAGGTGCCCGCAGCGTCCTGGCCGTTTTCATCAACAATCCTGATACCGCTCTGCGCGTTCACGACGACATCGCCGAGTGAACGCACATGGTCGGTCATGAGGAGCGGTTGATCGGCGGGCCTGACCAGATTGACCGACTGATCGGCCGTCAGGCGAATCAGCCCGTCAACGGCACTCACCTGCCCTTCAATCGACAACACAGCCCGGCCGGTTTCGTTGGTCGCGCTCAGCTCAACGCCAGCACGACCCATCGCAATGATCCGCGCCGTCGGCGCCACAGCAAGCGTGTTCCCCTGCACCGCAAGACTGATCTGGCCACGGTCGGTGCTCTGCAGGCCGAGGGTGTCATCGATTCGGCGAACCGTGACATCGCCCTTCGCCGTCAGGCGAAGGTTGCCGGCGGCTTGCGCGGAAAGCGTGGTGGTGACCAGATCGAGTGCGTTGGCGGAAACGCCTTGCGCGCTCACCAGACCCGCACCCTGAACGCGCTCGCCAATGGCTTCGCTCGCAATGATGCGTATCGATCCCGCAATCAAATCGGCGTCATCGGTCCCGACCGAATCGGCATCCGTGACGGAACCCGCCCGTGCGCGCAGTGTCATCACGCCGGTGCCCGCGTCGAGCCGGCGCAGGTCGATTCCCAACCCGGCATCGACGTCGATCATGCCTCCGACAGCATCGAGCGCCGCGGTGCTCGCACTCGCCCCGAGCGCCTGAATCACCGAGCCTCGCAGAGACTGCAGCAACAACGCGCCCCCCTGGGTCGCAAGGGTTGCCCCCGCGGTCTGGGTGAGCCCACCGCGCCCAATCAGGGTCACCGCGCCGCCATTGGCGGAGAGCGCTCCCGCCACCGACAGTTCGCCGCGCGAGCGCAACAGAATCGCGCTGCCTTTGCCACTTGCAGCGAGGCCGCTACCCACGACCGACACGGTGCCCTGAGAATCGAGATAAATACCGCCCGAGGCGCTTGCCTGCAGCTGTGCGCTGTTCAGCAGCAGCGTCTGGCTCGGGCTCAACCCCAGACTCCCCCCCGCCGCAGCGACGCGCACACTTGCGGCCTGAAGATCGGCGCGTCCACCCTGGGTCAGTCCCAGCACGCTTCCCGACTGCGTGGCAAGGCTGGCCGCACCCGACACCACCAGCGCGTTGAGCCCGAGGTTGCCCGCCAGCTCGTTCAGGTAGAGCGACCCGCCGACGCGGCCACCGACGCTGCTGCCAGCATTCCTCAGATCCACCTGGAAGGCGCGATCAGCGCGGCCCACCGTACCGCCCACCGTGTAGAACTGCAGTGCATCAGCGCGGACCCGACCGGCCGCGCCGGTCTCAATCCCACCCGTCGATTCCAGCGAGACCGTGCCCGCATCGATCTCACCGTTCACGAGCAGCTGACCACCGCCCGCCTCGAGCATCACTTTCCCGCCATAACCATTCACCGCGCCCGCGAGCGTCATACCCGCCCCGGTGCGAAGGCGAATGCTGCCCGGCGTGCTGTCACTGCCCGCGCTCAGCGACCCCACCGTGAGCGCCTGGCCGGACAGATTGATGAGATCGATATCGGTGCCAGCCTGCAGCGTCAGTGTGTTAACGCCACCGAACAGCGACAGTCGGCCACGCACCGCGCCGCCTGCCTGCAGATTCAGGCTCGCAAGGCTGAGGGTGATGTCGCGCAGGGTGATGCTGCCGGTGGTGCGTATCTGCACGCTGCCGCTGTCCTGCACACCACGCCGCAGCAACCAGGCATCGTCGATCACCAGATCCGAGGTGAAGTTCAGGAAGCCAGTCGGCGCGGTCGCAAGCGTGCGAACCGTCAGGGTCTCGTTCGAGGCGATCGTGCCCAGCCGGATCCGCGCGCTGGCAGAGGCCTCACCCTGCACCGCCGCGAGGCTTACGCGGGTGGGTGCCCCGGTGTAGTGCAGTCGGTCGGCCGCACCCAGGTACGCATTCAGTGCCGCGGGTGTTCCGGTCATGGTGACGGTTTCACGCGACCCGTCCTGGGTGACCGATACCGTGACCCCGCTGAACACGCCCGCAGTGGCCTCGAGCAGACCTGGTCCCGCCTCGGTCCAGGTCAGCGTGGCATCGCCGATTCCGCCCGCGCTGGTCAGCATATCGGCAGGCAGGGTGAGCGCCGTGCGGGCGCTCGTGGGCATCTCGAAGACCGTAGGAAGGTTCAGCCTCAGGCTGGGGGTTGTGGTGGGCAGGCTGGTAATCGAGATGCCCGCCCGCGCCATGGCCGTGCGGGCCGGTGTGTCGGCAGAAGTGAGCGTCCCGGTCAGCACCGTCGATTGCGAGCCCTGGTAGAGCACCTTGCCCGGCGCCGAGAGGAAGGCATTGAGGGCCTGAGCGCTTCCCTTCATCGTGAGCGTCGAGGTATCAGAACCCGAGACCTCGACACCGGACTGAATGACCCCGCTGATCTTGAAGAGCCCCGATTCCACCTTGAGAACCAGGGTCAGCGCACCGACCCCGCTCACGGTCGCATCGAGCATCGTGAGCGGAACCAGAAGATTGACGGGTAAGCGGTACGACTCCGGCAGCCGAAGCACCGGCGTGGATACCGGCGTGGCCGTATCGGAGAAGGCATTGAGGGTGATCGATACGGTGCCCGTGGTGACCACGCCGCTCGAACTTGCCCGCAGCGTGAGCGTGGTGGCCACGCCCGAGTTGAGCTTCACGTTGCCGGCTGCAGCGAGGTAACGATTGATATCCGCCACGCTTCCCTGCAGATGCAGCGCGCCGTTGTCGTCGCTGATCTGCAGTCCCGAGTCGGCCGGTGTGGTCCATGACAGCGTGCCGTGGGCAGCCGAAAGTTTCACGCTCACCGTGGAGGCTTCGCCCGTCAGCACCTGGCTCCCGAGAACCAGATCTGTGGTGGCCCCGGGGTTGAAGACGCGCGAAGCGGGCAGCGTGAGCGCCACGCCCTTGGCCGCCCGGTTGTCCGGCTGAGCGGGCAGCGCCGCCAGCGTGACGTCCAGGTTCGATGATCCATCAGCGTTGGCAAGCGCGGCGTTCAACGTACTCGCCGGGCCGGTGTATCGAAGTCTCGAGGACGAGAGGAGCGCCTGCAGATCCGCCGCCGTACCGGTCAGCGTGAGCGCCTGCGGTGTGCCACCCAGGGTGAGCGGATCACCTTCCGCGGGGACCACTGCCAGCGTGCCCGCCGGCGAGCCGCCCGAAAGCGTGAGCGTCAGGGTCAGCGTGCCGGCGCCCGACAGACTCACCGCCGAGCCAAACATCAGCGTGGAGGCCAGGTTCGGGGTGATGGGCAGGCTCGCATGCAGCTGACCGATCACCGGCGTCTGCACGGCCGAGTAGCCCTGAATGACCAGCGTGCTGCTCGCGCTGCGAAGCGACGCGCCCGAGCCCTGGCTCACCTTGAATGCGAGCGTGCCCGAGCCGCTCAGGCTCAGGCCGCCAGCCGACGTGAGATACGCATTGAGTACGTTGGCTGAGCCCGACAGCGTGGTCTTGCCGCCCGTGGTTGCTATCGTCACATGGGTCGCGGGCCGCGCCGTGGCTGACAGCCCGACGCCGGCAATCAATTCCAATTCCATCGCTGATGTGGACGCGGGCAGCGGCGCGACCGGCAGCACCAGATCATCGGTTTGCGCTTGCAGCAGGTAGCGGTCCTGCAGGCTGAGCGCGGGGCTTGCGAGCGGGGATGCGGTGGTGGTTGCGAGCGTCACATTCACCGTCGCACCCGCCTGCAAGGCCGGGCTGCCCACGCTCGCCACGCTCAGGTCGAGCGTGGCAGCCTCGGTGGTGGTCAGCGAGAGCTTGCTGGCCGACAGATACGTATCGATCTGGTCGGCGGTGCCGGTCAGCGTGACGCTTCGCCCATTCTGGGCCAGCGTCGACGCCACCTGCGTGTCGGTGGCCGCACCCCACTGACCTGCGCTGGTCGTGATGGTCATCGACAGGTTGTCCGACCCCGCGTACACGAGCCGATCGGTGCCGAATCGCACCGGACTGGCAGTCCCTGGCAACACCTGCAACGACCCCGGCACACTGAGTTGCGGCGCGGCCTTGAGCGTGGGCACCGCTGCGCTGAAGCTGGTCCGGCCGCGCAGGCTGCCTGCCACCGCCTCCACCGTCACGGACCCCGCCCCGCC
>JBMSQB010000076.1:0-21881 GCA_049423065.1 Burkholderiaceae bacterium
AGATCCACGACCAACCCGCCGCGGACCACGTCCACTGCCGCGGTTCGTATGACATCAGCACCCGACGAGCCCTTGATCGTCAGGGCGGGTGAGGGTTGGTTGGTCGCGAGGGTCAGTTGCTGCTGGATGTCGTTGCTCACCGACAGAGCCTGCGACTTGATCGTGATCGGCAGGAGTTGGCCCGCACTCGACAGCTCATAGACGTCGATATGAGGGATGGTCTGCGCGATGGTGCCGCCGCTGCTGAGCGAAAGCGTCTGCGTACCGGAGTCGGCCTGCAATGCCTTGACCAGCCCGCCCTGTTGCATATCCGCGTGCTGCGCCGGACTGACGACGAGCCTCGTGGTCTGGTCGGCGAAATCGAGTTGGGTACCCGAGATGCGTCCTGCCGTGGCCGGGCCCGCACCGGAGCTGATCGCAGCCTTGGAAATATCACCCCCACTGCTGACATCGATGGTCTCGACGTTCAGCAGCGTGGCGGACGAATCGCGACCATTCAGAACCAGAGTGTCGGAACCCGAAGGCGACAGCTTGATCGTCACGCCGCTATTCGTGTTCAGCGTTGCGCTGATCTTGCTCAGAACGCCGGTCACGCCGGTGCCATCGACGTTGGCAGCAACACCCTTCAAACCGAACTCGCCCGATCCGGACAATTTGATAGTGTCGGTAGCCGCTAAATTGCCGTTGTTCACGACGATGATGTTGTCGCTCATGACCGAGGCAGTGGCGGGCGAGCCATCGGCCGCCGCAGCAAGTGTGACCTCGGTCTTGCCCGTGCCACGGTTCTCGAGGGTGCCGCGAAGGCCGGTGACGGTGACCGTCCCGATGGAATTGCCAGCAAAGCCCGCGCCGCCGATCATGAGCGTTGAGGTGCCCTTCATCGCCAATGCATCGACATTGATGGTGTCGGTTGTACTGACCGCCCGGATCTGACCACCCGCCGCTCCCAGCTTCACGCTCACGGACTGCGCGTCAAGATCCGCAGTTGAGACTGAAACGTTGCCTTGCGCCTCATCGGCAACGACATCGCCCTTCAGCCCGGTCACATTGAAACTGCCTGGTCCGCGCAACTGCAACGCCGTGCCATCGGGAATGTTGGAAGCGTCAACCGCTATCCTGCTCCCCGCCGCCGTTCCCGCGACGGTCGCGCCTGTCGCGCCTGGAATGACCTTGATCTCGTTCGGAGCCGCCACAATCGCCGCCGTGACGTTGGTGCTGCCCGTCACCCGGCTTGCGTCGAGTGTCGCCAGCAACCCCTTCACGGTAAAGGCTCCGGCGCCCTCAAGCACGATGGTGTCGTTGGTGTCCAGGGCGCCGTTGTTCACCGTGACCGCGGTGGTGCTTTTGATCGTGGTCCGAAGTTCAACGCCTGGGTTGGGATCATGATCAAGCGTAGCCGTGACGCTCCCGGTTGCCGTGTTGTCCAGATTTCCCATCAGATTGCTGATCTGGAAATTGGCCCCTCCACTGGTTTTCAGCGTCACCTCATCAGGCAGTGCTTCGGCATCGATGATGATGGTGTCGCCCTGGACGCCGCTCACGCTGGTGGCCCCTGCACCGGTGGAAATCGCAAGCGAGCGCTGCTGCCCGGCGGCAAGCGCTGCGGTCGAGACCGACAGCGATCCAGCGCTGAGTGCCGAGGCATTGAGCCCACCAGCCAGCCCGCTGACCTTGGCGTCGCTTACCTGACCGCCAAGCGCGAGAGCGCTGCTGCTCGCGAGGGCCGCGGCATCAATCACGAGTTCGTCACGCGCGTCGTAACTGGTGACTGTCGTGGCACCGCTTCCAGTCGTGAGCACAAGGCGTCCGGGGTTGCCATCATCAACAATATTGACCGATAGATTGCCGGTGAGGTTCGCGGCGTTGATCAGGTTCGAACCACTGAAACCGTTGACGTTGACCGCGCTCCCGCCGTTGAGAATCAGGCTTCGACCGCTCGCCCCACCTCCGGCGTCGACCGTGACGGTCGTGCCCCCGGGCGTCGTGATATTCAGGTTCCCCACGCCCCAGGCAAAGAACTCCGAACCGCCGGAACTGCCGCCGCCACCCGCCCCTCCCCCGGCGACCAGGCCCAGTGCAAGGCCACCGATCACTAGTTGATAAGGCGGCATACTGAGAATGCCGCCACCGGCCGTGGCATCAGACGCCGTCGCCGAAGGCGCCTGCGCGAATTCGACTCGAAGTGACCGCTGGAGCGCCGGATCAAGCACCCCGTGTCCAGCGTTGAACTCGATCACATCGGCTGCATCGCCGAGCATTTGATCAGCATCCGGAGCCTGCTCGACCATGATCATCTGATCGGGTGTGCCCGCCTCGTCCAGCATCGCATTCAACTGCTCGGGATCGGCGGCGTCTGCCTCCAGCGAGGCAACCACCCCTGATGAATCAAACGAGGTGTCGATCAGCTGCGCGCCGCTCGCCCAGGCGGGCGCGAGTACATCAGGATTCTGGGCAACCCGCTCTGCACGGTTGCCACCCGCAACCGCCTTGCGGTCAAATGAGGAGTCAGTCGCTCGACCTGCCCCCGAAACAGAGCGCTCCGGGGCCTGACTGATGGGATCGACGCCAGGTACAGCGCGCGGGTTTTGCATGGCAGCAGCAGTTGGGGCAGATGCGGTGGTCATGGCTCGGGACCTGTGATGGGATGCTTGGGTTGATCAGAAGTTCAGGGTTCGGAAAAAGCCTCGTCCAGCGTGCGGCGAATCGGCTTCAGCATGTAGGACAGCGCGGAACGTCGTCCAGTCCGGATGTCGACGGTGACAGTCATTCCCGGCATCACGTCGAGGCGCTTGCGCAACCCCGTTTCGGCTGGCGCACCCGGCGGGATGTCGGTCTCCACATGGACTCGGTAGTAAAGCTGCTCGCCAGCACGCGAATCGTCGCGAATCGTGTCGGCGCTGATGTAGCTGAGCTTCCCAGACACCGCGCCGTAGGCGGTGTAGTCGTACGCATCAAATTTGATCGACACGGGAAGCCCGGGCCTGAGCAGGGCGATGTCGGACGGTCTTACCCGGGCCTCAACGATCAGCCGGTCATCGGCCGGTACGATCTGCAGGAGCTCCTCGCCGGGGCGCAACACGCCACCGCGCGTCGTCACCCGCACGTTCTTCACGATGCCGCGTACCGGCGCCCGGATCACCAGACTGTCCAGCACTTCGCGGCGCTGCGCCTGCACCTGCTCAAGCTGCGCGAGCTCGTCCTCGGCGCGCGCCTGCTCGGCGCGGACCTCCTGAAGCCATCGATTCTTGCGAATCGAGAGTTGCGCCTCGGCCTCGCTTGCCAGCCGGCTCACCCGGAGGAGCTCGGCCTGACTGACATCGCCCGCACGGTGCAGGTTCTGGACGAGAGCGAGTTCCTGTCGGGCGATCGATGCGGATGATTCGAGCGCATCAAGCTCCCCCAATAGCGAGCGACGACGTTGTTCGAACAAGGCCTGCTGCGCGCGCTGCACGGACGGGAATGCGGCGAGCGCCGATGGAAACACCAGGCGCTCCCCCATTTGAGCCTCGATCGCCAACCGAGCCAGCGCCGCGCGCAGCGCAGCAGACCTCGCCTCGGATTCGCGAAGCGCGGCCTGCGTGCGCCCGGAGTCCAGGGTGGCGAGCGTTTGACCCGCTTCGACGGTGTCGCCCTCGCGAACATGCAGTCGCTCGATCACGCCCCCGTCGACCGACTGCACGATCTGCACCCGCGAACTGGCAATCAACTGACCGGATGCGCGCGTGACCTGATCGATCTCGACCAGTGACGACCAGGCGACCGCGGTGACACACATGAGGGCGACCGCAACCACCGCAAAGGTGCTCATCCATCGCGCGGCCCCGGCGCGCTCGGGCCGCAGGAGCGGGGCGTCGAACCCCGCTGGCCGGTCGTCGCGTGGTCGTCTCATCAGGCCACCCGATTGAGCGCTGACGAGGCCGAGATCGGCGACGGCGACTGCATGGCGCGGCCAATGCTGTCGCGGTCGCCGTCATGAACAATCCGCCCGCCCCGCATCACCAGAACCCGCGTTGCCATCGCCAGCAGCGCGGTCTTGTGTGTCGCGTAGATCACCAGGTCGTCGGGGCGGATCATGGTTGAAAGGGTCTTCACCAGTGCAGCCTCCGCGCTGCCGTCGAGCGATGCGCTCGGCTCGTCCAGAAGCCAGATCCGCGGCGGCTGCGCGAGCAGGCGGGCCAATCCCACCTGCTGCCGTTGCCCGACCGATAGCCCACTGCCGTCCTCGGCAATGGGCAGATCAAGGCCCAGCGGATGCTCGGACACCAGGGGCTCCAGACCGCTCGCCCGGACCACGTCGAGGAGTCGCGAATCATCGAGCCGTACGCCCCCGAGCTCGATATTGTCACGCAGGGTGCCGCGGAACAGCCGGGTATCCTGGGGCATGTAACCCACGTGTGCTCCGAGGCAGGCGGGCGAGAGCTGGGCTGCGTCAATGCCTCCTATCCGCACCTGCCCGGCTGCGGGACGATAGTGCCCCGACAGTATGCGGAGCAGCGTGGTCTTGCCAGAGCCATTGGAGCCCACGAGCGCAACCCGCTCGCCGGCGCCAAAAACTAGCGTGTTGATGTCAATGTTTGCGGCAGGCGATCGTCCATAGGCAAACCGCAGGTCCTTGGCCGCCACGGACACCGCCAGCGCGTCGGGCGCGAGTTGCGACACATCAGGCTCGCGCTCCGCGGGTATTCGCATGACCGACTCGAGATTGCGGATTGCCTCGCGCGCGCCATGCCACTGGGTGGCAAGCATCACGACCTGGGAGATTGGCTGGATGACGCGCCCTCCGAGAATCGAACATGCAATGAGCCCGCCCACCGACAGCAGACCAAGCTCGATCTGATGAACCCCCACGACGATCACGCCAACGAAAGCGATCGAGGACAACCAGTGCATGAGCGTTGTCACCCGATTGATGGTTGCGCGAACGGCAAGCTGGTCAGCCGATAGTTCATCCCCGAGGTCGGCCCAGCGAGCGGAAAACCGCCATTCCGCCCCCGCAGCCTTGATCGATTCGGCGCCGTGGATGGTCTCGATCAGCAGCCCATTTTTTTGCTGGAGCCCAACCACCTGTCGCTGGACCAGGCGGCGCATTTTCCGTTGCCCTGCCCACCCCGCAACGAGCGCCAGGGGAAACAGGAGCGCATACACCCAGCCCACAGCCCCGCCGACCAGCGCGATGACCGCGATGAAGGCGAGCACAAAGGGCAGATCGACGAATACGAAAAGGATCGATGCGGTAAAGAAGGAACGAACCGCCTCAAAGCCGGTGAGGCGCGCCGCCAGCGTGCCCAGGCTGCGCGGGCGGCTGTCCATCCGCATGGCAAGCAGGTGGTCGTAGAGCAGCTGCGTCAGGTCTTCGTCCACGTCGCGGGCGACGCGATCGAGCGCCTGCGCGCGAGCGAGTCTCAATACGGCATCGAAGGACAGAACAACCAGGACACCCACGGTGAGCGCCCACAGCGTGGACCATGCAAAGGTGGGCACCACCCGATCGTAGACCTGCATCGCAAAGAGCGATGTGATGACCGCGAATGCGTTGACCAGCACCGAGGCAAGGCCCACCTCGAAGAGCACGCGTTTGCGCTGCGCGAGCGCGCGCACGACCAGTCGAAGCGGGCCCGCCCGGACAGCCGGCTCGCCGGCCTCGGAGAGCGCGATCCAGCAGGCTGGCGCGGCGCCACAGCTCACGCGGTCGACATCCTCCACCCTGCCGTCGCTGGTTTCCAGCCCAAGCCGCTCACCTCTGAGCCAACGCGCGACCCGCCAACGGCCTTCGCAAAGAACGAGCGCCGGAAAGTGTTGCGCGAGCAGGGTCTGAACCGGCACAACGGCAACTTCAGCAGCCGCATCGAACGGCCCCATCCAGCGGCGGAGGGCCTCGCCCAGCGACCGCATTTGCGAGGCAGCGTCCGCAGCGGCTGGCGAATTGAGAAACGCTTCCGTCCAGGCCTGCTCAGCCGCCCCCTGCGATAGCGACATGCCCTGCACCGCCAGCAGCCGGCGAAGCAGCACGACCGAAGGCATCTCCCAGGCATGATCAGGACCGGCAGTCATGGTTGCCCCGCAGCCAGTCTCTCAAGCCCGCCCGTACCGCCTTGAATTCGAAGGGCGACTTCAAGCAGTCCGGCATCTATCTGGGCCCGTGCCAGCCTTGCGTCAAACAGTTCGCGCTCTGCGTTCAACACATCCAGCCAGCTTCGACGACCCGCATCGAACTGGCGAAGAAACGATTCCACGGTTTCAGCCGATGACGCGACCAGCCCCTCGATCGCGGTCTGCTGCTCGAAGAGCGTCGCGCGTTGAACCCAAAGCGACGTCGCGACAAGTTCCAGTTCGCGACGTTGCGCATCGATCTCCGCACGCAGCGCATCGACGCGACCCAGCCGGGCAAGATACTCCGATTGCGCAGAGAGTCCCCCGCCGGATTGATAGTCCACCGCAAGAAGCGTGCGGGTGTCGTAGTGGTTGGTGAGAAGGCTTGGCGCACGCTCGAAACGCGCCACCAGCATAGGCAGACGATCCGCCCCTTTCAGCGACGCTTCCGCGCTCGCGGCCCGCTGCTGACCGGTGAGACGCTCGAGCACCGGTGATGCCTCGACAAACGCCTGGGCGAGCGCCTCGGCATTGGCAAAGGCAATCGGCGACAACGCCGCAGGCACAGGCTGGGCATCGATCCGTTGCATCATGAGCGATTCAAGCTCGGCCCGCGCCTGGTTGACATTGGCCTGCAAGGCCGCGGCGCGCGCGCGAGCCTGCTCCAGACGCCCCTGCGCCAGACGGGTGTCGCCCCGCGCGGCTATCCCCCCATCGGCCCGACGGGTAATGAATTCGAGAAGTTCCTGCTGACGCGCCACATGCCGCAGGGCGAGTTCCACCTGCTGCAAGCCGGACAGCCAGCGGCCATGCGCAATTGCGGCGCGCTCAAGCAGCGTGCGTCGCGTGGCGTCAATGCCCGACGTCGTGGCCTCGAGCGAGGCCTGTGCCGCATCGATTGCATGGTCAGTGCGGCCAAAGGTGTAGACCGGCTGCTGAATGCGGAGGCTGCCGGCTGCATTGACGCCCTCGCCCGCGGATGCCCCGACGGTCACCGACGGAAACCGTCCCCAGCGCGCGGTTTCGAGCTGCTGACGCGACACCTCCGCCTCGGCACGGGCGCGTTGCATCTGGGGATGCACCTGTGCAACCCTTGAAAGCACCCCTTGAAGCGCGAGCGGGGGCGCACCGGCCTCCGCACCAGGCGAGGCAAGCGAAGACACCCCCAGGACGGCGACGGCGAGCCCGGCGGCAAATACCCGCTTGCACACCGAAAGCCGGCGCGCATGGAGTCTGTGGGGGAGAACGATCGCGATGCGTGCGTTCATAAGGGTGAGCCAGGCGTCTGGAGGCCGGTCCGGCCGCTCGAGTCAGCCGGAAACGGGGTCGAAATCGAGTCTCGAACCTCCCAAAATCTTCGCATGGAATCGGGCTCCCGGAATTTCTGACTAATCCTTTCGAAACCGCTCGTGGCGACAATCGGGCGGTTTATCGATATCGTTCGCGCCGTGTCTGCTCCACCTCCCACTACCGACGCACGAGCCCTCGAGCGGCTTCGCCAGACCTTCGGCCACCCTGCGTTTCGCGGCAGTCAGGCCGAGATCGTACGGCATGTGGCCGAAGGCGGCGATGCCCTGGTGCTGATGCCCACCGGGGGCGGCAAATCGCTTTGCTACCAGTTGCCGGCGCTGCTGCGCGACGGGCTCACCATTGTGGTGTCGCCTCTGATCGCACTTATGCAGGATCAGGTCGCTGCGCTTCAGCAACTCGGCGTACGAGCCGGGGCGCTGCACTCCGGCCTGGGTGGACGCGAGGCGTCGCAAACCCGCCGTGCCGCGCTGGGCGGTGCGCTGGATCTTCTTTACGTGGCGCCCGAACGGCTGCTGTCAGACGGTTTTCTCGACATGGTGGCCGGGGCGCGCATTGCATTGTTTGCCATCGACGAAGCGCACTGTGTCGCCCAGTGGGGGCATGATTTCCGGCCAGAGTACCTACAGCTTTCGGTGCTTGCGGAGCGATTTCCCGAGGTTCCCCGGATTGCGCTCACCGCCACCGCCGACCCGCAGACGCGGGCCGAAATCATCGAGCGGCTGCGCCTCGACAGGGCCAGGGTGTTTGTTTCGAGCTTTGACCGGCCCAATATCCGCTACATGATCGAGGACCGGGGCGACGGCCGCGCCCAGTTGCTCGACTTCATTCGCGGCTCGCACGAGGGCGAAAGCGGCATCGTGTACTGCCTGTCGCGCCGCAAGGTCGAGGAAACCGCCGACTGGCTGGCCGAGCGGGGATTGCTGGCACTCCCCTACCACGCCGGCCTTGACGCCTCCACCCGCGCGCGGCACCAGCAACGGTTTCAGGAAGAGGACGGGGTCATCATTGTGGCCACGATCGCCTTTGGCATGGGGATTGACAAGCCCGATGTCCGTTTTGTCGCGCACCTTGATCTGCCCAAGAGCGTGGAGGGCTATTACCAGGAAACCGGGCGCGCCGGACGTGACGGCGAACCCGCGGACGCCTGGATGGTGTACGGCATGGCCGATGTGGTGCAGCAGCGCCGGCTGATCGACGAGTCAGAGGCCGACGAGGTCTGGAAGCGCATCGCCGCAGCCAAGCTCAACGCGCTACTGGGCATCGCCGAAACCGCGGGTTGCCGCCGTGTGCCCCTGCTCGCCTATTTCGGCGAAGCGTCGGCGCCCTGCGGGCACTGCGACAACTGCCTCAGCCCGCCCCAGACATGGGATGCCACCGAGGCGGCCAGAATGGCCTTGTCGGCGGTCTATCGGACCGGGCAAAGGTTTGGCGTCGTTCACCTCATTGAAGTGCTGCGCGGCCGCACCGGTGAACGGATGAGCCGCTGGCGCCACGATCAGCTGTCGGTATTCGGGATCGGCGCGATTCACGACGAGGCCACCTGGCGGGCGGTATTCCGACAACTGGTCGCGCTCGGTCTGGTCGAGGTCGATCACGAGGCCCACGGTGCGCTGAAACTTACCGAGTTGGCCCGCCCGGTGCTGCGGGGCGAGCAGACGCTGCTGCTCAGGCGGCCCCGCGTGACCGTACGCGCCGCCTCGCGCCGGAAGGCCGCGCGCGGCGCGAGCCAGGCCAGCACAGGTCGCGAGCCGCCGGGGCGCACATCCGCGGCCTCGGGCACCGCCGACGCCCGACTCCTCGCCCTGCTCAAGGCCTGGCGCCTGGAACAGTCGCGAACCCAGCGTGTCCCGCCGTATATCGTGCTCAATGACGCCACGCTGCAGGCGCTTGCGCTCGAACAACCCGAGTCGCTGGCAGCACTTGCCCAGGTCCATGGCATCGGCGAGCGCAGGCTGGAAACCTATGGCGAGGCGCTACTGATACTGATCGCCGAATTCCGGCGTGACAATCGGTAGACTTCAGCCCCGCATGAAGACACTGCCACGCCCCGACACCCTCAGACAGCAGACCGCGCCGGGTCTTCTGCTCGAGCGCGCTCGCCGCGACGGATCGACCGTCGCCTGGCGATCCAAGCATCAGGGCCTTTATCGGGAGCGCAGCTGGCTCGAAGCGGCACAGCGGGTTGCGCAGATCGCGGCAGGCCTCGCTCGGCTCGGGCTTGCGCGAGGCGAGCGGCTTGCGATCATGGGGGATGTCTGCGAGGAATGGGTGATTGCGGATCAGGCCGCCCAGGCGCTCGGCGCGGTCGTCTACGGCATCTATCCCACTGCTTCGATGCAGGAACTTGAATACCAGATGCGGGACGGCGGCGCCTCGGTTTTCGTGGCCGAAGACCAGGAGTATCTGGACAAGGTCATGCCGCTTCTCGACCGACTGCCAGCGCTGCGGCACATCGTCATCATCGATGACAGCGCGCTGCTGGGCTTTGACCATCCGAAACTGGTTCGCTGGAAGCATCTGTCCAAGGACTCGCCGGAGGATGCGCTGGGCTGGCTCACCAGCCGCGTCAAGCAGATCAAGCCCGATGACCCGGCCTTCATTGTCTACACCTCGGGCACCACGGGGCATCCCAAAGGGGCGCTGGTCACGCACGGCCGGCACCTGGCGGGCGCGGCGAATCTCGTCCTGCACTATCCCGAGCTGGCCAAGCCGCAGCGCACCGTCATCTATCTGCCGCTTTGCCATGTGCTGGGGCGAGACGTGGCCTGGACCCTGCCGCTTCTTGGGGGCGTGGTCCCACACTACGGCGAAGACCCAGAGGACCTGGCGAGCACATTCTTCGAGGTGGCGCCCACAGTGCTGATCACCGTGCCGCGCTACCTGCAGAAATTCGCGGCGGGCGTGCTGGTGGGCATCCGGAACACCCGGGGAATCAAGGCCTGGGCCTATGAACTTGCGATGAGCGCCGCGCGCATTCATGCGCGAGCGCGCTGGGCAGGCGAGCCCGGCCTCCTGGTGACAGCGGGCGCGGCCGCAGCGCGCACGCTGGTGCTGCGGCGGGTGCTCAACAAGATCGGGTTCGACAAGCTGGAGCTGGTGTTGTGCGGTGGCGCACCGCTTCCGGCCGATACGGCCGCCTTATGGCAAACCTGGGGCGTGGATGTCCGGGAAATTTACGGCCAGACCGAAGAGGCGGGGGCCATCATCACCGGCCAGCGCGGCCCCTTTCCGCGTCCGGGTGACGTGGGTGAACTCGCTGCAGGCTGGGAGATGAAGCTGGTGCCGGTGGATGACGAGGCCTCTGGCGAATCAACCCCCCGGTCGGTTGAGCGGGGCGAAATATGGCTTCGAGGCGATTGTCGCTTCGAGGGCTACTGGGGTCAGCCCGAGGCAAGCGCCGAGGTGTTGCAGGCCGATGGGTGGCTGCGCACGGGTGACGTGGGCGAATTCGAGAACGGGCGGCTGAAGCTTGTAGACCGCGCGCGCGATTTCATCGTTACCGCAGGCGGCAAGACACTCTCGCCCTCCACCATTGAAAACCTGCTTCGCGCGAGCCCCTATGTGGCCGAAGCAATCGTGATCGGGCATGCGCGCAAATATCTCACCGCACTGATCGAGATCGATTACGACACCGTATCGGATTGGGCGCGCGCGCAGAACATCGCCTACACCGGCTTTGCGAGCCTGGTTGAACATCCTCGGGTGGGGGAACTGATCGAGCGCGAAATCGGCCAGGCCAACAACCAGCTCGCGCGTGTTGAAACCATCAAGTCCTTTCGCATCCTTCCCAAGATGCTCGACCCTGAAACCGAGGGCGAACCGGTCACCCCCACGCGCAAGGTCAAGCGCAAGCAGATGGAAGCGAGGTTTCGCGATCTCATTGAATCCATGTACGGTGATGGCGAAGCGCGTCTGCTCGCCGAAGCCGCGGCGGGCATGCTGAAGTAACGTCGTTCGAATTCATCAAACCACAAGGGAGACTCATTCCATGAAGCGTCAGACACTTACGCTCCTGTCGGCGGCGCTGGTCGCCACAGCTGCAGCCAGCGCGCATGCGCAAAATGCCTACGTAGTGGGTGTTACTGCTGCCATGACGGGGCCGGCCGCAGGCACCTATGCGCCAGTCATGGATGCGCTCAGGGCGTATATCGATCACGTGAATGGCAAGGGCGGAGTCAACGGACGGCCCATTCAACTGATCATCGCCGACGACCAGGGCGAGCCCTCGCGCGCGGCAGCCAACGCGAAAAAACTCCTGAACCAGGACCGCGTGGTGCTGCTCATCAACAGCAGCCTGTCCTCCACGTATGCGCCGGTGGTGGCCGATAGCAAGCGCGCAGGCGTTCCGCTTCTGTTCGCAGGGTCCGCCTGCCCCAAGGAAACCTATCCGCCTGCAGATCCGCTCCAGTTCTGTTCCACCGCTTTTGGGGCGACCTTCGACTCGCGTGCAGCACTCGACTTCATCAAGGGCCAGGCCAAGGAGCCCGTGCGTCTGGGACTCGCCGCGATGGCCATTCCGCTTTCGCGCGGCGAGATCGATTTCGCCGAAGGCCTGTCCAGGCAGGTGGGCATGACACCGGTTGACAAGCAGATCACCCCGCCCCCCACGCCCGACTACACACCCTTTGCCACCAAGTTGAAAGATGCCAACCCCAATTGGGTATGGGCCTGGTCGCCCTGGATTTCGCAGGTGCGCACGTTTGAGGCCATGCGTCGCCTGGGCTGGAATGGCCAGTATGTGGCCTGGGCGCACCTGAACGCGGAGGAGGATCTGGCGCGAATCAAGGATCCCGGACTGTTCGTGATCGGCAGCAACGCCTTCTTCAGCGACGACCTGCCCATTCACGCCGAGATCCGTGCGGTCACGCACCGCGCAAACCTCAAGCATCCCGTGAGCTTTCTCGCTGAAGGCTTCGTTGCGGGGCTGGTGATAGAGACCGCCATGAAGGGGGCGGCGCAGCCTACCGCGCAGGCCGTCACCGCCTCGATGAACAACCTCAAGGTTGACCTCAAGGGTCTGCGCGGTGGCCCGCTCGAGTGGACCAAGGACAACCACTTCCGCACCCGTCAGTACTACCGCGTGTGGCGCTGGGATAACTCCGCCGGTGCGGTGCGCCGGGTGCAGGACTGGGTCGCGGTCGACGTCAAGCAGTAAGCGGGCGCGCACCGGATGCAGACCCTTGTCAACATCGCGGTCCTCGCATCGATCTATGCGCTGATCGCCTGCGGGTATGTGGTCGTCTACCGGACCAGCAGGGTGCTGTCGCTCGCGCACGGCGAACTGATGATGCTGGGCGCCTTTGGCCTGTGGGTCACGATCGCGATGTTTGACGGTGTGCCGCTCGCCGCCGTGCTCGCTGCCCTGCTCCTTGCGGCAGTGGTGGGCGTGGTGGTGTATGCGGCGCTCATGCGGCGCATGACAGGCGAGGCGGTGCTCGCGGCCGTGCTCGCCACCATCGCTCTCGGGATTTTGCTCCGGGGCCTCGCGGTACTCATCTGGGGCCCGAGTGAGAGACATCCGCTTGCGGCGCTGGGCTGGGACAACCCGGTTTTCGAATTGCCGGCTGGCGCCCGTATTTCGGCGATTGACGCATCCCTGGTCGGCGCAGCCGTCCTCTGCTATGCCGGGCTGTTTGTCTTTCTGCGATTCTCGCCGTGGGGCATCCGCATGCGCGCCGCGGGGCAAAGCCCGCTGCTCGCTGCCCAGCGGGGCATCTCGCTTCATGTGATCTATGCGCTCGCCTGGAGTCTCGCCACGCTCACTGGCGGCACCGCCGGCATGCTGCTCGCGCTCAACACCGCGCTCGACCAGACCATGGTCGTGATCGGACTCAAGGCCTTCCCGGCGGCGCTGGTTGGCGGGCTCGACAGCCTGGCGGGCGCCATGCTGGGTGCGCTCATCATTGCCACCGCCGAGGTGCTGGTCATTCAGTTTGTGAGTCCGCTCCTTGCCGATGTGGTGCCCTTCATCGTGCTGCTCGCCATGTTGATTGTCCGCCCCTGGGGCCTCTTCGGCACGCGCGAAGAACTCGACCGCGTGTAGAACCCGCCATGCCTCAGCCTCACGCCAGCGGATATTTCCGCACCGACTACGCCGACGACTGGAAGCTGCTTCAAACCCGCGGGCAGCGTGGCTCGGCGGTTGCCTTCGCAGCGCTCGCCTGCCTCTTTCCATTTGTGGCATCGCCCTTTCTGCTCGACCTCGCCAACCAGGTGCTCATCGCGGTGGTCGGCGCGGTGGCGCTCATGCTGCTCACGGGTTATGCAGGACAGGTCTCGCTCGGGCATGCCGGGCTGATGGCCGCAGGCGCCTTCACCACCGGCATCCTCGCGCGAGAGACCGGTGCGCCGTTCTGGATCGCGCTGCCCGCTTCCGGCGCGGCGGGCGCCCTGATCGGTTTCATATTCGGTCTGCCCAGCCTGAGGCTGCGAGGGCTTTACCTGGCGGTATCCACGCTTGCGCTTCATTTCATCGTGATTCATGCCGGACAGGAATACGAGACCCGGCGGGGCTTGTCGTCCGGCGTGGTGATCGACCCGCCTTCGCTCTTTGGCAGCGAGTTGGTTGACCCGCGGCTCTGGTATGCCGCGCTCTTTGTGTGCGCGGGCGCCACGGTGTTGTTCGCGCTCAATCTGCTCCGGTCTCGCACCGGTCGGGCCTGGCGTGCACTCCATGGGCGTGAGCCGGTCGCCGAGGCACTCGGCATTCCAGTGGCAAGCGCCAAGGTGAGCGCCTTTGTCATCGCCTCCACCCTCACCGCCATGTCCGGGAGCCTGTTTGCCTACTACCGCGGCTTTGTGTCGAGCGAGGCGTTCTCGCTCTTTCTCACCATTCAATACGTGGCGATGATCATCATCGGCGGCATGGGATCCGTTTTGGGGGCGGTACTGGGGGCAGCCTTCGTCACGCTGTTCCCCTATGCGATCGAGACCGCCCTGGCGCAGTTGCCGGGTGGCGAATCCATGTCCAGCCTGGTGTTCGCGGTCAACTATGCGGCCTTCGGACTGGTCATGATCCTGTTCCTGCTGTTTGAGCCGCAGGGGCTGGTGGGCATCTGGCAGCGGGCGCGAAACTGGTTTCTCCTCTGGCCGTTTCGTCAGCGGCCCCTGAAGTGAGGGTGTCCCGTTGAGCGTCGCGCCGCTGTTGCTGCAGATCGATCAGATCGAAGTCGCCTATCACCGCGTGATCACAGCACTGCAGGGCGTGAGCGTCGAGGTGAACGCGGGCACGATCGTGGCGATTCTCGGTACCAACGGTGCGGGCAAGACCACCACGCTTCGCGCGGTCTCGGGGTTCATCGGGCTCGATGATGCCCGGGTCACCGCTGGGCGAATCGTCTTTGATGGTGAGCCCATCGAAAACCAGCCTCCCCATCGCATCACCGCACGCGGCATCGTGCTGGTGCCCGAGCGGGACAAGGTGTTCCCCAATCTCACGGTTGCGGAAAACCTCGAGGCCACCGTTACCCGCTCGGGCAGCGACCGTCGCGCGCTGACCGAAGCGGTATGGGAGTTGTTTCCCGCACTCACCCGACTGCGGCGCCGCACTGCGGGATTGTTGTCCGGCGGCGAGCGGCAGATGCTCGCAATCGGTTCAGCGCTGGTGTGCGGGCCGCGGTTGCTGCTGGTCGATGAAATGTCGCAGGGGCTCGCGCCACGAATTGTCGATGACATCGCAGAGCGGCTTCGACAGGTCCGCGACCGACTCGGTGTGTCGGTGCTGCTGGTGGAGCAAAACGCCGAACTTGCGCTCTCCATGGCCGATCATGGCTACATCATGGAGAACGGTCGGATTGTGCTCGATGGCACGCCCGCCAGACTGCGCGAGCACGCCGACGTTCAGGAGTTTTACCTGGGCGGCTCGGGCGAGCGGCGCAGCTATCGCGAGGTCAAACAATACCGGCGCAGCCGAAGGTGGTTCGGATGAGCGCGGCGCCGGTCCTCGAGGTTGAGCAGTTGTCGCTTTCGTTTGGCGGGCTTGAGGTGCTGTCGGGCGTTCAATTTTCGGTCGATGGCCCCGAGTTGGTGGCACTGATCGGACCCAACGGCGCAGGCAAGACATCTGTCCTCAACTGCATCTGCGGCATCTACACCCCCACACGCGGCAGCATCCGCTTCCAGGGCCAGCCGCTTGCGGGTTTGCGCCCGCATCGCATCGCGCAATTGGGCATTGCACGCACCTTTCAGCATGGCGAACTGGTGCCGCACATGAGCGTGGTCGACAACCTGATGGTGGCCCGGCACTCGCGAATGCACGCCGGCCTCATCGCGCAGGGCTTTTTCTCGCGCCGCGTGCGTGACGAAGAGCGTGCGCACCGGCACGCTGTGGAGCGCGTGATCGAGTTCGTCGAACTCGAGCGCTGGCGTCATGCCGACGTGGCGGGTCTGCCCTTTGGACTGCAGAAAGTGGTGGGTTTTGCGAGAGCGCTTGCGATGGAGCCCGCGCTCCTGTTGCTTGATGAGCCCTCTTCCGGCCTCAATCGGGATGAGCGCGAAAACCTCGCGCGCTTCATTCTCAGGGTGCGTGTCGAGCTGGGCGTACCCATGATCTGGGTGGAGCACGACATGCAGATGGTCAATGATCTGGCCGATCGGCTGGTGGTGCTCGCGCATGGCCGGCCGCTCGCCGAAGGAACGCCAGAGACGGTGCTGAGTCGACCCGAGGTCGTGGAGGCTTATCTGGGACGGCGCGGGGTGGGGGCTGGCCCGCAATATCAAAAAGGAGTCTAGCAGTCGATTCGTCGATGCCACCGGTGATCGCTGCGGGTTCCGTCACAACCCAAAGCACCGGGCAGCCGGGCTTCCTGGATGGCTCCGGACCGAATCCGTCGGTCAGGTAAACACACGCGTCGAAGCGGCCGTTCCGCGAGTCTCGAAGCCAGTCAAACGCTGGGTCGAATGCGGTGCCGCCTCCACCCTCGACTGAACCGGGCGCCCGACCGCGATATGGCCAGACTCGCTGAACCGCAGCATCGCACTCGACAACCTGAATCTCTGCGCCTGTCCGCCAAACCGCATGGATCTCTTTGAAGAAGACTTGAAGCGTTGCAAGCCCGATCGATCCGGAGGTGTCGATCACGACTGCAACCCGCTGCTCCCGCTTGATACGCACCCCGGGGAAGGTGCCGAAACGCCTGGACATCCGCTTGCTGGTCGGTACCACCCGAGTCCTGTAACCACTGCTCGCAAATAGCCGCAGCGTCAAGGAAGGCGGCACCTACGGACGGGCCTGCCAATATCCTTTTTTTCGGCCGCCCAAAGGTCAGTGGCACCTGCAATGGCACGCTTACCGCGTTGAGCCCTGTAAGGACATCGTGCGCCGCATGCTGCGTCATCACTTGAAAACGAAAGACAGTCCGCTCAGATACATTACGACCGATATGATCGACATGCCGGATTACGGCGGAGGCGTGAAATATTCGTTATTCGAGCAGAACGTTGCCATCGCCCAGTGGTTTCGCGACACTTGGAAAACGATGCTGACGGCCCAGTCACTTCCGGTCATATCGTGACGCTGAACTTGAGCGGTAACGAAGCCGAGCTTGATGCCACGGTGCGCAATCTGGGACTGATCGGAGAGGCAGCATCGCAATTTCCCGAATCGGTACGGGCTTCGAATCCGCAGCAGGTGCCCTTGAGAATGATCGTCGCGACGAGAAACCGGCTGATTTATCGATACCTGGGTATCGAAATTGAGCAGACCAGGACACGTCAAACCAACCATGAAGATCACATCAATCAAGGTCCACGTACTGCAGAGCCCTCTGTCCCAGCCTTTCGCCTTTTCTCAGGGCTGGGTGCATCGGCGATCGGCCACTCTGGTCGAGGTCTCTACCGACACCGGCATCACGGGTTGGGGCGAAGCCTTCGCCCAGGGGCTGGAGCCGCCGCAGATCGCTGCGACCGTCATCGAGCATGCATTGGCACCGCTGGTACTGGGTAGCGACCCATTGGCAACCGAGGTGTTGTGGCATCGCATGTATCACCAGAGCCGCGACTACGGGCGCAAAGGCTCGGTGATCGCCGGCATCAGCGCCATCGACACGGCGCTTTGGGATATCGCGGGCCAGCACTATGGAGTGCCCGTACATCAGTTGCTGGGGGGCGCCTTTCGCACGCGGGTGCAGCCCTATGCAACGGGCTTTTATCGAATCAGCGGCCACGGCGAAAGCGCCCGACTGGCGGACGAGGCGCTCGCTCACCATGCCGCCGGCTTCCGGCTCATGAAGGTCAAACTCGGCTACGGAGTCGATGACGACAAGGCGGTGCTATCGGCTATCGCGAAGGCCGTGCAAGGTCTGGGGGTCACGCTGATGGTCGACACCAATCACGCCTACGGCCGAGCCGAGGCGCTACGGCTGGGTTACTTCATGGACGATCTGGACCTGCGCTGGTACGAGGAGCCCGTCGCGCCTGAAGATATCGACGGCTACTGCGAGCTGCGCAGCAAACTGCGCACACCCATTGCTGGTGGCGAAAATGAACACACCCTGTTCGGCTTTCGGGAGTTGCTAGGCAGACATGCCGTCGATGTTGCGCAGCCCGATCTCGGCTCTTGCGGCGGCATCACCGCCCCGCGCCACATCGTGGCGCTGGCGCAGGCAAATGGCATCGAGGTCAACCCGCATGTGTGGGGCTCTGCAATTGCACAGGCTGCCTCCTTGCAGGTGATCGCCGCCTTGCCGGTCGCGCACCACTCGGTGTTCGCACGCGGACCTGTCCTTGAATATGACCGCTCCCTGCATCCGTTCCGACGCGAACTGACCACCGAACCCATCGACCTGGAAGACGGAATGGTGTCCATCCCGCAAAAACCGGGGCTGGGCATCACTGTGCGACGCGAAACAATTGATCGCTATCGGATCAATTGATCGGAGATGACCCGCCCACCAAGGGCCCAATATCGGTTGAGCAGGCTTTACACGCGAGCCACCTGCTACTTCTTTTCCTCAGGCTTCTTTCTTGCAGAAGCATCGCCTGCCGGACGGGGCGGAGTGGTGGCTCGTGGCGCGGGCGGAGCGGTTCCTGCGGGCGCCGCCACACCCGTTGCAGGCCCGACGCGTTGCACCTGCCCCGATGGGGCCGGTGCGGGTGGTGGCCTTTGTCCGGTGGACGGCGGGCTTTGCGAGGCGGGCGGGCGTTGTACGACCGGCGGTTGACCCTGCCCCGGCGGCGCTGACGGTCCTGGTACCGGCGCAATCGCGGGTCTGGCGTTCGTGCCGGGTTGCGGGACCAGAGTCGAGGCGGGAACCCCGCCAGCTGGCGGAGCGGGCCGGACCGCAGGCGCTTGGGGACTGGGCACTCGGGCAGGGGGAGCGATGTCGCGTGGTGCAGCAACGACTCCCCGGCGATGATCGTAATGAGAAGGCCCCTGCCGAACGATGACCTCTCGCTGATGAACCGGAACGGCGCGGTACCGCTGCACGACCACCGGCGTCACAACCTGGTACCGCGTGACATAAACCGGTGTGATGTAGCGGTGATAATAAACGTGGCTTACGTACGGGGCCGGTGGCGCGAGATGCGCGTACGCCAGCGAACCCGTGAGCCCGGAATATTCATAGGGCATATACCAGTGGTTGACATGCGGCGGCGCCGGCAGCGCCGCGCGGGCATAGACTTGCGCGCCGGTGGCACAACTGCCAGCGCCATACGCCTGCTCGCAGTAGTCGAGCGAAGTGAACGTGGGGAGTGGCGGGAGAACTTCTTCCGTGTCGTCACCTGCCTGAATATAGTGCTGGGGTGCATAACCCGTCTGGGGCGGGGTTGCACATCCGTTCAGCAGGGAAACAAGGGCCAGCAGACACAGGTTACGCATCATGCACCTCCAAACGCGGCCAGATATGACTCGGTTACCCGCACGGCCCCCACTACGACATCCCGTCAACGATCCGATCCGGTAACGCTCGCCGCGCCAACCGTCACAACCGACGAACTTAATGCTGTGTCCCGAAGGTTGTTGACTGCATCGGCAATGTTACGCGATAGTTTTGAACAAGCTAGAAATCCATACAGTCTTCGTCACACACGTGCCTGGTCAGCGAACAAAGGAGAGCGACGGATGAAACCGAACTTGTGGTTGCTGGGTCTGACGCTGGCCGGTGTGCTGACGTTGTCCGGTTGCAAGCCGGATGAGCTTGAGTTCACCGTTTACTCCAGCGATCTTGAGCAGGCGGAAAAGGGCGAATTGGTCGAGGTGCCTCTGACCGCGCGTTTCTCGATGGTCGGCAAGGACGAGAAGGGCGTATTGCAGCAGGCGAGGGAACTCGCCAAACAGTGGTTGCCGGAGGATTCCAGGTTCGAGGTGACAGCGGCCCAGTTCGGCGACAAGCTGTCCGTTGAGACCAAGGTTCCCATGATCGCCAAGAGCAAGGCGCAGGAGGTCATTCAGGCCAAGCGTCCGGTTTTGTACCTGGAGGTAGATCAGGGTGTGGCCACGCTCAGGCGCACTCAACATCTGGATGTGCTGGGCCGTGAACTCCGCAGGATCAATGCGATGCTGGGGGTCAGTCTGCCCGCCCGCTCAACGATCATCTCGCTGGTGGGCGAGCGCCCGCCGAAATCCATGGTCGTCGAAGCGACTGCGGTCTTCGTGAACGACCGGGCCGTCCTGCACATGCGCGAACCGGTCGTGAACCGGCGTACGCTCAACATCCGGTTCAGCGGTCAGGATGGCAGCGTCTACAAGGACTACGAGCGCGTCCCGCCCTCGTTCCGGCTCAGCGGGGGTTGAGGCTTATGTCGCCCGGCTTCATCACGCCTTCTGGGTCAATACGTCTTCGATTACCGATATGGCGTAATGCTTCCGGAAGTCTCCGGTGTAACGCTTGATGCCAAAGTGATCGCAGGTGTATCTGATGTCCAGATAAATCTTGAAGCCGGACTCTTTCAGTTTTTTCCCGATCTGGATGTCCTCGGAAATCAACCCGCCGTTAACAATCTCCAGATCGCAGATCATTCTTCGCACTTTGCCACCGTCGTTATAGAGCGGCGATTTATTGTAAAGCGACTCGACAGCCTTGCGGCTGAGTCGCATGAATCCTGTGGCGAGGAAATCCACTTCGAGGAGTTTCAGGTTTTTGTCCCACACGTGTTTTTTGGGATCCTCGGGGCGGTGCGTGTAACGCTCATCTTCCGTTTTCATCCGAGCCGTAATCCCGACGACATCAACCGGGTGGTCAATGACGTCGAAAAACGCCTGCGGGTCAAAACTCTGGTCGACGTCCAAAAGCACAAAGTCATCCGCCCCGGCATCAAACGCATCGCAAATCAGATTGTTGCGCGCTTTTTGCAGCAGCGCCTCGCCCATCCAGTAATTCAGCGACAAATTCAGATCGGGGCGCTCTCTGGCGGCTCGCTGGAAAATCGTGACAAGAGCGATCGCGTGATCGCAGACGATTTTTCCGTCGTACGAAGGGCTGATTATCGCCACTCTTCTTTGCTTCATCCCGTTTCCCCAAAATTCTCGCATTGATCTGACCAGGGGGCGTCTCGCGGGCGGGTCGACGGCTTCCGTCCAATGAGGAACTGCCCGCGGCTCAAAGATGCACTTCGAAGGTGCTCAGCTTTTCAGGCGTCCAGTGAACGCCGGTGCCGGCATCAACCCGATGCCAGTGATCCGAGTCACTATCCATTGGTTCCGACGCGATAGTGTTGAAGGGGTTCAATCCCTTCTCGGCAGCTCTGGTCTGTGGTGAGCCGTAGTACAAGGAAGGTGAACGCGCATCGCTGGCACAGCGAAGTGCCCAGATTTCCCGACCGTTGGAGATCGCCAGCGTGGCTCTTAAAGGCTCCTCGGCCTGATGGTCTTGCATGGTCTTCAACGCGATGCCGAGTGATTCATTGATCGCTCTGACAGGGTCTTGCTCCAACCCCCGACTGATTGCCAGCAAAAACAAGGCCTCACTGTCGGTTGTGCCTTCACGATGGGGGAAGAGATCAGCATGGATGTGGGATTCAAATGACTTGCGGCATCTGGACCAATTACCAATTTGACCGTTGTGCATGAATGTCCAGTTGCGCCAGATAAACGGGTGGCAATTTGCCCTGTTGACGGAGGTGCCCGTGGTAGCCCGCACGTGAGCAAAGAACAGGCGAGTTCGGATGTGTGCCGCAAGCGATCTCAGGTTCGCGTCATTCCACGCTGGTAGCACGTCCTTGAACAGCCCCGCCTGGGTTCGTGCCGTGTACCAGGCGACGCCGAAGCCGTCTCCATTGGTTGTGAAAACGGACTCTTTCGCGGAAAGACTCTGACTCACGATGGAGTTGGTTTGGTGAAAGAGGATGTCTTCGAGATAAATCTCGGGACCTGCATAAGCTACCCATCTGCACATCCATCGACCCCGTTCTGTTCGAACCCAAAACCATTTAAACACCAGTAGCTGACGGCGTCAAAGCAGCGGGACCAAGCAGTCCCGGCGTACGATTAATACGGCTCGAAGGTTTGGGCGCATTGGGCCGCATACGCGAAAAGTTGCCGC
>JBMSQB010000077.1:0-21655 GCA_049423065.1 Burkholderiaceae bacterium
CGGGGAGCGACACGTCGCGCGCCTTCGGCGTCACACAGCACTACAGACATGATGCGAACAGAACTTCGCGCCGGGGCAACGCCTGCCCCGGTGGTTTCGCTTACAGGAATCACCAAGCGTTTTGGTGCTGTGCTCGCCAACAGCGATATCTCGCTCGATCTGTTCGCCGGTGAAGTGCATGTGCTGCTTGGGGAAAATGGTGCGGGTAAGTCGACGCTGATTGGCATCCTGTCGGGCCTTCTCCAGCCCGACAGCGGCACGATCAAGGTACGCGGCAGGCCGGTGACCATTGCAGCACCGCGAGAAGCCATCGCGCTAGGCATCGGAACCGTGTTTCAGCACGCAACACTGGTTCCAACGCTCACCGTCGCTGAGAATCTGTTATTGGGGCAGCCGTGGGCGGCTCCGCTGCGTCGTGCCCAAACGCTTGAGCGATTGGCCGAGCTTTCGACGCTGCTGGGCGTCTCGATTGACCCGGATGCATTGGCGGGCGAACTGTCGCTGGGCGAGCAACAGCAGATCGAAATCGTCAAGGCCTTGTGGCGCGGCGAGCGTGTCCTCATTCTCGATGAACCGACCTCGATGCTCACGCCGCAGGGCGTTCGGGAATTGGGTGTGGTGCTCAAGCGGTTGCGTTCCGAGGGTATGGCAATTGTGCTCATCACGCACAAGCTGCATGAGGTGATCGAGTTCGGTGATCGCGTGACGATCCTGAAACTTGGCAAGTTTGTCGGTGCGCTCGACCCGCAGCAGTTCCGTGGCATGAGTGAGGACGAAGCGCGACGCTATATCGTGTCGACCATGTTCGGGCGTTCCGCCGCTGAAGGAGAACCGGCTCACCCGTCACGCGCCGCTGTGTCGCTCACCGCCCGTTCAAGGGGGTCGGATGCCGCGATGCCATTGCTCGAGTTGCGCGCGGTCTGCACCGAGCGACGCCAACGCGAAGCGGCGCTGGATCAAATTTCCTTTTCGGTGCGGCCAGGAGAGATTTTCGGGGTCGCTGGCGTCGACGGCAACGGTCAGAAGCAGCTCGCTGAGGTGATCGCCGGCCAGTTGCCCGCGGCGTCCGGTCAGATTGTCTTTGATCAGCAGGATGTTTCGGCGCGCTCGGTGGCGCAACGGCAATCATTGGGTTTGCGCTACCTCACCGATGATCGGCTGGGCGAGGGTACGGTTGGCGGGTTTTCTGTCGCTTTGAATGCAGTCCTCAAGCGCGTCGGAGAGTCACCCTTTTGGCAAAAGGGCTGGACGAAGCAGCAGGAGATCGATGCGTATGCCCGCGATCTGATTGCCACGTACGATGTGCGAACGCCTGGGCCGAACGCGCCTATTGGGACCCTTTCTGGCGGCAATATCCAAAAGCTGCTGTTTGGTCGCGAACTCGCGCGCTCGCCCAAGCTGGTGGTTTACAACAAGCCAACCTATGGGCTTGACGTTGCGAATATCCAAGCCGCGCGCGAGCGGATCCGCGCGCAGGCGCGTGCTGGTGTCGCAGCAGTCGTCATTTCCACAGAGCTCGAGGAACTCGTTGAGCTCTGCGACCGCGTTGCAGTCATGTCCCGCGGTCGCCTGGTTGGCGTCGTCGAGGCGTGCGAAGACTATGCCGAAGCGATCGGCGGACTCATGGTCGGAGGGGTCAAGGCATGAGCCGAACGGCCCTCTTGCGGATCCTGGGGTGGCTGCGTCCAATCGCCCCGATCGTGATCGCACTTTCAATCGGCGCGTTGATCCTGGCAGCGCTTGGACGCGATCCTGTAGCGTTTTATTTGCAAATTTTGCGGCGCACCGTTTTCAGCGCGAGCGGGCTGCAGGAAGTGCTCGTGCTTATGGCGCCCCTTCTGTTGCTGGCAGCGAGCCTCATTGTGTGTTTTCGAGCGGGGCTCTGGAATCTCGGGGTGGATGGTCAGTACATGCTGGGGGGCGTATTTACGTCGGCTTTTGCTGCCGCCGCAACGGCTGCGTTGCCTTATTGGATCGCGATTGCGTTGCTGGTTGCAGTGGGTATTGCTGTGGGCGTGCTGTGGTCGATGGTGCCTGCGCTGCTGCGGGCCTATCAGGGCGTCAATGAAATTATTTCAACGCTGATGATGAGCTTTCTTGCGCTCAGCACGGGAGCATTCCTGATCAAGACCGTGTTTGACGATCCTGAAAGTCCGGTTCCTCAAACTATTTTTCTACCGATTGAAGACCGGTTGCCGCGTCTCTTCGATAGCCTGGTGCATGTTGGCGTGATTGCCGCTGTGCTGATCGTTCTGGCTGTGCATGTTCTGATGACCCGAACGGCCTTTGGTCTCAAGCTTCAGATCGTGGGGCATAACCCCCGAGCGGCCGAGCACGCCGGACTCAATGTGAAACGACTCACATTGGCGGTATTTGCCATCAGCGCCGGGCTTGCCGCGCTGGGTGGTGCAATTGACGTGCTGGGTGTCCGAGGTGTGGTGCGAGCCGATTGGCACCCAGCGTTTGGCCTGTTGGTGGTGCCGCTCGTGTTTCTCGCGCGCTTCCATGGCGTGGCCGTGATCGCGTTCGTGGCGTTCTTTGCGGTTCTAACCATTGGCGGCGAGTCAGCGTCTCGTCGTGCCGATCTACCGCATGATTTCTTGCTCATCATGATGTCGCTGATCCTTCTGATTCTGGCGCTCACCGATCATCTGATCGGCCGATTGAAGGAGCACTGAATTGGATACGCTGTTCACACAAGCGTTCGCCACCGCATTCATCGCCGGTGCAATCACCGCAGGCGTTCCGCTCTGGCTCGCCGCGCTGGGTGAACAAATCTCGGAGAAGTCAGGCGTGCTCAACCTCGGCCTGGAGGGCATGATGCTCACCGGTGCGTTCGTTGGCTTCTCGGTGGCACTTGCCAGCGGGTCGTTTGCATTCGGATTTGTTGCGGGAGCACTGGGTGGCGCCGCAGTGGCGCTGGTGATGGTGTTGCTCTGCGTCGTCATGCATCTGAATCAGATCGTCGTGGGTATCGCGATCACGCTGGCAATGCAGGGTGGAACGAGCCTCGCGCATCACGTGATGTATGCGCGCGACTTTCCGCGTCTGCCGCGTCAGACCGAATGGGCTGTTCCGGTGCTGTCCGAGATTCCTGTCATCGGCAAAGCGGTCTTCACCCACCACCCGGTGATTTTCATGGCCGTGTTGCTGGTACCCATCCTTGCCTGGCTATTTCGCTCGACCCATGTCGGGCTGAATCTCGCTGCCGCGGGGGAAAAGCCTGCAGCGCTTGACATTGCCGGGGTGAGCGTTGGTTGGACGCGCGGCCTCGCGGTGGTCAGTACTGGCCTGCTGGCTGGCCTCGGCGGCGCAGTGATGGCCAATATTGGTGCCGGCCTTTTCGTGCCCTTTATCACCGGAGGGGCGGGGTTCATGGCGATCGTGCTGGCGATGCTGGCGCGCGGGCGACCGACCTGGGTTTTGTTCAGTGCCTTGGTGGTGGGTCTTGCAATGTCGGTCACCACGGCGCTTCAGGTGGGTGGTCTGCAAATTCCGACCGATGTCGTGCAGATGCTTCCCTTCACACTTATCATCGTTGTGCTTGCGTTGTTCGGTCGCCGGGCTGGGTTGCCCGCCGCGTTGGGCTTGCCCTATCAACGCGGCGCGCGTTGAACCCGATCACATTCAGGAGGAGATGCCGTGTCTGATACCAAGGTGTATTTGCTTGATGGTGGAAGCCTAGTGATTGACCGCTTCCACATGATGTGGAACCACGGCCCAGCGGGTGAAGTGCGATTTCCCTGCTACAGCGTTCTGGTTGACCACGCCGAGGGGAAGTTCATTTTCGATACCGGCTACGACTACGAGCATGTCATGAAGGTATTGCCCTTCGAAAAGCCGATCCAGACCCCGCAGCAGACCATACCCGGGGCGCTGGCCACGATCGGGCTCAAGCCATCCGACATCACGCATGTCATCAACAGCCACTATCACTTCGATCACTGCGGCGGTAACCGCTACATGACCAAAGCAACCACGCTGTGTCACAAACTCGAATTCGAGGCGTGTACCTGTCCCCAACCGTTCGAGAAGCTCGGCTACTCCGACATCAGTTTTTCGCCTGAGGTGCAGCAGGCGCGCGCAGCCCAAGGCGGGCTGGCCGTTCAGCAGCCTGACCCCAAGGCCGATATCTACACGCCGCAGTTCGAATTGTTAAAGGGCGACCAGGAGGTTGCCAAGGGCGTGTATTTGTTTGAAACCCCCGGACACACCGCGGGTCACTACTCCATGCTGGTGAAGCTGGCCAATCGCCGGCCCATGTTGTTTACCGGCGATGCCTGCTACACACAGGAAAACATGGACAAGATGGTGATCGCGAGCTTCCACCTCGACCCGGTGGCGTCGCTCCACTCCATGAAACGACTGAAAGAATTAGCTGAAAAATTCGACGCCGAGATTTTTTATTCGCACGACGCCGACAGCTACAAGCGCTACAAGCTCGCGCCTCAGTACTACAGCTAACCCACGTTTACCAGCGCACCATTCCGCCGTCTACGTTCACCGTAGACCCGGTAATCCAGTGCGCTTCTTCCGAGGCGAGGAAGGCAACGGCAGGCACGATGTCCTCAGGTTTGCCGTGGCCTTTGATGGCCTGCAGCATTTCTACGAATCCAAACGCCTCTTTGTGCGGGCTGGCCATGACGCCATCGGAAGCAGTCAGGCCCGGGCACACGGCATTCACGGTAATTTTAGACGCGCCGAGCTCGGTAGCGAGCGCGCGGGTGAACCCGAAAACGCCTCCTTTGGCGGCGATGTAGGCTGCCATGTTGGGGGTGCCAGCGAAGATCGTGTTGGATACGATGTTGACGATGCGCCCGTAGCCCGCTTTGCGCATGATGTCGGACGATGCCCGCGTCATCAGGAATACGCCGTCGAGATTGACGCGCATGATTTCGCGCCAGTGCTTGAAGTCAACCTGATCCCAAGGTTGGAACGGCACGATGGCTGCATTGTTCACCAGCACATCAATGCGTCCGGTGCGCTTCATGACTTTTGAATGGAGCGCCTTGACCTCGTCTGGGTCGCCCACATCACACGTGATTGCGAAGCTCGCTTTGCCACAGGCCTTGGCAATCTTCTCTGCACCCTTTTTATTGATGTCGGCGACGACCACGTTGGCGCCCTCGCTGGCAAGCCTTTGTGCGATGGCCGCGCCGATGCCCTGCGCGGCACCGGTAACAATGGCCGTGCGGCCTTCGAAGCGGTGAATGGTCGTGCTCATGGTGCGATGTCTCCGGATTGACGGCGCCGGGCCGTTTTTCAATGAGTGGCTGCGACTGGACAACTCCTGCGCAGTATTCCGCAAGGCCCAGCGAAGTTCAACACAAAAGGTCGTGAACGGAACAGGGTTTGCCGATGCTTCGTTCAGTCTGTTCCCCAGCCTCCACCGCCCGCAGTGTTGAGTTCCAGCACATCGCCCGCATTCAACCGATGCGGACCACTCTTGGCACCGAGCTCGGTCGACTCTCCGCCGCGAACCCATCGGAAACGCGCGCGGGCACCGTCCTGCGCACCCGCGGCCCCGCGGGCGGGCGTATCGGTTCGCTCGCCCAGTACCGAGGCCTGCACGCCATCGGCGAGCGACATGAGCGATTTCCTCACACCGCATCCACCTGCATGGCGTCCTGCGCCGCCGGATTCTCGAAGAATCGAGTATTCAAGAAAGCGCACCGGAATCTGAGCTTCGACATTTTCGATCGGCAGATTCATGGTGTTACCCATGTGAACGCGAATGCCGTGCGCGCCCGGGCCTGAAGCCGTGGCACCGCCCCCTCCGCCCACGGTTTCATAGTGAACGAAGCGCCTGCCGGAGCGCGGATCGGTGCCGCCCAGGGTATAGACGCAAGCCGACCCGTAGCTGCCGCCTGGAACCACCTCGGGCCAGGCCTTGGCCAGGGCGCCAAACAGGATATCGACCAGTCGGTTGGAGGTTTCGGTGTTGGCCGCCACGACGGGCGCGGGATAGGAGGCATTCACGATGGAACCCGCAGGCGCGGTGATGCGCACATCGGCGTAGACGCCTGCATTGGGCGCGATGTCGCCACCGAGAAAGCTGAGTACGGTGTAATAGACAGCCGCGCTGGTGACGGGGAAGGGCGCGTTGATCGGCCCCGGTACACAAGCCGATGAACCGCTGAAGTCAAAGTGGAGTGAACCTGCCTGCTTGGTGATTCGCACCCTGATGAGCGGCCTGCAGAGCGGGTCAAGGCCGTCACCGTCAAGCTGCTCTTCATGCTCAACCACCGCATCAGCGAGCTTCGACAAGCGGTCTTTGACCAGGCGCGCGCTATAGGTTTGCGTTTGCGCCATGACGGCACGCACCACCACTGCGCCATAGCGTGCGCACAGCTGTCCTACACGCTCGGTGGCGCGCGCGTGCCCAGCCTGCGCCGCCCGAAAGTCGCCAAGCCGGTCTTGCGGGATACGGACGTTTGCGAGAATCAGTTGCAGCAGATCGTTGCGGGTTTGGCCGCGCTCGATGATTCGAACCGGCGGCACGCGCAGGCCTTCCTTGATGATCTCGTCGCACACGCTGGAACTGCCCGCAGCAATGCCCCCGATGTCGGGCCAGTGCAATCGGCTGATGACAAAGCCAAGCAGTGCGCCCTCGCCAAAGAGCGGCGTCACCAGCGACATGTCGGGCAGGTGCGTGCCGCCCTCGTACGGGTCATTCAGCAACACCGCATCGCCTTCGCGCCAGGACTCGAGCGGGAACGCTTTGACCGCTGCCGCGCCGCTCAAGCCCGCAGCGCCAAGATGTACCGGAATATCGACGCCTTGCGCAACGACCTTGCAGTGGGTATCGAGAATGGCGCAGGACAAATCGGCCGACAGACTCAGCAGCGGCGAGAATGAGGTACGCATGATGACCGACTTCATGTCGGCGCAAATGGCGTAAAGCGCGTTCTTGATGACTTCGAAACTGACCGGGTCAGCGTCGAGCAGGTTGGGTGCAGTGGCAGTCACGGTATGGGCTCCTGAGCGGCGGGGCCAGCAACCGCCTCAGACGCTGGGGTACTCGAGGCGTGCGCGCGAATCACCAGACAGCCATCCGGTCCGCGCAGCGCAATCATGCCGTCTGGAATCCAGACGGTGGCGCCTGCCTGGATGAACAGTGCCGGGCCGCTGGTTTGAATGAGCGGATGATCTGACGCACCGAACACTGGAACAGTGAGCGTGCTGCCGTCCTCGGCGAGCACCTCACGGTGATCGACGGCTGTTGCGGTCACCGCATCGGGCTGCCCCAATGGCTGGAAGAGGTGCTGTGCCGGAGAGGCGAGGTCGGCTTCGGCGACCAGTCCGAGCCTGACCAACTGAACCGTGGCATGCGGAAGCTCGATTGCGAATTCGCGCAGATAGGCCAGCCTGAACGCAGCGTCGATGTCATGGAGCGAGGGAAGGGGCGCTGCCGCATCGTCCAGATCCACCCTCAATTCGAAGAGCTGTCCGGCAAAGCGCAATTCTGCATGGCGCTTCATTCGAACGGGCAGTTTCTGCGCGCCCTCGGCGTCGAGCAGCTGCTGTGCGCGCGCGGTGAGGGCGCTGAATGCGGTTTCCAGCTGGGATGCAGACAGCGCCGATAGCGGCGCGAGCAATGCCTGCGACAGATCATGCCGGATGTTTCCGAGCGTGGCGCCAATTGCTGAAAACATGCCTGGATAGGGGGGCACAATGATTTCGGCGACGCCGACTTCGCGCCCGACCAGCGCTGCATGCAGTGGACCGGCGCCGCCCGAGGCAAGGAGCGAAAACCCGCGCGGGTCCAGCCCCTTTCTAACGGTGACCAGCCGGACCATTTCGGTCATGCTCGCGGCTGCGATTTTGATGATTCCAGAGGCCGCGCGCGCGAGGCTCCAGCCCATGGGCTGCGCCACATGCTGCATGACGGCAGCAACGGCCTTGTCGCGCGAGAAGGCGACGCCTGTGCCGATGAAGTCTGACTCGCTGAGCGTGCCAAGGACGGCGTGGGCATCGGTGACAGTGGGGCGCGTGCCCCCGCGTCCATAGCAGGCCGGCCCCGGATCGGCGCCCGCGCTTTGCGGTCCCACCTTCAACACGCCGCCGGCATCGATCCAGGCCAGGCTGCCACCGCCTGCACCGATCTCAACCAGCTCGATCACGGCGCTTCGAATGGGGTATCCACCAATGGGGCGACCATCGCGAACGGCATCAGCGCGGAACTCGCCACTGACCTGAACCTCGCCATCGCGAATCAGCCCGGCTTTGGCGGTGGTGCCGCCCATGTCGAAGGTGATGAGATTGGGGCGCTTGGTGGCACGGGCGAAGGCGGCCGCCGCAATCATGCCGGCTGCAGGCCCCGACTCGATCAGGTGAACCGGATAGCGGCTGGCATTGCGCGCTGCGCTCAAGCCGCCGTTGGACTTGACGATGAGGAGGCGCGAAACACCAAGCGCTGCGGTGTTGCCCGCCAGCCGATCGAGATAGTGTGATACCGGGGGGCCGATATAGGCGTTGACCACGGTGGTGCTGGTTCGCTCGTACTCCCCCAATTCAGGGCAGACATCGCTCGATACGCTCAGAAAGGCGTTCGGCAGCACGGCGCGAATACGCTCGACCAGCGCTCGCTCGTGCACGGGGTTTGTGTATGCATGGAGCAGACTCACGGCGATCGATTGCGGATTCAGCGCGATCAGCCGCTCCAGCAGCTCGTCGACCCGACCGAGCGGGGTGATGACCTGACCGCTCGCGTCCAACCGTTCCCGAACCGGCACACGTGCGTGGTGCTCGACCAGCGGCTCCGAGATCCGGACGTCAAGGTCATAGAGTGTTGGCCGATCCTGACGCCGCAATTCAATGACGTCGGTAAAGCCTTCCGTTGCGAGCAGGGCGAGGTTTGCGCCCTTCCGCTCGAGCAAGGCGTTCGTCCCCACCGTGGTGCCGTGGCAGACGGTGGACTGCGCAAGCGCTACCGTCTGCGCAACGCGCTCGAGCGCTGCAATGACTGCCTTGGCAGGGTCGGCGGGCGTGGAGGGGAGCTTGAACGCAGCAATGATCTGGCCGTCTGTCGGCGAGAAGACGATCGCATCGGTGAACGTGCCACCGACGTCAATACCGATCAGTGCGCCCGGGGTCATCACAAACCGGCGTCAGTGGGCGGGCAGGTCGTTTAACGCGTTGAGAAAACGGTCCATATGAACCTTCAGGTTGAGATCCACCCGCAGGTATCGTGAGCCCAGTCCCTCGATGTGGTTGCCGTTCTTCACGATGACGCCGCGCTTGAGCAGTTCCTCGAAGACGATGTCGGAATCCAGCGCCGGGTCGAGAATTTCGGTGAGGAAAAAATTGGCGCGTGAGTTCGGCACCATGCGGAACCGCGTCATGCGGGCCATTTGCTGGGCGACATAGCCGCGCATCTCCACCACGGTTTTCACCGCGCGCTCGACGTGTGCGTCATCCTGAAGACCGGCGATGGCCCCCGCGAGCTGAAGCTGACCCACGTTCCAGGTGGGCTTGAGACGCCGAAGCGGCTCGATCAGCGACGCATTGCCCGACATGCCGAATCCCACGCGCAGGCCCGCCAGCCCGTAGGCCTTGGAGAAGGTGCGCAGCACCATGAGGTTGGAATAGTCGCGAAGCAGATGAACGCTGCCCTCGGTTTCGCTGTAGTGAATGTAGGCTTCATCAAGCACAACCAGCGTATCTTCGTGGGCGGCTTCGCACACGCGCCGCACGTCAGCCTCGGACACCAACTGACCGCTGGGGTTGTGTGGGCTGGTGAGGAAGGCGATCTTTGGTCGGCCTCCCAGGGCATCGAGATAGCGGTCCATCTCCAGATTGAAGTCTTTGCCCATGGGGATGTAGACCGGCTTTCGGTTCTCCATGGTGGCAAAGATGCGGTAGAGCGGGAAGCAGGGCGCGTGCATCAGTACCGGCTCGCCCGGGCCTGCGAAAGCGCGGATGACAAGCGCTATGACCTCGGTTTCGCCAGAACCGCAGACCACGCCCTCGGGCGTGACCCCATAGCGGCGGGCGATGGCCTCGCGCAGCTGGCGCGAGGTCCATTCCGGGTAGATCGACATGCGGTCCAGCACCTGCTCAACCGCGCGGCGCGCGAGCGGCGACGTGCCGTGGGGATTTTCCGCCGAGCCCAGCTTGGAAATCTGATCGGCCGGAATGCCATAGGTGTCGACCAGGTGGTCGGCGGGCAGTCCGGGCACATAGACTTCGCCGTCAACCAGGGCAGAAACGCTGGGGGAGATCATGAGTGGGCTCCAACTGTGCTAGTTCGGATGAGATTGTGTGTCATGGGCAGGCAGCGGTCAATCAGCAGGAAAGCTTCGCGCTTCAGTCGCCGAAATCTGAAAGGTTTGCTTGATTGTTCTTAAAGCGTAATATGACGCTTATGGTTCAGCCGCGTACCTTCCTGCCGCAGTCCCCATCGGGCGATGTGTCTGCCCGCGACTTCCTGTCCGCTGCCGGCCGCCGCCGCCTCGCGGCTGGAACGCACAAATATCTCGGCGTGGTCGAGGCGCTGGAGACCGGCATCCGGCAAGGGGCGCTGGAGGCTGGGGCGCAGCTGCCGCCGCAGCGTGAGCTGGCAGCCCTGTTCGGCACCACTGTCGCGACGGTCACCAAGGCGGTTGCCGAGGCCGCGCGTCGCGGCATCATCACAGCCCGCTCCGGCAGCGGCACCTATGTGGCGGCGACTCCGGGCGAGGGCACCTCGGAGCGGTGGGGCGATCTCTCGCTCAATATTCCGCCCGTAGCAGTGTCCGCCGACATTGTCTCGGCCTCGTGTCGGCGAATGACGCAGGCAAACATGTTTTCCCGTGTCCTCGACTACGCGCCCGTGAGCGGCAGCGCTGTCAACCGAAGCGCCGGCGTCACGCTGTTTGGCCTGCGCGGCGTGCGGGCTCAGCCGGAGCGGGTGCTTGTCACCCAGGGGGCTCATCAGGGGCTCCTCGTGGCGCTGATGGCGCTGACCCGTCCGGGGGACAGCGTGGCCTGCGAACGCTTGAATTACAGCGGCCTGCGCCGCATCGCCGACCTGCTTCAGGTGAAGCTTGTCGGCATCGACTCGGATGCTGACGGCATGGTGGTGTCGCAGCTGCGATCACGGCTTCGCGAGGGGCCGATCAAGGCTGTTGTGTGTACGCCCAGTGGCCACAACCCCACGTCTTTTGTGCTGAGCGAGCGCCGCCGAGCCGATCTGGTGCGGTTTGCGCGCAGCGCCTCGGTGCCCGTGGTTGAAGACGACATCTACGGTCTGCTCGCGGGCGACGGCTTGCCGCCGCTTGCCGCGCTCTGGCCTGAAGGAACAGTCTGTGTCACCAGCCTTTCGAAGTGCGTGGCGCCAGGTTTGCGGGTGGGCTTCAGCCTCCTGCCACCAGCGTGGGTATCGCGTGCACGCGAAGCACTGCTGTCGCTTGGCTGGACGGAATCGTCACTACAGGCCGCGCTGGCCACCGATCTGATCCAGACGGGGGGGCTCGCGCTCTGCGTGGCACGCCACCAGACGGAGGCGAGAAAGCGGGTCACGCTCGCCCATAGCGTGCTTCCGGCCAACAGCATCCAGACCGCCGCTCACGCAGCGTCTTATCACCTGTGGGTCGGCACCGGGCGCTCCAGCCCTGCCGACATCGCTGCCGAACTCTCCCGTCGTGGCATCCTGGTATCGCCCGCCGCCCATTTTCTGATGGATGGTTCGCAGGCCCCGCATGCGCTGCGTGTCAGCCTGGGCGGTGCACCCAGTGCCGCGGCCCTCCAGGAGCCGCTACGCGAACTCGCGGGCGTACTGCAGAATGGGTCCCGCAGCGCCTATGGGGCCATCGTGTAAGCCGCTTCCGACAGCCACTGTTCTTTCTTCGTCCTTCACCACTTAGCTGAGGTGCCGCTCATGCCATCCCTGCCAACAACCCGCCGCATCCGTGTTGCGCTCCTGGTACCTTCATCAAATACGGTCATGGAAAATGACCTGCACGCAGGTTTGCCCAAGGATCAGTTCACGGTGCACACCGACCGCATGTTCCTGGTCGAAACCACTCGCGCCTGCGAGCTCGACATGATCGAAAAGCACGCGCCTGCGGCTGCGAAAGATCTCGGCACACTCAACCCGGATGTGCTGGTCTTTGGTTGCACGTCGGCGGGGTCGTTGTTCGGCCTCGCCTACGACACCCAGGTATGTGGCTCGCTCGGCGAGCTGGCAGGGTGTCCAACGATCGGTGTGGTCTCATCGGTGTCGGATGCGCTCCAACGCCGGAAGGCTGGGAAAGTTGCGATCATCACGCCCTATAACGAGGATCTCACCCAGTCGGTGGCGGCTGCCGTGGCAACGCATACCGGTGTGGTGTGCGCGCACGGCATGGGCATCACCGACAATGTTGCACTTGCCGATCCCACGCCCGAACAGATTGTCGAGTTCGCGCGCGAGCGCCTCCGTGGTCAATCCTTTGACTGCCTGTTTGCGTCGTGCACCAATTTTCGCGCGGTCGAAGCCCTGCCGCTTCTTGAAAAGACGTTCGGCGTGCCGGTGGTCACCTCGAACTCGAGTGTGCTCGAGGCGATCAAACTTCGCTTCCCGGCTCATCCTGCCGGGCAATGAAGATCATCGCAGTTTCCGTCGGCGTTCCGGCGCCCCTCAACACGTCCCGCGGTCAAGTGTTGTCGTCAATCACCAAGCACCCAGTTACCGGGCGGGTGCAGGTGTCCTTCAGCGGGCTGGCGGGTGATCAACAAGCGGATCGATCGGTGCACGGTGGAGCGAACAAGGCGATCTGCCTGGTGCCGTCGGAGCACTATCCTCGCTGGTCGGAATTTTTGAAATCGGCGTCGCTCCCAACTGCGTTCTTTGGTGAAAACCTCACCACTGTGGGCGTATCCGAGCGAAGCCTTTGCATTGGCGATGTTCTGGAGGTCGGCACGACCCGCCTGATGGTTCGATCGCCGCGACTGCCGTGCTACAAATTCGTGGCGCGGGCCGGTCGCAGCGATGCCGCCCGATTCATGCTGAATGAAGCCATGACCGGTTTGTACCTCTCGGTGGAGGAGGAAGGCGAAATTGGCGCGGGCGACGCCATCCGCGTTTCAACGCCTCATCCGGATCGCGTCTCCATTGCCGATTACGTGGATGCGATGATGCAGAAACTTCCCAGCGAGCGCGTGGAAAAGATTCTTCGCAACCATGCGTTGCCCGACGATCGAAAACAACTGCTTGTTCGGCGGATCGAGGCCCGTTACGACGGCAGCGTGTAGCCTGCGTGCCCAGGTGTTTCACCAACCCAACCCAGACGGAGATCCATGCATGCAGTCGGTCAATCCCACCACTATCCCTGCACCGAATGGCACCTACAGCCACGGTGTGCTGCTTCATCGGCCGGAGAACCTGCTGTTCATTTCTGGCCAGGTGGCAATCGACAAGGCTGGCGCCATTCCCGATTCGCTGGAGGCTCAGGCCGAACTGGTCTGGAACAATCTCCATGCCATCCTGAAGGACGCGGGCATGAGCATCAGCAACGTCGTGAAGCTCATGTCATTTCTGACACGAGCCGATGACTTCGCCGACTTTGCCCGCATTCGCGCCCGCCACCTGGGCGCGCATCGTCCCGCCTCAACGCTGCTGGTCGTTTCGGCGCTTGCGCATCCGAAGTTTCTGGTCGAGATCGAGGCGATCGCCGTTCGCTAGCGGGGAGGCCCGCGCCCCATCGCAACAGCGCCACGATGAGGGCGCACGCGCGCGGGTTGCGCGCTATTCGGCGTATTGATCCGCCACGCGCATCCTGAATTCACCGATTTTCTCGATGCGGGCGAAGATGGTATCGCCCGGCTTTACCGGGCCGACGCCATCGGGTGTACCCGTCAGGATCACGTCTCCCGGGTGCAGCGTGTACCACGCCGAGGCGTATTCAATGAGCCTGGGAACGTCATAAACCAGCAGCCGGGTGTTTGAGCGCTGGCGGATTTCGCCGTTCACCGAAAGTTCCAGATCCAGATTGCCGGGGTCGCCGATTTCGTCGGCGGTGACCAGCCACGGGCCCAGCACCGCGTAGGTGTCGGGAGATTTTCGGAAGCTGCGGTCTTCGGGACCGCGAACCGTCATGTCGAGCCCAATGGCGTAACCGGCGATATGGCTGAGGGCGTCTTCGCGTTTCACCGAGCGTGCGGTTTTCCCAATCACCAGCGCCAATTCAACCTCATGATCATTGCGGCGGTTGGGGTGTCGCAACTGTATCTCGGCGCCGCAGCCGACCAGCGCGCTGTTGGCCTTCAGGAACAGACCCCAGTCGCCGATGAAGCTGGTGGGCCGCCCGCCAATGCCCTGCTGCAGGTCTTTATCCTTGTGTGACTCGTCGATATGCGCCTGATAGTTGATCGGCGCATTGACGATCTTTCCCGGATTGGCGACCGGAGATTCCAGCCTGACCGACGCGAGGGCTACGCGCCTTGCGGTGGGCAACAACTGGTTGATACGGGCGCGCACTGTCGCGAGATGGGCGATCAGCAGGTCATGTCCCGGGAAAGGGTAGCCGGGGGATGGAAGCACTGACAGTGCGTCGGTGACATCGGCAATCTGATCGCCTTCCACCACCCCCAGTCGGTTGGGCTCGAATCGGCAGATACGCATGAATGGTCCTTGGGTCTGGTTGATTGATCAATCATGGCACAGCGGCCGTACCCACCTGCTACCAACCGGAGAATCGCGTCCAGGTTGCGGTGACCTGACCCTGCGTATCCACCACGTGGTAACGGTCATGCTGCGCGGCCGTTGCGCAGGCATGGTTGGGCAGGATACGTAGCCGGGTTCCAACCGGAAGCGCCGGGAGGGGCCCGCCGTGTCGGTGCGCAATGATGCCGTGTTCCTGATTGGCATCGGCCACGATCAGATCCGGGATCAGCACGCCCGCGGAATCACAGACCAGCCCGTAGCCCTGGTCGACGGGCTGGCGCGCCGTGCCACGGTCGCGCGAGGTCGCCATCCATCCAGCGTCGATCAGCGCCCAGCCTTTGTCTGCCTGATGGCCGATCACGGTGGTGAGCACCGACAGCGCGATGTCGTCGGTCTGGCAGACATTGATGCCCGCCATCACCAGATCAAAAAACACGAAGACACCGGCTCGAACCTCGGTCACGCCGTCGAGGCACTCGGTAAAGAGTGCTGTGGGTGTGGAGCCGATACTCACGGTCTTTGCGGGAAATCCCGCTGAACGGAGTGTCTCGGCGGCATGGACCGCGCCCGCGCGCTCGGCTTCCGCGATCTGGGCAATCTGTTCATGGGAGCGTCCCTGATAGGAGCCGCCGGCGTGGGTAAGCACGCCAGCGCAAACCGCCCCATGGTCGTGAAGCGTGCTTGCGATCGCGAGCAGGCGTTCGCGATCAGTGGGTCGGACGCCGGCGCGATGGCCATCGGTATCAATTTCAATGAGTGTGTGAAAGCCGGTCACGGCGCGGGCGCCCTCGACGCTATCGACCAGCAGGGTGAGGCGTGCACCGCGCTCGGCCAGCGCCTGCGCGCGTGCGAGTTTGTGCGGGGCGAACCCGACCGCATAAAGAATGTCGGTATATCCGGCGTTGAAAAACTGCTCCGCTTCCTTCAGCGTTGAAACAGTGATGGGCGACTTCGCACCCTTCAGCACAAGGCTGGCAACTTCAAGCGACTTCGCGGTCTTGACATGCAGTCGCAAGGGCACGTTGAAGCGGGCGAGCTGGGTCGCCATTCGCTGCGCGTTGGCGGCAACGGTATCGCGCTCGAGAATCAGGCAGGGGGTGTCAAGCCGATGGGTTGTCATGATGAGATGAGGGGGTCCAATGAACACAGCGCTCCGACCAGGCGCGAAACGTCTTCTTCGGTGTTGTAGCCTTGCACCGACAGTCTGACAAAGACCTGGCCTGCGTGGCTGGTGACTGGCACTTCGATGCGATGTTGATGAAAGAGCGCGGCGCGAAGCCGCTCGGGCTCGGTAACCGGTACCGGAATCGCCACCATTTGAGCCCAGTGATCATCCCGGGCAATGACGGGAAGGCCATACCGTTCGGAAATGGCGGCGAGCGCCCGGGCGGCAAGCTGGTGGCAGCGGGTTCTTACCTCAGCCCAACGGTGGCGGTGCAGAAAGGCAATCGCCTCGGGCACCGCAAGCCAGGCCGAGAGGTCGCGCGTGCCCTGCCACTGCAGACGCTGCTCGAAGGGCGTGCGGCCGAGATAGGCTTCAAAGCCGGTGTGCCCTCCTGCGTGCCCCGCATAGCCCCAGCTGATCACCGAGGCGTCCAGGTAATCCTGTCTCGACGGCGCTGCATGCAGAAAACCTGAGCCCTTGGGTGCGCACAGCCACTTGTGGCAGTTGCCAACATAAAAATCGGCGCCGATCGCTTCCAGCGACAATGCGATTTGCCCGGGGGCGTGGGCGCCGTCGATCAGCGTGAGAATGCCGCGCGCGCGTGCGGCCGCGCACAGATCGGCCACCGGCAGGATGAGCGCGGTGGTCGAGGTGATGTGGCTTGCGAAGATCAGGCGGGTGCGCGGGGTGACGGCTGCCATCATCCGTTCAACAAACTGCCCGGTGTTGAAGGGGAGCGGAATCGTGACCCGCCGATAGTGCGCACCATGCTTTGCACACATCCGCTCCCAGGCCGCCTCGCAGGCGCCGTATTCGAGGTCGGTTGCCAGCACCTCGTCACCCGGTGACAAAGCGAGCGACTGCGCCACCATGTTGACGCCGGTGGTGGCGTTGGGCAGAAAGACGAGATCTTCGGCGCGCGCGCCCAGTTCGGCGGCAAGTACCGACCGCGCATCGAAAAGCAGTTCGGCTGAACGCCGTCCGAGAAAATCAACCGGATTGCGCTCCATCTCAAGTTGCCAGCGCCACTGTGCCTCGAGGACTTCGCGCGGGCAGGCGCCGAAGGAGCCATGATTGAGAAAGGTGAGCCCGGGGTCGAGCAGGAAGTGTTCGCGAAGAGACATGGACGCAGCTTGGGAGCGTGGCCCGCCACTGTCTCCGATGGGCAATCGCCCTGTCAAATCCTCGTGCACCTCGCCTTCGGCTCTCGGACGCGATAGAGTCGCGCTCCATCGTTTTCCGATCCGGAGACCGTCTTGAACGCCCCGAGTTCCGCTGCCGCCTCAGCGCGGCCACCGGCTTCACCCTCCGACCTTCCATCGGCCCCCGCGCCCGCCACCGGTGCAGCGCATTTCCTGGAAGGGCTTAACGACCTGGGTATCCGCTGCCTGTTTGCCAACATGGGTACCGATCATGTGAGCCTGATCGAGGAAATGGCGCGGTTCCGTGCGGCGGGGCGCCCGCTCCCAGAGGTGGTTCTCTGTCCCCACGAAAATGTGGCGGTCCACATGGCCGCAGGCTATGCGGCGGTGACCGGTCAGGGGCAGGGTGTGCTGGTTCATGTCGATTCCGGCACGGCCAATTCGGCGATGGGCGCGCACAACCTGCAGCGCGCGCGGCTTCCCGCCTTGCTGATGGCGGGCAAGGCGCCGTACACCCTGCGCGGCGAGCTCCCTGGGTCGCGGGACAACTATGTGCACTTCATCCAGGATCCCTTCGACATCGGCAGCCTGGTGCGACCGTATGTCAAGTGGGAATACAACCTGCCGACCGCTGTGGTGGCGCGCGAGGCGCTGCGGCGCGCGCACAGCGTCATGCACTCCGATCCACCCGGCCCGGTATACATGACGCTGCCGCGCGAGGTGCTGGCCGAGTCGCCAGCCGTGCCGGCAGACCAGCAGTTCGATGCTGTTCGCTATGGGCCAGCCCGGCTCGGCGGGGTTGACGATGCCCGGGCTGCGCTGATCGCCGACCGACTGATCGCAGCCGAGCGCCCGGTCCTGATCACATCCTATGCGGGGCGACGCGCCGAGGCGGTTGCAGCGATCGAGGAACTCGCCGTTCTGTGCGGAATTCGCGTGGTCGATTACATGCCCAGCGCTTTGGGCATCTCGCGCCGGTCGCCGTGTTTTTCGGGCTTTGATCCAGCCGCGGTGCTACCCGGGGCAGACGTGGGTCTGCTGGTTGATATCGATGTGCCGTGGCTGCCGCGCTTTGTGACCCCGGAGGCGCGCACCTGGTGGGCACATGTCGATGTCGATCCAATCAAACAGGATTTCCCCATGTGGGGGTTCGCGACCGATCTGCGGATGCAGGCTGATGTTGCCACGGTACTGCGACAGGTGAGTGCGCTGGTACGCGCCCGCGCCGATGCCGGTTTTCGCGCCCGCGTCGAGCGGCGGATGCGCGAGCTCGACACGGCGGCCGCCGCCCGGGCCGAGGTACTGGCGCGCGCAGCCGCGAGGGCAGGCGAGCCTGGCGCGCTCTCTGCGGCCCATGTATGCGCGGCGCTGTCGCGGGCGCTGGCCCCTCATGACGTGGTGATCAATGAGGCGGTTCGGAATTCCCCTGCCGTGCTGAACCAGATCATCCGAACCGAGCCAAACAGCTTTATCGGTGGCGCCGGCGGCGGGCTGGGCTACAGCGGCAGCATGGCGCTGGGTGTGAAGCTCGCCCGGCCCCATGTTCGTGCGGTGCATGTGCTCGGTGATGGCGCGTTTCACCTCGGCACGCCCAGCTCTGTCTATGCCACGGCGGAACGTTATGGTCTGCCAATCTTCACCGTCATTCTGGACAATGGTGGCTGGCAGGCGGTGAAGGAGGCCGTGCTGCGCGTATATCCCGACGGCGCATCGGCTGCCGGGGACGAATATCATGCGCGGCTGCAGGGCGCTACCCGTCGCTTCGAAAAGGTGGGCGAGGCCTTCGGCGCCTACGGTGAACTGTTGAGCGAGCCCGCCGAAGTCGAGCCTGCCATCGCCCGTTGCCTTGCAGCACTTGATTCCGGGCGCTCGGCAGTGCTGAATGTCCAGATCGGTCTGCAATAACCGATCGCCTGTTCCGGAGACCGTCATGCCTTTCATCAATTCGTCTGTTGTCGCAAGCCGGCGCAACGCTGCATCCGCCTCGCGTCTTCATGTTTTGCCTGTTGCAGCCGCCCTCATGGTCGCGGTGGTGACGTCGTTCATGCCGGGCACCGCACGGGCCCAAGCCCCAGCGGCGGACTGGCCAAGCCGGCCGGTGACGCTGGTGGTCGGCTACGCCGCGGGCGGTGGCGTGGATTTCATGGCGCGGCTGCTCGCCGAGAAGCTCTCCGAGCGTCTGCGTCAGCCGGTGGTGGTCGAGAACCGTCCCAGCGTGGGGGCGGTGGTGGGCAGCACCCAGGTGGCGCGCGCCAAGCCCGATGGCTACACGCTGATGATGGGTGCGCCCGGGCCGGTGATCTTCAATCACGCACTGAACGACAAGCTGCCTTACGGCCCGCAGGATCTGGCACCGATCTCCATCATGAGTGACTCGCCGCTTGTGCTGCTGGTGAACGCCACCAACCCGGCGACCACGGTGAAGGCGCTGGTCGCACAGTCGCAGGCCCAGCCCGACAAGAGCAACTATGCAGCGAGTTCGGCGTCGTTTCAGCTCGCGAGCGAACTGTTCAACAAGCTGACCGGTGCGCGATTTGCGCATGTTCCCTACAAGGGGGCGAACCAGTCGGTGCAGGCGGTGATGGGCGGCGAGGTGACCATGGCGCTGGCCGACTCGGGGCCTGCAATCACCGGTCTGCAGAGCGGCAAGCTGCGGGCGTTGGCAGTGACGTCGGCGCAGCGCATGCCCGGACTGCCCGAGGTTCCGACCATGCGCGAGCTCGACATCAACCTGACGCTTTCGCTCTGGATCGGGCTTCTCGCTCCCGCCGGCACACCCACCGACATCATCAACCGGTTGCATCGCGAAATTGTCGCGATCAACCAGCTCCCCGATGTGCGCGCAAAAATTCTCGCCAAGGGAAGCGTGCCGGCCACGCTTGAGCCCGCAGCCTTCGCGCAGTTGATTGCACGGGAAATCCCGTTCTGGCGGCAGCTGGCACGCGATAACGGGATTCAGGGCAACTGACGGTGCCGCGTCAGGGGCAGGGCTGGAGATCGAGGCCGGCGGGGGTGCGCACGCGCTGGTGTGCGTAGTCCCCGCACACCGGGCGCATGACCATGTTGTTCGGCGCGGGGGTCGCTGCGATCTTCTTCACATAATTGATCAGGCTCTGATCGGCAAACAGACTGCCAGCAGTGGCGCACCGATCACCCGCACCGGTGCAGATGCGCTTGAGCGTGTCATAGCCCTCAAAGCCCTGCGTGAGGTAATCGGTCAGTATGCCCAGATAGGTCTGATTGGCCTGTACGGCAGACCAGCTTCCGGTGTTGGGGTCTTTCACCTCGATGCCGGTGAATCGCTGACCGCGCGGCTGGGTGAGATCAAGATTCCATCGCAGGCCGCTCGCATACGGATGCGAGCCGTTCGAGTTGCGATTGTCGAGCCAGTTGGCGACTCCTTCTTCCAGAGCCGATGCGATCTCGGCACCCGTTATCCGGATGCTGAAGAGCTCGTTGGGAAACGGCTGCACGAGATAGGCATCCTGGTTTCGCAAGATGCGGGGACTGACGCCGTCGCTCTCGATGGGAACCCGTACCCCGCCTGCGTTGACAAGGCCGAAATGGGCACTGGGGAATTGGGCGATGCCGCCGCCGTACGCCTGCCGGAAGGCCTCGGCAACGACTTGCGAAATGTCGGCTCCCCGCGCGCGGGTTTCAACGCCGTCGCAGAGGGCACCGCCCCGGTTGGCCGAGCCCGGCTCTCGCACCAGGCAGAGGGAATCGGCCGCCCCCAGCGTGCCGATAACAGTCTGGGTTCGGGCCGAGTAATCGGTCTCGAAGCGGGCAAGACGGCTCGCGACCTCGGTGTCGTCTGCGGCAACCCGAACCCCCTTGATCCGCGCAAGCCTTGCCTCGAATGCGGCGCTCTCCTGCGCTGACAGGGGCTGCTTGTTGCGTTTGAAGGTCGTGCCAATGACGAGCGATGCTGTTCCATCGCAGGATTGAACGCTTCCGTCCAGGTTGAACACCACGCGCATCTGCGCGAATACCTTCGCATATTCAAACGCCTGTCCGATGCAAACCAGTTCGCCCGACTTGTTGCGAACCACCGTCGGGTAGGTGCCCTGCGGCTCGGCGAAGCCCACTTCCGAGAACTCCCCAAGCAGCGTATGCGAGTCGCCACCGATGATCACGTCGACATCGGTGAGGCGGGCGGCGAGCGCGAGATCAGGCTGATAGCCGATGTGTGTCATCAGTACGATGTGTCGGATGCCAAGGGTCTTCAGTTGGTCGATGGTGCGCTGCGCAGCTTCGGTCTCGTCATCGAACACCGTGGTGGGAAGCGGTCGCGAGGCGTTTTGCGTCTTGCCCTTCACGTCGATACCGATGATCCCCACCGGTATCCCGCCCACGTGGCGAATCAGATAGGGTTGAAAATAGGGTGATCCATCTGGGCGCTGGGCCAGGGGGGTTCCCGCCGCCGGGCGGATGTTCGCGGCCAGGACCGGGGTTTTGCATGTGGGGTCGGAGGCGAGCATGTCGAGAAACTTCTTGAGAGCTGCGTCGCCATCATCAAACTCATGGTTGCCAGGGATGAAGACATCAAAGCAGATGGCATTCATGGCCAGTGCGTCGGTTTCGCCATCGAAGAAGGTGTAATAGGGCGTACCGGTGATGGCATCGCCCGCATGAAGCTTCAGCAGATTCGGGGTGGTGGCTGCAGCCTGTTTGAAGAGCGTGGCGAGGCGCGCGAAGCCGCCAATTTCAACCGTGGTGCTG
>JBMSQB010000078.1:0-21385 GCA_049423065.1 Burkholderiaceae bacterium
GGCACGGACAGGCGAAGGCGTGGGCGGCAGGCGGGGCAACCGGTCAACCGGTCTGGGCGGCGCTTGCGCGCTCGATCAGCTGCTGCCAGCTCTCATCGTCCTGCGGCCACGCGCGTTCGGGCAGCTGGTCGAGATGGCGGACCAGGGTGGCGGCGAGCCAGGCCGGTGGCTGTCCCAGCGCGCGTGGCGGTTCCCGCCACAGTCGACGCACCAGATTGGCGGTGACGCCCAGCCGTGCGGCCAGGGCCTCGATGATCTGACGGTCCTGGCCCGCGTCGATGGCGCGACGCAGCCAGCCCGTGAATTCGCTGCCGGTGAGGCATGCCTGCCGCTCGATGAGCGGGCGAAGGTCGTATCCAGCAGGCGTGGGACCGGGCGTGGATGCAAAGGCGCGGTCATCGGTATCGACCGCGAGCGAGCCCTGCGCGACCCGGGCGCGAGCCTCGATTGGCATCAGCGTTTCGGACAGGAAGCTGGCGAGCGTGGGCAGACGCGACAGCAGATGCGCGCGCGCGGCCGCATGGCGCGGTGCAAGGACCAGCCAGTTGTAGCAGCCCAGATGCCGACCCACGGCGGTGCGCGCAAGCAGCGCAAGCGCTGCCGGGTCGAGCGCGTCTTCAATGAGGGCGGCGATCCGGGCGTCGACCAGCGCCTCCCGCTGATCGACCGAGCGCAGGACGCGACCGTAGAAGGCTGGGTCGATGGTTTCGTTACGGAGCGCCTCGCGCAGTCGTGCGAGAAAGTCGGGATAGCGATCGTCATGGCCGAACAAGCGCGCGGGGGGCGCGACATCGAGCCGGTGCTCGCGATCGAGATGCCGTACCCAATCGGCGCGCCTTCGCTCGAGCGTGGTGAGCATTTCGCCTGCCAGCGCCTCGAAGAGCAGATCAAGAAGTGGTGCCGACGCATCAGGCTGCGCGGGCTCGCTCGCGGTGCACTCGGCGCGCGCAGCCGGGGGGCTTAGCGGGTGCGGTGCCGACGCACTGATCGCGCGCTCGTGACGGGCAAGCAGGTCTACCACCAGTTCGAGCGTGCGGTTGCTGAGCAGCGCCCGGAAGTCGTACACCAGGCGGTCGCGGTCAACGCCGATGAAACGGATGCCCATGCCCCAGGTGCGGGTGAGCTGTGCGAACACCGGGTGCGTCATGAGCGACAGCCGCGAGCCGAGCGGCAGCAGCAGCATGAGCAGCCGCCAGTCGGAAGACGGCGATGGGAAGATCAGCGCGCGCGGGCTTGCCGAGTACGTGGCGGCAAGGTGTGCGAGTTCGGGTCCGCTGTGGCTTGCGTCGCGCAACGCCTCATCGACCGGATGCGGGTCGATGAACAGTGCGGTGGCGTGTTTCAACTCGTGCGCTTGGCAAACACGAGCAGGCTCGCGCCTGCAAACAGGACGGCGCCGGAGACCAGCACGCGACCGACCGAATCACGCCAGAGCGCCTCGAGAGCGAAGGCAAGGCCGGCAAGAAGCAGCAGGCGCGCGGTGCCCGCGGTGCGTTGCGCGGGACTGGGTTGTCGTTGAACCATGATCATCAGCCACAATCTACCCGAACATCGGCCGGCTGAAAACCCGAGGGTTGTCGGCCAGCGACGGTCGTTCAGAACGGAAGCTGTCGCGGGCTTCGATGATCCAGCCGGTGGCGGTCGAGCACCGAGATGGTTCGATCACCGGCGAGAAGTTCGACCGGCGCACCGGCTGCGAGCGTGCCCGGCTGCACCACCGCGCAGTAAAAGCCCGTGTAGCCGGACTGCACCATCATTTTCGCGGCCATCGGCAGGCCGAGGCGGGCATTGAGCTTGAAGCAGGGGTCGCGCGGACGGGTGACCCGCAGCCGTACGCTGCCGATCGCGAGCAGGTCGCCAATCCAGACCTGCGATTCGGTGAGGCCTGCCACCGTCAGGTTTTCGCCGAGCGCGCCTGCCTCCGGGAGTGGCGGCCGGTTGTGCTGACGGGCGAGCGACTGCCAGAACACGTAGTGCTCGGCCGGGTAGACATAGACCGCCTGCAGCGGCGGGCCGTGGATGCGACGCTCGACCGACTCGTCGCCCGCAAGTCCGGTGTCGCTCACCGTCCAGGGGGCCGGGTCGGCGAGCGTGCTGACCGGGCGCTTGTTGATCGCGCTTTCGGTGGCAAACCGTGTGCCCCCGTCCTGGGCCAGGAGCGGGGCGGCACGGCCGACGCTGGCGGCGATCAGCTGCGCCATTGGCTGCGCAGGGTCAGACCGGGCAGCGCGATGCCCTGAAGCTCGGTCTGCCACAGGCCGGGTTCGCCGAGCGGCTGTGCGTCGGTGAGCGTGCCGGTGGTGATGACATCGCCTGTTCCGAGCTGTTCGCCGCGCGCTGCGAGCTCGCGCACGAGCCGGCCAAGCGAGGCAAGCGGGCTTCCCATCACCACGGCACCATGACCGGACCAGCGCTCGCCGCCCGCGCGGTTCATGGTGAGCGTGAAGGTCTCGAGGGCACGGATGAGCGCCGCGGGGCTGTCCGCCAGTTGGTCGGGCCGCAGACGCGGGCCCACGATCAGCGCGGCGTGCATGGCCTGAGCGGCGTGGCTTTCCATGGGGACCGATCGCCAGTCGGGATAGGGCGTGTGGACGATCTCAAAGCCGTGGGCGATCCAGGCGCAGGCCTCGATGAGCGCAAGCGGCGTATCGGCGGCCGGCGTACGCGCGAGCCCCACCACGATTTCGGGCTCGATCCGCGGCGTGGACAGGCCGTCGAGAAACAGCTCGGCGCGCGTGCTGTCGAGCAGCGTCACGGTGCGGTCATAGATCCGGCCCCAGATCGGCCGGTCGATACCGAGCCGCGGCCAGGCCGAGAGATTGGTGAGGCCCACCTTCCAGCCAATCGGCCGGTCACCGCGCGCCCTGCGCAGTGCCACGATCGCCTGTGCGACCCGTTCGCCGTCGGCCCAGTCGGTGATGGGCAGGGTCTGGTCACGCTGCACGGTCTGGCCCGCATCCATCGCGGCGAGCAGCAGCTCGGGAGTGAGAGGTTTCATGGCGGAGTCCGGAATTGAAGGCTTGGAGATGAGCCCGAGTGTAAGATTGAAGGTTTTTCCGAGCCGAATTCTGCCGGGAAGTCCGGCGGTTCGCACGGGTTGTGAGGAGATTCATCTGATGAACGCGCCAAGCGCCGCCTCTGCTGTCAGCTCTACGCCGGTCTGGAATGCCGCCAGCGTGGGTGCGCCCGCCCACGTCCGTCATCGTGGCGTGATCGAATGGGTGGCTTCCATTGCCGCGCTCGCCCAGCCCGAGCGGATCGTCTGGTGTGATGGGTCGGATGAGGAATACCGCCGGCTGTGCGACCAGATGGTGGCCGCGGGCACGCTGCGCCCGCTCAATCCCGAGAAGCGCCCGGGCTCCTACCTGGCCTGGTCGGATCCGTCAGACGTCGCCCGGGTGGAAGACCGCACCTTCGTGTGCCCGGCGCGGCGCGAAGACGCAGGCCCCACCAACAACTGGGTCGACCCGACGGAAATGCGCGCCACCATGCGCGGGCTGTTCCAGGGTGCCATGCGTGGCCGCACGCTTTACGTGGTGCCGTTTTCCATGGGCCCGCTTGGCAGCCCCATCGCGCATCTGGGCATCGAACTCACCGACAGCCCCTATGTGGTGGTCAGCATGCGCACCATGACCCGCATGGGCCGGCGCGTCTATGACCTGTTGGGCGAGTCGGGCGCCTATGTGCCGTGTGTGCATACGGTGGGCGCGCCGCTTCAGCCTGGCGCGGCCGACGTCGCCTGGCCGTGCAACCCCACCAAGTACATCGTTCACTATCCCGAAACCCGGGAAATCTGGTCGTTCGGGTCAGGGTATGGCGGCAACGCCCTGCTCGGCAAGAAGTGCTTTGCGCTCCGAATTGCCTCCACCATGGGTCGGCAGGACGTCGCGGCCGACGGCGAGGGCTGGCTTGCCGAACACATGCTCATCCTGGGCGTCACCAGCCCGGAAGGCCGCAAGTACCACGTCGCGGCGGCGTTCCCGTCGGCCTGCGGCAAGACCAACTTTGCCATGCTGATTCCGCCGCAGGGGTTCGAGGGCTGGCGCGTGACCACCATTGGCGACGACATTGCCTGGATCAAGCCCTCGCCGGATGGCCGCCTGCGCGCGATCAATCCCGAGGCCGGCTATTTTGGTGTGGCGCCCGGCACCAATACGCGCACCAACCCCAACTGCATGGCGTCGCTGCGCGAAAACACCATCTTCACCAATGTGGCCCTCACCGACGACGGCGATGTCTGGTGGGAGGGCATGACCGAAACGCCCCCCGAGCATCTGATCGACTGGCAGGGTCGCGACTGGACCCCCGCCGACGGCAAGGCCGGCCGCAAGGCTGCGCATCCCAATGCCCGGTTCACGGTGGCGGCCACCCAGAACCCGGCCATCGACCCGGCCTGGGACAGCGTCGAGGGCGTGGCGATTGATGCCTTCATCTTCGGTGGCCGGCGCTCCAGCACGGTGCCGCTCGTGACCGAGGCGCGCAATTGGGTCGAGGGCGTCTACATGGCGGCCACCATGGGTTCGGAAACCACGGCCGCTGCCATGGGCCAGCAGGGTGTGGTGCGCAGGGACCCCTTCGCCATGCTGCCCTTCTGCGGCTACAACATGGCCGACTATTTCCGCCACTGGCTGGAGCTGGGCGGCAAGCTCGCCGCGCGCGGGTCGGTGCTGCCGCGCATTTACTGCGTCAACTGGTTCCGCACCGATGAGAACGGCCGCTTCGTCTGGCCAGGTTTTGGCGAGAACATGCGGGTGCTGCGCTGGATCGTCGAGCGTGTCGAGGGTCGTGCACAGGGCGGTGAGCATGTCTTTGGCATCAGCCCGCGCTACCGCGATCTGCACTGGAGCGGGCTTGCATTTCCCGAAGAGCGGTTTGCGCGCATCACCTCGATCGATCTTGCCGCCTGGCGCGAAGAGTTCCGGCTGCACGGCGAGCTGTTCGAGTCGCTTGCGCAGCGCATGCCCGCCGAGCTGCTTGCGGTCAAGCGCGAACTCGAGCACAAGCTCGCTGCCTGACCGCCCGGGCCAGAAGGGCTTCGGATCGGCGCGCTCGCGCTGATCCGGGTCAAGTGCGCTGCGTGTCTTGAGGCGCGCAGCGCCCCCCCTTTCACTACAGTGACAGCGATTCCGGTTTCGGGCGGCTCGCGGTTTCATGGTGAACAGGTTTTCATATCGGGGCGGGGCGCCTCACGCGGCGGTGGCGCTGTGTCATCGGTGCGGGATGTGTGCATGGGAAGCGCCTGCGGTTGGGGGTGGCCCGGCCGTGCCCGGGCCGGGTGATGCGCGTGAACGCTTGCCAGCGCCCGCGGGGTCGGCAGAGCGGTCCTTCGTCCTCGCGGTGCGGCTTCGCGCCGGGCAGGCGCTCTATGGTGCGGGTCAGACGGGTGACGCGGTGTTTGTGCTCCACCGTGGCCTGGTCAAAGAGACGCTCGAGGCCGACGAGGGCGAGCGGGTGGTCCGGTTGATTGGTGCGGCCGGGGTGACGGGGTTGGCTGCGCTCCTGGGCGAACCGCATCGCCATTCGGCGCGGGTGATGGGCGACGGCGAAGCCTGCCGCGTGCCGGTGACGCGCTTGCGTGAGCGAATTCAAGCCGACCCGCTGGGCGCGTTTTCACTGCTTGCTCACTGGCAGGGTGCGCTTGATGACATGGACCATGTCGTCAGTGCGTTCGCCACGGGGCCGGCTCGCGCGCGGCTCGCGCGCTACATCCTGTTTCTGATCGATACGCTGGGCGCCCAGGCGCGACTGCGTCGGCAGGAGGCGGCCGAGCTGATCGGCGTCACGCCAGTGAGCGTGACCCGGCTGATCGGGGAATTCAAGCGCGACGGGCTGGTGCGAGAGAGCGGCCTGCAGCTCGCCGGCTGCGATCGCCCGCGGCTCGCGCGGGTGGCGGGCAGGGTGGGCCGCCACCTCGCCGGCCGGGCGGGTCAGGCGGCAGCGGCGGCTGTCCGAGAGAGTTGATCGGCCTCTTCGATGGCGGCGATCAGGCTCGCCGGATCGGCGAGTCCGCAGCCGTCCGGGCCCGACGCGCCGGCCAGATCGAACGCAGTGCCGTGGTCCGGGCTGGTTCGAACGAAGGGCAATCCAATGGTGATGTTCACGCCCTGGTCCAGACCCAGGTACTTGATCGGGATCAGGCCCTGGTCGTGATACATCGCGATCACGACGTCGAATTGCGCGAGGCCACGGGCGCGCATGAACACGGTATCAGGGGCAAACGGGCCCTGGGCGTCCATGCCTCGGGCGCGGGCCTCGTGGACGGCGGGCGCGATGATGTCGATTTCTTCGCGGCCAAAGAGGCCTGATTCCCCGGCGTGGGGATTGAGGCCAGCGACCGCCATCCGGGGCGCGGAAAGGCCGGCCGCGCGAAGCGCCCGATCGGTGATCTCGAGCGTACGCACGATATCGGCGCTGTTCAGTTGCTGCACGGCCTGCGCGAGTGCCACGTGGATCGAGACCAGCACCACCCGCAGGTCGGCATTGGCGAGCATCATCCGCACCTCGACCCCGCCTGCCAGTTCAGCGAGGAGCTCGGTATGGCCAGGGTAGAGGTGACCGGCTGCCTGCAGCGCTTCCTTGGAGATGGGGGCGGTCACGATCGCCCGAACGGCGCCCGCCTGTGCGAGCCGCGTTGCGGTGACGATTGAGCGATAGGCGGCCTCACCCGCGCGGGGATCGATGCGGCCGTGAGCGAGGTCGGCGGGTACGCGCGCAGCCGGTTCGATACGCGGAGGGAGCGGCAGTGCCAGGCGCCTGGCCTCGGCGGCGAGCCAGTCCGGATCACCCACGGCAATGAGCCGAGTGGGGTCGGGCGCTCGCGCGATGGCCTTCAGGACAATCTCGGGCCCGATTCCGCAGGGGTCGCCCATGGTGACCGCGATGGGTAACGCAGGGGGTGAGGTGCGGGCAGTTGCTGTTGACACGAGTGGTCCGCCGGTCAGTTTGAAGCGGGCGCCCAGCCGGCCGCCTCGATCATGGCATCGAGCAACACCTGGGCGCCAGCCGCCAGATGCTGGGGTTGCGCGTTTTCGATTTCGTTGTGGCTGATGCCGCCCTCGCAGGGAACGAAGATCATGGCCGCCGGGCAGGTTCTGGCGACATACACGGCATCGTGGCCCGCGCCACTGGCCATTCGTCGCACCGTCTGCCCGCGCGCCTGGGCAAGCGCCTCGATGCGGCTCACCCAGTGCGAATCAAAATGGCAGGGCTCGAAGTGCACGACTTCGGTGAGCTGCGCGGAAAGCCGCTCATCAGCGGCGATTCGGGTGATGCATCCCTCTATATCGGCCACCATCGCGGCGAGCGTCTCGGCGCGTGCATTGCGCAGGTCGATCGTGAGCCGCACCCGCCCCGGGATCACGTTGCGGGAGTTGGGCGACACCAGAAGCTGACCGACGGTGCCTCGCGCATTGTGTGGGTAGTCGGCAGCAATCCGTCTGACTTCGGTGATGACGCGGGCGGCGCCCACCAGTGCGTCGCGCCGCATGGCAAGCGGCGTCGGGCCTGCGTGCGCGTCCTGGCCGGTCAACTCAAGGTCGAACCAGCGCTGACCGAGCGCGCCCTCGACTGCGCCGATCGTGATGCCTTCGGCCTCAAGAATCGGACCTTGCTCGATGTGCGGCTCGAAGTAGGCGGCAAAGCGCGGCGCCTGATCGGTGCCGGCGTAGCCGATATGGGATAGCGCGTCGGCGACCGTGATGCCCTCCAGATCGGTTCGCGCGAGGCAGTGCTCGAGGCTGAAGGCGCCCGCGTAAGCCCCCGAGCCCATCATGACCGGCGTGAAGCGGCTGCCCTCCTCGTTGGTCCAGATCGCCACCGCGATGGGATGCTCGGTTGCGATGCGGGCGTCGTTCAGTGCGCGGATCACCTCGAGACCGGCGAGCACGCCATAGTTGCCATCAAATTTTCCGCCCGAGGGCTGCGTGTCGATATGGCTGCCAACGCCCACCGGGTCGGCCGCGCGCGTGCCCGGGCGGATCGCGAAGATGTTGCCGATGGCGTCGACCCGGATGCTGCAGCCCGCCTCGCGCAGCCAGCCGCAGACGCGATCGCGACCCTGGCGGTCGAGGTCGGTGAGGGCGAGGCGCCGCACGCCGCCCAGTTCGGTGGCACCGATGGCGGCGAGCTCCATGAGGCTCTGCCAGAGCCGATGGGTGTCGATTTGGGGGAGGCGGGGGGCGGGCATTGGCGGTGTCCTTCCGGGGGTCAGCGTGAGGGGTTGCGGCGCGGGGTCGGGCGAGCGGTGGAGGGGCCGGGGCGCGGACCCGTGGGCAGGGCGCGTCGGGTGGCGTGGCCGGTGGGCGGCGACTTGATCGTTGCGTCGGGCGGGCGGGGCGCAGCTGCCTGGAGCGTTGACGCAGGCGGTCTCGATGGTGCCTGCGCGGGTTGCGCCGCCCCGAGCCGCGCCGACAGCTGCGCGGCGAGCCCGCGGATGGCCGCGAGGAGTTCATTGCGTCTGGCCTCACTGGTGCCCGCCTTGATGAGGCTCACTGCCACCGCTGCCACCGCCGGGCCGTGGGCCGCGGAAAACACCGGTGCGCCGAAACATTCCATGCCCTCGGCCATTTCCTCGTCGTCGGTGGCATGGCCATCGGCGCGCGCCTGGGCGAGCTGGCGCAAAAGCGCGGCCACGCTTGGCACGCTGTGACGGGTGGGGCGCGGCAGACTTCGCCCCCCTGTGAAGAGCGCACGGACCTCGCGCGGATCGAGCGTGGAGAGGATCGCCTTGCCGCTCGAGGTGCAGCTGGCTGGAAAGCGGCCACCCACGCGAAAGTTCACCGCCAGCGCGCGTGTTCCCGGGCGGCAGCCGAGATAGAGCACATCGGTTCCGTCCAGCACTGCGAGCATCACGGTTTCGGAGGCAAGGGGTCCTGCATCGCCCGCGAGCTCGTGGAAGGCGCTTGCGACATCCGAGTGGACGGACCAGGCACCCGCCCACTGCAGCGGCCGTGTCCCCAGGGAGAATTCGCCCGCGTCGCTGCGGCGGACCAGATCGAGCTCGACCAGTGTGGACAAGAGCCCGTGCACGCTGCTTTTGGGCGCGGCGAGATCGCGCGCGAGCTGCGCGAGACTGAGTGGCCTGCGGGCGCGCGCGAGCGAATCGAGGAGCCGAACCGCCCGCTCAACCGCCGGCACCATCCTGGGCGCAGCGGGCGGGGCGGTGCTTCGGGCTGCTCGGGTTGACAGGGTTGGATTGGCCATTTAAGGTTGACTGAGTGTTCGCTCGAATGAACGGTTGTTCAGCCGGTTGAACGGCTGGCAGGCTCCGATTGAAACCCAAACGCAAGGAATCCGCAAGTGGGCAGCCCTGAAAGCATCCTCTCCCAGACCCTGGTCGGTCACTGGATCGGCGGCCAGCCGGTCGCTCCCAGCCCGGCGAGCCGTCGCGCCCCGGTCTACAACCCCGCCACCGGTGCGGTGGCGCGCGAGGTGGGCTTTGCCTCGGCGGGCGACGTCGATGCCGCAGTGCAGGCGGCCGCTGCGGCCGCGCCTGCGTGGGCCGCCACGCCGGCACTGCGCCGCGCACGCGTCATGTTTCGCTTCAAGGAAATCGCCGAGCGTCGCGCCGACGAACTCGCCGCGGCCATCACTGCCGAGCATGGCAAGGTGCTCTCCGATGCGCAGGGCGAGGTGGTGCGCGGTCTCGAGGTGGTGGAGTTCGCCTGTGGCATTCCTCAGCTTCTGAAGGGCGAGTACAGCGAGCAGGTCGGAACCGGCATCGACATGTATTCCATCCGTCAGCCGCTGGGTGTGTGCGTGGGCATCACGCCGTTCAATTTTCCGGCGATGGTTCCCATGTGGATGTTTCCGGTGGCGATCGCCTGCGGCAACACCTTCATCCTCAAGCCCTCCGAGCGTGATCCGTCAGCGTCGCTTCTGATCGCATCGTGGCTGAAGGAGGCGGGGCTCCCGGATGGCGTATTCAACGTGGTGCAGGGCGACAAGGTGGCGGTGGATGCGCTCCTGGAGCATCCCCTCGTGAGCGCGGTGAGCTTTGTGGGGTCCACGCCCATCGCGCGCTATATCCACGACACGGCGGCCGCACACGGCAAGCGGGTACAGGCGCTGGGTGGCGCCAAGAATCACATGGTCGTGATGCCGGATGCCGATCTGGAGCAGGCGGTTGATGCGCTGATCGGTGCAGCCTACGGTTCGGCGGGCGAGCGCTGCATGGCAATCTCGGTGGCGGTGGCGGTGGGCGATATTGCCGACCGGCTGGTGGCGCGGCTGGCCGAGCGGGTGCCTGCGATCAAGGTGGCCGATGGCACCGACCCCAAGGCCGAGATGGGGCCGCTTGTCACGCGCGCTCATGCCGACAAGGTGCTGGGTTATGTCGATTCGGGCATCGCGGAGGGCGCGAAGCTGGTGGTCGATGGCAGGGGTCTGCGCGTGGCGGGCCGCGAGCAGGGCTTCTTCGTGGGCGGTTGTCTGTTCGATCATGTCAGCCCCGGCATGAAGATCTATCGCGAGGAAATCTTCGGCCCGGTGCTGTCCATTGTCCGGGTGCCGAGTTTCGATCAGGCGCTCGCGCTCATCGACGCGCATGAGTTCGGCAACGGCTGCGCGATCTTCACCCGCGAGGGCGATGCGGCGCGCGAGTTTGCGGCCCGGGTGAAGGTCGGCATGGTGGGTATCAACGTGCCCATTCCGGTTCCGCTTGCTTTCCACTCGTTTGGCGGATGGAAGGCATCGCTCTTTGGCGATCATCACATGCACGGGCCCGAGGGGGTGCGGTTCTATACCCGCGCAAAAGCGGTCACCCAGCGCTGGCCGGCAGGCATTCGCGCGGGCGCCGAGTTTGTGATGCCCACCATGAAGTAAACCGTCTGCCCGGCGCTCGGGGCCGAGAGGTGGCCCTGCCCGGGACGGCGTCTGCACGAGGGAGAAAGAAGTCATGGCTTTCACATTGAAGGACCCGGCGCTGTTGCGCGCCGAGGGCTACATCAATGGTGCGTGGACGGCTGCCGACAGCGGCGCACGCTTTGCGGTCACCAATCCGGCCAATGGCGCGGAGCTTGCGCGCGTGGCCGACATGGGCGCGGCCGAAACCCGGCGGGCGATCGCCGCGGCCGAGGCGGCGCTGCCGGCCTGGCGTGCGCGCACCGCCAAGGATCGCGCGGCGATCCTGCGGCGCTGGTTCGATCTGATTCTCGCCAACACCGAAGATCTGGCCGCGCTCATGACGGCCGAGCAGGGCAAGCCGCTTTCCGAGTCGCGCGGCGAGGTTGCCTACGGGGCGTCGTTCATCGAGTGGTTTGCCGAAGAGGGCAAGCGCGCCTATGGCGAGATCATCCCAACTTATGCGGCCGACCGGCGGGTGCTGGTCATGCGCCAGGCGATCGGCGTGTGTGCAGCCATCACACCCTGGAACTTCCCCATCGCCATGATCACGCGCAAGGTGGCGCCGGCGTTTGCTGCGGGCTGCACGGTGATTGCCAAGCCCGCCGAGGCGACGCCCCTCTCGGCGCTCGCGCTCGCGGAGCTTGCCGAGCGCGCGGGGCTTCCCGCCGGGGTGTTCAATGTGGTCACGGGCGATGCGGCGCGGGCGCCCGAGATCGGCCTTGAGCTCTGCCAGAGCCCGGTGGTTCGAAAGGTGTCGTTCACCGGTTCAACCGAAGTCGGGCGCATTCTGTTGTCGCAATCGGCCGGCACGGTGAAGAAGCTCTCGCTCGAGCTGGGTGGCAATGCTCCCTTCATCGTTTTTGACGATGCGGACCTCGATGCTGCGGTGGAAGGGGCGATCGCCTCGAAGTATCGCAATGCGGGCCAGACCTGCGTATGCGCGAACCGCCTCTACGTGCAGGACGGCGTGTACGACGAGTTTGCAAGGCGGCTGTCCGCGCGCGTGGCGCAATTCAAGGTGGGCGCAGGCACGGAGCCGGGCGTCACCATCGGTCCCCTGATCGAGCCAGCGGCCATCGCGAAGGTCGAAGAGCATGTGGCCGATGCGCTCGCCCAGGGCGCGAAGGTTCTCACCGGCGGGCGTCGTCACGCGCTGGGCGGGCTCTTCTATGAACCCACCATCCTCGCCGATGTCACGCAGTCGATGAAGGTTGCACGCGAGGAAACCTTTGGCCCGGTCGCTCCGCTCTTTCGCTTTCACACCGAGGCCGAGGCGATCGCGATGGCGAACGCGACCGAGTTCGGGCTTGCTGCGTATTTCTTCTCCCGTGACCTGGGGCGGGTTTTTCGCGTCGCCGAGGCGCTTGAGAGTGGCATGGTGTGCGCGAACAGCGGGCTTCTGTCCACCGAGGTGGCGCCGTTTGGCGGGGTCAAGCAGTCGGGGCTCGGTCGCGAGGGGTCAAAGCACGGGCTCGACGAATATCTCGAGATCAAGTATCTGTGCCTCGCGGGGATCAACTGAGGCGTGATGAAGCACGCGCGCGGGGCCGATGGCTGCGTGCGTTCAAACCAGGCGGAGCCGACGATGAGAGTAAAGGCCGCAGTGTTGCGACAGATGGGGCTGCCGCTTCCGTACGTGCAGAGCCAGCCGATTGCCATTGAAGAGGTGGAGCTTGCGCCGCCCGCTCAGGGCGAGGTGTTGTTGCGTATTCATGCGGCCGGGCTTTGCCATTCCGACCTGTCGGCGATCAACGGTGATCGGCCGTGGCCGATGCCGATCGTGATCGGGCATGAGGCGGCCGCAGAGGTGGTCGAGTTGGGCGAAGGCGTGACCGATCTTGCGGTGGGCGACCATGTCGTCCTCATCTTCCGGCCGAGCTGCGGGGCCTGTGCAAGCTGCTCGGTCGGGCGGCCGGCGCTTTGCGGCCCCGGGGGCGAGGCGAATGCGGCGGGCACGCTGCTGGGTGGCTATCGACGACTTGCCGCCGTGAACGGTGCCGGCATCGACGGGCGTGCCGGGGGCGCGCTCCACCATCACCTCGGTTGCGCGGCGTTTGCCGAATACGCCACGGTATCGCGTCGCTCGGTGGTTCGCATCGATCCCGCGCTGCCCTGGGACGAGGCGGCGCTCTTCGGTTGTGCGGTCATCACAGGCGCAGGCGCGGTCTACAACACGGCGCGCATGGAGGCGGGTTCCAGGGTGGCGGTCGTGGGCCTGGGGGGCGTGGGGTTTGCCTCGCTGCTCGCTGCGCTGGCGGGGGGTGCGCGGCAGGTGGTCGCGGTCGACATGCTGGAGAGCAAGCTCGAACTCGCCCGGTCGCTCGGTGCGAGCGCCTGTGTGAATGCTGCAGATCCCGAGGCCATCGCCAAGGTCCGCGATCTGACGGCCGGCGGGGTCGACTATGCGTTCGAAATGGCGGGCAACGTTGCTGCGCTCGAACTTGCCTACCGCATTACCGCGCGCGGTGGCACCACGGTCACGGCCGGGCTGCCCAATCCGGCGGCACGCTGGTCGCTGCAGGCGGTATCGCTGATTGCGGAGGAGCGCACGCTCAAAGGGAGCTATGTCGGTTCATGCGTCCCGGCGCGTGATGTGCCACGGTTCATTGCGATGTATAGGCAGGGGGTGTTGCCGGTCGATCGGCTGCTGTCGGAGAGAATTCGGCTCGAGGAGATCAATCCGGCGCTCGATCGCCTGGCGCGGGGCGAATCGATCCGCCAGGTCATCATGATGAGTTGATTGCCGATGAGCACCACACCCGAAACATTCGACTATGTGATCGTGGGGGCCGGCACGGCGGGGTGCCTCCTCGCGAACCGGTTGTCGGCCGATCCGTCGGTATCCGTGCTGCTGCTCGAGGCGGGCGGGCCGGATGACTACCTGTGGATCCATATCCCGGTGGGCTATCTGTACTGCATCGGCAACCCCCGAACCGACTGGATGTTCAACACCGAGGCCGATCCCGGGCTGGGTGGCCGGGTCATTCGCTATCCGCGCGGGCGCGTGCTGGGCGGCTGCTCCTCGATCAACGGCATGATCTACATGCGCGGTCAGCGCGCCGACTACGACGGCTGGGCTGCCCTGGGCAATCCCGGCTGGTCGTGGGACGAGGTGCTGCCGTGGTTCCGTGCGCACGAGGACCACTACCGGCTGGACGGTGGCGCGACCGATGCCTTGCATGGGCATGGCGGCGAGTGGCGCGTCGAAGCGCAACGTCTCAGCTGGACGATTCTCGATGCGTTTCGCCAGGCGGCCGAGGAGGCTGGTATCCCACCGACTGACGACTTCAATCGCGGGGACAACTTCGGCTGCGGCTATTTCGAGGTCAACCAGCGGCGTGGCGTGCGCTGGAATGCGTCCAAGGCGTTTTTGCGTCCGATCGAGGAGCGGCGAAATCTGCGGGTGGTTTGCCACGCCCGCGTCGACCGATTGCTTCGCGCCGACGATGGAAGTGGTCGAGTGATTGGTGTTGAGTGCAGGCTGGGTAAGGGTTCTGGCGTAAGCAAGCGCTTCCTTTCTAGGGCTGAGATGGTCCTGGCTGCAGGGGCGGTCGGGTCGGTTCAGATCCTGCAGCGCTCGGGCATCGGCCCGGCGCCGGTCCTTGCGCGCGCAGGCGTCCAGGTGGGGACTGCGCTGGCCGGTGTGGGGGAAAATCTGCAGGACCATCTGCAGTTGCGCATGATCTACAAGGTGAGCGGCGTGCCAACGCTCAACGAACAGGCGAACAGCGCCTGGGGTCGGGTTCGGATGGGGCTCCAGTATCTGGTGAGTCGGTCCGGTCCGATGGCAATGTCGCCCAGTCAGCTTGGCGCGTTTGCGCCCTCTGATCCGCGCCACCACCGTGCCAATGTCGAGTACCACGTCCAGCCGCTGTCGCTCGATCGCTTTGGCGAGCCGCTGCATCAGTTTTCTGCGTTCACCGCATCGGTTTGCAACCTGCGGCCCACTTCCCGAGGGACGGTGGGGATTGTGTCGGCGGACCCCGATGCGGCGCCACGGATTGCGCCGCAATACCTTTCGACGGACGAGGACAGACGGGTGGCAGTGGAGTCGATCCGACTTACCCGACGGATTGTGGGCGGCGCGTCGCTTGCGGCCTACTCGCCGACCGAGTTTTTGCCGGGAGAGGCCTGTCAGAACGATGAGGAATTGGCCGATGCGGCGACGCGTATCGGGACAACAATTTTTCACCCCGTCGGGACTTGCCGAATGGGGCCGGCCTCTGACCCGATGGCGGTGGTTGATCATCGCCTGCGAGTCCACGGGGTGCCTGGGCTGCGGATTGCCGATGCGTCGGTCATGCCCACGATCACGTCGGGCAATACCAATGCTCCCACGCTGATGATCGCGGAAAAGGCCGCAGCGATGATGAGGGAAGACGCGGCACGTCGATGAAGGCGCTGTCCGGGGCTGACTTGCTCGCGCCGGTCGCTGATCGCAGTCGCCTGGGAACGGTCACGAGGGCAGGGTAATGGAGCAGGTGCAGTCGCTGGTGGTGGGCGCGGGGGTCGTGGGCTTGGCGATCGCGCGCGAGCTTGCGCTGTCGGGTCGTGAGGTGGTGATCCTTGATCGTGCGGACGGCTTTGGCACAGAGACCAGCTCTCGCAACAGCGAAGTGATCCATGCGGGCATCTACTACGCGCCCGGATCGCTCAAGGCGCAGCTTTGTGTAGAGGGTCGCGAGGCGCTCTATCAGTTTTGCGCTACGCGTGGTGTGGCGCACCGGCGGTGCGGGAAGCTGATCGTCGCGCCCTCGATGGCCAGACGTGCGCAGCTTGAGCGGGTGGCCGAGCGGGCCGAGCGTGCGGGGGTGGCGACGCTTGAGTGGCTGACCGGCGGGTCAGCCCGCGCCCTGGAGCCCGCCGTGTCGGCGGCGGTGGCGCTGCTCTCGCCGCAGACCGGCATTATCGACAGCCACAGCTTGATGCTCGCGCTGTTGGGGGAGGGCGAGGACCACGGCGCCATGCTGGCGCTTCGCAGTGAATTCGTTGGTGCGCAGGTGACTGGCGAGGGGTTCACGGTTCGGGTCCGAAGCGGCTCCGAGGTGACCTCGCTTGCCTGCCGGGAGCTGATCAATACGGCCGGGTTGTCTGCGAGTCGGGTCGCCAGCGCGATCGATGGGCTGGGGTCGGTTCATGTGCCCGTCACCCGCTACGCGAAGGGACACTATTTTTCCTTGGCGGGGCGCTCGCCGTTCAGCAGGTTGATCTATCCCACGCCGGACGAGGCCAGCCTGGGCGTGCACCTGACGCTGGACCTTGCCGGGCAGGCGCGTTTTGGCCCGGATGTTGAATGGGTTGAGTCGGCTGATGAATACGATGTGCCAGCGGCGCGCGCCCAGGTGTTTTATGCGGCCATTCGGGAATACTGGCCGGGCTTGCCTGACGGGGCGCTGTTGCCAGCTTATGCGGGTATTCGCCCCAAGTTGGTTGGGCCGGGGGAGGCCGCAGCGGATTTTCGAATCGATGGCCCCGGTGTGCACGGGGTGGAGGGGCTTGTGAACCTGTTTGGGGTCGAGTCGCCAGGGTTGACCGCGTGCCTGGCGATTGCGAAGCGGGTACGGTCACAGCTGGAGGCGTTGCGCTGATTGCGGCGGGGCCGGCGTTGTTGGCGAGGCGGGCTTGGTGGGGTGGGGCGGTTGCGTCGTCGGGCGCCGACGAGGCGGGCCGGATCAGGCCAGAGGGGTAGGGCGTGCGCGCGCGCTTCATGGGATTGTGTTTCACGTGAAACACGCGCGCGGTTTGGCGAGGCGACTTGTGCCCCCTGAAAATGACAGCGGGGGCGCGGCGTGAAACGATGACCTGTTTCACGTGAAACAACGGGGTCGTGGAGCTGCGCAGGAGGCTACGGTGTGTGGCCGCAGGTCGGGCGTTCCGGTGACCTGCTCTGACAACGGCTTCTGACGAATCGGCCCTGACGAGCGCGCCCGCACCCCGCACCCGCCGCATCGCCTAGCCATCCGGATATCCGCTTGCTCGCCGTCCGCTCCAATTTCCGCTAGGATTCGCGCCTTTCGGTCAACGCTCAGGCGCCCACGCCATGCAGTTCCCCGACTCCTTTGATGTGATTGTTGTCGGCGGCGGTCACGCCGGCACCGAGGCTGCGCTTGCGTCGGCACGAATTGGCGCGCGCACGCTTCTGCTCACCCACAGCATCGAAACGCTGGGCCAGATGTCATGCAACCCGTCGATCGGCGGCATCGGCAAGGGTCATCTGGTGAAGGAGGTCGACGCCCTGGGCGGTGCCATGGCTGCGGCAACCGACGAGGCGGGCATCCAGTTCCGGATCCTCAACTCCAGCAAAGGCCCCGCGGTCCGGGCCACCCGCGCCCAGGCGGACCGTGTGCTCTACCGGCGCGCGATCCGATCGCGAATCGAAAACCAACCCAATCTGTGGCTGTTCCAGTCTGCCGTTGACGACCTCATTGTCGAGGGGGATCGGGTTGCGGGCGCCATCACGCAGCTTGGGGTCCGCTTCAAGGCGCGTGCGGTTGTGCTCACCACCGGCACGTTTCTGAACGGACTGATCCACGTGGGGCTGGCCCGCCATTCAGCCGGCCGGGCCGGTGATCCGCCCGCCATCACGCTGGGCGAGCGCCTGAAGGAACTGAAGCTGCCGCAGGGCCGGTTGAAGACGGGCACACCGCCCCGAATCGACGGCCGCAGCATCGATTTCTCAAAGTGCGAGGAGCAACCCGGAGACCTTGACCCCGTGCCGGTATTCTCCTTCCTGGGGAGCGCCGCGCAACATCCGAAGCAGCTTCCCTGCTGGATCACCCATACCAATCGACACACGCACGACATCATCCGTGGCGGCCTGGACCGTAGCCCGCTCTACACCGGCCTGATCGAAGGGGTAGGCCCGCGCTACTGCCCCTCCATCGAAGACAAGGTCCATCGGTTTGCCCGGAAGGACTCACACCAGATTTTCCTCGAGCCCGAAGGCCTGGACACCCACGAGTACTACCCCAACGGAATCTCCACCAGCCTGCCCTTTGACGTGCAGCTCGAACTCGTGCACTCCATCCCCGGCCTTGAAAACGCGCATCTGCTGCGGCCGGGATACGCCATCGAGTACGACTACTTCGACCCGCGCGGGCTCTATCGTTCACTGGAGTCGCGCGCGATCGGGTCGCTTTATTTCGCGGGGCAGATCAACGGAACGACCGGCTATGAGGAAGCGGCCGCCCAGGGCCTGCTCGCAGGCATCAATGCCGCCCGCCGGGCGCTCGACCAGGAGCCATGGGTGCCGCGCCGCGATCAGGCCTATCTGGGGGTGCTGGTCGATGACCTGGTGTCGCAGGGCGTGAGCGAACCGTATCGAATGTTCACCAGCCGCGCCGAATACCGCCTGAGCCTGCGCGAAGACAACGCAGATCTGCGTCTGACCGAGCTGGGCCGCGAGCTTGGTTGTGTCGACAACCATCGCTGGGATGCCTTTCGTCGCAAGCGCGATGCGGTGGCGTCCGAGCTGCAACGGCTTCACGACACCTGGGTCAATCCGCGCATGCTGTCGCCCGAGCGGGCCACCGAGCTGTTCGGTCAGGCGATCGAGCGTGAGTATTGCCTCGCCGATCTCCTGCGCCGCCCGGAGGTCTCCTACCCGGCCATCGCATCGGTCGCCGACGGTGGACTCACCGATCCCGTGGTCATCGAGCAGGTCGAGACCCAGCTCAAATACGCGGGCTACATCACCCGGCAGCAGGTGGAAATCGAGCGCCAGTCGCGCAACGAAGCGCTGCCGCTGCCGGCCGATCTCGACTACGCGAGCGTTCGCGGCCTGTCGATCGAGGTTCAGCAAAAGCTCAACCGCGCGCGCCCGGAAACACTCGGCCAGGCGGGCCGCATTTCGGGGGTGACCCCGGCTGCGTTGTCGCTGCTGCTGGTCCATCTGAAAAAACGGCGTGCAGCGACGAGTGATGAACAGGCTGCCTGAGCGTGACGCGCGGCGACCCGCCAGTGCGGCGCGACACGCTCCCCGCCCCGCGAACCGCGCGCCTGCACGCACCGAACTCGCCGAGCGCCTGGCGGAAGGCTGCGAAGAACTCAAGCTGAACCTGGGTTTCGACGAGCGTGAGCGCTTGCTCTCATATCTCGACCTGCTGCAGCGCTGGAACCGCGTCTACAACCTCACAGCCATCCGCGACCCGGCAAACATGCTCGTCCAGCATCTGCTCGACAGCCTGGCGGTGCTGCGTCCGCTCGACGAGGCGGCGCAGCGCGTCGTCGCCAGCCGGGCGGGGTCCGGACCGTGTCTGCTTGATGTGGGAAGCGGAGCGGGGTTGCCCGGGTTGGCGCTCGCGCTTGCCTGGCCTGCGCTTGAAGCCGATCTGGTCGAACCGGTGGGCAAGAAGGCCGCGTTTTTGCGTCAGAGCGTGGCCGAACTGGGCCTCGCCCAGCGGGTCCGGGTGCACGAGGGCCGAATCCAGGAAGTCAGGCTTCCCCGGGCGCCCGATCTGGCCATCTGTCGCGCGTTTGCGAGCCTCAACGAGTTTGCCACCCTGATCGAGCCGTTTATCACGCCCGAGACGGTGGTGTTCGCGATGAAGGGACAGCGCCAGGAAATCGAGGCTGAGGCGGCGGCGCTTGCCCCGGGCTGGCGGGTGACCGACATCGCGGCGCTGGTCGTACCCGGTCTGGGCGCTGCCCGCCACCTGGTCGAGCTTGCGCAGCCCACGAGGACGGGCAGATGAGTGGTCCGAGTGTTGGCGCCTGTGCCGTCCGCACGGCGCGCGGCCTTTTCGTATTGCATCTGGAGTAACGATGGCGCAAGTTCTCGCAATTGCCAACCAGAAGGGCGGTGTTGGCAAGACCACCACGTCGGTCAATGTGGCCTGCGCGCTCGCCCGGTTGAACCAGCGCGTCCTTCTGGTCGACCTCGACCCGCAGGGCAACGCCACCATGGGAAGCGGTGTGGACAAGCGCACGCTTGCCGCCAGTGTCTATCAGGTGCTGATTGGTGAGGTCGGGGCGCGTGAGGCGATCGTCGCCCAGACTGCAGCCGGTTATGCGCTGCTGCCGGCCAACCGCGAACTGGCGGGCGCCGAGCTCGATCTGGTCGAGCTCGAGGCCCGGGAGACCCGGCTTCGCGACGCGCTCGCCGAGGTCGACACCGACTTCGACCTGGTGATCATCGATTGTCCGCCCTCGTTGTCGCTCCTCACGCTCAACGGGTTCTGTGCGGCGAGCGGCGTGATCATTCCGATGCAGTGCGAGTACTACGCACTGGAAGGCCTGTCGGATCTGGTGAACACAGTGCGCAAGGTCCACGCCAATTTCAACCGCCAGCTGGGCGTTCTGGGGCTGCTGCGCGTCATGTTCGACCCGCGTATCGCGTTGTCGCAGCAGGTATCGCGGCAGCTCGAGGCGCACTTCGGCGACAAGGTCTTCGCAACGCTGGTGCCTCGCAATGTGCGGCTTGCCGAGGCACCCAGCCATGGGCTGCCAGGCGTCCTCTACGACCCCCAGTCAAAGGGCGCACAGGCCTATCTCGAGTTCGCGCGCGAGCTGCTTGCAAGGCTCGCGAGCCAGTCCTCTGCCAAACCCCGTGCGCAAGCCGCCACCTCGGCGGCCGCCGCCCCCGACACCCCGGAGCACTGACCATGAGCAAACCGAAGAGCAAGGGCCTGGGCCGCGGGCTGGATGCGCTCCTCGGCGCTGACGCGCCACCCCTGCCGGCTGCAGACCCGATGGCCCCCACCGCCCTGCCCCTGGGGCAGTTGCAGCCCGGGCGGTATCAGCCGCGCACGCGGATGGATGAAACCGCGCTCCAGGAACTTGCCGAGTCGATCCGGCAGCACGGGCTGATGCAGCCGATCGTGGTCCGGCCGATTGCCGCGAGCCGCTGGGAGATCATCGCAGGTGAGCGACGCTTCCGCGCCGCGAGGCTGGCGGGCCTTGCCGAGGTGCCGGTGGTTGTCCGGGAGGTGGGTGACGAACAGGCGCTTGCGCTTGCGCTCATCGAGAACATCCAGCGCGAAGACCTCAATCCGCTCGAAGAGGCGCAGGCCATTCGCCGGCTGATTGCAGAGTTCGGCTACACCCATGAGCAGGCGGCCGAGGCCATCGGCCGCTCGCGCAGCGCCACCTCCAACCTGCTGCGGCTGCTCGCGCTTGCAGAGCCCGTCCAGACCATGCTGCTCGCGGGCGACATCGAGATGGGCCATGCCCGCGCGCTGCTTGCGCTGCCCGCGGCACGCCAGACCATGGCGGCAAGCGAAATCCACGCGCGTCGACTGTCGGTGCGCGAAGCCGAGCGGCTGGCTGTCCGCCATATGGCCGAGCTCGCCGCAGCCGCGCCGGGTGCGCCCGCGAGGCGCGCGCGCGGCGGCACCGACCGTGATCTGGAACGGCTTCAGGAGCGGCTTGCCGACCTCCTTGGCACGCGGGTTGAATTGCGACAACGCGCACGCGGCGCAGGCGTTCTGTCGCTGCATTTCGCCGACGCGGAGCACTTTGAGGCGCTCCTCGGGCGGCTTGAGCTCGCCTCGGCGCTGGAAGGCTGAGCTGAGCGCCGGCTGACCCGTACGGTCGGCGCGGATCG
>JBMSQB010000079.1:0-21149 GCA_049423065.1 Burkholderiaceae bacterium
GGAGAGTTGGAACGCGGGCGCCGGTGCGATGAGCCGAAACGACTCTGGTTGGCCCTTTGCACATGACGTGCCAGCTCAAAACAGGCTCACCGCCCCGTTTTGCGCCTCCCGGCAGTGCATTGCGCACCGTTTCGAGGCGTCCCCGCTCAACGTTCGCACCGCCCTCCTCTATGATCGCGGCGGCAGGCGCCCCCCGCGGCGCGGCCACACCCGGAGCCCCACACCATGGATGACGGTAATCAGCGGCAGGTACCCGAGGCCTTCGTCCGTCTGTATGTGCCAGCCGGCCGGATCAAGCCGACCCTGCCTTGGGCCGAGCTGCTGGAGCGGCATGAGCTTTGCGAAGATCTGGCCCAGATGCTGGGCGAGACGGCCCGCGCCCAGCTCCACGGGCTGGGCATCACCGAAGCCGATGTGCTTCAGCGGATCCGGGCAGGGCTGCCCGCCACCGATCTTGACCTCACCGATGGCGAGATGGACTGGGTGACCGGCCGACTGGCGGAAACGCTGGGCTGGCTCGACGAATCAGGCCAGTTGCCCGGTTGAATCCGGCTGGTGGCCTAGCGGGCAATGGGCTTGTAGCGGATACGCGTGGGACGCGCCCCATCCTCACCCAGGCGTTTCTTCTTGTCGGCTTCATATTCCTGGTAGTTGCCGTTGAAGAACACCCACTGCGAATCGCCTTCGGCGGCAAGGATGTGCGTGGCGATCCGGTCGAGGAACCAGCGATCGTGGGAAATCACCATCACGCAGCCGGCGAACTCCAGCAGTGCGTCTTCCAGCGCGCGCAGCGTTTCCACATCAAGATCGTTGGATGGCTCGTCGAGCAGCAGCACATTGCCGCCGGTGGAGAGGGTTTTGGCCAGATGCAGCCGCCCGCGCTCACCGCCCGAGAGCTTGCCGACGATCTTCTGCTGGTCAGCGCCCTTGAAGTTGAAGCGTCCGATATAGGCGCGCGAGGGCATTTCGAACTTGCCGACGGTGATGAGATCCGAGCCACCGGAGATGGCTTCCCAGACCGTCTTGTCGTTGGGCAGTGAATCGCGCAGCTGATCCACCGATGCAAGCTGAACTGTTTTTCCGATCGCGACACTGCCGGAATCCGGTTTTTCAACCCCGGTGATCATCCGGAACAGGGTGGACTTGCCGGCGCCGTTCGGACCAATGATGCCCACGATCGCGCCCTGCGGCACCTTGAAGCTCACCTTGTCCATGAGCAAGCGGTCACCGAAGGCCTTGCTCACATCCTTGAACTCGACCACCTCGGCGCCCAGGCGCTCGGCCACCGGAATGAAGATCTCCTGGGTTTCGTTGCGCTTCTGATATTCCTGCGAGCTCAGTTCCTCGAATCGCGCGAGGCGCGCCTTGCTCTTCGCCTGGCGGCCCTTGGGATTCTGACGAACCCACTCGAGCTCCGCCTTCATCGTCTTGATGCGGGCGGCTTCCTGCTTGGCCTCGGTCTGGAGGCGCTCCTCCTTCTGCTCGAGCCAGGAACTGTAGTTGCCCTTCCAGGGAATGCCGTGACCCCGGTCGAGTTCGAGAATCCACTCGGCCGCGTTGTCGAGGAAATATCGGTCGTGGGTGACTGCCACCACCGTGCCTGGAAAACGCTGCAGGAACTGCTCGAGCCAGTCGACGCTCTCGGCGTCAAGGTGGTTGGTGGGCTCATCGAGAAGCAGCATGTCGGGGCGCGACAGCAACAGGCGGCAAAGCGCCACCCGGCGCTTCTCACCGCCCGAAAGATTCCCGATCACCGCATCCCAGGCCGGCAGCCGCAGCGCATCGGCAGCGATTTCCATCTGATGGTCGCCATCGCTGCCCGCCGTGGCGAGAACCGCCTCGTATTTGGCCTGCTCGGCGGCCAGCGCATCGAAATCGGCATCAGGTTCGGCATAGGCAGCATAGATTTCGTCGAGACGTTTGCGGGCTTCGGTGATTTCACCCAGGCCTTCTTCGACCGCCTCGCGAACGGTCGCCTCGGCGCGCAGCTCGGGCTCCTGGGGCAGGTACCCCACCCTGAGGCCGGGCATGGGCACCGCATCGCCTTCGATGTCTTTGTCGACCCCCGCCATGATTCGCAGCAGGGTAGACTTGCCCGAGCCGTTCAAACCCAGCACACCGATCTTGGCACCAGGGAAGAACGACAGGGAAATATCTTTAAGGATCTGGCGCTTCGGCGGAACAATCTTGCCGACGCGGTTCATCGTGTAAACGTATTGGGCCATGGCCAGTTGCGCAGGAATGATGGGTGATCAAACGAAGGGAAACGCCGACATGGAATTCGACGAAAACGGAAAGTCTGACACATGGCGCAAGGGCTTGCAGGCGCGCCGCAAGGTGCTTGGGGATGAATACGTGTCCCGGGCGCTCGCGGGCGCCGATGATCTCACCGCCGATCTGCAGGATTACATCACCGAACACGCCTGGGGTGCGTCCTGGACCCGACCCGGTCTGGATCACCGCTCGCGCAGCATGATCACGGTGGCAATGACCATCGCCTTGAACCGCCCGCATGAACTCGAAATTCACCTGCGTGGTGCCATCCGCAACGGCCTCACCCGGGACGAACTGAAGGAGATCATGCTCCACACAGCGGTCTATTGCGGCGCACCGGCGGCGCTTGATGCCTTCCGCGTGGCGCGCAAGGTGTTTGCCGAGATGGGCGTCTGAGGGGATTTCCTCAGCGCGTCCGGCGCGCCCGCTCAGGGGCCGCACCCACGCCAGAAAATCGCTGCCGGACTCGCGAATAGTCGCGAAGCCGGCGGCGGATCCGATCGTTGACCCGGTCCGTCCAGGCCTCAACGTCAGGTAGCGTTATGCCATCCGAGGCAAGCCAGGCGAGCGCCTCATCCACCGTGCCGACCGCCACGACCAGAAAGCGGCCGGTACGCACGGCCTCGACCACCTCGTCACGAAGCGCCAGATGCTTCACGTTCGCAGCCGGAATCACGACCCCATTGACCGGCCGCGCGCAAGTCGGCTCGCTCGGCTGCGCGGCACGCGCCTCGCAGACGTCGAAAAAGCCTTCGATCTTCTCGTTCACCGCGCCAATCGCCTGCACCTCGCCGTGCTGATTGACTGAGCCAGTCACAGCAAACCCCTGGCGCAGTGGCAAGCCCGCAAGCGATGACAACAGCGCGCACAGTTCGGCGAGCGAGGCCGAGTCACCGTCGACTTCCGCATAGGTCTGCTCGAACACCAGCGAACCGGAGAGCGACAGAGGCTCGCGCATGCTGTAACGGGCCGACAGATAGGCCGCCAGAATCATCACACCCTTGGAATGCATCGGCCCGCCCAGTTGCGCTTCACGCTGGATGTCGATCAGCGATCCGTCACCAAGCCGCGTGGTCGCCGTGATTCGCGCAGGGAGCCCGAAGCTGTGTTCGCCCAGCGCCATCACGGCGAGCCCGTTGACCTGCGCGACGCGGGCGCCATCGGTATCGATCAGAAGCGTTTGCGCCAGGATCTCGCCCTGTACGCGACGCCTGATTTCGCCGCTGCGCACGCGGCGGGCTGAAAGCGACGCCACCACGTCGGCTTGCGTCACCTGACCCACGCCGCGCCGCGCCGCCCACTGATCAGCCTCGACCAGCAGATCCTGGATCCGGCGCGTTTCCAGGCTCAGCTTTCCAGCGTCCTCAGCCAACCGCGAGGACCAGTCAATCACCCGCGCGAGCGCGTCCGAGCCAAACGGCCGAAGGCCAGCGCCAGCAGCCGCGGCACGCATCCAGCGCGCATAGCGGGCGATCGAATCCGGCGTTCGATCGGTGACCTGACCGAACTCCGGCGCAATCTTGAACAGTTGCCCGAAATCGGGATCGAGGCTCTGCAGCAGCATGTAGAGCGACCGATCGCCAAACAGGACGACCTTGGCTTCAAAAGGTACAGGCTGGGGCTCGAGCGTGACCGTGCTGGCAAGACCCATCTGCTGGCCCACCGATTCGATCCGGATTTCGCGCGTGAAGAGCGTGCGTTTGAGCGCATCCCAGGCAAAGGGCTGCTGCAACACCCGGCGTGCATCGAGCAGCAGATACCCGCCCGCGGCGCGATGCATGGCACCAGGCTTGATCATGCCGAAATCGGTGATGAGCGCGCCGAAGCGCGCGAGGTATTCGACCCGTCCCAACAGATTGGTGAGCCCGGGATTTTCCTCGACGATCACCGGCGCACCCGCCTGCCGGGCGTGCGTAACCAGCACATTGAGCTGATAGCGCCGGGCCGGCGCAGCGCCATCGCTCTGAATCGCAACCCAGTCGGGCGCAGCGCCCTCGCCTGCAGGTTGAAACAGCTCGGCGTTGTCGATTACATCGCGCTGTAGCGCAACGAGATGGTCGACCACCTCGGGCATGGGCAGATACTGCCGCATCAGATCGTCCACCAGGTTGCCCACCGCAATCACCGTCACCTCGCGATTGAGCTGTCGAAGCGAAGACCGGCGCTCGCGGCGCCAGCCGACCAACTGGCGCATCAGCCGCTCGAGGCGTTGCTGCAAGTCCTCGATCGCCCGGCCGACCCGTTCCCGCTCAGCCACCGGAAGCTTCTCGAAGTCTTCAGGCGACATCACATCACCGTTTTGCGCGGGTGCAAATGAGAAGCCTGCGGGGGTTCGCCAAAGCGCCACCCCCCGCTTTCGCGCCTCGGCAATCAGGTCGCCAAAAGTCTGCTCCTGCGCCGAGCTGAATCGGCTTTCAATGACCGACACCCGGGCCTGATACTCCTCGCTGTCGAACACTGCCGGTATGGCCGTCTTGAGTTCATCGATCAGGAGCGCGAGCGCATCGCGCAGTCGTGGTCCCCATCCTGACGGCAGGCGCAAGCAGAGCGGGCGCGCCGGATCATCGAAGTTGTTGCGATAACAAAGATCATCCGGCGCCCGCGCGGTCACGGCCATCGCTCGCAGAATCGCAGAGGTCGTCTCAAGCTTGCCCGTGCTGGACTGGCCGATCACAAAGAGGTTGAAGCCGCCATAAGGAATGCCTGCCGCAAAGCGGATCGATTCGATCGCCTCGGACTGCCCTGGGGGGTCCAGCGGATCGTCCGCAACCACGCCCTCAGGCACCATCAGCGACAAGGGATCGCAGCGCGGTGCCGCCTCATCGGCAGCGATTTTCCGAAGGCTCATACGCTTCCGATCACCACCGGTGCGCTGGTGGCAGGGGGCTCGCGCGGAATCTCCTCGCAAAGCGCGCGCAGCTCTTCATACACCAGCGTTTCGCGCTCCAGCAGACGGGCGGCGCCACGCTCAAGTCGGCTGCGCTGCTCGCGAAGGATCTGCGCGCTATGCGCACGTGCTTCTTCAAGCAACCCGCGCACTGCGCAGTCAATCTCCCTTGCTGTGGCATCCGAGGGCTGTGGCGTGGGACGCATCGCCATCGGCAGAGGCAGGGGCTCGGGCGCATCGGGGGCGTCGAGCGACTGTGGGCCCAAGGTCGGATCCATACCGTACTGAACGATCATGCTGCGGGCGATCCGTGTGGCACGAAGCAGATCGTCGGCCGCCCCCGTGGACACATCCCCCAGGCAGAGTTCTTCAGCGGCCCGCCCCGCAAGCAACACCGTCATCTTGTGACGAAGCTCGGTGCGCGTCATCAGAAAGCGGTCTTCAGTGGGACGTTGAATCGTGTAACCCAGCGCCCCTACGCCGCGTGGAATGATCGACACCTTGTGAACGGTCTCGCCAGGCAGGAGCGCCATCGCAGCCAGTGCATGCCCCATCTCGTGATAGGCCACCGTCTTGCGCTCGACGGCGTTCAGCAGGCGATTGCGCTTCTCCAGCCCGGCAACGATCCGCTCGAGTGCGGCGGTAAAGTCATCTGCGCTCACCGCGGAGTGCGACCGCCGCGTGGCAAGGAGCGCCGCCTCGTTCACCAGATTCGCGAGATCGGCGCCGCTGAATCCGGGCGTCAGTGCCGCGAGCGCATCGACGCTCACATCGGTCGCCTGTCTGATCCGCCGCAGGTGCACATTCAGGATTTGAACCCGGCCGCGCCGGTCGGGTCGGTCAACCAGCACCTGACGATCAAATCGGCCAGCCCGGAGCAGCGCCGGGTCAAGGATCTCGGGGCGGTTGGTGGCCGCCAGGAGCACCACTCCCGATGAGGGGTCAAAGCCATCGAGTTCGGCAAGCAGCTGGTTGAGCGTCTGTTCCTTTTCGTCATGACCACCCAGGCCGAAGGCGCCGCGAGCACGGCCCAGGGCATCGATCTCGTCGATGAACACGATCGCAGGCGCCTTGGCACGCGCCTGCTCGAACAGATCGCGCACGCGCGCGGCGCCGACGCCGACAAACATTTCGACGAATTCGGACCCGTTGATCGAGAAGAACGGCACACCCGCTTCGCCAGCCACCGCCCGCGCGAGCAGCGTCTTGCCGGTTCCTGGCGGGCCAACCAGCAGGATGCCGCGCGGCACATGCGCCCCGAGTCGACCATGGCTCTTCGGATCCTTCAGAAAATCGACAATCTCGCGAAGTTCCTCCTTGGCCTCATCGACCCCGGCGACATCCTCAAAGCTCACCCGCACACCGGTCTCGACATACACCTTCGCCCGACTGCGGCCAATCGACAGCAGCGACGACGCGCCCCCTGCACCGAAGCCGGCCCGCGTGGCGGCGGCCCGCCAGAGAACCGCAATCAGCGCGGCGCCGATCATCCAGGCAAGGAGCGTACCCAGTGCCGGTGCTTCGGGCGCAGCACGAAACGACACCGAGCGCAGCGCGAGTCGTTCTGCAAGCAGGGGGTCGATCCGCCTCGTGACGAAGCGCGACACGCCGTGATCCGGTGTTCGAACGTAACGGCCGCGAAGCAGCGATTCGCCAATCTCCAGTTCGCTCACATTGCCCGATTCAAGATGCTGAAGAAACTCGCTGTAGTCGATCCGCTGCTCGTCACGCCACCACTGCCCCGAGTCAAGCGCAAGCGTGAGCAGGACGATCCCGAGCAACCACCAGCCAACATGACGCGCAGACAATTCGAAGAGATCCCTGTAGCCAGCAACGGAACCGATTGTCGGCGCCCTTGCGCGGGCGGCCTTGACCCGCCGCAAGTCAGTTGTACAGGGCGCTCACGGCGATTCAATTGACTGACCCCGATGAACCACACCGCCCTTCATGATCGCTTGATCACCGACAACCATCAGCCGGTATGTGACGACATCCGGCGCCTGCGCTACGCACAGCCGGGCGAGCAGACCGCCGACGACATCCGCCAGCGGCTCGCCGACGCGCTCGCCTCGGTCGAGCAGGCCTCACAGCGGCCACGCCGACGGCGCGAGTTTCTGTCTGCCATGCGGAGCGGGTTCATTCCTGGTGGGCGCATCCATGCCGGGGCCGGCACCAGGCTGGCGGCGACCCTCATCAACTGTTTCGTTCAGCCCATGGCCCCGCGGCGCTGCGGGCGCGATGCCGGCGGACGACCAGGCGTGGACGACGCGCTGCGCGAGATGGCAAGCACCCTGCGGATGGGGGGCGGGGTGGGGGTCAATCTCAGCGATCTGCCGGCTCGTGCGATCGCCGGTCACGCATCAGGTCTCGATCCGGTGAGCGTCATCATGAAGATGGAGTCGAACGGATGCAGGCTAGCCGCCACCGGCGCGCGACGGTCGGCGCAAATGGCGCTGGTCGATATCGATCACCCCGACAGCCCTGCCGTCATCGATCTCAAGCGTCACCACCGTCTGCAAACGGTCACGTTGTCGGTGTGCATCCCGGATGCATTCATGCAGGCGCTCGAAAACTGTTCGTCCGATCCGGACACAGGTTCGGCAACCCGGACACGGAAGGTCCAACCCTCGCCGCAGAGTGCAGCCCACCGTCTCTGGATCCGGTTGCTTCAGGCCGCCCTCGACACGGGCAACCCCGGGATCGTATTCATCGATCAGGTGAACCGCGACAACAATCTGGGCGACATCGAACATTTACGCGCCTGTAACCCCTGCGGCGAGCAGTATCTGCCCGACTACGGCGCCTGCGACCTTGGGAGCATCAACCTCGCCCGACTGGTACGTCGGCCCTTCACCCGAGCCGCCCGAGTGGATCTCGCCGCGCTTTGCCAACTGACGCATGTCGCTGTGAGGGCGCTCGACAATGTGATCGAACTCACCCGCTGGCCACTCGAGATGCAGGCCCGCGAGGCACACCTCACGCGGCGCGTCGGACTGGGCGTCACCGGGTTGGCCGACGCGCTCCTCATGCTGGGCCTGCGCTACGACCGCCAGGCTGGCCGCACCGCCGCCGCAGCCATGCTCCGAACGATTCGCAACGCCGCCTACTGCAGTTCGGTGCAACTGGCGATCGAGCGCGGCGCGTTTCCGGTCTTTGACGCACACCGCCTGCTGAGCCCTCCCCATGCGGCCTCGCGTCTGCCTGAATTCATCAAGCGGCGCATCGAAAAGCACGGTCTCAGGAACTCGCATCTGCTTGCGATTGCACCGGCAGGCACGATTTCGCTCGCGATGGCCGACAACGTGTCGAGCGGAATCGAACCAGTGTTCGCGCCGCAGATCCTGCGGCGGATCGCCATGCCCGATGGCAGTGAGATCGTGCGGTCCGTCGACGATCATGCGTTACGCCGCCTTCGTGCGCTCCGTCCGGGCGACACCGCACTCCCCGCAGCATGGTGCGACGCCTCGACGCTGCGGGCTGTGGACCATCTGCGGATGGTCGCGGCGCTGCAACCATGGGTCGATGCGGGAATCAGCAAGACCGTTCACCTTCGGGAGACCGATTCCGTCCCGACCCTGGACCGACTGCTGCGCGCGGCCTGGCGCTCGGGGCTCAAGGGGTTGAGCGTGTTTCGCGCCGGCGCTCCTGCTCGCGATGTGCTCTGCGACGCGCGGCGAGCGACCCGCTAGCGCCTAGGCCAGAAGGCCTCGACTGCCTGGCTGCGTTCGGGCGAATCCGCGCCCACTAGACTCGACCGTCGTTCGCCCGAACGCTCTTCGCTGCTTCGCGCAGCACCGCACACGCCCATGACCGAACAGCCCCCCAGCGGCGCCGCTGCCGAGCGCCGCGCCGATCACCAGCAGATTGCTGCCCGAATGCTTGCCGAACGGTGCCAACTGCAGGCGCGTCAGGCAATTCTGGAACCCGCCATCGGCATACCGATGATCTGTCTGGTGCTGGTCACCTTGCATCCCGGTATCGCCTCCGATCAGCTCATCGCCTGGAGCCTGCTGCTGGGCGCAACACTCCTCCTCCGATCGGTCTGCGCCGCACGGTTCATCAGCCGACGCCGTCGCGACGACGCAGACACGGTATCGATTGCAGGCGTCTTCAATCTCACCGCAGGGCTCACCGGACTGCTGGTCGGCGCCTGCGCAGGCCTCTTCTTCGCGCAGGTCGACCATACCGCCCGCCTGACACTCACCGTACTGATCTTCGCCTGGCTCGCTCTCGGTGTACTGACCTATGCCCCGTTTCCGCGCCATGCGCTTCTCTTCGGCGGCGCAGTGCTCGCGCAGCTCGCCGTGGCATGGGCGCTTGCCCCAGGCGTACCCGGGCTTCTCGTCGCCACGGGTGTGCTGCTTTACGGGGCGCTGCTCGCGCAACTGTCCACGGTGCTCAGCCGCGCGCTGTTACAGGCCATGCGTCGCAAGCATCGCATCCGGCAGCTGGCGAGGAGGCTCTCGGCGCAGCGCGAGCAGGCAGTTCGTTCCAGTCGCAGCGCGGCCCGCTTCCTGGCGGCTGCAAGCCATGATCTGAGACAGCCCGCGACGTCGCTGGGCCTTCTCATCACGCTGATCCGTGAGCGCTGTCAGGACCCGGCGCTCCTGCCGCTGATTTCAGCGATCGACCGATCGGTCACCACGCTGAGCGATCTGCTCGGCAGTCTGCTTGATCTGTCCAGGCTGGAAAGCAACACCATGCAGCCGCAGCACGAATGGCTGTCGGTGGAAGAACTGTTTGAGGCACTGCGCGAAGAATTCGAGCCCCGTGCGCATGAACGAGGCCTCACGCTCCTGGTAACCAGCGCGCCCATCCGAATTCTCGCTGACCGGATTCTCATCGCAAGACTTCTTCGCAACCTGCTCGACAACGCCATGCGCTATACCGACCGCGGTGCAGTCACACTTGCGGCCGCATGCGGAGAACGCTGCGTGCTGAGTGTCACCGACACCGGAATCGGCATTGCACCGGAGCACCTTGAACGCATTTTCGATGAACACGTCCGGATCAGCTCGCCCCAGCGCCGCTCCCCACCCGGACTTGGCCTCGGACTGGCGATGGTGCGCCGGCTCGCACAACTGCTCGATGCCCGGATCTGCGCGCACTCCGACGGAACGCGTGGCAGCCGCTTCGAGCTCAGCTTCGCCCTCGATCGCGCAGCCCCCGACGATACAACCCGCGCGCCGGCAAAGCCTCCCCCAGAACCCAACACACTCAATCGCCTTGCCCCCATCGACTCCTCGGCAGTGCCCGGAGCGAGTACGCCATCGGCCACCCGGGCGAAAGTGCTGCTGGTCGATGACGATCCGGAGGTGGCGCAGGCGCTCCATTCCTTGTTCGAGGCACGTGGCTGGCAGGCCGATGTCGCGACGGATGCCTCCGCAGCCTTCGCGCGCCTCGGGTCCTCGAGCGACTGGGCGCTCCTCCTGACGGACTGCACCCTCAACGGCAAACCCGACGGTTTGGCGCTCGCGCTCGCCGCCCGCCTGGCCCGGCCCGATCTGCAATGCCTGCTGCTCACCGCCGACACCTCCGCCGACCTCGAGCGACAAGCCCTCGCGCACGGCCTGCGGCTGCTTCACAAGCCGGTCAACGAACTCGCGCTCATGGACGCTCTCCAGAATCGGGATCACGCCGCCCGATAGCCCCGCGCGCGCTGCTACACTTGACGCAGCCGGGGCGCCCACGCCCCTTCAAGGTCCAAGCCCACTGCCGCCCGCCAGGCGTCTGCGCCATGTCCGAAAATCTCCTTGTAGTGGACGACGACGAGGATATTCGCGAGTTGCTGCGCACGTATCTGGGCAGCGTCGGCTACACGGTGCTCGAGGCCGCCGATGCCAAGGCGCTCCGCGCGGTCCTGACTACCCAACCCGTCGATCTCATCCTGCTCGATCAGCGCCTGCCGGATGCCGATGGGCTTGTTCTCGCGCAGGAAATCCGTGCCAACAGCAACGTCGGCATCATCATCATCACCGGCTTCGGCCAGCCGGTCGATCGAATCCTGGGGCTGGAACTCGGCGCCGACGACTACGTGGCCAAACCAGTCGATCTGCGCGAGCTCCTCGCGCGGATCCGCTCGGTGCTCAGACGCCGCTCACCCAGACCGACAGAACTGCCCGGAGCCCTCGACTTCGAGGGCTGGCGCATTGACCCCTCGGCCCGACGTCTCACCGCGCCAGGCGGCGGCATGGTTGAGCTCACAAGCGGCGAATTCGACCTTCTGATGATCTTCGCCCGCCACCCCAACCGGGTGCTGAGTCGCGATGAAATCATGAACGCACTTCATCACCGGGAGGCTGGGCCCTACGACCGCGCGATCGATGTCCAGGTCGGGCGGCTCCGCCGCAAGATCGAGCCTGATCCCGCCCGTCCAGTGCTCATCAAATCGGTGCGCGGCGCGGGCTATCTGTTTGCACCGAAGGTTACCCAAGAATGAGTCCGGGGTCTGGCTTGAAGCGGCAACCGGTCACCCAGGTGCGCGAGGCAAGCCTGCCCAGGCTTTTCATGCAAATTTTTGCTACCGCCGCCGATGCCATGCTGGTGGTCGATGCATCGGGCCGGATTGTGCTTGCCAACGCCCAGTGCGCGCAGATGTTCGGCTATCCAGTCGAGCAGTTGAACGGGATGACCGTCGACCAGCTGGTGCCGGCGCGGGTTCGTACCGCACACCGCCAGCACCGACGCTCGTACGCCGGACACGCGGTGCCCCGGCCAATGGGAATCAACACCACGCTGCGCGCGCTTCACGCAGACGGGACCGAGATTCCGGTTGAAATCAGTCTGAGCCCACTGGAACTTGACGGACTCCAGCTCACCTGCGCGAACATCCGGAACGTGAGCGAATTGCGCCGCGCACAGCAGGCAATCGAACGGGCCAATCGCGCCGAGGCGGTAGCCGAGTTCGGCCGGCTGGCCCTTGGCACCCAGACAGTGTCCGACAAGGTTCGATTCGCATGCCAGCTGATTCGCGAACACCTGAACTGTGAGGCGGTGCTGATCGCCCGCTGCGGCGCAACGCCCGCACAGCTTGCGCTCGATCCAGGGTGCGATGACGACAGCAATCGGCTCGCCCCGCTCCTGCCCCTGATCGGCGAGCAGATGGCGGCCTTGTCGCTCGAGAGCGCCGAGCCTGTGCTGCTGATCGAAGACCCCGCCCAGATCTCGCCCAACTTCGCGTCTGCGCTAAGGCATGCCGGGCTTCGAAGCGCGATCATCTGTACGATTCCCGACGCCAGCAATCGATCCGGCCTCATCGGCGCCTTCGGCCAGGCGGGCGACACCTTCACCAATGAGGATCGAAGCTTTCTACGGGCGCTCGCCAACACGCTCGGGGCGCTGCGGCAACGACAGAGCGCCGAGGAGCAGCTGTTTCAGTCACAGCGGCTGGAGGCGCTTGGCCAGCTGACGGGTGGCGTCGCGCACGACTTCAACAATCTGCTGACCGTGGTGTCCGGAAATCTGCAGATACTGGAGGAAAGACTCCCCGACGATCCCACCGCCGCCGCCATGATCCGCTCCGCGCTCCGCGCAGCCGGCCGGGGAGCTGACCTCACGCGGAAGCTCCTCGCGTTCGCGCGGCGACAGACGCTTCAGCCACGCGCCATCGACGTGGCGGCGTGGCTTGAGTCACTCGCCGAAATTCTCCGGAGGACACTCGGCCCCAATATAACCATCGAAACCCGTTGCAGCGCCGACATGCCGGCGGTACGCGCCGATCCCGTCATGCTGGATACCGCGTTGCTGAACCTTGCGGTGAATGCCCGTGACGCCATGCCTGCCGGGGGGCAGCTGTCACTGATCGCGGACCATTATCACCATGGCGGCGCTGCAATGACCCGCCGCCGCGACCTGGCACCGGGTCACTACATGGTGCTCACGGTGTCCGACACCGGCAGCGGCATGAGCGCCGAGGTGCTCGCGCGGGCCTTCGAGCCCTTCTTCACCACCAAGGACACCAGCAAGGGAAGCGGGTTGGGGCTGAGCCTGGTGTACGGCTTTGTGAAGCAGTCGGGCGGACATGTCGAAGTGGAGAGTATTCCCGACGCGGGGACGGTGATCCGGATGATGCTGCCCACGGTAAGCCTGGCTGAACCGGCTCCGACGCCCGCGCCACATGATGCGGCCGAGGGCGGTACCGAGCGTGTGCTGGTCGTGGAGGACGACGACGATGTACGCAACGTGGCTGTGGGATTTCTTCGCCGACTCGGCTATCAGGTCATCGAAGCAGCCGAGGGCCAGCAGGCACTTGCCCTGCTTGAGGCAGGTCCGGTTGTCGACCTGCTGTTCACCGACGTGGTGCTGCGCGGACCCATGACCGGCGCCGACCTGGCGCGTGAGGCACTCGCGCAGCAACCAGCGCTCGCCGTATTGTTTACCTCGGGCTACGCGCCGCAGACGCTGTCACTCGATACCGCGTTGTCGCGCGGCGTCGAACTGCTCGGCAAGCCCTACCGCATCGAACAACTGGCCCGCATGGTGCGACGGGCCATCGAGGCGCGCGATCAGGCCGCTGCCTCGTCGCGGCGCGCATCGCTTCGGCCCACCACCGCCCGCAGGCGATCAATCTCGTAAAGATCGATTTCGCGGTTGTGAACGCGAATCATTTTTTCGGCCTGAAAACGCGACAGGATCCGACTGACCGTTTCGAGCTTGAGCCCGAGCAGACTGCCGATTTCTTCTCGCGTCATACGCAGGATGAACCGCGTTGCCGAATAGCCCCTGGACGCCATGCGCTGCGACAGGTTCAGCAGAAATACTGCAATCCGCTCCTCGGCGCGCATCGACCCGAGCAACACCATCAGCGCTCGCTCGCGCTGGATTTCACCTGCGAGCATCCGGAACAGTTCGCGCTGGAGGAGCGGCTCGTGACGCACCAGTGTATCGAGCGTGTCTCGGGGAATTTCGATCACTTCACCGTCCTCGAGCGCGATCGCATCACCGCTGTAGACATCGGCCCCCAGACCGTCAACACCGAGCACCTCGCCTGCCATGTGAAAGCCGGTGACCTGCTCTCGTCCATCCTCGGTGAGAAGCACGGTCTTGAATGATCCCGCATGCACGCCGAACAAGGCGTGGAACTGCGCGCCGTAGCGATACAGGTAATCGCCGCGGCGCAACCGGCGGCGCTGCCCCCCCGCTCGCGACATCAGCAGATCCACCGAGGGTGGCAGCGGAATCGCGCATCTCGCGCTCGGATAAGGCTGCGAATCGACGGGCGCCCCGACAGGTCGATTCCCGCCTTGTTGCGATGCAGAAATCTGCGCTTGGAATCCGATATCGCTCACTGTTATCTCCCATGCTGTTGAGTTGGATCGCTGTTGCAGCGTCCATCAAACTTTATCGAGGGAGAACCCTGCTTTGATTGCGATCAAACAACACTCTGTAACGGCTTGTAACCCAAGGCGTCCGGACGGTAACAGGCACTGGTGTTGCGGCGCATCAATATTGGCATCCCGCCAGCACTCATGTCAGCCCTGATCGGGCGAATTCGAGCCTGATTTGCGCCGTATCAAGGACGCTGTCACAGCGGTGATTAGCATCCACCCGAGTGGTATTCATTCAACAAAACGGGGAACCTCAACATGTTCAAGCACCTCCTGTTGCCGACCGACGGGTCCAAGTTGTCTGACAAGGCAGTCGAGCAGGGCATCGCATTCGCAAAGGAAACAGGCGCCCGAGTTACCTTCGCGCATGTGATGCCCGAGTATGTCGTTGACGCATTTGTCGAGTTCCCCTCTGCGGCCCAGGCGTCGTTCACCGACTTCATGAAGGCGACCGAGGAAACCTCCAAAGCGGTGCTGGGCGCCGCGCAATCGCGCGCCAGTGCGGCCGGCGTCACTCACGACACCGTTTCCATCCGCCACGGTCAACCGTGGAAAGCCATCATCGATATTGCGGGCGGGCGGGCCTGCGATCTGATCTTCATGGCGTCGCACGGACGCCGTGGGCTCAGTGCCCTGGTTCTTGGCAGCGAGACGCACAAGGTGCTCACGCATTCCACGATTCCAGTGCTCGTGTTCCGCTGATCACACCACTCCGGAGGTCCACATGGACAAGGTAGAAAAAGCACCAACAGGCATCGAGGCACGCGAGCGGCTTGCGCAGGACATGCGAACGCTGGTCCGCGATGCCGAAGATCTGTTGCACGCCGCACAGCGCCAGGGGATTGAAGGTGTCACCGACATGCGGGAGCGTCTGGAGAGCAGCATCAAGCAGGCGAAAGCGCAGATCTGGAACGGCCAGCACCAGCTGTTTGATCGCGCTCGAGATACCGCTCGCCGGACGAACGATGCGGTCCACGTCCACCCCTGGACAGCGGTCGGCATGGCTGCAGGCGCCGGGCTGTTGCTCGGCGCGTTGATCATGCGACGCTGAACCCGACATGCAGCCGGAAAACTCCGGAGGGGGGATCGGAGCCCGGCTGCGCGCGGTCGGCGCGGCGCTCGGCGAACTGGTGCTCACGCGACTGACGCTGGTCGCAACCGAGGTCGAATGGCTGGTCGCCAGCGCCTTGCAAGCGTTGCTCGCGGGGCTCGCCGCAGTCGCCCTGATGTCCCTCGCGGTACTGACTGCGGTCACTGCAACAGTCATGGCTGTTCCCGAGTCATTGCGCGCCTTGGCTGCGGCAATCGCAGCCTGTGTGCTGGGGCTGGCCGCGCTAGGACTTTTTATGTGGAGCGCGCGGCTCGCTCGGTTCGGCACGTTTTCAGGGAGTCTGGCCGAGCTTCGTACCGATCTGGATTCCCTTCAAACGACCAGCACCGAACGCGGGCCCCCGCCTTCTCGAGCGGCCAGCCCCGGTCATGGTCAGTCCTGAGATGGACCGGCGGGCGTCGACGGCGCCTGACTCGCCTCATGCGCGGGTGGCGGCAATTCGACAACGAATCGCCCAGCAACGGGAAGGCATCGCGGCGCAGTTCACATCGCTCGTTGCACCCCGGACCGACCCACGTCCGCGCACGCCGCTTCCAGCACCCGGTATTGGCGTCGTGATCATGGCTACCCTTGTGCTGGCAACGAGTCGGCGCGCACGGATTGTCACGCACGCGGCCGTTTCAGCGGGGTGGCTGGCCTGGCGAGCACTGCGGCTCGCCAGAGCCCTCTCGGTGTCGCTCAGCATTCGGCCGTCGCGCGACACCGCAAACCATCAGGGCCGCACACGCGCTTCCTGAGAGGGCTGATGCTCGGCCACCCGCACCAGCATGGCCAGTTCATGCGAGAGCGCCTGTGACAGATCGTCGCTGCTCAGCACACCCACCAGTTCGCCGCGAATATCAACCACCGGCAGGCGCCTGACCCCGCGGCTTCGCATCTTCTGGATCGCCTCACCCAGTGAATCGCTGTCGTGTGCAGTCACCGCAGGGCGCACGACGATGTCACCCGCGGTGATGGCCGCCGCATCCAGACCGGTTGCCACCACCTCCACGACAATATCGCGGTCGGTGACCACCCCGACCGGACGCCGCGTCAGGCCTTCTCCCGACACCACCACCACCGACCCCACATGCCTGGATCGCATCAGCGCAGCCACCTGCTGCAGGCGAAGATCCTCGGTACAGGTAACAGGTTCGCGCGACATGATCGTTCCAACGTTGCTCATTTCCGCTCCCGACAATCCGGTGCGAACACCCCGCGTGCCCGCCCACCCGATCAAGCAGGCAGTGTCCCGCGCCCGGAGAGCGCGCATCTTGCGCCCGCACAAACCCACCGATCGCAACGGCTGACCGACCTATAATCGGCCGCATGAATCTGATCGTTGCGCTTCTTGCGTTCATCGTCCCGGCGGCTGCGCTCGCTCAGTGGGCGGGCACCCCGCCCTACATCGAAGCGCCGAACCGCATCGAGCGCGAGGCGCCCTTTCAGGCACGCATTCAGCATCTGTCGGATGGCGATTCATTCGTCGTTCGTACCGAAGACGGCAGACGGATCCCGGTTCGCCTGTCGGCCATTGATGCGCCAGAAAAAAACCAGCCCTACGGCGATGTGGCGCGCAGATCGCTGCTTGCGCTCGTCGAGGGCAAACCGCTCACCATCATTCCGGTCAAGCGCGACCCTTATGGCCGCACGGTGGCCCGGGTGCTGGCTGGTGACACCGACGTGGGTCTGGAACAGGTACGCGCGGGCATGGCCTGGCACTACAAACGCTACGAGTCCGAGCAGGCACCTCGCGACCGGCGCGAGTACGCACGCGCCGAACAGCGGGCTCGCGACACCGGGCTGGGCTTGTGGGCGCAGCCCGAGCCCATGCCCCCGTGGCGCTTTCGCGAGCAGCAGCGCCGCCGGCAGGGCGCAGCGCTCACCCCGCCGATTCACGCGCTGTTCGGTCAGTCTGCCTGCTGAGGGCGGTTCAGTCGCTGTCGCTGCCTGAGCGTTTCATACAGGATCACCCCGGCCGCCACCGATACGTTCAGGCTCTCGACCTGTCCGTGCATAGGGATTCGCACCAGCCGGTCACAACGCTCTCTTGTCAACCGCCTGAGCCCCTTGCCCTCGGCTCCCAGCACCCAGGCGATGCGACCATCCAGCGCTGCGGCATAGAGATCGTCTGCGCTTTCATCGGCCGCACCAATCACATGAAAGCCGTGTTCCTGAAGCGTGTCGATGGTACGCGCGAGATTGGTCACCATCAGATAGGGCACGCTCTCGGCAGCGCCGCTCGAGGTCTGGATCGCCGCCTCGGTCAGCGCACAGGCGTGATCCTTGGGCGCGATCACCGCAGAGACACCCGCCCCGTCCGCCACCCTCAGACAGGCGCCCAGATTGCGCGGGTCGGTCACGCCGTCCAGCAACAACAGGGTGATTGCGGCGTGCGGGCTGGTGTCCAACCCCGCAAGCAACTCATCGAGCGTCACGCTGGGCACGCTCACTTCGGACAAAGCGACGACGCCCTGGTGACGCTTGCCGGGGCACATGCGTTCGATCCGCTGGCCATCGACGCCGTGCAGGCTCACGCCAGCATTTTGGGCCAGCCGCTCCAGCTCGCGCATCCTGGGATCGTTCCGGCCGGTATCAACGTAGAGCTCGGTGATACCGCCAGGGTCGCGCTTGAGGCGGGCCAGCACTGCATGGAACCCGAAAATTCTCATGGCTCGCTACCTTCGCTTGCTGCGGCGACCCGCTGGGCCTTTGCGCCGCGGGGGGCCGGCGCGTTTGCGGCGGGCAGCCAGCCGCTCAGTCCTTGCCCGCTCGACGGACTCGGTTTTGGCGGGCGCTGCCTTCCGCGGACGCCTCGTGCCGACGTCGACAGCCGGCGGTTGGTCGGGCCCGCCGTCTGCGGCAGTGGCAGGCACGACATCCGGCGCTGCGTCGCCGATCGCCTCCCTGCCGCCAGGCCGTTGCCGTGCCGCACCCTTCACCCATTCCGAGGCGCGCTGCACCATCCGGAATTCTATTCGCCTGGCCTCGAGATCAACCCGCGACACCTGTACCGCCAGTTCGTCGGTGAGCCGAAAACGCCGACCGGTACGCTCGCCCCGAAGTTCGTGTGCGGCCTCGTTGAACTGAAAATATTCGCCGCCGAGTTCGGACACATGGACCAGCCCTTCAACGAACAGATCATCAAGCGTCACAAACAAACCGAATGGAGCAACACCGGTGATGCGGCCCGGAAACTGTTCGCCAACCCGTTCGCGCATGAACTGGCACTTGAGCCAGGCCTCGACATCGCGCGAGGCCTCGTCGGCCCGACGCTCGTTGGCAGAACACACTGCACCGAGCGTACGCCAGGTCTCGAGCGCTTCAGCAGTCTGGTTTTCCGCAGCGCGACGCCTGCCACGCGAAGCGCTGGCTTCGGCCGAGCGGGGTTCGGCGAGCGGTTGAAGCAGCAGCCCGGGCTCGGCCGACTCATCGACCCGGGGCTGATAGCGGGCGTCACGCAGCAGCGCCTTGATGACCCGGTGCGTAAGCAGGTCGGGATAGCGACGAATCGGCGAGGTGAAGTGCGTGTACGCAGCATAGGCGAGACCGAAATGGCCGCTGTTGTCAGGCGAATAGATCGCCTGCTGCATCGAGCGCAGAAGCATGGACTGAAGCAACACGTTGTCGGGTCGCAGCCGCACAGCCGCGGCCAGGGTGGCGTAATCGTGGGGAGAGGGCTGATCGCCACCTCCCAGCGAGAGCCCGACGCTGCGCAGGAACTCGCGCAGTCGCGCAAGCTTCTCGGGGGTTGGCCCCTCGTGCACACGATAGAGGCCTGCATGCTCACGGCGCTGCAGGAAGTCCGCTGCACACACATTGGCAGCCAGCATGCACTCCTCGATCAGCCGGTGCGCGTCATTGCGCACAGACGGCACGATCCGTTCGATCCGCCCGAGCGGATCGCAGACAATTTTGGTCTCGACAGTGTCGATTTCGAGCGCGCCTCGTTGCGACCGCGCGCCTGCAAACACCCGGTAGAGTTCGTGCAACTGCTGCAGGTGGGGCAGGAGCGCTGCGCGATTGGCAGCCACATTGGTGCGCGGCCCCGAGGCTCCCGAAAGCAGCGTCCAGACTTCGTCATAGGTGAGCCGGGCGGCGGAGTGCATCACGGCCTCATAGAACTGGTAGGCACGGATGCGTCCCTGCAGGTCCACCACCAGATCGCAGACCAGCACCAGCCGGTCGACGTCGGGGTTCAGCGAGCAGAGCCCGTTCGACAGGGCCTCGGGCAGCATTGGAATCACGCGACGCGGGAAATAGACTGACGTGCAACGCTCCAGCGCATCGGTATCGAGCGCGTCCCCGGGACGAACGTAGTGGGACACATCGGCAATTGCAACCAGCAGGCGGAATCCGGACTCCTTCCGTTTCGGGGTGGCCGCGCGCCGACGTCTGCCCACCGCGGGGCTGGCATTGGCCGCGGCCGGGTCGCTTACTGCAGCGGCGCCATCGCGTGCCGTCTGCGCACCTGCCCCGGATGCCCATGCTTCGGCACCACCGCCCAGCCCGCCGTCCAGAACCGGCATCTCCTGCGCGTCAAACTCAATGGGTTCACAGTAGACGGCATCATCAAAATCACGCGCGTCCTGGCCGTCGATGGTGACCAGCGGGACATCGCGCAGATCGACGCGGTCACGAATGTCTGCGGGGCGCACCCGCGGGGCAAACCGCGCGGCCTGCTCAACAGCTGACGGCCGGAACTGATGCGGCACATCGAACTTCCGGACCGCTATTTCGATTTCCATGCCGGGGTCACCGATCTCGCCCAGCACCTCCACCACGCGCCCGATGGGCGGCGCACCGTTGGCGGGCGGGCTCACGATTTCAATCGTCACCACCTGGCCGTGCTGAGCACCGCCCGTGTCAGCCGGCGCAACGATGATGTCGTGCTTGATCCGCTGGTCTTCCGGAATCACGATGTGCACGCCGCGCTCATTGACGAAACGCCCTACCAGTCGGCGATGGGCGCGCTCGGTCACCTCCACGATGCTGCCTTCGGGTCTGCCTCGCGAGTCGTAGCCCACCCGGCGAACCAGCACCCGGTCTCCGTGCATTGCCTTTTGCATTTCACGAGGCGACAGGAACAGGTCGGGCCCACCGGCGTCCGGCAGAAGGAAGCCGAAACCGTCACGGTGCCCCTGAACCCGCCCGGCGATCAGATCGAGCCGGGTCGCGAGCAGCAGCACGCCCTTTCGGTTGGGCAGGAGTTGGCCGTCGCGCTCCATCGCCGCGAGGCGGCGCAGCAGCGGACCGCTCTGCGCGGCGGTCACGCCCAGGCGCTGCGCGAGGTCTGAGGGAGTGAGCGGCACATCGGCCACCCTCAAGCACTCAAGGATGGTTTCGCGGGTGGGCGGAGCCCGGTCTGCTTCAGTCACTCGTCAGCGCCTCCGGATGAGCGGGCATGGTTTGACCCGACTCAGGTTTGACAATCCATCGATCTTCATTAGAATTCGCGCCTCGATTGCCGCAAGGCTGTCGAAGCCCAGATGGCGGAATTGGTAGACGCACTAGGTTCAGGTCCTAGCGGTGGCAACACTGTGGAGGTTCGAGTCCTCTTCTGGGCACCATT
>JBMSQB010000080.1:0-21113 GCA_049423065.1 Burkholderiaceae bacterium
CTTTGAAAGATTGACATGTTCATGCGGATTCAAGCGGCCAACTGCCGGATCTAGGTTTAAGCAAGGGCTTCCGAGGGCTGGCGGGGTTGGCGCTCCAGCGGGGCATCACGGCAGAGCGCCTTTCTCACCACCGCCGACACCCGGGTGGCGGCATCGTTGGTCCAGCGTGCGGCCACATGCTGGTCTGGGCGCAGCACATAGACCGCACCCTCGGTCACACCCCAGGCGGAAAAAACACGCCCTAGCGGATCAGTCATGACGGCGTCGGCCGAAACGCAGGACCGGGTGTCATGAGCACGGCGGATCTGCACGATTCGGAGGGGTATCCCGTCAGCGCGGAGCGCAGCAACGTCTGCGCTGACCGCCTGGAGGATGGAATCGTCGCTGCCAAAAGCCAGGACCTGAAAGCCTGGTCCGAACACATCAAACAGCCAGGTGCGCGGGCTCGCCTCAGGGTCGATGCAGACGTTGCGTGCGGGCGCGCCCGGACGCGGGCCTGCCGCGAAGCGACCCTCGGTTGCATCGACGGTGGTGAGCGCGCTTTCTGCGTAGTCGATGGGCCGGGAGGTGCGCCAGTGCAGGAGCGGCCGGGTGAATTCATTGCGCACCGACAACTGCAGCACCGCATCACGAAGAATGCGAAACCCGCGGGAAGGCGGCGCCATCATGCGGGTGCTGCGCGCCGCTTCGAAGCAGATTTGCTGGGCGTCCGCCAGGCGCTCGTCGGTGTAGGTGTCGAGAATGGCCGGGGACGCGATGCCGCGGATCACGCTGGCAAGTTTCCAGGAAAGGTTGTTGCCGTCCTGCACACCCGTGTTGACCCCGCGCACACCGAATACCGGCAGCAGATGCGCCGCGTCACCGCAATAAAGCACGCGCCCATGGTTGTAGCGGGCGAGGCTCAGCGTGTTGGGCTTGTAGAGCGTGACCCACTCGATTTCCCAGGGCAGGTCTGCGCCGATGTAATCGAGGTGCGCCTGAACGTGAGACCGGAGCCGCGCCGGATCGAGCGCTTCTTCATCACTCACGTCATCGGGGACCTGGTAATCGAGTCGCCAGATGCCATAGGGCGCCTTGTGGAGCAACACCGCATAGCCGGGCAGCCAGGGGGGATCGAAATAGCACCGGCGGCCGGTGGGCGCACCCAGCGGCACACGGAAATCGATGATTGCAAACCGACCGGTGTAGGCACGGCCTTCAAAGCGCAGGTTTTGCAGCCGACGGACAGCCGAGCGGGCACCGTCGCAGGCCACCAGCCAGTCGCAGGCGAGGGTGTATTCGCCGGCCGGCGTGTCGAGTTGCAAGTGAACGCCCGAGTGGTCGCTCTCCAGCCCCACCACCTTGGTTTGCCAGCGCACCTCGATTCCCATGGTGGCCGCCCGCTCGAGCAGTACTTTCTCCATGACGTTTTGCGGCTGATTGGTCATGGGCGCAAACCGGTCGTCGATCGAACCCGGCACTTGCAAGGCGTGAACCATGTGTCCGCGATAGAAGCTTCTTCCCTTGTCCCAGAGCAGCGCGCCCTCCAGCAGCGCATCGGACGCGCCCACCTGCTCGAAAATTTCCAGGGTGCGCCGCGTGAAGGCCACCGCGCGGCTGCCGCCACATACCTGTGCCTCGGCTTCGATCACAATGGGGCGCGCGCCGTTTCGTGCCAGATCAAGCGCCACCAGAAGTCCGTTGGGGCCAGCGCCCACCACCACCACGGGCTGCCGTGGCGCCGCACCCCGCATTTCGGCAGGCTGCACAAACGGATGGATCTGGTAGTTGAAGTAGCTGGATCGCTGCGGCGTGAGCTCGGGCTGGTGCATCGTGACGGGTCCTTCTGCTACGGAATGGGCGCATCGGATCGCTGATCCGGGCGCGCGGGACATGGCGGGACAAGAAGCAGTCTAGCGCCCGATGCCGCGCTCCCCAAGCGCGGGGCGGTCTCAATCGGGGCGAATGTTTTTCGCTCGAATCAGCTTGCCCCATTTTGCAGTGTCCTCAGCCACGAGACTCGCGAGTTCAGCAGGCGACGATGGAGCCGGGTCGGCCCCCAGCCCGATCAGCCGCTCACGCACCGCAGCCGTGGCGAGCGTGCGGCGAACTGCCTGGTTGAGCGAGTCCACCACAGCCGGCGGCGTTCTGGAGGAAACGAAGAGCGCATACCAGTTGTTGGTGTCCACCCCGCGGATGCCCTGTTCCTCGAGCGTGGGGACATCGGGCAGCGCGGGGTGGCGGCGTTTGGCCGCCATGCCCAGCGGCTTGAGTTTGCCGGCGCGCACCAGGGTGATCATGCCCGGCACATCGCCGAACCAGGCGGCCACCTGGCCACCCATGACGTCGGCGATGGCCTGTGCTGCGCCCTTGTAGGGAACGTGCAGCAGGCGCAGGCCCGCGGCCTCGGCGAACTGCTCGATGGCAAGGTGCGGAATGCTGCCAATGCCGGAGGAGGCCATCGGAGTGGGTTCGGTACGCCGGGTGGCGAGCAAGACAAATTCGGCGGCGTCACGCGCGGGGTACGTGGGTGCGGCGGCCAGCAGTTCCTCGTTGTTCACCACCAGCGATACCGGTGCGAAGTCGCGCTGCACGTCATAGGCGAGCTTGTCGTACAGCACCGGATTGACGGCGACTGCGCCCACGCTGGTGAGCCAGAGGGTGGTGCCATCGGCCTCCGAACGGATGACCTCCTGCGCGCCGATCGCGCCATTGGCGCCCGGCTTGTTGTCGACCACCACCTGACGGTTCAGTTCGCGGCCCAGTGGCTCGGACAGGGTTCGGGCCACGATATCGACCGGTCCGCCTGGCGTGAACGCGACGATGATTCGGGTGGGTTTGGTCTGGGCCGAGGCCGGCACCGCAGCCGACAGGCCGAGGGCCACGCCAGCCAGCGCGATCAATGCTTTTCTCATCATCACTCTCCTTCTGGACGAATGCGGATCTGCTACGATCCGCCGCCTCAATGGACGCTTTTCTGATCTCGACCGGCATTGTTGCCCTGGCGGAAATCGGGGACAAGACCCAGCTGCTTACCCTGGTGCTTGCCGCACGATACCGCAAGCCCTGGCCCATCGTGGCCGGCATTTTCGTGGCCACCCTGATCAACCACGGGATAGCGGGCGCGGTGGGCGCGTGGCTGACGTCGGCGATTGGCCCGTCTGCCATGCGCTGGGTGCTGGGCCTGTCGTTTCTTGCCATGGCAGCCTGGATGCTGGTTCCAGACAAGCTCGATGACGACACCGGCGAATCAAAACGCATTGGCGGCGTTTTTCTGAGCACAGCCGTGCTGTTTTTTTTCGTTGAAATCGGTGACAAGACCCAGATTGCAACCGTGGCGCTGGCGGCGCGCTTCGATTCGCTGGCGGCCGTGGTGCTGGGCACCACCCTGGGCATGATGCTCGCCAACGCACCGGTTGCGTTTTTCGGCGACGCCATCGCCAAGCGTTTACCCGTGTCGATCGTGCATCGGGTGGCGGCCGCCGTGTTCGCACTCCTTGGCATCGGAGTGCTGGTCACCGGATAGCCTCAGATCGGGTAGATGATCGAGTTCGGAATCATTTCCGAGTCGTAAATGCATTCCCGCACCGCAAACCTGAACCCTGCAGGCGTGCGCACCACCACATCAAGTGTGCGGCCCACGTTGAATACGGTCGTGGCCTCGGAGAGCTTGGTGCGAAAGACGGCATAGTTGGCTTCGCACCGCCAGCGGTCGGGACCTGCCTCGCGGATGACGGGCGTTCCCACCACATGGCGTTGATAGTACGGATCGTGAAACAGCGTTTCCTTGATGCCGTAGACACGGTCTCGAAGCATGCCCTTGCTGGTGAGCGACAGCGTGGCGAGCGGAAAGCCGCGCTCATGGTTTTCGCGTGGCTGAACGCGGTAGACGCAGTCATCGGTGAAAAATTCCGGCCAAAGGTCCCAGTTGCCGGAGTCGGCCGCGCTCGCATAGTCGGCATAGAGCTGGGTGATGGCGAACCAGTCCTCGAAGGTGGGGGCGGACACATTACTCGTGTTCATGGTGGTCCTCAGGCTTCGATAATGTCGCGCCAATAGCGGTACATGCCGCGGATCAGGGTTTCCGTCACCATGTGTTCGGTGTCGCCCACTTCGCGCCCGCCGAGTTCGGCCACCGCGCGGTGAAAAGGCTTGCTCTCGAAAGCCTGTTGCGAAAATTCGATGACCTCGCCGTCGTCGGCCGACACGAATCCGGCAGGCCCGAACAGATTGGCCTGGCGCAGCCGCCGCTCGGTCATCTCCGGGCTGTCGTCTTCAAATCCAAAGTGGGTCCAGACGAAATCGAAACTGCCATGACCGTTGGGCTGGATGTGGCGGGTGGACACGCTGTTCACCTGCTGTTGCAGGATCACGCTGGGGAAGAGGGTGGTCATCACGGCGGTGGGCTCGCCCCACCAGGGCTCATGAACGATATCCAGAAAACTGGGGTCGTTCAGCTTCATCGACTCCTTGAAGCTTGATATCTGGGTGACCTGCTCGGCCTTGCCTGTTGCCCCCCGGGTGCTGATCATCGCGGCATGCCGGTGACGCTCGTCCATCCGCAGCTGCGACTTGTTGTCGGCCCGCCAGAGCCCGAACGTGACGAACCAGGTGTGGAGCAGACCCGGGTGATAGGGGTCCTTGATGTTTTCCTGCATCAGCTTCCAATTGCCTGGAATGCGCTGCCGGTTGTAGCCAAGAATGCGCAGCGCGCGGCCGTTGAACAGCCGGTCGAAATAGCCCAGGATGGTCGGGCCGAGGAAGTCTTCGAGTGACTCCACCGAATGGTCGAACGATGCGAACACGACGCCGCCGCGGCGCGCCACCTTGAGTTTGGTGAGGCCGTGCTCGGCGGGTTTGAAATCGGCCGGCATGCCGCCGTGCACCTCGTTGCCCTGGCGAACGCCGCGCCGGAAGGGCACGCCCTGCAAGTCACCGCCCAGTGAATAGCTCCACTGGTGATAAGGGCAGACAAACTCCTTGCGGTTGCCGTGGCGCTCGCGACAGAAACGCATGCCGCGATGGGCGCAGACGTTTTCGATCACATGGACCTCGCCCTTCAGGTCGCGCGAGAGAATCACCGAGCGTTCGCCGATCGCAGTGCGCTTGTAATCGCCCGGGTTCGGGATCTCGGCCTCGAGTCCCACGTAGCACCAGTGGTTCTTGTAGAAGAAGCGCTCGAGCTCGCGGCGGTAGAGTTCGTCGCTGGTGTAGGCGAGAAACGGGATACGGTGCGTGCCGTCGGATTCCCAGCGGGCCTGATCCGGGAAGGTGGCGAGAGGGTCACCCATTCGAACGCTCCAGATACGGGGAAGACTGAATGATAGCCCCCGGCCGAAGGCCTGGCTTGCGGGCACTCGTCCGGGGGCTCTTCAGCGCCGCGCCTGAACGCGATTGCCAGGGGGCGTGCAGCCACGCCCCGTCTGCGCTTCGTTCAGGCGTCCAGTCGGGTTCCGGATGCCCGGGCTGCCGCTCCCCATTTGGCCACTTCGGTTTCGATGAACTTCGTGAACTGCTCGCCGGGCAGCGCGCGAACCACCGAACCCGCCTGGGCCACGCGCTGATTGAGGGCCGGATCGGCCAGCACGGTGGCAAAGTCGCGGGAGATTTTGTCTGCAACCGGCGCCGGGATTCCGGCCGGACCCACGAGGCCCGCCCAGCCGACCGCTTCAAAGTTGGCAAGCCCCGCCACCGGCAGTTCGGCAAGCGCCGGTACGTCGGGCAGGGCGCTGTTGCGTTGGGCGCTGGTAACGGCGAGCGCGCGCACCCGCCCGGCCTGGATGTGCGTGAGCGCAGCCGATACGCTGTCGATCATGAACTGAACCTGACCGCCGATGAGATCAGTGAGTGCCGGACCGCTTCCCTTGTAGGGAATGTGCACGGCAAAGGTCTGCGTGGCGAGCTTGAACATTTCGCAGGCCAGATGTTGCGAAGTGCCCGGGCCGCCGGAGGCATAGCTGAGGCTGCCGGGCTTCTGCTTCAGAAGCGCAACCAGTTCGGCCACCGAGCGGACTGGCAGGTCGCGATTGACCAGCAGCACCAGCGGCGCGACGAAGGCGAGCGAGATCGCCGTGAAGTCGCGAACCGGGTGGTAGGGCAACTTCGAAAATACCGAGGGGTTGATGGCGAGCGGACCGCTGGACACCATGCCCAGCGTGTAGCCGTCGGCGGGCGACTGCCTGAGCGCCTCCATGCCGATGATGCTGCTCCCGCCCGGGCGGTTTTCCACCGGAACGCTCTGTCCCCAGATCTGCGCGAGCCGCTCCGCGAAGGCCCGGCCGAAGATATCGGTGGCCTGCCCCGGCGGAAAGGGAATGATCATCCTGACAGGCTTCGTGGGCCAGGGGCTCTGGGCCCGCGCTGGCGTCACGCCCCAGGCCGAGGCGCCGAGCGCAGCAAGGTTCAACAGATGGCCGCGTCGGCCGGGGTGACTGGGCTTCGAGGACATGATGGCGCTCCGGGACGGTCGGACGAGACGGTTGGTGAGAGGATGCCGCTGCATATACCATCAGATCTTAAACAAGGGAGACACCATGGACCATCCACCCTATCGCCCAGACCGCCGCCGCCTGATCGCTTGCGCCGCCGCCGCGGGGATGACCGCGTCGCTAAGCCGTACGCCGTTTGCACAGGCCTATCCCGGGCGTCCCATCCGGATCATCGTGCCGTACGCGGCTGGCGGCACCTCCGACATCCTTGCGCGCACGCTTGGCGTGCGAGTGGGCGAAGCGCTGGGCCAGCAGATCGTGGTCGAAAACCGGCCGGGTGCCAATGGTGCGCTGGGCAGCGATCTGGTGGCCAAGTCGGCGCCCGACGGCTACACCCTGCTCCTCACCGATGTCGGTGGGCTCACCAGTGCGCCCGCTGTGGTTCGCAATCTTCCCTTTGATCCGGTGCGCGATTTCGCGCCGGTCATCCCGGTGGTGTGGTCCCCTCACCTCATGGTGGTGAGCCCGGCGATCACCGCCGGCTCGGTGGCCGACCTGGTCGCCTTGGCCCGGTCAAAGCCAGGCCGGCTCAATTGCGCGACAGTCGGTGCGGGCAGTGCCCCCCATCTGGCCGGCGCGCTTTTCGCCCTGCGCGCGGGCGTCGACTGGGGCTATGTTCAGTACAAGGGCGGTGCGCAGGCGCTCAACGATCTCGCCGCGAGCCAGTCTGACCTGATGTTCAACGGCATGCTTGCGACGCTTCCCTATGTGAAGGGTGGGAAACTGCGCGCGATCGGTCTGTCGAGCGACCGGCGCTGGCCCACCATGCCCGAGTTGCCGACGGTGGCCGAGCAGGGCTTCCCTGGTTTCATGACCGGTTCATGGCAGGGACTGCTGGCCCCCGCAGGCACACCCGAGCCTGTCGTCAGCCGGCTGAATGCAGAATTCGCCCGCGCGCTCACGGCCCCCGAGGTGGTCGAGCGTCTCACCGCCCAGGGTGCCGAGCCCCGACCGGGTCCCTCGGCAGCGTTTGGCGAGTTCATGCGCACCGAAACCCAGAAATGGGCGAAGCTGGTTCGCGATGCCGGCATCCGGATTGAGTGAGCATCATGAGCCTCATCCGGATGACACCCATCACGGGACCGGCTGCCTGGCGTGGGCCGGATTTTGATGGTGACGAGTCGTGGATCCATCGGCTGAGTGCTGCCGAGATTGATGCGCTCGACGAGGCGCTGGCGGCCGTTGCACGGAGCGGCCGGCGCTTCCCCGACTTCGGCCGCGAACATTTCCCGATCGGCGCGCTTGGCGCCGTGCTGCCGGCCTTCGCCGAAACGCTGGAGAACGGCCGCGGATTTCTGCTGCTTCGCGGGCTGCCGGTCGCGCGCTACAGCGACGAGCAACTCAAGTCCGTTTGCTATGGCATCGGGCTCCACCTCGGCTTGCCGGTTCGCCAGAACCCGAGAGGCGATCTGCTGGGCGAGGTCATGAATGTGGGTGACCTCAACAGCAAGCACACCCGGGTCTACGAAACCAACCTCTATCTGCCCTATCATTCCGACCCCTCGGATGTGGTGGGCTTGATGTGCGTGAGGAAGGCCCGCGAGGGCGGTCTCAGCAGTCTGGTGAGCGTGGCGAGCATCTACAACCAGATCCTGCTCCATCACCCGCAGTATCTGGCGCTGTATTACCGCTGCTGGTATTTCGCGCATCTCTGCGAGCCCCAGCCCAGCCTGTCGCCCATCTTCAGCTTTCACCAGGGGAAACTGAGTTGCCGCTATCTGCGCCAGTATCTCGAACTCGGGCACGAGCTTCGGGGCTATCCGCTATCGAAGGTGGATATCGAGGCGCTCGATCTGTTCGATCAGGTGATGCACGACCCCGCCATCCGACTCGACATGATGCTCGAGCCTGGCGACCTGCAGTTCGCCAACAACTATGCGGTGCTGCATTCGCGTACCGCGTTCCAGGACCATGAAGCGCCGGAACTTCGAAGGCGAATGCTTCGTCTGTGGCTCAAGATGCCGAACGCGCGCGTGCTGGCACCCGAGTTTCCCGGCCGAAACGGGTTCCCGGCACCGCTTGCTGCCGCTTGATCAAGTCTTCCTCAGGACCTCACCATGAACGCTGCCCCCAGCCAATCCCCTTACCCTCGCGACCTTCGCGGCTACGGCCGCAATCCTCCCCACGCCCGGTGGCCGGGCAATGCCCGCGTGGCGGTGCAGTTCGTGCTCAACTACGAGGAGGGCGGCGAGAACTCCGTGCTCCACGGTGACGCCGGCAGCGAGCAGTTTCTGTCCGAGATGTTCAGCCCCGCGGCCTATCCCGCGCGCCACCTCAGCATGGAGGGCATCTACGAGTACGGCTCGCGTGTCGGGGTATGGCGGATCCTGCGCGAGTTCGAGCGACGCGGGCTGCCGCTCACCGTTTTCGGCATCAGCATGGCGCTCGAGCGCTGCCCCGAGGTGACCGCGGCATTCGTGGAACTGGGCCACGAGATCGCCTGTCACGGCTGGCGCTGGATTCATTATCAGAACATCGACGAGGCAACCGAACGCGAGCACATGCGGATTGGCATGGACATCATCAGCCGGCTGACGGGCTCGCGGTCACTGGGCTGGTATACCGGCCGCGACAGCCCCAACACGCGGCGACTGGTGGCCGACTACGGCGGCTTCGAGTACGACAGCGACTACTATGGCGATGATCTGCCGTTCTGGATGCAGGTGCGGCGAACCGATGGCGCGCTGGCCCCGCATCTGGTGGTGCCCTACACGCTCGATGCCAACGACATGCGGTTTGCGCTGCCGCAGGGCTACAGCCATGGCGACGAATTTTTTGAATACCTGCGCGATGCCTTTGACGTGCATTGGGCTGAAGGCGATGAGCGCCCCAGCATGATGAGCATCGGCATTCATTGCAGACTGCTCGGACGGCCCGGCCGGATGCGCGCGCTGCAGCGCTTTCTCGATCATGTCCAGTCGCATGACCGGGTTTGGGTCACGCGCCGGATCGACATCGCGCGCCACTGGAAGACAACGCATCCGTTTGATGCCGCCTCGGCGTTTGTGTGGGAATGAGCGCCAACCGATTGATTTCGACTCAGCGAGGTCTGCCATGCCGACCGTTCTGATCACCGGCGCCAACCGCGGGATCGGTCTCGAGTTTGCCCGCCAGTATGCGGCCGACGGATGGCGGGTGATTGCGGCGTGCCGCGAGCCAGCGACTGCAAAAGCGCTGCTTGAACGGCTGCCCGCCGCGGATGTGGTCGCGCTCGATGTGACCGACACCACATCGATTCGCGCGCTGGCGGCTTCACTCGCAGGGCAGCCGATCGATGTCCTGATCGCGAACGCCGGCGTGATGTCGGCCCATCCGAGAAGTGATCCGCTTGATATCGCCGATGAGGCCTGGCTCAACGACTTCCGCGTCAATGCGGTGGGTGCGCTTCGGGTTGCTGCCGCCTTCGCGCCGCATCTGGCGGCCGGAGGCGAGCGAAAGCTGATCGCAATCAGCAGCCTCCTGGGGTCGATCGGTTCAAACGGCATGGGCGGGCATTATTCCTATCGCGCATCCAAAACCGCACTCAACGCACTGTGGCGCTCCTTTGCCGTCGACCATCCCGAACTGATCGCGGTCACGCTCAGCCCTGGCCTGCTCCGCACCGACATGACGCGCTATGAATCTGCCTGGGACCAGTTGAACGATCCGGCACCGCGTGTGGGGCTGCTCCGCGGCGTCATTGCCGGCCTCACGGCGGCGGATACCGGGTCGGCGATGAATTTCAGCGGGGAGAGAATGCCCTGGTAAGCAGGGACGCCACGCTTTCACCAGATCGGTCCCGACACCTGTATCGGCGACCGGACCAACGAGGAGACCTGTTCATGTCCAAGCGCCTGATTCAACCGTTTCGCCGCAAGATGCTGGTCGCTTCATCGCTGGCTGCGCTGTCGCCCGGACTGTCGGCCCAGACTCCGTCCTATCCCGGCAGACCAGTGCGGTTTGTGGTGCCGATCACCACCGGCGGCAGCAACGACGTGGTGGCGCGAGCCATTGCGCAGCGCCTGTCCGAGGTGTGGGGGCAACCCGTGACGGTGGAAAACCGCCCTGGCGCCGGCATGAATCTTGGTGCGGAGTTCGTGGCGCGAAGCGCCCCGGATGGTTACACCTGGCTGCTGGGGGCCAACAATATCTTTGTGTTCAACCCGCATGTCGGCAAGACGCCTTTTGATCCGTTCAAGGACTTCACACCGGTTACCACCGTTGCCCTGGTGCCTTTCGTGCTGGTGGTCAATCCGTCGCTGCCGGTCCGAAACGTGGCTGAACTGATCGACTATGCGAAGCGCAATCCCGCCGCACTCAATTACGGTTCCTCGGGCAACGGCTCGCCGCAGCAACTGGCCACTGAACAGCTCAAATTCGCCGCCGGCATCCAGATTCAGCACGTGCCTTACAAAGGCGCAATGGGTGCCATCACCGACCTGATTGGTGGCCGCATTCAGGTGTTCATCGGGGCGGTCAATTCGCTGCTGCCCCATATCCGGGAAGGGCGGCTCAGGCTGCTTGCCGGAGCGGGCGGCAAGCGCTTTGCAGCCTTCCCGGATCTTCCCGCCATCGCCGAGACCGTGCCGGGGGTGGCGCTCGACGTGTGGCTGGGTGTTTTCATGCCTGCGGGGGTCCCGGCCGATATCGTGGGCAAGGTCAACACCGATATCGCCAGGGTGCTGAACCAGCCCGAGGTGAAGGCCAATCTCGCAGGCCAGGGCATCGAGGTTTCCACCAGCACTCCCGAGGCGCTTGCCGCCACCATTCGCGATGACCACGCCCGCTGGGGCAAGGTGATTCGCGAAGCCAATATCAAGGCAGACTGACCCACCATGACACTGCGACGAGAGGCGCCCGTTCCTTCGACTGCGAACGGGCAACACTGGGGGAGCGATTCGATCGCCGACTGCCTGCGCGCCATGCGCGTGCCGTGGCTTGCGCTCAACCCGGGCGCGAGTTACCGCGGGCTGCACGACAGCCTGGTCAACCATCTGGGCAACGAAGCGCCACAGATGCTCCTCTGCCTGCACGAGGAAGTCGCCGTTGCCATCGCTCACGGTTATGCGAAGGCGAGTGGCAGGATGATGGGCGCGGTGTTGCACTCCAACGTGGGACTCATGCACGCCACCATGGCGGTGTTCAACGCCTGGTGTGACCGTGTGCCGGTGTTGATGCTGGGTGCAACCGGCCCCTGGGATGCGGCACGCCGCCGTCCCTGGATCGACTGGATCCACACTGCAAGCGATCAGGGCGCGCTGGTGCGCGACTACACCAAGTGGGACAACCAGCCGGGCTCGATTCCCGCTGCGATCGAGGCGCTGCTTCGGGGGGCGCAAATTGCACAGACCGCGCCGCGCGGGCCGGTCTATATCAATCTCGACGCGGCGCTCCAGGAGGCGAGGCTCGATGTACCCGTGCCCACGCCGGATCCTGCGCGCTATGCCGCGCCGGCTTCGCCGCCTCCAGCGCCTGCCGATGTCGAACGTGCGGCGGCGTTGCTCGCCGCAGCCGAGCGGCCGGTGATCCTGCTGGGGCGCGTATCGCGAAGCATCCACGACTGGGCGAACCGCGTGGCACTCGCCGAGGCACTGCAGGCGCAGGTGATCACCGATCTGAAGAATGCGGCAGGCTTTCCGACCGCGCATCCGCAGCACCTGGGGCCGCCCGGTGCCTTTCTGAGCCCTGAGGCGAGTGCCGCGCTCCGGGCGGCTGATGTGGTGTTGATGCTCGACTGGGTGGACCCGGGCGGGGCATTCAGGCAGGCATTGCAGGGTGCGCCTTGCAGCGCAAAGGTCATCAACGTGTCGCTCGACATGCATCTGCACCGTGGCTGGAGCATGGATGGCGGCAGCCTCCCACCGGCCGATGTGTTCATGCTCTGCGAACCCGATGCGGCGGTGGCGGCACTGTTGCCGGTCTGTCAACGCCGCACGCCGCGCCAGTGGCCGGTTCGTGCGCCGTTGGCGCCCCCGGCGGACGACGATCAGGTAAGCCTGCGCCAACTCGCTGCTGTGCTTGAGCAGGCTGCGCGGCCCGAGGAACTCTGTATCGTGCGGCTACCCCTCGGCTGGAATGGCGGCTATCGTGATTTCAGCTCGCCCATGGACTATCTCGGCGCGGACGGCGGCGGCGGACTGGGAGCCGGTCCAGGTAATGCAGTGGGCGTTGCGCTTGCCCTGCGTGACGAGCGGTCCTCGCGTGTACCGATAGCGCTTGTGGGCGATGGTGATTTCCTCATGGGCAGCACGGCGGTCTGGACCGCGGTGCGATACGGCATTCCGGTACTGATCGTGGTCTGCAACAACCACTCGTTTTTCAATGACGAACTGCATCAGGAACGCGTGGCGCGCGAGCGCTCCAGGCCAGTGGAGAACCGCTGGATCGGCCAGCGCATGACCGAGCCGGAAATCGATCTTGCCAAAATGGCTGAATCCATGGGTGCGCTTGGCATCGGCCCGGTGCGGCGTGCGCAAGACCTTCTGCCGGCGCTGCAGGACGGCCTCGCCGCAGTCCGGGCCGGACGCGTGTGCGTGATCGACGCCTCGGTGGTGCCGGGCTATGACTCGAACATGAGCGGGCAGAGCAGCACGCAAGCGGCGATCCACAAACGTTGAAGGGTATCGATCATGAATGCTCCCCCTGCCGCCCGACCGGTCTCGGCGCTGCTGCCGAGCCGCCGCGAGCTCTACTACGGAGGGGCCTGGCACGAGCCGCGCGGCGGCTACCTCGAGACGGTGAACCCGGCCACAGGCGAGTCACTGGGCCGCGTGGCTGAGGCCAATGCCGATGATGTCGATGCCGCAGTGCGCGCCGCGCAGGCGGGTTTTGAGACCTGGCGACGGATGAAGCCGCTCGAGCGCGCAGGGCTGCTGCGCAAGGTGGCGGCGGTGCTGCGTGAAAACGCATTCGAACTGGCCATGATTGACGCTGCCAACTGCGGCAATCCGATCAGCGAGATGCAGCGCGACGCGTTGATCGCGGCGGTGCAGATCGAGTACTACGCCGGGCTCGCCACCGAGATCAAGGGCGAAACACTGCCGATGGGCGAGGGCATCCTCAACTACTCGCTGCGTGAACCCTACGGTGTGTGCGCACGGATCGTCGCCTACAACCATCCGATCATGTTCACCGCGGGCAAGATGGCGCCGCCGCTGGCCGCCGGCAATGTGGTCATCATGAAGCCGCCCCATCAGGCGCCACTCTCGGCCTATCGCATGATGGAACTGCTGGACGGCATCCTGCCGCCTGGCGTCCTGAATGTGATCAGCGCCGGCACCCCGGGCAGTCAGGCGCTGGTCACGCACCCGATGGTTCCCCGCCTGGCCCTGATCGGCAGCGTGCCCACCGGACGCGCCATCGCCCGCGCAGCCGCCGACCGGTTGAAGCATGTCACGCTCGAGCTGGGCGGCAAGAACGCCTGCATCATCTATCCCGATGCCGACCTCGCGCGTGCCATGCCGGGCGCGGTGAACGGCATGAATTTCACCTGGTGCGGGCAGAGCTGCGGCTCCACGTCGCGGCTCTTCGTGCATCGCTCGATCCATGACGAGGTGATCGAGGGCATGCTGAAAGCGGTGCGGCACTACCAGCCCGGCATTCCCACCGAGATGTCCACCACCATGGGGGCGATCGTCTCGAAGGCGCAGTGGGAAAAAATCCTGGGTTATGTCGCGATCGCCAAGGCCGAAGGCGCCGACCTCATCTACGGAGGCGGGGTCCCCAGCGACCCCAGGCTCGCCAATGGCTGGTTTGTCGAGCCGACTGTCTTTACGGGTGTTTCACAGGACATGCGGATTGCCAACGAAGAAGTGTTCGGTCCCATTCTGTCGGTGATTCGGTGGGATGACGAGGACGCCCTCTTCGAGCAGGTGAACCGGGTGGAATACGGGCTCACCGCGTCCATCTGGACCAGCCGCCTCGACCAGGCGCACCGTGCCGCGGCGCGGGTGCAGTCGGGGTATGTCTGGGTCAACCATGTGAGCAGCCATTTCATCGGAGCGTCCTTTGGTGGCTACAAGCAGTCGGGGATCGGTCGAGAGGAAGGCTTCGATGAACTGTTGTCCTACACCCAGCACAAGAATGTCCACGTGGTGCTTTGAGGGGTTCGCCCAGGCATTTCCGTCGCCCGGTTTTCGGGGAGAGCGCTGATGCCGATTCAGGCGAGGCTTGGCTGGCTTCATCTCCAGTCGCCGCAGCCCGAGGCGATGGCGGCTTTTTACTCGCGCGCTTACGGTCTTCGGGTTGAGCGGCAGGGCTCCGTGCTGACCTGCCGTGGCGATGGCCGCGCGCTTCATGTGTCAGCGGGCGAAGCCAACCGGCTTCATTACGCGTTGTACGGGTTTGCAGAGGAGTCCTGCTGGCAGGCGTTTCTCTCGCGCGGAGAGTCGGCGTTGTCGCTTGAGTTGCCAGATCTGGCCGATATTCCGCCTGGGTCGCGCTCATGCGTCGATCCGGACGGCAACCGAATGGTGTTCGCGCCGCCGGGAATGTCTGCGGTGCCGGGGCAAACGCTTGCCATCAAAGCGCTACCGCCCGCGGTCAATCAGCACTTTGCCCTGCGCACCACCCGGATTGACGAGATGCTCGCGTTCTACTGCGGGCGGTTGGGTTTTCATCTGTCTGACCGCGTACTGGATGGCGACGGCAGGCTGCGCGCGTGTTTCCTGCGCACCGACTCGCTCCATCACTCGCTTGCGCTGTTTGGCGCACCGGTCACATGCTTTGATCATCAGTCGTTCGAGTCGCCTGCCTGGTCAGACCTCAAGGACTGGGCCGACCACATGTCGCGCGAGCGGATCGAAATCGTGTGGGGAGTGGGGCGCCACGGACCCGGTAACGACGTATTTTTCATGGTCCGGGACCCCGACGGCAATCTTGCCGAAATCTCCTCTGAAATCGAGGTGTGTGAGGAGGCACGTCCTGTGGGGGTGTGGCCCCATGAGGAGCGCACGCTGAATCTCTGGGGCAAGGCGATCATGCGCAGCTGACACCCGGCCATGCTGCTTGCCTCCCATTACCCGGTTGTGATTGTCGGTACTGGCCCGACGGGGCTGGTGCTCGCGCATCTGCTTGGGCGGCAGGGCATTGCGGCGTTGGTGATAGACCGGGCGGAGAGCACGGTGGGCGAGGCCCGCGCAGTCACCATTGACGACGAGAGCCTGCGCACCCTGCAGACGGCAGGCGTGCTCGAGCAGGTGCTGCCCGATGTCGTGCAGGGCTACGGCGTTCACTACTACTCCTGGCGGCAAACACTTTTTGCGCGAATCGAACCCAGGTCTCTTGAATATGGCTATCCCAAGCGAAATGCGTTTCGCCAGCAACTGCTGGTACGCGCGTTGGCCGATGCGCTTCAAGCCCCTGTTGAACTGCGCTTTCGCCATGAATTGCTGGGCTTTTCCCAAACGGCCGATCGGGTGTCGCTTTCCATCGCCACCCCCGATGGACCGCAAAGCGTGGAGACCGACTGGCTGGTGGGTTGCGACGGGGGCCGAAGCATGGTGCGCGAGGCGCTGGGCATCGCACTCGAGGGCAGCAGCTATGCCGAACGCTGGCTGATCGCCGATCTCATTGGTCGGCGCGATCCGTTTCGCCATACGCGAACCTTCTGTGATCCGGTCAGACCCACAATCCGGCTGCCGGGCCCGCAGGCGACCGTCCGTTATGAGTTCATGCTGCATCCGGACGAGGACGCCGAGTCGGTGCTCGACGAGGCGCAGCTTCGCAGCTGGATTCGCGCGCGCGAGCCGTCAGACGCCGACATCACGCTGCTCAGAAAGGTGGTCTATACCTTTCATGCGCGGGTGGCGACCCGTTGGCGTGCAGGACGGGTGCTGCTCGCGGGCGATGCCGCGCACCTGACGCCGCCCTTTGCCGGGCAGGGCATGAACAGCGGTGTGCGCGATGCACTGAACCTTGCCTGGAAGCTCGCCGAGGTGGTGCGGGGGCGCGCCGAGCCTGCCCTGATCGACACCTACGAGGCCGAGCGCAAGCCTCATGCCTGGGCGTTGATCAACATGGCGCTGCGGATCGGATCGTTCATGCAGCCGAAGTCGGTGGCCGGTGCAGCGATCGCGCAAGGGCTTCTGAAACTGGTCTGCCTGGTGCCTGCTGCGCGCGACTACATCCTGCATCTGAAATTCAAGCCCAAGCCCCGCTTCAGGCAAGGCCTCAAGGTCGGGTGGTCAGGTGACGAGCCAGTGATTCCGCCCGGTCAACTCATGATCCAGCCTGTGGTGCAGACCCGGACGGGGTCTGCGTTGCTGCTCGATTCGTTGTGTGGCCCGGGGTATGCGCTTGTTGGGGGGGCGGGGGCCGTGCCGGCAGTGCCGGCGTGGTGGCCGACCGAGGCGCCTGCCCGGGTGTCGCTCCTGCGTGCGGAGGAAGATTTCCTGCCGGAGGACCGGCGCGAGCCCGTGGCGCGCGACATCACAGGCGAGCTCGCGCGGGTGCTCGATAATGCCGGCGCGGTGGCGGTGCTGCTCCGGCCCGACCGGCATGTACTTGCTTATCTTGGCGCCCGCCCCGAAGATGACTGGTCGTCAGTCTTTGAGGCGCTCGGCGCCGTTTACCGTCCTGCGGCCCACGCCGCGGGGTTGCCGGGCTTGCCCCGTACTTTCCCATCTCAGGTTCCAGGAGTCTGAACATGACACATCCCGTGCTCCGTCGCGCTCTGGTTCATTCGATTGCCACGCTGGTTGCGGTGGGCGCTTTTGCCGGGTCGTCTGTTGCGCAGTCGTATCCGAACAAGCCGGTCAAGGTGATTGTCACTTTCCCGCCGGGTGGCACGCCGGACATTTATGGTCGTCTGCTGTCGCAGGAACTCGCCACCCTCTGGAAGCAATCGGTGGTGGTGGAGAACAAGACCGGCGCAAGCGGCACGATAGGCACCGATTCCGTTGCGAAGGCCGCCCCGGATGGCTACACGCTGCTGTTTGCGGCCGATGCCTCGATCACCATCGCGCCCAATCTGATCGCGAACACGCCCTACAACCCGGTCAGAGACCTCACGCCCATCGTCAATGTGGCGGCGGGCCCGTTCATCATGCTCGCGCATCCGTCGTTCCCGGTGAACGACATTCCGGGCCTGATCGAGGCCGCGCGTCGTCAGCCGGGAAAGATCACCTATGCCTCATCGGGGAGCGGAGGTCAGCAGCACCTGTCGATGGAAGTGATCAAGCAGCGGGCCGGTCTGGACATCGTGCACATTCCCTACAAGGGATTCGGGCAGGGCATCCAGGATGTGATGGCCGGTCATGTACCGCTCATTTTTGGTGGCATCACCGCATCGATTCAACTCAGCAAGAGCGGGAAGTTGAAACCAATTGCCACCACCGGGCCGAAGCGGGCGCGGGCGCTTCCCGATGTGCCGGCGGTGTCCGAGACGCTGCCCGGATTCCGCATCGAGGCCTGGTATGGCTTCATGGGTCCGGCGGGCCTGCCGCGCGAACTCGTCAACAAGATTCATTCGGACGTGATGAGCATCGCCACGAGGCCTGATTTTCAGGCGCGAATCGTTGCTGACGGCATGGAGCCGGTCAATGGCACGCCCGAGACCTTCGGGCGGCAGGTGGCCGACGAACTGCGTGAGTGGGGCGAACTGATTCGCACGGCCAGGATCAAGGCAGATTGAGCGGTGGCGGGTGTCTGATGGCCGGCGGTTCGCTTGTCAGCGCCCCGGCTCGTCTGCCCTCGATGCGCGCCCCATCACCCCGGCCAGCGCGGCCGATGCCACCCGCGAAATCGGCGGGTCCGCGCGGCTGGTCAGCACGATAGGGACCCGCGCGCCCAGCACCACGCCGCAACTCGCAGCGCCTGCCAGATACTCCAGCTGCTTGGCAAGCATGTTGCCCGCTTCGAGGTCGGGCACCAGCAGGATATCGGCCCGACCTGCAACCGGTGATTCAATGCCCTTGATTCGGGCGGCCGCTGACGAGATCGCGTTATCAAAGGCAAGCGGTCCGTCGAGAATGGCGCCCTGGATCTGCCCTCGGTCGGCCATTTTGCAAAGGGCTGCGGCGTCTAGCGTGGATGCAATGCGGGGGGTCACGGTCTCAACGGCCGACAGGATGGCCACGCGCGGCGCCGCGATACCGAGTGCGTGGGCCAGGTCGATGGCATTGCGAACAATGTCTGCCTTGGTGCTCAGATCGGGGCTGATATTGATCGCCGCATCGGTAATCAGCAGGGGGCGGTCGTAGCTTGGAACCTCGAACCGAAAGACGTGCGACATGCGGCGCGCGGTACGAAGCGCAGGCTCCGCCAGCACCGCTTCCATCAGTTCATCGGTATGCAGACTGCCCTTCATCAGCATGGCGATCTGGCGCGCGCCTGCCAGGGAGGCGGCCCGGGCCGCTGACGCGTGGCTGTGCGGCGTGTCGATGAGTTCAATGCCGGCAAGTGACAGTTCCAGCGAGTCGGCAAGCGCCTGCACGCGGGCGCGGGGCGCGATGATGACCGGATCGATCAGTCCCGCGTCACGCGAATCCAGCGCGCCGCGAAGCGAACTCTCATCGCACGGGTGAACCACGCCGCAGCGAACCGGCGGGTGACTGGCAAGCGAGGCCATCCAGTCGTGCAGCCGCGCCTCCGGTTCAAACATCATCAGCGTGGGGAGGCTCACGCGCTGCCTGGACACCTTGTGCGCGGGCGCCCGCACCAGCGCTTCGCCCGACACAACGGTCTCTGCGCCCTGGTTGACCACCGTGCATTGCATGCGGACATCGCGCGTGGCATCGATCTTTTGCAGCACTTCGAGCGTGACGGTGAGCGTGTCGCCCACGCGTATGGGCTTGCGGAATTTGAGTGTCTGCTCCAGATAAATGGTGCCTGGGCCGGGAAATTCTGTCCCCAGGAGGCTGGAAATCAACGCACCCGCCCACATCCCGTGGGCGATCACGCCATGAAACCGGGTGGACTCGGCATAGTCCGGATCGACATGCGCGGGGTTGACATCCCCCGACACCAGAGCGAAGGCCTTGATATCGTCGAGCGAGAGGGTGCGCGAGGCGCTGGCCTGCTGCCCCACCCGCAGTTCGTCGAAGGTGAGGTTGTGAATGTTCGCGGATGGAGCCGGGGAGGGGTTCATGGCGGGGCGGGCGTGGGCGATGAAGGATCTCCCAGTATCGCAGCCATGGACCATGATTGTTTCGATTCGGTCAGGCAATGGGCAGAACGCTCGCGTGCGGCCTTGCCCTTCGGGCCGGCTTTGGGCAGGATCTTGCACGACAGTGTGCGACCGGTCAGCCGCGGGCGGTCAGGCCCCCAAAGCGGGCCGGCGGTCGGATTACCACGATTCCCGAGGAGACCCAGATGATCGAATTCAGGCTTGATGGCTGGTCGCTGCGACGCGCGGCGCCCGATCACCAAACTCCGCCCAGCGCGCTCGCCACCGCCTGACTGTGTTCGAGCTGCCTCGTTATCCTTTTGTACGACCCGCCGACCTCGACGAGGTTGCGGGGCCGCAGCGCTATCCGCTGGTGATCGTGGGGGCTGGCCTCACCGGCCTCACGCTTGCGCTCGATCTGGTGCGACGCGGTCATCGTGTGCTGGTGCTGGACGACGACGATACAGTCGGTGTGCGAGGGCTTGCCTCGCGCGGCATGGTCTGGGCGCAGCGCACGCTCGATATCTTTCACCGGCTGGGGGTGGGTGAGAAGATCGTGAGCAAAGGGGTGACCTGGAATGTGGGGCGGGTGCTGTGCCGCGATGCCGAGGTCACGTCGTTCCGGCTGCAGCAGGAGCCCGACCTGCGCTTCAACGGTTTCACCAATCTGCAGCAATACTACGTTGAGCAGTTTCTGGTCGATGCGCTGCGGGCCACGGGTCAAGCCGACCTTCGCTGGCTCAACCGGGTGGAGGACGTGCGCCCGCGCGGTGATGCCGAACCGGTCGAGCTCGAGGTGTCAACGCCTGAGGGCAGATACCGGATGCTCGCCGACTGGGTGGTGGGCTGCGACGGCTCGTCGAGCCGGGTTCGCGATGGTCTCGGCCTTGCGCCGGTGGTCTTTGACCGAACCGAAGACCGCTGGATCATCATCGACATTGTGGCAAAAAATGCCGACATTCCGGAGGAGCGCTGGACCTGGCTCGACTGCAGCGCCAATTTCGGTCGCGCGGTGTGGCGGCACCGGATGGCCGACGGCACGTGGCGGCTCGATTTTCAGATGAGCCCGCACGAAGACGCCGAGCAGGCGGCGAGCGAAGCGGGCATGCGCGAACGGGTGCGGCGCCTGCTGGGCCCCGCGGTGGCGTTCGATATTGCCTGGTCGGGTGTCTGGCAGTATCGGCACGAAAGTCTCGCGTCCTATCGTCACGGGCGGGTGCTGTTTGCGGGCGATGCGGCCCATGTGGTGTCGCCGTTTGGCGCGCGCGGCGGCAACGGCGGCATTCAGGACGCCGACGCGCTGGGCTGGCGCCTGTCGCTGGTGCTGTCGGGTCGTGCTGCGCCGTCGCTGCTCGATCAATACAGCGACGAGCGCCACCAGGCCGCGATGGAAAACATTCGCCAGACCCGGCGCTCGGCGCGCTTTGTCCATCCTGCCGACCAGCCGTCGGCGGCGCTCTGGCGTGAGACGATCGTGGCGCTGGCCAGCCGGCATCCGCTTGCGGCGCGAATGATCAACACGGGGCGGCTTTCCGCGCCGGCGGTTTATGGCGGGCGGCGAC
>JBMSQB010000081.1:0-21072 GCA_049423065.1 Burkholderiaceae bacterium
CCTGGCGGTACCCGCCCCCTCGAGTCGTGTGGAATATGTGGAGGTCGCCGCTTGAAGACGCACCGACGCGCAGCGGACTGAAAATCCGCATGTCGGTGGTTCGATTCCGCCGATGGCCGATATCAACCGAAGCCGCAGGACGATCTATGGCTCGTAATCCACGGGCGTTTCTGTGGGATGCCCGGGAAGCGGCTTTGTCGATTCAGCGCTTCGTCATGGGTATGAACGCTGCGTCATTCGCCGCAGATGAACTCGGCTAGAGAACAGTAATGAGGTACGCAATCGTGATTGAACGCGCTGGAAGCAACGTCTCAGCCTAAGTGCCGGACCTGCCCGGATGCGTGGCCAAGGGCCGCACCCGTGTATCCGCTTCTGGGTACGCCACGGGCAGTCTGACTGCCGTCCACACGCTGTCGGGCTTACCATTCCGCCACGCAGACGCCATGGCAGCAGCAACTGGCGCTGTCCTGCTTCCCGAAGGAGCCCTGAACGTGCGCGCACTCTCCATGACCCCGACAACTATCGAGCCCACCCCGCCGACGCCATCGCTCGCAGGGGTGGGGTCCCTCCAATCGCCAGCGAGGCGGGCGGTGCTCGGCACGGCGGGCGGCCTCGCCACGATGCTAGGCTGGCCAGGCCTCGCATCGGCCGACTCGGCTTCGGTTCTTTCGGCGCTCGCAAGCGGCCTGCGCCCGGCGCTGCCGGCGGGCAAACTGGTCGATCAGAGCGTGCGGGTGAGCGCCGCCCGGCTCGATCAACTGGTGGCGCGAACCTATCCCGACTTCAACGACCCTGCGGTTCTGCCTGCATTTGATCCCGCCCGATCGGGTGCCCGCCACGACGTGGAATTGCACCGACTGGTTGCGCCGTTCGTCATTCCCGAAACCGGCGAGGCGGTGACATTGAGCGGGCTGCTCGCGCTACCGGTCGGCGCAACCGGGCCACTGCCGGTTGTGTCCTGGCAGCACGGCACTGTGCTCACCTTCGACGGCGTGCCGTCCAATATGGTGAAGCTCGCCGATCCCAGCTTTGTGATGTCGTATCCAGCCGATTCAGCCGAGACCCTGTTCAACGTACACCGCTTCGCTGGCCAGGGCTATGCCGTCATTGCAGCCGACTACGTGGGCAAGGGGCCGTTCAGAAACGGCCGAGGCGAAGCCTACGGGGTCAGGGATGTCACGGTCGGCACCTGCCTTCGCATGCTGGAGGCTGGCTACACGACCCTCCGTGCCATGGGAATCGAGGCGGGTCCGCTCTTTCTCAACGGCTGGTCACAGGGCGGGCTCAACTCGCAATGGCTCGCCCAGGAGCTGCGCCGCCGCAAGATTGCGGTCGCGGCAACCAGCGTATCGAGTCCCTTCAACGAACTGACCGAGACCCTGCGTTTCTGGAGTGGCGCACAGACCTATCCCGTCCCGGAGGGTGCCGCCAGCTTCCCCGCCGCCCCCGACTGGCTCTCGCTTTGCATGATCGTGCTCCTGGGAAGCTACGAACTCAACTACGGGCTCAAGGGACTGATGCAACACGCGGTTGCGCCACCGTTTCGGGACATGGCCGCAAATTTCTGGCGCACCTACGACATGCGCTTTGACCCGGCCAAACCATTCCCCTCGGGGTCGACGCTGCTGGTGCCGCGATTTTTCGACAGTTTCACCCACGAGACCAACAGCGCGTTTCTGCGGCAGATTGCGCGCAACAGTGCGACCTACTGGCACTACGACTCGCCGATCCGCTTTCACATCGGCCTGGCTGACGAAGGGATTCACCCCACCGTGGCGCGTCGCGCAATTGCAGCAGGGGGCGCGCTCGCCACCGAGGTGACGGTCGCCGGCGCAAGCCACCGCGCGACGTTCATGGCTTCGCTCTACGGCGAGCCCAGACACCTGGCAGGACAGACCAATACGCTGGCGTGGTTCGACAGCCTGCGTCGAGGGTGATCAAGCGAATGCCCTGCGAGCGCCGTTGATCAGCGCGCCGGCTGCAGACCTGCAGCCTCGTGCCCCGAAAGTTATCGCTGGCGGGCGATCTGTACGGACCACTCCGAATACCAGGTCTTGAAGAGCGTGAGTTGCTGCGCGGCGTACCGCTTCTGACTGGGCGACAACTGGTCGGCAGGGTTGAGGTTGAGCGCGTACTCCTGGTTGCCTTCCAGCACCATCAGGTGCTTGTAATAGAGCACCAGGTCAACACCCTCATCGAACGATGACAACACACCCAGCGCCTGATCAAGCTCACGGGCATGCACGCGTGCCGACGCGCTGCCCGCCGCCGCCGCGCGGCAGAGCGCTTCGAGATGCAGCACCTCGCGCGGCAGAACGTTGCCAATGCCTGTGATGGCGCCCACGGCGCCGCAGTTGACATAGCCGTGGAAGACCTGAGTGTCGACGCCAACCAGGAGCGACACGCCCGGCTCATGCCCGACGATGTGCTCGGCCGCATATTTGAGCGAGGCCGCGCCACCGAACTCCTTGAAGCCCACCAGATTCGGATATTTGCCGCGAAGTTCGAAGAACAGATCGGCGCGGGTCTCATAGCCGTAATACGGGCTGTTGTAGATCACCGCAGGCAGCGACCCCGCCGCGCTCAACACCCCCTCGAAATGCGCACGCTGTGCAGCCACCGAACTGCCTCGCGAAAGCACACGCGGGATCACCATGAGCCCGCCCGCGCCGCAACGCTGGGCATGCGCAGCAATTGCCGCCGCGCGCGCCGGATTCTGTGCGCCCGTTCCGACCACCACCGGAACACCCGCCTTCACCAGCTGCTCCACGCCCTCCATGCGCTGCTCATCGGTGAGAAGCGGCCAGTCACCCATGGAGCCGCAGTAGACCACCGCGTTCATGCCCAGACCGACCAGTTCGCGCGCCTTTCGTACGAGCGCGGCAAAGTCGGGCTGACGGTCTGCCCCGCAGGGCGTCATGAGCGCGGGAATCACGCCAGAGAAGATGTTGGCAGTCATGGGGCAACCTGCATTGGAAAGGGCGATCTCCGGTGGTGATCGGAGATCGCGTGAACAAGTGGAAGAGATGTGAGCGGTTGACGAAGCACCGGTTACAGGCTGCGGCCAGCCTTGCGAAGTTCGGCAAGTATCGGCGCCTTGGGCAACCAGATCTTGTCGTATTCGGCCACCACGGCTTCCGCGTCGGCACGGTTCGCGTTCCGGAACGGAATGTTGGTGGCCTTGAACTGTTCGACCAGCTTGGGTTCATTTCCCGCCAGCTCATCGATCTGCGCATCGAGCGCCGCCTTGACCGCGCGCGAAATCAGGTCACGATCAGCCGCGGGCATGCCCTGCCAGACGCGACCCGACACCAGCGCAATCACCGGCATGAAGATCGCGTTCATCTGCAGGATCGATTTCGATACCTTGTCGAAACGCTGATTCCAGGAAAACTCCAGGTCTGCCTCCAGGCCGTCGACCTGACCGTTGGACATCGCATCGAATACCTGCGGGGTGGGGATAGGGGTGGGAGAGGCGCCGAGCAGCTGATAGAAATCGCGATAGGCAGGCGTGGGGTTGATCCGCAGCTTCATGCCTTTGATGTCGCCGACCTTGCTGATGTCGCGCGCGGCAAAGATCGCCCGCATGCCCGTGATGCCCCATGCCAGCCCGATCGTGCCGGTTTCGCCCGGCAAGGTGTCGAACAGCTTCATCGCCACCGGATGACGGACGAGTTTCGCAATCTTGTCGGTGGAATCCACCACATAGGGTGCTGTAATCGCTGCGATGGCGGGCACTCGAGAACCCAGCTCGGCCGCCATGATCCAGCCCATGTCGAGCGCGCCCGACTGCATTTGCTGCAGCATTGCCGATTCGTTGCCGAGCTGACCGGAGTGGAAAACCGTGAGCGTGAGACGCCCTTTGGTCTCGGCGTTGAGCTGCTCGGCGACCTTCAGCGCCGCGCGGTTCCAGGGGTGGCCAACCGGCGTGAGAATGCCAAGGCGCAGTTGCCGCGACTGGGCGACCGAGATGGCAGGAAAGCCAACCGAAGCGGCGGAGCCTGCAATGAGTACATCACGACGAGAAATGGACATGAATACCTCCTGGTGAACAGTGATTTATTTCAGAAGCACAAGTGAGAGCGACGGATACAGGCAAAGCAGCAGCAGCACGACACAGGCGACCGCGAAAAAAGGCGCGGTGACCACGAACATTCGGCCAGGATTCGCACCGGTGACCGCGGCCGCTACGAAGAAGCAAAGGCCGACCGGCGGCGAAAGCAGACCGAGCACCAGATTGACCACCACGACCACACCAAAATGACGCGGGTCGATGCCATAGACCTCGGTGGCAATCGGCAGCAGGATGGGAACGGTCATGATGAGGCCCGGGACGCCATCGATGACGGTACCGATGACGAGAAGCGCAAGGCTGACCAGAAGGAGGAACGTGGTGGGGTCTTTCGCGATCTGCTGCACGGATGCTGCAAGCGCCTGGGGAATCTTGCCGTAGACCAGCACCCAGGAAAACACCGATGCGGCGGCCACGAGAAACAGCACGATGGCCGAGTAGACACCTGCGCGCAGGAGCATCTCCGGGAGCCTTGAGAAGCGGAACTCTCCGGTGAAGAAGCGCCCAACCAGCGCGGCGACCACTGCGCCGACCGCCGCAGACTCGGTGGCATTCGCCACGCCCCCAAGAATGGAACCGACAATGACGATGGGGATCAGCAGTGTGGGCGCAGCATCCAGAATGGTGCGCCCGCGCTCGCGCCAGGTGCGGCGTTCGCCCGCCGGGAACCCGTGTATTGCCCCGAGAATGGCGATGATCACGCAGAACAGGACGGTCAGGATCACACCAGGCACGATGCCCGCCACCAGCATGTCGCTCACCGCCACCTGGGCAAGCGTGCTGTAGACCACAAACATGACGGAGGGTGGGATGATGGGACCCAGCATGCCGCTGAAGGCGGTAAGGCCCGCCGCAAAGGTCTTGTCATAGCCCTTGCGCTCCATCTCGGGAACCATGATCTGCGACATGATGGCCACCTGGGCGGTGGCCGATCCCAGGATGGAGGCAACCATCATGTTGGCCAGCACATTCACATAGGCAAGACCCGCCCTGAGTGAGCCCACAAATGCCATCGCCATCTGGACGATTCGCTGGGTGATGCCGCCCGCATTCATGATCTCGCCGATCAGGATGAAGAGCGGAATGGCGATCAGGCCATAGCTGTCGACACCGCCGAACAGCTGCAACGGGTAGTTGTTGAAGAGCAGTGGATTACCCGAATCCGCGATATAGACGATGGCGCCCAGACACAGACATAGACCGATGGGCACGCCCACCAGGAGCACCAGCGCGAAGGCTGCCAGCGTGAGCATCAGTTGATGCCCTGCGAGTTGCCGAGCTTGAACGAGGGAAAGCGCGCGACCGCGGACAGGCGCAGATCCTCCAGCACATTGGCAAGCGCGTGAAAAAACAGGGTGACCGAGAAAATGGGAACGATGAGGTAGAGCACCCAGGTGGGCCAGCCGAGCGTCTGGGTGCGCTCGGTATAGATGAAATTGAACGATGCAGCCGCAAACTTTTTCGGATCAAAGCTGGCCTGGGCAATTCCGAGCGGATCAAGCCAGAGCACGCACATGGCGGCGAGCGCGACGGCAAACCCCACCACACAGAGCCCCGCGGCCACCTTGGCCCTGCCCGCCCAGGCCGGTGAGAGCTTGTCGGTGAGCATGGACATTGCGAAGTCGAGCCTGAGCCGCGTCATGGCCGAGCCGCCGATGAAGGCGAGCCAGACCACCGAGAACACCGCCGATTCATCGACCCAATAAATCGACGATCCGGAGTAGCGCGTGACCACGTTGAGCAGGATGAGTGCAAGGAGCAGCGCCATGAGGGCAATGATGGTCAGGCGCTCGATGCGAAGAATGAACGCGGAGATCGCGAGCACGGCGCGCACCGGCCACGCGGCCGCGCGAGCGGCCTGACCGTCGTTTGCGGGGCGTTGCGGGCTCGTTGCAGCGTTCATCCGCGCATCGTATATTGTATAAAATCTGCGCGTCAACACCATGGCTCACGACATCCAACCCCGTACCCTCGCCGGCATAGTTGTCGACCGGCTTCGCGAGCAGATCCTGAGTAACGCCTATCCGGCGGGCACCCAACTGCGTCAGGACGCGCTCGCGGCAAGCTTCAGCGTGAGCCGCATTCCCGTGCGCGAGGCACTGATCCAGCTCGAGGCAGAAGGGCTGGTGCGGATGATCCCGCACAAGGGCGCGGTGGTTACCGAGTTGTCGCGCGAAGAGGTCAACGACGTCTTCGATCTGCGTGTGCTTCTGGAGACGCGCTTGTTTCGCGATTCCATCGGGCGTCTTGATGACACCGATTTCGCGGTCATCGATACCATCCAGGCGCGCTTCGAAGCTGCCATCCGCGAGCGGGATCCAGCGCGCTGGGGCGTATTGAACCAGCAACTCCATGCTGCGCTCTATGCGCGCGCGTCGCTCCCCGAAACCAGCGCGGTGGTCGCCAGCCTGCTTCAGAAAACCGATCGCTATACGCGAGTCCAGTTGTCGTCGGATGCGGCGAGAAGGCGCGCACGCCGGGAACACGCAAGGCTCATTGAACTCGCGCGACGCGGCGCGATCGACGAGGCCTGCGAGCATCTCCGGGAACATGTCGAGTCGGTTCGCGCCGATCTGCTCCGGATGCTGGACAAGCGGGCGAAACGGCAGGCCTGAGCGCGCACAGCCCCAGGGCCACAGTCCCCACGCCTGCCACCGCCCGATTGATACGCAGCCGGGCGCGTGGTGCCAGCGCCCGGGCTGAATCCGGCCCGTTCACCGCGATCATGGTGCCCCGCTGTGCCGGCGTTGGTCGAGATCACCCGCGGTGGCGTCAGCGCCTGCCTGCGGTTGCACGGGAAGCGCGAGCGTGACCACCCAGCAGATTGCAAGCAGCACAGCCGAACCCGACAAGGCCCAGGCGAGGCCGCCCCACTGGTAGAGCAGCCCCGACATCAGCGTGCCAAAAAAGCGGCCCATTGCGTTGGCTGCGTAGTAGAAGCCCACATCCTCGGCCGCTTTCTCGGACCCGGCGTAGGCCAGCACCAGATAGGAGTGAACGGAGGAGTTGACCGCAAAGGCAAACCCAAACACCGCCAAGCCCCCGACCACCACCCACTCGAGATGCGGTACCTTCGCGATCACCAGCGCCGCAAGCGCGAGCGGAACCAGCGCAAGCAGTCCGGACCAGCGTTGCGCAGCCGGCACCTCGGCGCTCAGCCCGTCGCTGCTTCGCCGAACCAGCGCCGGGGCGAGCGCCTGCACTGCGCCATAGCCGATCGTCCAGAGTGCAAGAAAGGCGCCCACCATGGTGAAGGTCCAGCCTGCGGCGTAGAGAAACACCGGTACGCCCACCACAAACCACACGTCGCGTGCACCAAAGAGCGCCACGCGCGCGGCGGCAAGAAGATTGATTCCGCGATTCTTCGCGAACAGCTCCCGGGCGGACTTCGATGCCTTGCTCTTGCCCATCAACCTGGGCACGAACAACACGACGCCCACCAGCACCAGGAACAACAGGCCCGCCATGGTCCACAGCGCCTGCTGAAACCCCAGGCCCTGCAGCAGGACACCGCCAAGAAAAAAACCCACGCCTTTCATGGCGTTCTTGCTGCCCGTGAAAAAGGCCACCCACTTGAACAACTGCCCGGAGGCCTCGCCCGCAGTCAGCTTGATCGCGGATTTGCTCGCGGTCTTGGTGAGATCCTTTGCGACGCCGCAGATACCCTGGGCGAGCACCACCCAGGCGACCGACATCGCAACGCTCCAGTCGGAAGACAGTGCCGACAACAACACAAACCCGGTGATCTGCGTGGCAAGCCCCACCGCCAGCATTCGTGCGATCCCGAACCGGGTCGCGAGCCAGCCACCGATCAGGTTGGCCACCACGCCCATCGCCTCATAGAGCAGAAACAGAAACGCGAGCGTGAAGGGCGAGTAGCCGAGGCGATAGAAATGCAACAGCACCAGCATGCGCAGCGCGCCGTCACTGAGTGTGAATCCCCAGTAGGCGGCGGTAACGATCGCGTAGTTGCGGGTGCCTGGATTCACAATGACTCAGAGACCCTGCCGCTCGAGTTGGCAGGCCAGGTCGACCATCCGGCAGGCATAGCCCATCTCGTTGTCATACCAGGCGTACACCTTGAGCAGCGTGCCGTCAGTGACCATGGTGGAGAGCGCATCGACAATAGAACTGCGTGTGTCGCGCGCGTAATCGGCGCTGACCAGGGGGCGTTCCTCGTAACCGAGAATACCGGCAAGCGCGCCGCGAGCCGCCTGCGCGAACAGCGCATTGACCTCGGCGGCCGAGGTCTCACGCTTCAACTCAAACACGCAGTCGGTGAGCGAGGCGTTGAGCACCGGCGCCCGCACCGCATGACCGTTGAGCTTGCCTTTCAGCTCGGGATAGATGAGCGCAATGGCCGTGGCGCTGCCAGTGGTGGTGGGGGCAAGGCTCAGCATGGCGCTTCGCGCGCGGCGCAGGTCCTTGTGCGGCGCATCCACCACCACATTGGTGTTGGTTGGATCGTGAATGGTGGTGATCTGTCCGTGGCGGATGCCCAGATGTTCATGCACCACCTTCACGACCGGCGCAAGGCAGTTGGTGGTACAGGAGGCTGCAGTGACAATACGATGCCGGGCGGGCTGGTAGAGGTGATCGTTCACGCCCACCACGATGTTCAGCACATCGCCCACCTTCACGGGCGCCGCCACGATCACCCGCTTGGCGCCACGATCGAGATGCCCCTGAAGCGTCTCGGGCGTGAGGAACTTGCCGGTGCACTCCAGCACCAGATCAACGCCCAGATCACCCCACGGAATCGCGCCAGCGGTCGCATGCGCCGAGAACCCCAGCCTGCGATCGCCCAGCAGGACCGTGTCGTCGCCTTCCGAGGAAATGGTTTCGCGCCAGCGACCCTGCACGCTGTCGAATTCGAGCAGATGCGCGGTGGCCGCGACGCCGCCCTTCAGTTCATTGAGGTGAACGACGTCCAGGCGGTTGCCCGCGCGCGGGTCGTCGGCAGGGCGCACGACCGCGCCGCAAGCGGCGCGAAGGGCGAGCCGTCCGATACGTCCCATGCCATTGATGCCCACTCTCATCCGCGATTCTCCATTGCATAACCCAGTTGGCAAGCATCATCGAAATGCCAGATGACAAAACGGTGACAGCCGCACGCAGCAAGTCAGCTCCCGTTAAACCGTGACGACCTGTACGGCAGGGGATCAATCCGGGGTTCGCGTCCCGCAATCAGGTCGGCGAGCAGTTCCGCACTGGCGGGAGCCGAGGCCAGCCCGACATGTCCGTGCCCGAACGCACAGAGCACCTGACCCAGCCCCTCGCAGCGCCCGAGCACGGGCAGCCCATCGGGGGTGGAGGGACGATGGCCAAGCCATCTCGGCGTGGCTGCGCTTGAGCCCGGCACTGTCAGGGTGGGGAACATCCGCTTTGCATGGCGAAGCAGGATGTCGGCACGTCGCCAGTCGGGGCCCGCGCCTCGGCTCGCGAGTTCAACCTGACCGGAGATACGAAGACCCTGAACTGTCTGCGTCACCGCCATCTTGCCATCAGACGGCATGAGGGGCGTGCGCATCGACAGATTGTCTGCAGGAAGCACCACGTGATAGCCGCGCTCGCTCTCGAGCGGAATTCGGCTGCCCGCATCCTGGGCAAGACGCGTTGAATCGATGCCCGCGCTGATCACCGCGTAATCGGTGGCGATGTCGGTGGCCCCCACTCGAACCGCCCGCAGCCTGCCCCGCTCAGCGATCAATCCGGTGGCCAAGCCGCTTACCCAGCGGGCGCCACGCGACTGCGCAAGCGCCGCAAGCGCGGCCACATAAGCGCCCGGGTCTCGGCAATGCCCGCCCGCTGGCACCTCGATGCCAAAGCCGTAAGAGGGCGCGAGCGCGGGGGTGTGGCGACGCAGTTCGTCGCGATCGATTTCGCGCCAGATCACGCGCTGGTCACGCCTCAGTTGCCACGCAAGCGATTCGGCTTCGAATGCTTTCCTTGACGGGTAGACATAGGTCAGCCCCGACTGAACAACCAGGTCGGGGACGCCCGCCTCGCGCGCGAGCGCCGCATGGCGGGCCGGTGCGTCATGAAGCAGCGCAGACAGCGCGCGCGCCGTAAGCGCGACCCGATCGAGACGGTGTCCGGCCGCCACAAAGCGGACAAGCCAGGGCGCAAGCCGCGGCAGTGCAGCCGCGCGAATGACCAGCGGACCGTCGGAATCGAGCAGATAACGCGGAATGTTTCTCCAGAGCCCGGGCAACGACATGGGCACCACCGACGCGGTGCTGAGCCAGCCCCCGTTACCGAAACTGGCTGCATGGTCGCCGCCGGGGGAGCGGGGTTCAACAACCGTCACCCGGTGACCGTCGGCGAGCAGCGCAAGTGCGGTACACACGCCGACGGCGCCGGCGCCGATGATCACGACATCACTCATGGCGGGAATCGATGGACAAGCGGCGCTGTGGGCGCTGATGGGAAGACAGCCCGGCATCTTAAGCCGGGAGCACCCAACTGGCGAAGCACGCCCAGCCCTCGGACACCCGCCGGAGACGATCACGCCCGCCATCGGCCTTTGACGTTCTAGAATCAGACCCGGCAACCCGAGTCTGGAGTGATCTGTGATCGAAACCCCCGTGCTGATCGTGGGCGGCGGGCCGGTGGGCCTGTCGCTTGCCGGCGAACTCGGCTGGCGCGGCCTGCCCTGCACGCTGCTTGAGGCCCGAACGGCACCTACCGAGCATCCGAAGGCCACCCTCCTGGGCGCCCGGTCCATGGAATATTTCAGGCGTTGGGGCATCACCGATGACATCTACCGCGCCGCCCTCCCGCCCGAGGTCAACTACTTCATCACGTTCTCAAGCCGGCTTGCCGGACACGAGCTTTACCGGATCACCTCGCCCTCCATCCGCCAGACAATCGAACGCCCGCCGGAAGTGATGGCCCGCTGGCGCGAGCTGCACTGGTCACCGTTCTACAAGACGCAGATCGGTCAGCAGGCGCTCGAGCCGGTGCTCTGGCGATTTGCGCAGTCGCAGCCCGGTGTGAACCTGCGTCACGGCTGGCGATTTGATTCTTTCAAGGAAGACGACAGCGGCGTGACCTCGCTTGCCACCGATCTCTCGAGCGGTGCGTCACACCAGATTCGCAGTCGCTGGCTGGTGGCTTGCGACGGGGGCACCAGTGCAATCCGGCGCACACTCGGCATCCGCTACAACGGCCGCGGAAAAATGCGCGCAAATGTCAGCTTCTATTTCCGATCAAGGGAATTCCTTGCGATTCACGGCAAGGGGCTGGGCAATCTCTATTTCGTGTTCGCGCCCGACAGCTTTGGCGTTTTCACGGCAATCGACGGGATCGAGCTCTGGAGCTTTCAATATTATTTTCTCGATCACTCAAAGAGCACGGAATCGATCGACGCCCGCGAGGTACTGACCCGCGCGGTCGGCCGGCCGTTCGCCTTCGAGCTTTGCGCGAGCACGCAGTGGCATCACCACCAGTCGGTGGCAAGGCAGTGGCGCTCCGCCAGCGGGCGCGTCTTCCTGGCAGGCGACAGCGCCCACCTGTTTGTGCCGACCGGCGGCGTGGGCATGAACACCGGCATCGGCGATGCGATGGATCTGGGCTGGAAGCTTGCTGCCTTTGAAGCCGGTCAGGCGGGTGAGCGCCTGCTGGAGAGCTACGAAATCGAGCGCAAGCCCATCGCGGTTCGCAACAGCGTAGTCTCGGCCAACAACTCCGACAAGATCGACATGGTGATGGACGAGGTGCCGCCCGAGATCGATGAGGACAGCCCCGCGGGCGAGGCAGCCCGCGCGCGGATCATCCCCCGCATCCGCTGGATGAGCCGGCAGTTCAACTCGGCGGGCCTGCACCTCGGCTACCGCTACATCGACTCGCCGGTGGTGGCGGCCGATGGCAGCCCCGAGCCGCCCGACGATCCCGCGCAGGTGGTGCCAAGCACCTGGCCGGGATCGCGCGCGCCACATGCCTGGCTGACAGCGGATCAGAGCCTGCGCGGCACGAGCACGCTCGACTGGTTCGGCCGCGACTGGGTGCTGGTGGGCGCATCGGAGACGGCCGCAGACACCGCCACCCCGGCGCGGACCGAGATCGATGCCGCCTGCCGTGCTCACGGGATTGAGCTTCGCCACCGCACGCTACCCGGCCCCGCGCATGACCGGCTTTACGAGCGGCGCTGGGTCCTGGTGAGGCCCGACGGACATGTTGCATGGCGTGGCGACGCGCTGCCCAAGTCAGCACGACCGCTCATTGACCAGGTCCTGGGGCATGACCCCGGCCACTGACCATACCGGCCACGCCTGCCGCCGCGATGGTTCGGCACCGGCTCACCGGCCCGCGCACAAAACCAGCGGGCCGAATTACACTCATCACTCTTGCGGCGAAACCACCCGACAAACGTGGCGCCTGACCCCATTTCGGAGACACCCATGAACCCCACCCGTCGACACCTCCTCAGCGCCGCCGGCGCCCTGGCTACCGGCTCTCTGGTTTCACCCTCGCAGGCACAATCAGGGCCGCTGGTGAAGGTCGCCACGTTTGTGCCCGAGCAATCGGTCGGTGTCGCAAAAGTCATCAAGCCCTGGATGCTTGCCACCCAGCAGGAGGTCGGCACCCGCGCCCGTTTCCAGGGTTTCTGGGGTGGCTCGCTCGGCAAGGACGCGTTCAAGCAGTTCGATCTGGTACGAACCGGAGTCGCCGATGTCGCCTGGGTACTGCCCGGTTATCACGGCAGGCAGTTCGAAGACATGCAGCTCTTCGAGTTGCCGTTTCTGTTCGAGAACGCCACCGAAGCGGCGCTGGTCGGCTGGCATCTGTGCGAGAAGAAGATGCTGCGGGGCATCGAAGATGTTCATCTGGTGGGCTTTTTCGCCACCGAGGTGTCCAATCTCTGGATGGCCAACCCGATCAAGTCGCTTGATGAACTGAAGGGCAAGAAGATCCGGTCGGTGGGCGCGGTGCATGCCGAGTGGCTCAAGGTGATGGGCGCGAGCGCCGAGACCATGGACAGCCCGGAAATGAACGAGGGTCTGCAGCGCCGCACACTCGATGGCGTGATCCAGAGCTGGTCGGGCATGCGCACTTTCAAGACCCTGCCCCTGGTTCGCCAGAATCAGCTGGCACCGATCGGGGTCATCCCCTTTCTCCTGCTCATGAATCGTAAAACCTTTGATGGCCTGCCCAAGGACGTACAGGACGCCGTCATGAAGCACGGTGGCACCACGCTTGCTCGCGGGGCGGGCGAGGCCTACGAGGGCGTGGGCCAGGAAATCCGGGCCACCGTCGAGAAAGACGCCAAAATCCAGCTCGCCGAACTCGCGGCCGCCGACAAGGCACGCTATGCCCAGCAGGCGCAGGCAGTGCACAAATGGTGGATCCAGAAATCGCCCAACGGCGAAAAGATCTATGCCGAGGCAACCGCGCAGTTGAAGAAAATCCGCGGCTGAAGAATCCGCCGTGACGGAATCGTTTGCGCGCCGGTTCGCGCGACTCACCGACCGGCTCGCGCTGCTCGGCTTCACCGGCCTGTGCGTGGCGGCAGCGCTCACCACCTACGAGGGTGCCGCCCGCTACCTGGGCTGGTCTCGCCTGCCCGGCCTTACCGACATCCTGAGCCTGGTGATGGCGGTGATCATCGCAACGGCCTTCCCTGCGGGGCTGCTCAGCCAGTCGAATGTCACCATCCGGTTTCTGGGCAAAGCGCTGCCGCGGCGCGGCTATCGCACGCTCGAGATCTTCGGGTGTTCGGTCACCCTGGTGTTCTTTGCACTCGTCACCTGGCAGTTTTTTCTGTTTGTTCTTGATCAGTATGGACGAGGCGCCACCACACGGACCATCGAGGTCCCGGTGGCACCTGCCTGGCTGCTTGCCACCCTCGTGATGGCGGTGGCAATCCCCGCCCAGATGCTGGTCATCCACCGCTGGGTCCGCGCGCTGGGCGGCCACGCCGACGAACCCGAGCACTGAACGGTCTCATGGATCCGCTTTTCACCGGCCTGCTCGGTCTCGGCCTCATGTTTGCGCTGATCGCGCTTCACGTGCCTATCGGTGTGGCCATGGGCGTGGCAGGGCTCGTCGGCTGCAGTTTCATCATCGGCTGGGAGCCCGCGCTCTCGCTTCTCTCCACCGAGCCCTCGAGCGCGCTCAGCAGTCTCGCGCTTGCGGTCATTCCGCTCTTTCTTCTGATGGGCAACTTCGCGCATGCGGGCGGCCTGTCCACCGAACTCTATCGGGTTGCCGGTGCATTTTTCGGTCATCGTCCCGGCGGACTGGCGATTTCCACCGTACTCGGCTGCGCGGGCTTTGGTGCGGTCTGCGGATCGTCGGTCGCCACCGCGGCTACCATGTCGCGTATTGCGCTACCCGAGATGCTGTCGCACCGCTATGGGCAGGGATTTGCCGCGGCCACCATTGCCACCGGAGGCACGCTGGGCATCATCATCCCGCCCTCGGTCATTCTCGTGCTTTACGGCGTGCTCACCGAAAATTCGATCACCGCCCTGTTTGTGGCGTCAGTCATCCCCGGGCTTCTGACCGTGGTGTTTTACATGGCCGCCGTGTCGGTCTATGCGCGCTTCGCGCCGGACCAGGCCCCGGTGGGCCCCCGAAGCGACTGGGCGGCACGAATGGCCACGGTCCGCGAATGCTGGGCGGTGGTGCTGCTCGCGATCGCAGTGGGCGCAGGCATCTATTCCGGCATGTTCACCGTGAACGAGGCCGCATCGGTCGGGGCCACCTTCGCATTTGCGATCGCGCTGGCAAGAAAGCGGCTCACCATGGCCCGCTTCATCGAGTCGATCCGCGATACGGTCACCTCCACCGCGCTCATCTTCGTGATCATCATCGGGGCATCGGTATTCAGCTATTTCGTCACCCTCTCGGGCATGCCCCAGGCCGTGGTTGAAGGCATTGAAAAACTGGGGGTCTCGGCGCTGCTGGTGATCGTGATGCTGCAGATCATGTATCTGATCGCGGGCGCGATCTTCGATGAAATCGCCGCCATGGTCATCACGCTTCCCTTTGTCTACCCGCTCATCATCGGACTGGGCTACGACCCCCTGTGGTGGGGCGTGGTCAATGTGGTTCTCATCAGCATGGGCATGATCATTCCGCCCATCGGAATCAACGTGTTCGTGGTGCAGTCAATGGCCTCGCACATTCCGCTCATGAGCATCTACCGTGGCATCACACCCTTCGTGTTTGCCGATATCGCAAGACTCGCGGTGATCACCCTGTTTCCGGCGCTCTGCACCTGGCTGCCCAAGGCAACCGGCTGGTCATAGCGCGCACACCGCTGAATTTCAAACCCATCCCGAAAGGACTGACCGCCATGAATATCACCCTTGCGTTCGCGCCCGGTGCCTGCGCGATTGCGCCCTACATCCTGCTGAAGGAAGCCGGGGCGTCGTTCAACACCCTCGACCTCAATCTGGGTGCGGGTGAACACCACAAACCCGAGTACCTGAAAATCAACCCCAAGGGCAAGGTGCCGGCCCTCATCGTCGACGGCACGGTCATCACCGAAAACGTCGCCATCCAGACCTGGATCGACCGGCAGTATCCGCACGCGGGTCTGATGCCATCGGACCCCATGCAGTTCATCCAGGCCCTGTCGGTGCTTGGCTGGTGCGGGTCGGGCATTCATCCCAAACTCACCCAGCAGGCCCGGCCCGAGCGCTACTGTGACGACCCCGGTGCCGCAGCGCGTGTGAAGGCGCTGGGTCATGAGGGCATGGTCGAACAATTCGAACTCGCCGAGCAGATGCTCGCAGGCAAGACCTGGTTTTTCGGCGAACGCTTTGGCTGCGCCGATGCCTATTTTTACTGGACCTTCAGGCGGGGAGGCGCATTTGGAGCCGATCTGTCACGCTTTGTGAATTGCACGGCGCATCGTGCCCGCGTCGAGGCGCGCGCGAGCGTGAAGGCGTTGCTCGCGCATGAAGAGGCGGTGAAAGCGACGTTCTGATCTGACGAGCCTGCCGGCCCGCTCGGCCTCACGCCCCGAATACAAACCGCGTCCCGGTTGACGAGCGCAACACCTTGTCACCCAGAACGTCCCGGGCAATAGCGAAAAACGGTTCGCCGCTGCAATGCATCGGAATGAGCCAGTCCGGGGACAAGGTCTTGATTGCCTCAGCGGTCTGCCGCAGGTACTCCGGCGGGTGCGGCGCCAGATGAAATCCGCCCAGAATCGCGTGCACCTTCTGAACGCCTGACACCTTCTGGGCGGTTCGCACGGAGTTGACCACGCCTCGGTGGCCGCATGAGGTCATGACCACCAGACCTTTGTCACGAACCACAAAGGCGGTGGCTTGCTCATGCTGAAAATCATCGGGAATCAACGTCGTGACGCTGCGCTTATCCTCGGGTAGTCCCTCGGGCGCACAGCCAATCCCGTCCTTGACGCCAACACTCATCCGGGTGGGGGAGAGCACCCGCTCGAAGCTGTCGGCGGGAATGCGGCCGGTTGTAAACGCGTGGCCCGCTACAAGGCTTGGCCGTTCAGCGTAGCGTACGGCCAGTTTGGCGTTCGCAATCGCCTGGCGATCCAGTGCACCGAAGCTGCCAATGTTTTCGCCAATACCGCCCTCGCGCGAGCAGAAGCATTCCTCGCCACCGAGCACAAACGGCAGCCCAGCTTTGAGACGACCCCGGTGCGCTTCTAGAAATCCCACCAGTCCGCCGAAATGGTCGTAGTGTCCGTGAGACAGAACCAAGGCGTCGAGCCGGCCAGGGTCGACACCCAAAATGTCCAGATTTGAGTTGAGTGTCGCACTGGTAAAGCCAAAATCAATCAGAACCTGCCGGCTCTCACCTGAAAGCGAAGACTCAAGATGCAGCGAGAGTCCCCACTCGTTTTGGAGCGTACGCGGCGCCGCGACCTTGCTCAGTGTGGTGCCAACCCGCTGAATTCGCACGTCGCCGACCGTCCTCGAAGGTTCGAAGGCGTGGTGATATGAATCGGTAACCACCCTGACGGCGAGCCGATCCACCGCAGGAACACCGCTTGACGGAACCGGTTCTGCGCTTGCGATGCTGCCAGACCCCATCATGCCGCCCGCAAGCGCCCATGCCAGCGACCCTGGGGCACTACGAAGCAGCGTTCTGCGGGATCGGTCGGCAAGATAAGAACTGGCGGTCATGGTCCGTCTCCAAAGCAAATCGACACGACAGCGTAGCTGCCTCCCGTCCGCTCTGGAAATACCGATTGGTTATCTTTTGATGCACGAACTGCTGGACCGACAGGCGGCGGCCGTTCAATGCCGGCGCCGGCGGCTGCCAAACACCCCGTGTTCACGTAAGTCGGGCGCCTCCACTCGGCCCGCCACCACGCTCTCAAAAAATGCCTCCAGCGTATCGGTGCCGGTCGAGGGCGTGGCTTCATCCAGATATCGTCCGCTCACCGGGTCGAGCAACAGCATCGATTCGGTTGCGTAATAGCGGCCAATCCGCGCGAGCTCAGCCTTGTCGCGCAAGGCCGGTACGATATGTCCGGCCACGCTCAACCCGCCCGCCACCGCGTCGAGCACCGCCACCGGCACCGAACGAAAACGCGGGCTCCGGCCCAGCAGTCGAAACAGCATCTCGCCCTGCTCGCGCGGGGAGAGCGCGGGCCCGGGCCCACCAATCGGCAGGATGCGGTCATGCAGTGCTGGATCATCGATGCAGCGCACGATGTAGCGCGCGAGGTCGCGGTCGCTCACCGGCTTGCAGCGCGTGAGTTCGCCGTTGCCGAACATCAGATAAGGCTTGCCCGAACGTACGCGCTCGATCTGTCCGGATAGCGATTTGAAAAATGCGGTCGGGCGGACGATGCTGTAGCAAAGCCCAGAGTCGATCAGCTTGCGCTCGAACGCGAGCTTGGCCTGCTGAAACGCGAGGAGCGGCTTTTGCACGCAGATCGCTGACAGCAGCACCATCTGGCCAATGCCCGCCTCGCGCGCCGCCGATAGCGCATCGACGTGGGCCTGGTAGTCGATTCGCCATGCGTCCGCGGGCGAACCGGTTCGCGAGGCGAGGCATGAAATGAGCGCATCAAAGCGCTCGCCGCGAAGCCCCTGGTCGCGCAGGCTGGCAGGGTCCGTGGCGAGGCCATAGCGAAGCTCGGCGCCCGCGAGCAAGACGTCGGGGATGTCGCGAGACGGATGCGCGGGCGCGGCATCGACGCTGCCGCGTGGCCCGCGCGCGCGTGCAGCGCCGGGCCTCACCAGGCACACCGCTTCGTGCCCGTGATCGAGGAGGCTTCGAACCACCGCCCGGCCGATGGTTCCGCTTGCCCCGAGCACCAGGATCCGGCGTGCGCTCATGGCATGCGCGGGCCGGGCCGGCGGCGTTCCCCGGTGCAAGTTCGCGACAGGTTTGATGACGGGCGGTTCATGGGTTTATTGTGCGGGAACTGACCCGGCACGATTGTGCCCGGACAGCGTACCGCTCCGGTCCCTGCCTCCCACTTTCCGAAAGCCTTCGCCCGCCTTGCACACCCCTTCGCTCCATCCTGGTTTTGTGGCGTTTCACGGCAACCGCATCGAGATGCTGCTCGATGCGGTGGGCGAGTTCATGAGCCGCTATCGGCTCGCGCCCCTCGAATCCGAGATCGTTCTGGTGCAGAGCAATGGCACAGGTGAATGGCTCAAGATGGCGCTTGCACAGCGTCAGGGGGTGTGCGCCGCCCTCAGCCTGCAATTGCCGGGGCAATTCCAGTGGCGGCTCTACCGACAGGTGCTGGGTGCGGACAGTGTGCCCGAGCGGTCACCGCTTGACCGCGCCACGCTGACCTGGCGGCTGATGCGTGTGCTGACCGACCTCGCACACCGCACCGACCCCGGGGCTGTGACCGCACCGCTTGCCAACTATCTGGGCGAGGGCGAGCCGCGCCGCCGCCACCAGCTCGCGCTACAGATCGCCGACCTCTTCGACCAGTATCAGGTTCACCGCCCGGACTGGCTGGACTGCTGGGCGGCCGGCGAGGACGTGCTCATCACCGCACGAGGCGCCCGCGAGCGGTTGCGGCCCGAGCATCGCTGGCAGGCACTGGTCTGGCAACGCGTGCTCGCCGACCTCGCGCCCGATGAGCGCGCGCTCATCCGGCCACATGTTCATGATCGGGTCGTCGATGCGCTCGCCCGGCACCCGCCGGGCGATTCAAGCTCGGTTACGCTGCCTCGCCGGGTGGTGGTGTTCGGGCTGACCAGCCTTCCGCACCCCACGCTGCGCCTCCTTGCCGCGCTCGCCCGGCACGCACAGGTGCTGCTCGCCATTCCCAACCCCTGCCGCTTTCACTGGGCCGACATCCTCGAGGGACGCGAGCTGCTGCGTGCCGCGCGGCGGCGTCACCCGCTTCGTGACGACCGGGATCTTGCGACAGTCGGGTTTGATCAGATGCATCACTACGGCAACCCGCTGCTCGCAGCCTGGGGGCGGCAGTCGCGGGATTTTGTGCGGCTGCTCGATGAATTCGACGACGCCGAGCAGGCGACATCGCGCTTTGACCTCAATCGAATCGACCTGTTCGACGACGCGGAGCCGGCCGGCGCATCGCTTCTTTCGCAGGTGCAGCAGCAGATTCGCGATCTGGAACCGCTCGACGGCAAGGCGCACCCGCCGGTTCCCGCTTCCGACAAATCGATCGTGTTTCACATTGCTCACGGGCCGGTTCGCGAGCTCGAGGTGCTGCACGACCAGCTGCTCGAGCTCCTCGCCCAGGCGCCCGACCGCTCGTCCACCGGGCGCGCGCTGCGGCCACGCGACATCATCGTGATGGTGCCCGACATCAACCGCTTCGCGCCCGCGATCCGCGCCGTGTTCGGGCAATACGCCAGCAGCGATCGCCGTCATATTCCCTTTGATATCGCCGACCTCGCCGCGCGCGGCAGCAGCCCGCTGCTGGTGGCCCTTCAGTGGGTGCTGCGTATTCGCGAAGAGCGCTGCACGCTCTCTGCGCTCTGCGCGCTCTTTGAAGTACCGTCGATCGCTGCGCGCTTTGGTGTGGAGCCCGACGGGATCCCCCGGCTCATGCGCTGGATGCGGGAGGCGGGTATCCGGTGGGGCCTCGATCGCGAACAGCGCAGCCTCCTTGGCCTGGGCGCCGCGGGCGAGGTCAACACCGCAGCATTCGGCCTGCGGCGAATGCTGCTCGGCTGGGCCGTGGGCGAGGCCCGCGCCGCCTCGGGTGAGGCGTTTGACGGCATTGAACCGTTTGACGAGGTCGGCGGGCTCGAGGCCCACCTCGCAGGCGCCCTCGCGGGTCTGCTGGAGGTGCTCGGCGAGTGGCTCAGCACCTCTGCCACCCCGACCGCCCCGGCTCTGTGGGCGATCCGCTTTCAGCGCCTGCTCACCGATCTGGTTCGCGCCGAAAGCCCCGTCGACCTCGGCATCCTGAAAGCGCTTGAAACCGCCCTTGAGCGCTGGAGCGCCGACTGCGCGGCCGCGGGTTTCGGGGAAGCGATTCCGCTTTCCGTTGCCGGCGAGGCCTGGCTCGCTGCACTCGATGCGCCGACACTTGGCCGAGCCTTCCGCGGCCGGGGTGTCACCTTCTGCACATTCACGCCGATGCGCGCGATCCCATTCGAGGTCGTGTGCCTCATCGGCATGAATGATGGCGACTATCCGCGCCGCGCCGCACGTCCCGACTTCGATCTCATCGCACTCGCCGGCCAGCGCCGGCCGGGCGACCGTGCCCGGCGCGACGATGATCGTCAGATGATGCTGGAGGCGCTTCTGTCTGCCAGGCGGATGCTCTACCTGAGCTGGACCGGTCGAAGCGTCCGGGACGACAGCAAGCAGCCGCCCTCGGTGCTGGTCGCGCAACTGCGCGACTATCTTGCTGCGCGCTGGTCTGAACAGACCGTGAACGATCGAACCACCACCCACCCCCTGCAGCCCTTCAGTCGCCGGTATTTCGAGGCGGACAGTGGTCTATTCACCCACGCCCATGAATGGCGCGCAGCAATTGATGATGACCCGCATCCGCCCGGCGGCTGGGGCGAGGCCGCGCCTTCACCCGGCACTGAACCCGCACATGCACCCGC
>JBMSQB010000082.1:0-20689 GCA_049423065.1 Burkholderiaceae bacterium
GGGTACCGTCATCCACCCAGAGTTGGGTGGGAAGCGAGGCGATGCTGGGTGGCGTTTGGCTGCCCGACGACGAAGTCGTGGCTGCCGCATAGAACCAGCCATCAATTCGTTCGCTACCGGCGTAAAACTGCGAAGTGATCCAGGCTCCGGATCCATAAAACTTAATGTTCCCGGAGTACGCGAAATCGTAAAGCGAACTATTTGTTCCGGTAATGTAGATCCGATTCCCGGTACTCAGACCGTAGACTTCATGGAGCCCAACAAAGTCGCTCCCCACCTTACTCAAAATGTAATCGCCCCACACGTACATGTAAGAGGAGGGATTACCGTTGAAATTGCTGGCGGGCACATGGATCGGCACACCCTGCCCAGTATTCACAGTCACCTGCGACTGCGTCGTCACTGACTGGCCACCGGGCTGTTCAACGGTGGCCACCACGCTCAGAGCGTAACTTTGACTCGGCGCGGCAACCGGTGTGAACTGAACCCTGCCATTTGTCCCGCCCAGAATCGCGTTGACCTCGGCCACCGTACCGGTCAGGGTGAGCGAGGTCAGGTTCGATTGCCCGGTCACAGTAGAGCCATTCACGTCATGCCTGGAGAGGCGGGCCGCGCTGCCCGCAGGCACAGAAACGGTGACCTTCACCGTACCCGAGCCGGCATAGCTCACCGCAGAGGGCAGGGTCAGGTTGGTGGCGAAAATCGATGTCGAAGTGATGGTGCCCGGCAGCGTCAGGCTCGCGCCCTGGGCAGTCAGGTTCGCCGACCCGCTCGACACGCTCAAGTCCACCGTAGCGCTCGCAACCGCGAAAGCATTGTCCGCCCGCGCTACCGAAACCGTGAGTGTGCCGCCTGACCCCAGGTAACGGACCGAACCCGACGTACCCGCAAGAAGCGCCTGGATCAATGCAAGCGAGCCGGTGAGGCTGGCGGACTGAACCGCGGTCGCCAGCGCTGTGCCGGATGCATCGACGATGCTCAGGCCTTGACCGTTTGCCGGCGCGTTCGCCAGGCTCACCGTCAGCGTGTAGTTGCCAGTGTCCCCTGACAGGGTGGCGCCAGTGAACGCGAGCGGCACGGTGCCCTGATCGCTCACCCAAATCTGCGTGGGCAACTGGGTCATCGCCGGCGGCGCCTGGGTGCCCGTGACGGTCTGGCTCGCTGTGATCGAAGCTGTGCTGCTCGTGCCCGTGGACCAACCGCCTGAGCCCTCTCTATCGACCCGGTATGTGATGGTTGTGTTGGTTGTTCCTTTGTAATAAAGCCCCAGCTCTCTCAAATACTTGGGCAATGTATCGGTATCGCCACGCAGCGTGAACGGGCTGGCGCTATCGATGCTGAGGATGCCTGGTGTCGTGTAGAGGAAATTCGCGAAGCTGCTGGAAGCCGTCACATCCCCGGAGGTCACCACCAGCCTCAGTTTGCCGGTCGGATTTGTAGCGGTGGGAATATTGAGCGTCGTCAGATAGAAAGGCTGCGTGTACAGCGCCACAAGCCCCTGGCTAAGCACCTGCCCCCCTTCGGCGGAGGTCGCGGTCGCTTTCACAACCAGGTTGGTCGTGGTGCCGGTGTAGGTGATCTTCCCCGTTGTAGAACCACTTAGAACGGCATTGATCTGCGACGCCGTGCCTGTGAGAGTGACTGAGCGTACCGATGTAACCGTCACAGTCGCAGCGGGCGCCGGAGACGTTTGCGAGTAGGCCAAGCCCTGCCCGTAATCCAGGAAAGTGCCATCAGGTACCGTCAAGGTGACGCTGACCGTGTTCGACCCTGAATAGGTGAGCGCATTTCCAAGAAGCACGTTGGTCGTGCCTGAGGTCGCTGTGATCTGCGTGGGCAGACTGAGGCTCGCCCCCTGAACCGTTCGCGCCGCACCGGTGAAGCCGATCAGCACCTTGGACTCTGCTCCGCCGCTCTTCACGGTGATGCTGGTTGCGGATCCTGAATAGCGAACATTGCCGCTATTGAAAAGGCCGTTCAGGTTTGTGGCACTGCCAGTGAATCGCGTGCCAATGTGCGCGTTGTTTAAGTCGGTAATCGCCGCCCAACTGACACCGGTATAAGACGCCGGCAGCACGAGTTGCGCAATCGGTGCGCTGAGATCAACCGTGAGCGTACCGCTGCCCTGGAATGCCTGGGCGCCGAACTTCAATGCAGGATGTGCGCCGGGAAAAGCGGCAACCGATACCGGCAAGGTCATCATCGGAGCAAGCGTCTGAACATCGGCGCTTGCGACCGCGGTGACATCCAGACTGATCACCACCGCGGCTTTGCGGGTGGAATCGGAGGTCTGCGCGAGCGTCATGGTGAGCGCGCTGCCCTCACCCGTGTAAGACACCTTGCCGAAGGTTTTGAGCAAGTTCTCGAGGCCCTCGGCCGTACCAGCGAGCGACAGTTGCTGGGTATTCTGCCCCGACGCGGTGATGCCACTGGTACCGGTGAGATTCACTGAGAGGGAGCCCGACGTGATGGCAAGCGTCAACGTCAAATTGCCTGTGCCGCTGAAGTCGAGCGTGGAGAACACCAGATCGCTCGTGGTTCCACCAGTGATGTTCACCCCACGCGAGACGCTGACAATCGCTGGCGGCGCCACGGGTGTGGAGATATCCACCAGATCGACAACCGTTTCGACATAACGGGTGGACGATGCGGCGTCCTCGATTCGAACGGTGAGCGTTTGAGAACCCGCGCCGGTGAAGCGGATCGACCCATCGTCCATCAAGGTGTTGAGAACAGACGCGCTACCGGTGAGCGTGAGCGAAGTGGTCCCAGCGCCAGTCAGCTGAACGCCCTCCGCGGGCGGATTGTTGACTGCAAGCGATCCTGTCGCGACGCTCAGGATCAGCTTGGTTGCTGCACTGGTTGTGCCGAGCGCCGACGGTCCGAAATCCAGCGCACTCGCCACATTCGTGCTGATCGGCAGATACGCGGGAACCGACATGTAGGGCGACGTGGCGGCCGAGCTGGCCTGCAGCTGAACAGATCCCTGGGCGAACTGGGTACCCTTCTGCAAGACCACGGTGAGCGCCGTGCCGCTGCCCGTGTAAATCAGGTGCCCCGAACCCAGATAGCTGTTGAGTTCTGTCAGCGTACCGGTGAGCGCAAGCGTAGCTCCGCTGGCGTCGCTGGAGGGCAGCGAATCAAGCGCGGTATCGCGCGCAGTGAGCGACCCCGCCCCGACCGCGAGGGAGAGCGTGTAGGCACCGGATACCGTACCGCTCACCAGCTGCAGCGGCGACCCGAGAAGCACGAGCGCCGACGCGAGTGCAGGAGTGGTGGCGAGCGACTGTGGCAATGACAGGCCAAGCACCGGCAGCTGGCTGGTTTCGGTGAGGGTGACCCCGGTCAGAGCAACGCTGGCCTCTGCCGAGCGCTTGCCATCGGTGCTGGTGAGCGTCGCCTTCAGACTGCCAGCAGAGCCGGTATAGCGCACGAACCCGGATGCGAGATAGGCATTGAGCGTTGCGGCACTTCCCACCAACTGCACGCGATGGGCGTCGGCCAGGCTGTCGGTGAGTCCACCGTCCACCGCTTCCAGCACGCTTCCCGACGCTGCCTCAAGCAGCAACGTGAGCTGACCAACACCCGCCAGCGGGTCAGCGCCCAGGGTGACCGGCGAGGCGGTGCCAGGAACCACATACTGGGTCTGCGCCACCGTGAGTGCGGGCTGTGCGGCGATCGCAGCCACCAGCTGGCTGCTCGCGCTCAGCAGCGCCTTAGCGCCCAGCGTCAGGCTGGCTGAAAGCGCCACGTTGCCCACACCCTGGTAGGTCAGATGACCCGAGCCGAGATAGGCATTGAGCGCGGTGATCGTGCCGCTCAGACGCACACCCTGCGTCACCGTGCTGACCGTCAGGGATGACGCCGAATTCGCAGTGAGCGTACCGGTTGCTGCGGTGAGGGTGAGCGCGTAGGTCCCTTCAGCCGCATCGCCGCTCAACGCGGCGCCGATCACCAGCGGCGACGACGTGTTGGGCGTAATCGTGAGCGCCTGCGGCAGTCGCAACGCCATGGTTGCGGGTCCGCTCACACTTCCTTCGGCAGCGAGTGTGGTGATGAGGATGCTGCCCGTCACTGGCATGGTGCCAAGCAGCGCAATGCGCAACTCGCCATCAAAGCCCGTGTCATAGCGCACAGCGCCAGCCGTGCTGAAGAACGCATTGAGTGCTTCGGCGCTGCCGCTGAACCGCGTGGCGGTGTAAACGGTGGCATCCGCTGTCTTGGTGAAGCTCTGCCCGCTTGTCACCGTGATTCCGGCCGCGGGGGTGTCGCCACCACTCCACTGCAGTCTGGCGGCGGGGGCGAACACGTCCACGCTCAAGGTGCCCGCACCTGAAAATGCTGCGTTGCTCAGCACCAATGGGGCCCAGACACCCGGGGTGGTGTGAATTTCAGCCGGCAGCACCATCGCGCCACTGCTCACCGTGCTGGTGGGCTGAGTGGGTACCGCGAGCGGCATCACGGTTTCTGCCTTGAGCGCACCCGTACTGTCGGTGAGCCTGAGCCCGAGCGAGGTGGCCGCGCCCATGTAGCGCAGCCCCCCCGGTTGAGCGAGATAGCTCGCCAGGGCTGCAGCCTGTCCGGTGAGCGTCAGCCCCGTGGCAGTGCCCCCTGCAGCGACACCCTCCACGCTGCTGGCTGAAAGCGTTCCGGCCGCCGCGGTCACGAGGAGCGTGAGCTCGCCGGATCCGGACAGCTCGACACCGGTGAACACCAGCTGCGAGGCCCGGTCGGGCGTGATGAAGAGGCGCCCCGGCAACTGCACAAACGCAGGGCCTGCCACCTGGCTGTCCGGCGCGCCAAACAGCGGGATTCGTGCAGTCGACGTGGCCTCACCCGATTTCACCTGAACCGTGAGGGCCTGATCCCCTGCAACGATATACGTCACCCGGCCCGGTGCGCTGAAGTACTGTCCCAACGCAAACGCCTTGCCCGTAAAGCTGCGCGACATGCTCTCGTTCGAGCCGGTGATCGCGATCCCCGACAGAGGCTGCGCCTGAAGACTGCTGCCGGCCTCGCCGGTGAGGGTGACGGTGATGGTGTTGGTGCCTGCGCCAAAGGCATCGGGCGGGAACACCACCTCACTGGGAATGCCCGGGCTCACGACGAGGCTGCCCGGGAGATTCAGCGGCGGACTGCTCGATGTCTGCGATGCGGTCTGATCCGCGCCATCAAGCTGGTCGATGATCTCGGGCTCACGCCCCGCGGTAAAGACACCGGGCACCACCGACATCAGCCGCGGCGTAACGATGGTGAGCGTCCCGGCAGCCTGCAGCGCATCAATCTGCGTCAAGCCCTCCGCACTCACGACAATGCCATCGCGCGCGCCAAGCGTCGTGCTCACCGCTCCACGCGGCAGGCTGGCGCCCGCAGCCGAGACCGGAAGACTCAGCGTGCTGTCGCTGTGCAGAATCAGCGTATTGGTTTGAAGCGCCGTGGCAAGGCTTGCCGCTGGCACGTGCACACGTGCCGCTCCCTCAACAAAATCGACACCTTCACCCAGTCGCAACGCACCACCCGAGCGGTATTCCGTGCGCTGTCGGCCGGTGAAGAGGCGACCGCTGCTGATGACGCCAGCCGCCACCACGCTCACCTCACCGAGATCGCTCTGAAGCGCATCGAGCGCGTTGCTCGCCAGGAGCGCGATATCCCCCAGAAGCGAGCTCAGGCTCACCGTCTGATTGGCGCCCGTGCGCAGCCGCGTCACCGTGAGCGCGCCCTCCGTCTGCAAGCTGACGGTGCCCGCTGCGCTGACATCCGTCACCTGCAGACCGCCCGGCGTGCCGCCCAGGTCATCAAGATCGATGAGCGACATTGCGCCACTCGTGACACTGGCTGTGACACTGTCCACCGCTACGGTCAATGGCACCATGCTGGCCGCCGACAGGGTCAGCTTCTGCGCAACCAGCACCGGTGCGTTGCCCGCCAGACCCGCGCTCAGGCTGATCGCACCTGCTGCGCTCACACTCAGATCACTGCCAGCGGGCAGATTCGCAACGCGATCCGCCAGACGGGCAATGTGCGGCGCGGCGGCCACACGGCTGAGTTGCATCTGCCCGCCTGCGACCAAGGTGATCGCCGCGCCACCGCTGTCGATGGTCGACCCCGCAGACTGACGAATATCGCGTCCGGCCGTGAGCACGATCGCGCCGCCATTGTTGGCCACAGCGCCCTGACCTGCCCTCAGATCGGCATTCAGAATCAGGTCGCTGGCCGCACCCAGCGCGGTAAGCGTGATGCCCCCCGCGCCAGCCTGGATGCCCACCCCGTCATCCAGCGCAGGGTCGCTCGTGACCGTGATGCTGCCCGCAGCCGTCAGGAACACGCCGCCCGCAGTGCCGCTGCGAAGGCCACTCTGCTCAAGCGTCCAGAGCGGTGCGGTCAGGCCCGTGCTCATCACCCGGTCGAGGCGAAGGTCAGCAACCGCCCCCACCTCGATCGCACCTTGGCTGTACAGGCGGACATCGCCCGTGCTGCCCGTGACCTGCGCCGATACCCGGTTCAACGACAGACGAAGCGCCTGCGCGTCGGTGGTTCCGCCAATGCCCGTACCCGCGCGCAGGAGCGCATCCGCGCCGCGAAGATCGGGCTCAGTGCTGCTTGCATTGGAAGCACGCGTGATCGAGCCGCCTGCGAGGAGACCCAGCCGCGAGCCATCAGCCTGAAGCGATCCATTGGCCAATCGGGCATCCAGTTGTCCGAGTTGCAGATCCGTGCCTGCCGACAGCCGAATGTTGCCGCCATGACTCTTTACGATTGCGCTCTGGGCCATGGTGAGCGCACCTGCAGCAGCCTCGAGGTGCATCGCACCGCGGCTGAGCACCACGCTATTTGAGCCGAGGCTCAGCGCCTGCCCCGCGAGCAGGCTCAAGCCCCCCTGGCTGACACTCACCGAGACATCGTTGGCGACGCTGAGCGAACCCGTCGACCCTGCGTCAAGATAAGAGTCACGCACGAGCTCGACATCGCCCGCCAGGATCAGGAGACCCGCGCCATTTCGCAGGCTCGCCGAATGAGCCTCGAGCGTCTTCACGGTCAAGGTCTGACCGGGCTGCGACACATTGATCAGCGCAGCGTCGCCCGCCGCCTCGGCCTGCAACTCGCTCGCCGCAATCTCGACAGCGTCCCCCCAGCGGCCCAGGGTTCCCACTGATCCGTTGACATTCAGCACAATCGAGCGGGCCTGCAGATCTGCGGCAGGGTCGCTCGCCCCCTGGCTGTCGAGCGCTTCGGCCACATTTCCCTGGTCGGTGATGAGACTGAGTGTGCCGCTGCCAGCGTCAATCGACGCGACCACCATACCGGATGCTGCGCGGATCGAGACATTGCCCCCCTGGGCTTCAGCATGGCTGGAGATCAACGCGCCCGCGACCTGCTCAAACGATTGCGCGCCAACGTTGATTGCACCGCCCGCGTTGAACACGGCGGAGCCAGCGGCTTGCCACACCAGACCCTCAGGGGCCGACAGCGTCACGCTACCCAGCCCCGATGTGATGCTGCCTTCAAACAGCAGATCGCCGCCCTGCGCCGTGAGTTCGACCCGATTGAACGGATCGCTCTGCAGACCGATGTCGTCCGTCATCCGCAGACTGCCGGTCGTCTTGACGAGCAAGCGACCACGCGTGAGATCCGCCTGCGAGAGCGTCAGATCGCCTTCGTTCTCGACGTGGATGACAGCCTGTTGGCCGGTATAAGCCGATGCTGCGAGCGTGTTGGCCTCCAGCTTGAGGGGCCGGACCAGGCTGCCCAGGTTGCGGGCGCTGTCCGGGTGGCTCAACTGACCAGACACCAGACGCACATCGGTGCCCTTCACATGGACAACCGCGCTATCCACGCTACGCTCCGACGCGAGAATTTCGCCTGCGCGCGCGATCAGTGTGACTGCGCCCGCCGCCCCCACGCCGGTTGATGCAACCCCCGCGAGCCACAGGTCTTCTGTGAGCTCCTCGAGCCTGACCGGGCCAGCAGCCTGCACCTTCACCACGGCCAGATTGGAGGTGACATCGATCGGAAGCGCCGAGCCACCCGACAAGTCGATCCGCCCGCCACTTGTGAGGCTCAGATCATTTCCAGCACGCAACAGCCAGTTTTGCTTAGGCGGCAACAGGCTCACGGTTTCGCCCGGGTCGGACGCCGACACGCCATCATCATTCAGGAGATCAGATCTCGCCGAAATCACACCGCCCGCGCGCATGCTGAGCGCCCCGCCTGCGTTGACCCCGATCAGACTCTGAATGCCGGGCTGGCTCGCGGACCGGTCAATCAACAGATCGCCAACCGCGTCGAACTCGCCGCGTCCTCCCAGGCTCGCAGCCACCGTCATGTCGCCGCCCGCCGTGAAGCGACCCTCCCCGCCTGCACGAGCTCCGACCACCATGTCGCCGGCCGCATCGAACCGAACCTTTGCCCCGGTCTGCGTGGTGAGGTTCAAATCGGCGCCGGCCTTGAACTGGCCCTCACCGCCTGTGATTGCGGTACCGGTCAAACCGCCACCCGCTGCGAAATCGAACGCGGCCACCGCAGCGGTCTGCGCATCCACCGTCAGATTGCCGCCCGCTTGCAGCAGGGTTGTTCCGCCCGACCGAACGTCAACCGACAGGTTGCCCTGCGCCGAGAGGACAGCCACGCCGCTGGTATGCGCGTCAACCTTGCCGCTTGCCTGAACATCGAGATCGTCGCCAGCTCGCAAGATGACGCTCAGGAGCTTGCGGCCGTCTTCCACCCACTGGCCCGACACCACTTGAACGAGGCCGGCGGTACTTCGGAGAATGGGAACATTGCCCGGGACGGCATCATTCGCAGTGACTTTCCGCCAGAGCGCGGTATCGGAGAAGCGGCCTGCGGTCGACACGTCGATCTTTGCGTTCGGGCCGAGGTAAACATAATGCTCGAACCTGAGATCGATCACGTCCGACGGCCGGGCCCGGCTCAGGAGCGTTCCCTGTTCGGGGGTGAGGGCTGCGAAATTCATCGGATCAGTGATCGTCACCTGCCCGGACGCCTCACCCAACCCGTACTTCACGCCTGCCGGGCTCGGTGCGGAGGGGTCCCCCGAGCGCAGCTCCACGTTGGCCGCCTGCACATTGAGGCGCTCACCCCCGGCGGCCGATGCCGTGGCACCCGCATGCGGAGCAAGCATTGCAAGCAGATCACTTGCGGGTTGGTAGGCAACCCACGCCTGCGCAGCCGCCCTGCTGCCAACGCCCGCTGATTGGAACTCTTCATCGGTAAAGCCACTTGCGCGCAGCACGTCAAGCTGGGATGCAGTGATGGCCTCGCGCCCGATTTCATCGAGCGCGTCAAGAATGGCGCCCGCGAGCGCGGTGAGCATCACATCGCCCGCACTGGAGGCGATCGACGCCCCGGTCCATCCGCTGGGCGCGGTCAGCCTCAGGTCGCCATCGGTCTCCTTGATGTCGACAAGGTCCGATGCGCGCGCGCTCACGCCGCCGCCCATCCCATTGCTGTCGAGATTGACGCGCACGCCGCCAGCGCCGCCATCGAGCGTGACCTGCTTGCCGATGATGCTCGGTTGGGTGATGCTCGGTTGGGTATCGCTCGGGCTGAAGGACTCCATGCCGCGCGCCGACTGAACCGACACGTCGTACACGAGGTCGATATTGTCTCCGACCGCCGGTTGGAGGGCATCGCTCGGCCTGGCTGCAATGATCGAGCCGATTTTCAGTTCGAAATCGCTGTCTGGCCCGGTACCGGCCAGATTCCTGATCCCGACATCACCCCATGCCTCGATATCGAGCGGCCCCACCGGGCTCGTCACCGTGAGCGTCACACCGCTGTGGGCGCGAATGCTGGGCATTGTCCCGCTGAGGAGCACACCACTGCTCGCCGTCAGTTCGCCGGCCGACACGAGGCTGCGCTTCACCGCGGTGTCGGCATCACCCGGGGCGCTTCCAAAGGAGATGCTGCCCTGCAGGAACAGCTTGCCCGGCGTAACAATGTTGACGCTTGGCTTGTCGGCACCTGCCACCGGCGCTACGGTCACAGGCCGATCTGCCCGAAGGCCGTAGGTGTAGAAGTCCTTCAGTCCAGTGACCGTCGTGACCTTGGTCGTGATGACCCGCTCCCTCATCCAGCCACCGCCCGTGGTCGTCACGTCGGTGTCTACTTCCTGATTTTCAAAGTCGCTCTCAAAGGTGTTGGTGTCCTTCTTGGGGTCCCATTCGGCAGCTTTGCCGGAAGTGTCCGTCCATTTGATCGCGGCTTTGTCAGTCGCCTTGTAGACTCCGTCGACCAGCTTGCCCCCGGTGAGCTGCTGATTGAACTTCCAGAGCGAGCCGTTGCTGAAGTCCGTCAGCGGGAACTGCACCGCACCCGTCGAACCCACGTAGGTGTAGAGCTTGTTGGTCTTGACATCTCTGACGAGCGACTTGTTCTGAATCAGTTCAACCGCCAGATTCCTCTTTTGCTGATACTCGGCAAAGAACTTCACACTCGGTGCCAAGGTCCCGAAGAGCTTCTCGATCTCGTCGGCTCGCATTACCAGTTGCGATTCAAGCAGCGGCTCGCCGTCTGTCATCCGCGTGACTGTGGAGACCGCCGCCTTGTCAGGCACCATCCAGTCCCAATTGATGCCGATCAGGTTGAAGCTCTTATCCTCGAAGACCTCGTACTTTGTGCTCGTTTTCGCCTGGCCCAGCGTCCAGACATAGAAGCGTCCGGGTTCTGGCTGATAAACCAATGGCTTTTCCAGGCTCGCCTGATTGCCGGATTTTTTTCCGGTGGAGTCGTAGACGATGCTGCTCAACCCGTTGCTCTGTTTGAGCGTTCCAACGAACGTTTCCTGGGTGTAGCCTCCATCCTTGAAGGTGTACACCTCGCGCTTGAGCGTCGCGGTGTCAGTGACGGTGACCGTACCGGTCCGATTGATCGAGGCGTCGATCACACCCGTTGCCAGGTCATAGCTGCTCTTGTTCTGAATGTTCACCGCGGCGTAGCCGCTCGCCACCTTGATCGCACCGTTGCCGGTGTTGATGATGGTGCCGGTCAGGTTGACAACCCCTCCAGCGGGCTTGATGTCGTCGAGCGTGATGAGCCGCTTGTTGGTGTCGACATAGCCATTCAACGCAGTTCGGTGCTCGGAGCTGATCGTGAGGCCTGGCAGCAACTGGCCCCCGTTGTCGAAGAATTGAGACGATGTCTTAGGGGCAAAGTTTTTGTCGATGAGGAGGTCAACCCGGTCGATACCCGATTGAATCGTGCCGTCAAGATTCAGAAAGCGCGCGTTGATATCGACCGTGCCCATGGCGAAAATCATGGACCCGGTACGAACGGGATCGTCAATCGCATCCAACAACTGCTCAAGACGCGGGTCCGTCGCATTGGCATACGGACTGCGACGGAGCGTTCCGTCGCTTGTCCGCACGTCATTACCAAACAGCCCGGTGAAATTCACGTACTGCCGGGGATCGGCACCCGCGTGGAACCAGTTGTCGCTCGACAGATTGAAGTCACCCGCCGCGCTGATATTGAGACGTGCGCCCCGAATCGTGCCGGTCACGCTCACGCTGCCGTCATAGTTGGTGAGCCTCACCTCGCCGCTGTCATTTTCGATCTGACCGCGAACATAGAGGTTCTGCGGCGCATCCGGAAACTTCAAGGTTCCCAGGCTGCCCTGATTGCCGTAATAGGTCAGGGGATAGGCATCCTGCTCGATGTTGATGACACTTGAACCTGCGCCTCCCGGCGTCCCCAACGCGCCATTGTTGAAGTAGGTTGTCCCGGGCTGAAGCGTGACCAGGGCATTGCCCTTCGTGACCACCCGCTGGTTGCGATCGATGGCAACGTCGTTGATTTCGAGGGAAAACAGACTGTGATTCTCGACCAGAATATCGGCCTCAGAATGCGCAATCAGCCGACCCCCAGCCATCGCCTTGTCAAGGGCCTCGCGCGAAGCGCGCAATGCGTCATCCGCCTTTTTGACCGCAGCAGCCCGCGCGTCACCGTCCAACTCCGCCGGCAGGGATGCGGAGCTTGCTGAAATGTAGATGAGGCCAGGAGCCGCCTCCAGCCTGGGCATCCGCAACAGAATCTGATCGAAGTTCTCGCGGGGTACCACCGTGGCGCTGTCGCCCACCGCGGACGCGAGCCCCATCTTCAGAAGCTGGGCATCGATCTTCTCAAGCAGCGCCTGGTAGCGCGCAATCGCCTCTGCATTGCCCGCGTGGCTCGCCATCCATTGCTTGACCTCGGCACGGTCTTCGAACAACTGGTTGGCCAGGTTGCCGTAGACCAGTGTCGGCATCTCCACGTCTTTGGATTTGACGACGTAGAAATCATCGCTCAGCTCTTGAGCCAGGATCTTGCCCGTATTGCTCTGGTGCAGATCGATTTCCTGCCAGTCCCCGTCACGAGCGCTACCGTCGAAATTGACCTCGCCACCTGTACGCTTGAAGAGTCGCCCATCGGCAGCAAGCGCCAATTGTTCCTTCAGCACCGTCCCGCTGGACTTCGGCTCCACGCCCAACCAGCGGGCCTCATCGGCATAGTTTTCCTGGTCAAGCACGAGGCTGCGTTCAGTGCCGCCGCCAGACAGCATCTGGTAGTAGCGGCCGCTTGACTCATCGTGGACCACGTCATCGACCTTGACGGTGACCGCCACATCCTTCATCGCCAGGGCCACGTAGTGGTAGCGCTGCAATTCATCGAGGCCGAGGGCTGCTTTCTCGGATCCGGTGAGATCGATGCCCGCCACCCCTGCGCGCCGAATCGCTGCAATCCGGTCGCCGTTCGCAGCCGCTGTACCTGCACTCCCGATCAGATTCGCGTCCCCGTTGAGGGTGTAAGGCTCAACGAAGACCCGGTTCTTGTAATTCATGCCCGCCTCGATCCGGGCCTCGTCATCCACCACAACCTTGTTGGTGCTGTCGAACACAAAACTCGATGTCCTCGCCGCACCGACGCCACCGACCGGCACAACCGTCCCTGTTTTCCTTGCGCTGCTGATCCCCGCCTCGGCAAGCAGATCAACGCTGCCCCGGGCACGCAGCAGTGTGTCATCCGCAAGGTTGATGATGTTCTTCTCGACCAGCTCGGTTCCGTGCTCCGCGTCGAAGATGCCGAGACCGAGCGTGGCGAGATCCGTCCTTGCTTCCGAGCTCAAGATGCCGGGTCTCCGGTCAAGGCTCTGACCGGACATGATCTTCACGTCGCGGCCGACAAGCTCGGCGCCGGTCAGCGTGATGCTGTTGTCGGCTGAGAGATCCGACTGGGCTTGGGCAAACGTCGCCGATACCGCAGCCGCTGAAAACGCATTCGAAGCCGCCAGCACATCGGCGTCGGTGCGCGTGGCGAGTTCCAGATCGCCCGTGAGGTTGCGAAGCGCAGCGCCTGATCCCACTGTGATGGTGGACTGCGAGATCGTGGTCTGCTCAAGATCCAAGGCGGTAAGGAGTCCGGCAATTCCGATACCGTCGATGCGAGCCTTGTCTCGCAGCAAGATATCCGACAGCGTGACGATTCGAAACAGCGCAGCGCCCTCATCAACACCTGTCACTGTGAGCCGGGCCCCATCGCCGACGTTCACCCGCGCACCGGTCTGCAGATTCGCCTCGACGTTGATCACGTCTCCGCCGGCCCCCTTGAAGGAGAAGGACCGCAGCGAATTCTCCTCGCTGCTGTATCGCTCTTTGGTCGCGGTATTGGTTGCGTTCACCAGGATGGAACCGGCATTGACTTGCGCCTGCCTGCCGACCTCCACCAGGGCCTTGCCCGTGCTCTTGCGTGTCATCCCCGCCCCGGCGGCACCGACGGCGGACACGCCCACGTTGCGGACCTGCGCGTCGAATTCCTGGTCGCGGGTCGCGCTCAAATCGAGTGTCCCGACATTGATCGTGGTGTTGTCGCCGATTCGCGCTTTGGCGTCACCGATGATGTCGAGGTTCGAGGTCACGCCAAGTCCCGAGAAGAGGCCACCGCTGATCGCGATGGACTTCTGGAGCAGATCGTCGTTCGAACGCGCGTGAATCTCCAGACGATCGGCCCGAACCGAGCTTCCATCATCCACCGCAGCGAACACCTCGCTGTTGTCGATTTTGGTTTCGACGGCTGACACGCCCACCGAAGCGCCCGAACTCACCGCCAGTCCGAGGGTATTGGCGCGGCTCATTCGGTTCCCATTGGCCTCGACCCAAACCTCTCCACCCGCTGTCACATCGGTCGCTCTCACATAGGCGGATACGGCTGGTGAGAACAGATTTTTTGCCACCATTCCGGACGCTGCTGCCGCAATCAACCCAAAGCTGGCAGCTGCCGATTTGACGCGGGTGTCCGCATTGGAATCGCTCTGGGCTTTGACACGGATATCCGTGCCTGCGGACAACGTACTCCGACCCGGGGCTGAACTGACCGTTGCAGGAGGCTCCTGGGAGTAGTCCACCCAGGCGCCCGTTGAGGTCTTGATGGTGTTGATCGCATTGGCCCCGCCACCGGCAATCGCCACGCCCGAGGCGCTGACTGAAAAGGCAACCGCCACAGCAGTGGAGGCGGTATCGATGTCGGCAAGATCGCTGGCATCGATCGAAAGCGCCCCCAACCTGGATGTGAGCTTGGCCTTGTTGGCGACAGCCTGAATCGTGCTTTCGATCGTGCTTTCGGCAAGTGACACGCCAATCGCAACCGAAGCGCCCACCCCGCCAAAGGACGCAGCGACCGAAACGGCCGTTACCGATGAATCGATCACGCTGCTGTCTTTGGCGGACACTGTGATGTCGCCATTGACATCCACGCCTGCGCCCGTCGTGTTCACCACGTAGGCGCCCACATCGGACTTCAACCGGTTCACCGTACTTCCGCCGGCGCCGCTCAGCGCCAGCGCGAAGCTGCCCCCTCCGGACGCCGCAACCGATCCGGACACCACCAGCGCCTCAATTTTCTGATTGACGAGCGCACTGACCTTGAACGCCTGCGTGGCCACGGCCTGATTGGTCTTGACCACCGACGAGTGGCTGACCCAGGCCTTGACCTGATTCGGCGTGGGATCGATCAGTTGCTTCCACTTCTTGATGTCGCTGTAATCCTGGCTGGTGATCAGGTTGATCGGCTTGTCGTCTTTGTCATTTTTACGCTCGAGGTCGTCTTTGCCGATGTATTGATAGGTTTCATTGGAGCGAAGCCCGAGTGCGCTGCTCAAGCGAACGATCTGGCCATTCTTGATCCGCGTTGGGGAATCGATCCCGCCGGTGTAGTTGACCAGCGCGGAAGACGTTTCCGGGTTGTACCCAATGAAGTTGCGCGCCAGGGCGACACCGATCGAGGCCCCGACCCCCGCCGACGCGCCAACCCCCACGCCAAGCGATGCGGCAATCACCCGCGCATTGATTCGATTGGTGGCGAGCGCCGATACCGTGATGCTGTCGCCAGCCTCGATTGCGCTGTCGTGAACATGCGCGAGCGTGTCGTTCAGGATCACATTGAGCGCAGAGGCTCCGGCGCCACTGATCCCCACGCCCGTTCCACCGCTCAACCCCGCACCGACAGAGGCAGCAAGACTCAACACCCGGATGCTGGCATCCGAATTCGCCAGTACCTGGACCGTTTTCGCCGAGCGGACCGTGGCGCCGTCAAGCGCCGCTTCCACCGAGCCATCGATGACGTTGCGCGCGAGGGATACACCGATCGACAGCGCAACGCCCGTGTTGCCGCCAAACGCAATGGCCAGCGTTGACGCCGAAGCCACCGATCGGATGGTGGATCGGTCACTTGCCTGTACCAGCACCTCATCCGCACGGATGTCGCTGGGGCGTGTGCCCGACGCAGTCGCAGTGATCTCGCTGAGGGGTGCATCCAGCGCGGTCGCGATGAAGACGCCCGCCTGCACCCGCGTTCCAATCTCGTTTTGCGCCCACACGCCCGAGCCGCTTGCGGCAATCCCCGTTCCACTACTGCCTGCGACCGCCGCAGACCCCGAGATGACGAGGGCATCGATGACCTGCCGTGCATCCGCCCGCAAGTCGAGGCTTCCCCCGGCGACGATGTCGGAATCGATGACGAGCGCTCTGACGGTTGCATTCGCCGCCTCGCCGAGAACGCCGAAACCCTCCTTGCCGATCAGGTTGCGTGCAATGGAAATGCCGATGGAGGCGCCCACTCCGCTGCTGCTTCCTGCACCCACCGCGACCGAGAGCGAAACAATGGTTGCAGCGATTGCCTTGTCGCTGAGGGCATCGATCACCAGATCGCCTTGTTCGGCGGTCGCGTTGCTGTTGCGCAGCGACGCGTCGGTCGATCCCCGGATCGTATTGACCGCCACGGCCCCGGCCCCGCTGACGGACTTGCCTGACCCCCCGAAGCTGAAGCCGAGAGCCGCCGACGCGCCCACCGACACCGCATTGATGCTGTTTCGGCCAACCACTGCCGATGGCGATGCGGTTGATCCGGTGGGGACCGGATCAAATCGCATGGTGTAGCTCTTGCCTGCGCCATCAACGAGCTTCCAGGCCACGCCTTCTTCAAGTATCGATACGTTGATACCCGCGTCCTGCGGCACCCAGCGCGCTTTATCGTCGTAATTTTCTTCGGCTGTGAGCAGCGTATTGCCCGGACCGATGTAGCGATAGACCTGGCCCGCCACGCCTCCGCCCGCATGGCCAGACGATACGCGCACCGTATCGCCGACCATCAGCCAATGAATGCTGTTGCCGAGTTTTTCCCAGCGGGTGGTGTCGCTCAGCTTCTCGGTCGCAAGGTTGACCTCGAACTGCTTCTGGGAGATGTCTCCCGTCGCGGCTTCCTCAGCGGCCAGCTGATTGACATTGGTGATTCCCTTGAAACGGTAGAGCTGGCCAGCGTCCTTTCCAGAGGTGACCGCCACCACATCCTCTTTCAACAGCATCACGGTGCCGTCAGACTGCTGGTGATCCCAGGAGAGGCCTTCGTGGCTGCGATAGAGCGCGTTGTTTCGGATCACGTCAACCGCTGGCAAGTCGACGCCCGAGTCCCGCAGCACATTCAGGAGCTCGCGCTGCAGAGCAGGATCCGCAAAGTTGTCGGCAAGGCGCCAGCGAGTCTGATCAGAATAATTTTCTTTCTCGAGCGCGATGTCTTCCTTGATGACCAGCTCAGTCCACTTGTCCTTGTCCTTGAAGTCTTCCTTCGACAGATCGATTCGTAGCGTGTCACCCTTGTAGCGATAAAAATTGCCAACCAGACTGTCGGCCTCTTTATCCGAGTCCTTGTGGTTGCCAGCAACCAGAACGATCTCGTCCTTCTTCACCTCGCGCCAGGTGCCGTTGTCGATACTCTCGCCGTCTTCGGTGGTGTAGTTCTCGACCACACCAATGAACTCGTACACGCGACCAACGGTGCCGCCCGCAAGATGCCCTTCGGCGACTTTCACCGTGTAGCCGGACTTGACCGTCGGCTTGTCGGTCTCGACCTTCTTCCAGTCTCCGCTCTTGGAGAAATCGATCACCGACAGATCGCGAACGGTGTACAGAAGCGACTTGTTCTTGAGCTCGTAGACGCTATACCCTTTGCCGTCGACCACGCGAACCTTGGGCATTCGCATATCGGTGATGCCAAGGAAGCTGCCGTTCACGACCTCGCGCAGTTCGACCTTGCCGTCGCTTGGCCGGTAGTCCCACTCCAGTTTCTCGTCGCTGGTGTAGGTCGCAGCCTTGCCTGCCTGCGCGAGCAGATCCATTGTCGTGGCAGTGAGGCCCGCCTGCTTGAGACGCGCCGCATCGAGCGTGTAGCGGTCGGTGCCCGTCGACAGGGCGCGAATATCGATATTGCCGTCAGCCGCCGTGAGCGTCGCCTTGTTCACATCGGCTTTGACATCGACGTCGATACTGTTGAAGGCGAGCGACAGCCCAATCGCAACCGTGGTGGCTCCACCCGTCCCGGCAAACGAGCCCGAAAGCGCTGCCGCACCGGTCACGGCATCGATGCTGGCCTTGCTGTCCGCGAGCACCGAGATTTGCCTGGCAGACAGTCGCGAGAGCGTCGTGTCGTCCGCGTCGACGCCCGCGAGCAGGCTCGCAACCATCCGGTTCTCTGCATAGGCGCCGGCGGCACTGAGACTCATCGCGCTGCCACCGCTACCGCTCGCGCCCACTGCTACAGCGGCAGCCAGGACCCGGGCCTTGATCTGGGAACTGCTCGCCGCCTCGATCGTCAATTCGCCCGTCGCGGTCACCGATCCGTCGAGGATCTGCGCCTGGGTGATCGCCACGCGGGGCATGTAGCTTACGAGCCGCCAGTGACTTTCATCCGAGTAGTTCTGATTGACGAGGTCAATACCCTCGTCGTCGTTCAGCTCGGGACCCACGTACTCATAAATATCCCGGCTGAGCAACGCGGTGTCGTGCTGGACAAGTTGCCCTTTGGCGAGCTTTTTCAGCAGCTCGGCTTTGCGGTATGAGGAGGCCTTGAAGTCGTAGGACTCAGAATCAGACACAATCCGCCACAGCTTGGTGTCCGAGTAATTCTGATTGACAAGGTCGATGCCCTTGTCATCCTTCAGATCGGATCCCAGATACTCATAGACACTCGAACCGGTTGAGGCGGTGTCGTGCAGGACCCGTTTCCCCTTGGTGAGCTCTTTTAGCAGCGCAGGTTTGCTGTACTGGGAGGCCTTGAGGTCAAAGGGCACAGTCTGAGGCGCTTGTCCGATCAGATTGCGAGCCACTGACAGACCGATCGCAGCCGCAGTGGCAGAACCGCCTAGCCCCACCGACACCGAGGCCGCAACCGACCGGAGATACGCATCGATCAGCGTGTCGTCCTGAACACGAATGGTCACATCGCCGGGCATGCGCGCATCGGCTGGCAGCAGCTGCGTTGTCAAAGCCGGTGCAGCGCTTTCAGCGGTGGATGATGTGCTGGCTGACCCGGCAGGCGGCAGCTCAGCCTCGGTCGTCAGATTGACCCATTGCGCGAAGGCCTGCGCATCACCCATGGTGCGGTTCTGAGCAAGCGTGCCCGCGCCCGAGACCGCCGTGGAGCCGCCCTTGAGGCTCGCCGCCACAGCGACCGCAGTGGCCCGACCATTGGCCGCGATGGACGCCCCGCGCTGCGTCTCGATCGAGATCGATCCTTCGTTCGAGGTGATCTGGGCCGGGGCGTCGGCTCCCCTGCCGCGAATGAATGCGCTGACATCGCTCTGCACATCGTTGCGAGTCAGACTCAATCCGACCGATACGGCTTTGCTGTCCGAGGTGGTGCTCGCCGCGATACCGATCGCGCTCGCAGCCACCTCGGACTGGATGCGAGCGCTGTCATTTGCATGAACCGTGATGTCGTCACGGGTCACGACCGAGTCGGTTTGGTCGATCTTCGCCTGAACTTCGGAGGCGAGCTTGTTCATTGCCACGACCGGGGCAACGCTGATGGAGTTGCTCGCACCTGACTTGCTGACGTTGAGCGCAAGCGCCGAGTTGCTGATCAGCGCCTGAATCTGACCTGTCGAGCCAGCCGATACGCTCAGAGAGCCATCAACTTCAATCGGTGTTTCATCGATCCGAGCGACCGTTTTCAGCGAGTCCATGCCCGCGAGACTGGTTCCGAGCACACCGTCGAGAACGTTGAAGAGGACGTTCTGCGGCGCATAGCCGATGGTATTGAAGGCGAGCACCACGCCCACCGAAGTGGAGGCTTTGACCGAACTGTCAAGCTCGGCCAGGATGAAGGCTGTGTTGTCCGCCTTCACCTTCAGATCGCCCGCCTGTCGATCTTCGGGCTTGAGCGAAGGGTCGGAATCGGCCGTGGTGTGTACCGTGTTGTTGCGCAACCATGCATTGACCTCACCGAGCACGGTATTGGTTGCGACCACCACATTGACGCCCGTGGCCTGGGCCTCGACCACGCTCGTGTCGCGGGCAAGGATCACGGACGAGCCGGTCGCCGTGACCGAAACATCGCCTGTGACGGTGATCTCGAAGCCTTGCACAGACGAGACCACGTCGCTTCGAACGTCATTGCGCACGACCAGGCCGCCGAAGGCCGATGCGCCACCGCTGTCCTTTGTCTTGTCCGAGCCTGCAAGCGCACCAACAGCTTCTGCGGCGGCGGCCGCCGTGTCGACGAAATCATCGAGGTCGAGACCCAGCCAGCGACTGTTGTCCTCGTAGTTTTCAACGCCCAGATCGAGGCTGGCGGTGAGGCCCTTGAAGACATAGGTCTTGCCAGCGATGCCGTTAATCTTGCGCCATGTGCTGGTGTCGCTGTAATCAACACGATCCAGTTGTGGGCCTTCGAGCGGCGTTTTACCGATGTATTCGTACAGGCTGTTGTGCGGTATGCCGCCGAGGTCACCTTTGATCTCGACACGTTCGCCGGTCAAGACGCGCTCGGGTCGGTCGAATGTCGTGTAGTCCGGGGCTCCCACGCGCACGCGGTCGCCCGCCAAAACGCGACGCACACCCGAGTAATCGGAGAACGAGACCCCGTAGAGCCCGGCAAAGGATCGAACGGCTTGCGCCAGCTCGCCCTCGCGTCCCTTGGTCGCCGCCAGGTCGACGTCGGACAGGACACGCGAATCATCCGAAGCGCTCACGTCCAGTCCGCCCGCGCCGACCTTCAGCGGCCGAAGCGTCGCCGGCTTGGTGTTCACAATGGACGCACGGGCCTCGGTGTTGACCATATTGCTCGACAGCACGAAGCCCACCGAGTAGTTGCCGGACGCTGTGCTGGTGCCCGTTCCCGTTCCCGTTCCCGTTCCCGTTCCCGTTCC
>JBMSQB010000083.1:0-19971 GCA_049423065.1 Burkholderiaceae bacterium
GTGATCTTTGCAGCCTTGATCACCTCGGTCCAGCGATCGATCATGGATGAGGTCATCTCGGCGTGCTCGGCAGCGGTGCCCGCAACCGGGATGAATCCCGAGGCCGCGAGTTTGGGCGCGAGGTCAGCGCTTTTCAATGCCCGGACGAAGTGATCGTTCAGAACGCCGACGAGATCGGTCGGCGTTCCGCCTGGCGCATACAGCCCCCACCAGGTATCGGCATCGACGCCCTTCACCCCCTGCTCGATGAAGGTGGGGACAGCGGACATGGCGACATTGCGCTTCGGGCCGGTCACGGCAACGGCACGCAACTTCCCAGCCTCGACATGGGCACGAACCGAGCTGATGCCCGCAAACTGCATCTGCACGTGTCCGGCCAGCAGATCGGTCATGGCAGGGCCGGTGCCTTTGTAGGCAATGTGGGCAATGTCGACCCCACAGGCAATCTTCATCAACTCGCCCGCCAGATGGGTGGAGGCGCCGTTGCCGCCCGAGGCGTAGTTCAGCATGCCCGGTTTCGAACGTGCCAGCTCGATGAGCTCGGGCAGCGTCTTGGCAGGGACCGACGGATGAACCACCAGAATCACCGGCGCAGTGGCCATCATGGTGACGCCAGCGAGGTCACGCTTGGTATCGAAAGGCAGTTTGCGCAGCCCCGGGTTGGTGAGAATCGCGCTGTCCACCGCGAGCAGGGTGTAACCGTCGGCAGGCGAACGCGCCACCATCTCGGTGCCCAGAACCGAGCCGGCGCCGGGCCGGTTTTCGATCACAATCGACTGCCCGAGCGAGGTGCCCACCGCAGGCGCAAGCATGCGAATGAGGATGTCGGTGCCGCCACCAGTGCCATAGGGCACGATGACGCGAATGGGCCGCGAGGGAAACGCTGGCTGCGCCCGGACAACGCCACCGGCGGCAAGCGCCGCGCCACCCAGGCTCGCAAGCAGGCGGCGACGCGTGGGGTTGGAATGAGCATGGGGTTTCATCGGCTTCCTACTCCTCAGGGTCGAGCCTGACCGCGATCGCCGGACAGCGCAGCGTGTCGGTCCAGAAAATCGAGCAGAAGATCGAGGCACTGGTCGGCATAGCCGTCGCAGATATTGTGGGCTGCAGTGTCGATGGTTTGCAGCTCGCTGCCGGCGATGCGTTTCTGCATCTCGAGATAGGTGCTCGCGTGACCGATTTTCTCACGGCCGGCGGCCACGATCAGCGTGGGTGCGCGAACCGCCACCAGGTCATCGAGAAAATCATGCGTGCACATATGGGTGACGAAGCGCGCAACGAATGCGGGGTCATTCGATCCCGCCTGACCAATGAACCACTCCACCAGTGCAGGATCAGCCCGCCCGTCGAAACGCTCGTCAATGGTTTCCGCCAGAAACCGGCGCAGGCCGCGTTCCGCGATTTTGGGAATCCAGGTGGGCGCATGGCTTTGCTTGAGCCCCGGCGTTGAGCCATAGAGCGCAAGCGTCTTCACGCGCCCGGGGTGTTCGATGGCCAGGCGCTGCGCCACATAGCCCCCGGCAGAATTGCCCACCACATGCACCGCGCCCGGTGCCTCCCGATCGAGAAGCTCAAGCACATCGCCCACCAGATGGGCAAGCGAGAACGCCTGATCGGGCGGAGGAATCTGCGACAGGCCATGACCGCGCAGATCCATCCGGAGCACGCGGTAGCGCGAGGCAAGGCGCGGCATCCAGCGGAACCAGCGCTGCGACGACCCCATTGCCGCATGGAGCAGCAGCACGGTGTCGGGTGTGCTCCAGGGCGCGGCGAAGCTGTCGAGTTGCCATGCAATCGACAGCCCGTCCCGGTTGGTGAAAGTTTGCATCGGTCAGAACCCTTGCCTGTCAGCCGAGCGAGCGCGGGCTGCGCTGGGCGAAATAAAACCACTCGAACCCGGGCTCGGCCTTGACGTTGGGAAACACAATCCGGCCATCACCCGGCGAGCGCACCACGGTGCCGTCGTGACGAATGCCGATCGGCTCGTCTTTCCAGACCGGATCAAAGCTCACCCACTCGCGAACGAAGCGGTCGTCAGGATGAAGCCGGTCGGTGACTTCCACCAGACGCAGCAGCTCATGCGAAGACGGCGGCGGCTCGAGCGGAAGGTCTGCGAGGCCCAGCATGGCGATGGCCTGGCGGATGGCGCGATGGCCCACTGCAGGCGCATTCGGATCGGCGTGCTGACCACACTCGAGCGTGACCGCCCAGCCGCCCTGCGAGCGCATGTACTCGGTGGTGCCGACGCCATAACTTGCATCGGTATCGAGCGTGACGCCCGCGACCCGGCTCCGTTCGCGCCGTCGGGACACCCCCTGCTCGTAGGCGCTCATCCAGCCTTCGACGATCCGGTTGGGCCCGAGATGACGGGCGAGCTTTGCTTCCTCTGCCGCATGGGCAAAGGGCTCGAGCACGCCCGTGTTGTTGTCGGGTCCGATGAGCGCGAAAGGCTCGCCCTGGCTGTTGAACGAGTGAAGATCGAGCAGCGCGTCGTGCGCAGCCAGGAGCGGGCACAGCACATTGCCAATCCGGTCTTCGAAATCCTGCGGCACAGCGGTCGGCCGCAGGTTTCGGTTCAGATTGCGATCGCCGGATCGGGTGACAAGCTGATGCGCGAGCGGGTTGGTGATGGGAACCAGCGTGAGGCAGCCCCGCAGAATTCGCAGCGCACCCGCATCAAGTTCTGCAATCAGGCGCTCGATTGCGCGAACGCCTGCGATCTCGTTGCCGTGTACGGCACCAAGCACGATCAGCCTGGGTCCGGGCTGCAGACCGTGAAACTGATGAACGCGAAGCGAGTGCTGAAGATGGTGCTGACTCATTGGCATGTCCTAGTCGACCAGATCTCCGGCGGGTACCCATTTCCCGCCCTTCGCCTGATCCACCTGCACGGGTTCGGGCGTGATGTGGTTTCCCTTGAAACGAACCGGTTTGTAGAAAATCAGCCCGTTGTCGCTGTACTCCATGGACTGGAGCGTGCGCGCCACCTTGTCAGCGGTCAGATCGCGCCCGGCCGCCGCAACGGCCTTCAGCAGCCAGTCGGCATACACATAGGCGAGGAGCGCGTTCTCATCGGGCTCCATGTTGTTGAAGCGCTTTTTGAACGACGCCTTCCATGCGGCGGCCTCGGGCGCATCGGTGCCGGCCTTCCAGCTGCCTACGCCATAGAGGCCCTGAACATTGTCCTTGCCGAGCTGCAGCACGATTCCGGTACGTCCGGGCGTGCCCGTGAGCACCGATACATTGTTCCAGCCAAGCTTCTTCACCTCGGACATGATGCCCACCGTTTCGCGAGTGATGGTGGCAATCACGATCAGGTCGGTATTGGCGGCACGCATGCGGGCCACCTGCGAGGAAAAATCGATATCGCCCGGCTTATACGCGGCCTCAGCCACCAGCTCGAGACTGTTGGCCTTCACGGCGGATTTGACGCCCGAACCCATGAGCTCGCCAAGTGGGCCTTCCTGATAAATGTAGCCCACGCGCTTCGCGCCAAACTTGCGGATTGCCCAGTTCACCCCTTTGTCCATGGTGATGTGATAGTTGGGCACGGTGGTAAAGAGCAGCGGGTGATTGCCAGAGACTTTCTGCAGCACCGCCGACGCCCCCCAGGGCGCGAAGTTGAGCACACCGGCATCGCCAATGCGTTTGACCGTTGCAGCGTTGGTCCCCGAGCCGAAAGCGTTCACCACGGCAAACACATCATCGCTTCGGAGCAGTTTGTCGACCGCCCGCACTGCCATCTGAGGCTGGCTGCCGTTGTCCTCCACAATCAATCGCAATCGACGCCCATGAATACCGCCCGCTTCATTGACCTCGTCGATCCTCATCTGTGTGCCGTTGCGCAGGTGCGGCATGCCAGCCGCGACCGGGCCCGACAAGTCGAGATGGGTACCGATCAGGATTTCCTTGTCGGTCACGCCGCCCGCGCGGGCGGTTGATGCCAGCGTTGACCCGGCTGCTGCAGCGGCTGCGGCCAGGATCTGTCTTCTTGTGGTCATGGTTGTCTCCGTTGTGGGTCTGAAATATTCGCATGCAGGATGAGCGCGAGTGTACGACGGCTGACTGAACGCGTCATCGCAGGCGCTCACCGCCAGCCCGTCAGCCGGAATACATCGCATCGATCAGGTCGGCATATTTCCGGGCCAGCACCTTGCGCTTGAGCTTCATGGTGGGGGTGAGCTCTTCATCCTCGGCGCCCAGCAGCTGCGACAGGATGCGGAACTGCTTGATGGTTTCCACCCGGGCAAGCCCTGTATTGACCTGCTCGATCTGGCGCGACACCAGGTCGATCACCTCGGGGGTGCGTGTCAGACTCGCAAAATCCGTGAACGGAATCTGGCGATCCTGTGCATAGCGGGCAACGTTGTCGGCATCGATCATCACCAGACAGGTGAGATAGGGGCGCGCCTCGCCAATCACCACCACATCGGCAATATAGGGATTGAATTTCAGGCGATTTTCGATATCACTCGGGTTGATGTTCTTGCCGCCCGAGGTGATCAGGATGTCCTTGATGCGGTCGCGAATGCGCAGGTAACCGTCCGCATCCATCTCGCCGCAGTCGCCTGTATGGAGCCAGCCCTCCGAATCGATCGTCTCTCGGGTCTGCTCGGCTCGTCCCCAGTAACCTGCAAACACGTTGGGTCCGCGCACCAGCACCTCGTCCTCTGCTCCGATCCGCACCTCTGTGCCAAGGGCTCGAACGCCGGCGTAGCCCAGCCGAACCGCACCGCGCGGATTGGCAGTGCAAAAGCCGCAGGTTTCCGTCAGGCCATAGGCTTCCCTCAGCACCACACCGACTCCCATGAACCAGCGGAGGAGATCCGGGGGAACAGGCGCCGCGCCGGTGATGGCGGTACGCAGATCCTTGAGCCCCATGAAGCTCAGCAGATTGGGCCACAGCAGCGCCTCCCGCGCGGCCTGCCCGCCCCGACTCCAGACCGACAGCGGCCGGTTCTGCAGACGGGCATCGACCGCGCGAAGGCTGGCAGCAGCGCCCCGATCGGCCAGGGCGCGGATCCAGCCCGGCGCATCGTCGAGCGCAAGCCGCACCTGAGAATGCAGTTTCTCCCAGAATCGAGGCGGGCCGAACACCAGATGGGGCGAGACCTCGCGCAGGTCATTGAACACCGTGCCGGCATGCTCCGGAAAATGCATGACATGCCCCATGGCGAGCGGATTGCCAACGGTATTGAGTCGCTCGGCAATGTGACAGAGCGGCAGAAACGACAGACCGCGGTCGCCCGGCCCCACCTCGAGATATTGCGGCGCCGCCTCGAGCTGAAACATGAGGTTGCGCTGCGAGATCATCGCGCCCTTGGGGGGCCCGGTGGTACCCGAGGTGTAAACCAGAAAAGCGATGTCGGATTCACGTCCGGCCTCGACCTCGCGCTCGAACACCGCCCCATGCGCGGCGGACTTCTCGCAGCCCTGCGCAATAAAGGCTTCCCAGCTGATCACGCCTTCAAGATCGAGCGCGCGCAGCCCCCGCAGGTCGATCACGACGATGGTGTGCAGCGCGGGGCACTGATCGCGTATCGACCACGCCTTGTCGAACTGCTCCTGGTTTTCCACCACCAGCAGTTCGCTGCCCGAGTCGTTCAGAAAATAGGCGATCTGTTCGGGCGACGAGGTGGGATAGATGCCGTTGGTGATCACGCCCAGCGCCTGCGCGCCCATATCGACAAACAGCCATTCGGGGCGATTTTCAGCGAGCACACTCACCACCGCACCGCGGTGAAGCCCGCGTGCAGCCAGTGCAAGAGCGGCCGTGCGGACCTGCTCCCAGTACATCGTCCAGGTCCAGGTATGCCAGAGGCCGCGCAGCTTGTGACGCAGCGCCGGGCGCCCGCCCCACTGCGCGGCGCGCCTTCTCAACATCTGCGGCCAGGTGTGGATCGAATGCGCAGCGAGCCAGCCCGGCTCGCGCGTGGGAAAGCCGCCGTCCGGAAATACGGAATCGGGCGCGCTCATCGCCAGGTTTTCCTGCGCTTCCAGCGCTGCTGGTGAGTGCGATCGTCGGTGGCGCCTGCACCCATGCCCAGATAGAACTCGCGAACATCGTCTTTCGCCATCAGGACTTCACAGGGATCATCAGCCACGATCCGGCCCAGTTCCATGATGTAGCCATGTTGCGCGGTCGCGAGCGCGATCGCTGCGTTCTGCTCGACCACCAGGATGGCGGTGCCAAGTTCAGCGTTGATCTGGGCGAGGATGGAAAAAATCTCGCGCGTGAGAAGAGGCGAGAGCCCAAGCGAGGGCTCATCAAGCAGCAGCAGCGCGGGCCGCGCCATGAGAGCGCGACCGATGGCAAGCATCTGCTGTTCGCCGCCCGAGAGAAGCCCTGCGTGCTGCTGCGCCCGCTCGAGCAGACGCGGAAACCAGCGATGAATGCGCGCGAGTTCATCGCCCACGCCCTGCCGACCTGCGCGCGCAAACCGGCCCATGTCAAGATTCTGCTGCACCGTGAGGAAGGGAAACACCTGCCGCCCCTCGGGTACCAGCACCGCACCTCGTCGCGCCACCTCATCGGGATCCAGCGCGGTGATGTCCTGCCCCTGAAACCGGACGCTTCCCTTGAAGGGATCGATCACACCGGCGATGGTGTTGAGGAGCGTGGTCTTTCCCGCGCCATTCGCGCCCAGCACCGTGACAAACCCGCCTTCGGGCACATCGAGCGAAACGCCACGGATCGCCGCGACCGGCCCGTACCAGGTTTCGAGATTGCGTACCGACAGGAGCGGCTCTGCCACGGTCAGGCTCCGAGGTAGGCAGCGACCACCCGCGGGTCGGACTGCACGTCAGCGGGCTTGCCCAGTGCAAGCGCAGCGCCCTGATTCATGCAAAGCACGCGATCCGCCGCGCGCGCCACCAGCGACATGTCGTGCTCGACCATCACCACGGTAATGCCAAGATCGTGACGGATATCGTCGATCCAAAAAGACAGGTCGCGGGTTTCCTCCGGGTTGAGTCCCGAGGCGGGTTCATCGAGCAGGAGCAACGCGGGCTCAGCGGCCAGCGCACGCGCCAGTTCCACCACCTTGCGCACGCCATAGGGAAGCCCCGCCACCGGCGCATTCCGCCAGGCTGCGAGATCAAGCAGTTCGATGATGTCTTCGATGCGTTCGCGCGAGGCGGCCTCGGCGCGCGCCACCGATGGCGGCCGAAACCACTGGGCGAGAAAACTGCCCTGCGGGAACCGATGTCGCCCCAGCATCAGGTTGTCGAGCACGCTTGCGCCTTCAAAAAGCTCGATGTTCTGAAAGGTGCGCGCCACCCCCGCACCAATCACCTGGTGGCGCTTGAGCGCGAGCATGTCGCAGCCCCTCACGCGAATTGCGCCGCCCTGCGGATCGAAGACCCGGGTGATCGCATTGAAGACGCTGGTCTTGCCCGCGCCGTTGGGCCCGATGATCGCGAACACCTCGCCCGGGTTCACCGTAAAACTGAGGGCGTCGACTGCCCGTACGCCACCAAATGCGAGCGACAGGTTCTCGACCTCGAGCATGGGCCCCTGGTTGACAGGGCGGGCGTGCGCGGTCATCGGTAGCGCTCCGACTTCATGTAGGTCTTGCCGCGCCGGAAGGTGTCGCGCCGGTAGAGCGGGAAGCTCTCCAGAAAGGCGCGAAATTTGAGCCACCGGCCGTTCAAGCCGCGCGGCTCGAACAGTACGAAGAGTGCGAGCACCAGGCCGAACATGAAAATCTCCAGCCCCATCTGCTTGGCGATGTGATCGGGCAGCAGCGGCTTCACGCGCGAGATGAGCGTAGGCAGCATGCCGATCAGAAGCGCGCCCAGCACCGCCCCGCGAAGCGACCCCAGGCCACCAATCACCACCATCAGGACCAGTTCGAGCGACAGCAGCATGCTGAAGGCCTCGGGCGACAGGAACTGCACATGGTGCGCAAGCAGCGCCCCCGACAGTCCAGTCACAGCGGCGGACACCACGAAGGCCAGCACCTTGGTGCCAGCCACCTGAATGCCCAGCGCATGCGCGGCCGCTTCGGAATCTCGCACACCGATAAACGCCCGCCCCGTTCGACTTCGCATCAGATTGGCGAGCCCCAGCACCACCAGCACCAGTACCGCAAGACTCAGGTAATAGAAAGGCTTGAGCCCTCCCAGCGAGAGCCCGAAGACCACCAGATCGGGGACCGGCATGCCGTTGTGGCCGCCGGTCACGCTCTTCCAGCGACCCGCCACCTGTTCAACGACCATTGAAAAGGCGAGCGTAACCATGGCCAGATAAAGCCCGGACACCCGGATGGCGGGCAGGCCGATCAACAGTCCCACCAGCGCCGACAAGGCGGTGGCACCCGCGACACTCAGCACCCACGGCACGCCCTGCGACAACAGCCACGCATGCGAATAGGCACCGATGGCAATGAACGCAGCATGCCCCAGGGACACCTGTCCGGTGTAGCCGGTGAGCACCATCAGGCCCAGGCTCGCCACGCACAGGATGAACAGATAGGTGACTTCGCCTATGAAAAATTTCGGCAGGAAGGCGGGTGCGGCAACCAGGACGGCGAGCAGAAGCCCCCAAAGGATCCAGTCCTGTCGATAGCGGACCAGCCGCAGTCCATCGAGATAGGAGGTGTCATAGGGAAAGCGCATGGCCTCAGACCCGTCGCCCGTGCGCTTCGCCGAGAAGGCCTCGCGGCCAGACCACCAGCACGCCAATCAGCACCAGATACGCCGCCACGTCCTTGGTGCCGTCGGGCAGATAAACGCCCGCCAGTTGTTCAATGACGCCGATCAGCACCCCACCCAGAATGGCGCCGGGCACGCTGCCAAAGCCACCCAGAACGAGTGCCGCCAGGGCCTTCAACACCACCACCCAGAGCCCGATATCGACCAGCGCCACCGGTGCAAGCAGGAGCCCGCACACTGCCGAAATGGCCCCCGACAACGCCCAGACGAGCGATGACAGCGCCTTGACCCGAATGCCATTGAGATAGGCGGCCAGCTGGTTCTGGGACGACGCCTGAATCGCGAGCCCCAGCCGCGTGCGGCCCAGGAACCAGAACAACGTGACCGTGATCAGCAGCGCGACGCCCAGAATCACCAGGTTCAGATCGTTGATGACCAGCGGCCCGATCTGGGTGCGGCCCTGAAAAGGTACTTCGAAGCGACGCGAGTCAGGACCAAACACCATGCTGACCGCGCCGCGGATCATGAAGGCGATGGCAATGGTGAGCATCACGCCGGCAAACTGGGGCTGCCCTGCGATGCGCCGCAGAAGCTGACGGTCGATCGCCCAGCCCAGTGCCGCAGCAAACACGAGCACCACGGGAATGGCGAGCCAGAAGGGCCAGCCCGCGCCAGCGATCAGTGCCCAGCCCACGAACGCCGAGGCCATCAGCACATCGCCGTGCGCAAAATTGAGTACCTCGGTGGCCTTGTAGGTAAGCACCAGACCCAGTGCCACCAGCGCATAGATGGCGCCGATTGCAATACCGTTTGCAATCAGCTGGAGCAGCTGGGCGAGCGCGGCGTCCATCCTGTTGAAGCAGCAGGCGGCGAGCGGGTCACCAGCCTCGCCGCAGGCGCTCGGCACTCACCCAGGTCGCGTGAAACCCGTTGGGCACGCGCTCGGGCACCCGAATTCGGGCGACCGGGCCCTGACCAATATCGCGGGCATCAAACACGTTGCAGTACGACTGAAGGGTTTCGTGGTCGGTCATGAAGCCGACCAGATACCCGTCATCCTCGGCCTTCATGGCGTCAGCCGGCGCAAAGGGCGCCTCGCTCCACCACTTCGATGGCCCCTCGTGATAGACCTGACAACGGCCAGTCTCAAGATCGTAGCGGGCGAGCCCGCCGAATCGCGGCTCTTCAGGCCGGTTGACCCGACCCATCAACAGGTTCCATGAATAGCGTGTTCGCACACCCTGCATGGTGGAGTTGATGACCGGAAACTCGGTGTTGATGAAATCGTCGAGGACGCGCTCGCGGGTCTGGCCGGTGCGCAGGTTGAACCGCCACTCATAGAACATGCAGTCGTTGTCGAGTTCGGCGAAATAGCGCGGTACCTTCGCAGCGTCGATCATGCCGTCGGGCCGGCGTGGAAATTTGAATGGCGTGCCGGTCATGACAATTTCGGTACCACCCTGTCCATCTGCCTCTTCCCAGGCGTTGGACACGTGATAGATGTAGATGGGGTTGGCCTCGAACCAGCGAATCTGGCTGGGGTTGCCGTGCCTGGGAACAACGCCGAAGCGCGCAGGCATCTGTTCATAGAAGCGCAGCTTGTGACGCCCTGCCGCGAAGGCATCCATGTCATAGAACAGCGGCAGGTCATGGAGGATGGTGTAGTTGGTGGTGATCGCCATGTCGTGCGGCAGGCGCGGCCCGGGCAATTCCACCGGCATGAGGGTGCGCAGCGCCCCCTGTCGATCCAGCACACCATAGTGCATGTAGGGTGCTTTCTTGCCGTAGGCAAAAAACAGAAACTCGCCGGTGCGCTCATCGACCTTGGAGTGCGCCGAGATTGGCAGGCCCTCGAGTCGGGAATCGAGCGCGAGCGGGCCTCGGGTGGACAGATCGTGTGGATTGCAGCGATAGACCGTGCCACCCAGGTACCACATGGTCAGCAGATCGCCGGCAAAGAACTTGACGTCGGTGTTCGAGGTGTTCTTGAGCGGCTGATCGGGGCGATCGCGCCGGGGCGGATCTTTCACGCCCTGCCACAGCGCGCGACCCGCCGACAATTCTTCGTCGAGCCCCGCCGTGTGGATCCAGCGGTTGCGGTAGCGTGCGCGGCCACGATCGAATTCGACCGAGTGCAGCATGCCATCGCCGTCAAACCAGTGATAGCGACCTGGTGCCTCGAAGCGCCGGTTGGGACCGTTTCGAACATGGATGCCGTTGAGGTCCGCCGGAATCTCGCCTTCGATATCGGTGAGCTCGATCACCCGCTCCGATTCGATCGGCGCAAAACCACCCTCCAGCACTGGTACGTCGCTCGCGCCCATGTCGGTCTCCGTGAGTTGTTCTGATTGGCCGTGCCACCCGGCTCGAATGCTTTGAGCATAGCAAGCGTTTATTGGAACGCAAAGGGCCGGCGGGCCGCCCAGCGCAGGCCAGTCCGCTTCGCCGCCCTTCAGGACCAGCGGGTAACATCGGGTCAACCGAACCAAGGAGCCAACGATGGCCAACCGATCATTCCGCGAGGCGATGCCCCTGTCCGCTCATTGCGCTTGCCAGGCAGTTCTCCGGTCGGGGCTTCTCGCTGTGCTCGCTGTGCTCGTTGGCCTCACCGCGCTACTGATGGGCGCTCAGGCAATCGCGCAGCCGGTTGTACAGCCATGAAACAGCCCAACTTCCTGTTCATCATCACCGATCAGCATCGCGCCGATCACCTGGGCTGCTACGGCAATCCAATCGTTCGTACCCCCCACATTGACACGATCGCCGCCCGCGGGTTGCGGTTCAACCGCTTCCATGTCGCCACCCCGGTCTGCATGCCCAACCGGGCGAGCATCATGACCGGCCGGATGCCATCCGTGCATCGCTCGCGCAGCAACGGCATTCCGCTGTCGCTGGACGCCACCACATTTTCGCAGTTGCTGCTCGAACATGGATACGACACAGCGCTGATCGGCAAGTGCCATTTGCAGAACATGGAGGACCGTCCGCCGCTTGTCGACCCCGAAGATGTGGGCACGCTCAAGCCCACGCCCGGCTTTGCAGAGGCCACCCACAGCGATCTCGAGCACGCGGCCTATCGTCAGGAGCTGCGCTCCACGTGGACCGACCCCGGGCACCGACTCACCTTGCCCTACTACGGCTTTTCGCACGTGGAACTCTGCAATCACCACGGCGATGAGACCTACGGCGACTGGAGCCGCTGGGCAGCGGCACAGATGCACGACTTCGAAGCACACCGCGGCCCCGGTCGCGGGATACCGGATGCGCGCTTCTCGGCACCGCAGGCGCGCCGGACCCCGCTTCCCGAGCACCTCTATTCAAGCGCCTACATTGCAGAGCGCTCGGTCGACTACCTGCGCCGCCATGTCGCCTCGGGCAGTCGCCGCCCCTTCTTTCTCAAATGCTCCTTTCCCGACCCGCACCATCCGTTCACGCCGCCGGGGAAATACTGGGACATGTATTCGCCCGACTCTGTGCAGATACCCGAGACCTGCGCCGAACCCGGGCCCGATGCGCCAGCACATGTCCGCTGGATTCACGAAGAGCGCAGGCAAGGCAAGTCGCTCCTCACCGCGCAGCGCATGTTTGCGGTGAGTGCTGCCGAAACGCGCGAGATCCTGGCGCTCACCTACGGCATGATCACCATGATCGATGATGCAGTGGGGCGGATTCTGAACGCGCTTCGCGAATCGGGTCTGGCCGACAACACGGTGGTTGTCTTCACCAGTGATCATGGCGACTACATGGGCGACCACGGCCTCATGCTGAAGGGCCCGATCCACTACCAGGGACTGGTGCGCATTCCGTTCATCTGGTCAGATCCGGCCGCCTCGCAGACGGGCGCGAGCACCGAATCGCTAGGCAGCAGCATCGATATCGCCCGCACCGTGCTGGCGCGCGCCGGCATCGCGCCGGTCAACGGCATGCAGGGCCGCAATCTTGCGCCGCAGCCCGGCGTGCCCGCAGCGAACGAACCCGATTCGATTCTGATCGAAGACGACAACCAGCGCGCCTATCTTGGATTTTCAGAGCCGGTGCGCGCCCGTACGCTGGTGACTGCAAGCCACCGGCTCACCCTGTATCTGGGTGCTGACTGGGGGGAACTCTACGATCTGAATGCCGATCCGCTCGAGCGCCACAATCTGTGGGAGCAGGAGCCCGTTTTACGGGGCGCCCTGCTCGAGCGGATGGTGCAGAAAATGATGGCGCTTGCCGACCGCAGCCCGCGTCCGACGCGCATCGCCTAGACGCGGCTGCCACAAGCGGGGGCGCCGCCCCCGCAAGCCTTTTATTGCGCCTGGAGCGCCCGAATGCGCTCTTCGATGGGCGGGTGGCTGGAGAACAGCGCCATGATGCCGCTGGGCCGCGAGCTGATGCCCATGTTCTGAACGGTTTTGGGCAGTTCGCCCGGGTCGAGGTTGCCCAGGCGCGCGAGCGCGTTGATCATGGACTGGCGCTGCCCCATGTACTGCGCGGCGCCGGAATCGGCACGGTACTCGCGCTGGCGGGAGAACCAGGCGACCACCATGGCAGCGAGCACGCCCAGAAGGATGTCCATGACGATGGTGGTCACGTAGTAACCCACGCCCGGGGCATCATCCTTGTTCTGCAGGATCATGCGGTCGACCACATAGCCCACCACCCGCGAGATGAACACCACGAAGGTATTCATCACACCCTGAATCAGGGTGAGCGTCACCATGTCGCCATTGGCCACATGCGCCACCTCATGACCGATGACCGCCTCGACCTCATCCCGGCTCATCGATTGGAGCAGCCCCGTGGACACCGCCACCAGCGCGGAATTCTTGAAGGCGCCAGTGGCGAAGGCATTGGGCTCGCCTTCATAGATGGCGACCTCGGGCATGTTGATGCCTGCCTTCTGGGCGAACCGCGCCACGGTGCGCACGATCCACTGGTGACCGGGGTCAGGTGAGTCGTTGATGATCTGCGCCCCCGTGGACCACTTGGCCATGGGCTTGCTCATCAGGAGCGAAATGAACGCGCCGCCAAACCCCATCACGGCTGCGAACACCAGCAGCGTGCCGAGATTGAGCCCGGCACTCGACAGGAAGCGGTTGAGGCCGAGAACATTGACGACAATGCTGAGCACCAGCATCACCGCCAGGTTGGTGAGAATGAAGAGAATGACCCGTTTCATGACCCTGCCCTCCGGCACTGGCGAAAGATAAGCCAATATCGTAGCGAATCCGGGTAATTACAAGGGGCCAATAACCTTGGCGCGCAGCGGCAAAGCTGATCGCAGCGCAGCCGCCACCAGAATGCCGCGCCAGAGCGGCAGCGCGACCCCACCCAATACTGAACTCAGACCCAGGCCTGCAGCACGTATTCGTAGAGCCCCTGGCCGTTGGTCAGATCAACCCGCTGGAGGGCGATTTTGAGCGTTCCCTGCTCACGCACGAGCGTGTGCCGGTAGCTACCCCCGAAATGACGGATGTCATCGCGCCGCATTTCCATCATCTGGAATCGGGAATAGACCTCCACCCGATCGGACGCCGCTGATTCGATCATCACGTTGCCCACCAGATGATTGGTAGCCCAGGCGGCAGCCTGCGACCAGGCGTTGGGGTGCTGCAGACGCCCCATGCGGACTTCGCGCAGGTACGTATCCTCGGCAAAAATGGAGGCCTCGGCTTCCCAGTCGGTCTGGTCTGGCGTGGCCGGCATCCAGTAAATGCCGTCATTGCTGAACAGCCCACACCAGGCGGCCCACGCCTTGGCGTCCAGCATGGCGGCCTGACGGTAAAGCAGGGTTTCAACTTCCCGCTGCAGGGCAGGATCAACGGCGATGGCACTCGGGACGTATCCGGTGGCCGGAAGTCGACCACGCCCCACGTGTTCGGGCGCGATCGACTCGGCGCCGGTCATCGATTCGATGGCCTCGATCACCACGCCGGTGCCGAGGGCCTGACTGACGTCATTGCGTTGCATGGCGGCTCTCCTCTCAGGCCTGGGCGCCGGCCACGACCGGCTGCATATAGGCCTTCCAGGCCTTGAACTGGTTGCGCATCACCACTTCAGACGTGCCCCGGTTCGAGTAGGACACGCCGTCAGCTTCGGTATCTCGGCCGAAATCGCGATGAAAGCTCACCCACTCGCCGCCCTTGGACTGCAAGCCCTGCTGGCCCTTGGTCCAATTTTCGAGGTCATCGGCATTGATCATGGTGGCTGGCGAATTGACCAGGTTGAAATACCAGAGCGAGCGGCGATAAATCGCCTCGGGCACGCCCTTCAGGCGGAAGTGCCAGATCTCGGACAGCGTGCGGTCGGGGCCGATGGGGCGCAGGCAGCGCAGCTGCTGCAGGGGCGACTGCACCGACAGATAGGGGTAGACCAGCACGTGATGGATGCTGCGCGACAGATATTCCTCGGCCTTTTCCTCACCGTAGGCTTTCTTCATGAGCGCTTCATACTCGACCGTGTCGGGGTCGGTGGGGCGCAGCCCCATGTAGGCCTTCAGAATGCCGTGGCCGTTCGGGAAATTCACTGTTTGCACGCTGTCCCACTGATCAAAGCTCGAGGCAAACGTGGACAGATAGTGGAAGAACAGCGGCGCCTTGCCCTGCTCGGCCTTCAGGCGGTTTTCAATACGCCGAGCCGGCACGCCAGTGGATTGGTGGGTGACTGAGGGATGGAGGGAATCGAGCTGGTTTTCCATGAAGAACTTCCAGTTCGAACGCTGCATCACGCGATGGCAGACCGGCACCGCTTCAACCTCGCCCACTGGGGATCGATCGCAGATATCGTCAAACGCCACTTTCGAGTCGCCCAGAAACTCGGTGAGCGAAGGACCTGTGGGTGACAGACTTGCGAACACGAATCCACGATAGCTGTCGACGCGCGCCGCCGGCACCATGCTGGCTTGAGGATCGTCGAAGCTGAGACGCGTGCCATCGTAGCCCTTGGCAAGCGGAATCGCGCTGATCTTGCCATCGAGATTGAAGCTCCAGGCGTGATACGAACACACGAAGTGCTTGCCGGTATTGCCGCTCTGGTTGCCACACAGCATGACGCCGCGATGCGGACAGCGGTTGTAGAGCACGTGAATGCGCATATCCTGGCCGCGCACCATCACCATGGGCTGACGGCCGATTTGCAGCGTCCAGTAGTCGCCGGGCTTTTTTACCTGCGATTCATGGCCGCAATACACCCAGATCTTCTCGAAGACGTGTTCCATCTCGAGATCGAACAGGGATTGATCGGTGTAGACGCTGCGGTGCACGCGGTCGGGCTGCACCAGGTAATCGAGGTCGATGGCGGTCATCTCGCGCTCCGTGGCCGGATTGGACGCCGAACCTTAGCAAAGGCGTCGGCACGATCCAACAACCAACCATGCTTTTTCCATTACCATGGGTTATGGATTATCGAAAGGTGCAGATGTTTCTCGCTGCGGTCCGGCACGGCAACCTGACCGAGGCCGCGGCCGAGCTCGGCGTGTCGCAGCCGGCGCTGTCCAAGAGCATCAAGGCGCTCGAGCGTGCAGTGGGCGTGCGGCTCCTCGATCGCGGGCGTTTCGGAGTCGCGCCCACGCCGGCCGGCGAGGCGCTGCTGCAGCATGGGCAGGTCGTCGAGGCCGAGTTGCGAAGCGCCGTCAGCACGATCGATGCGCTGAAGGGCGCGCGGGGCGGCCATGTGCTGGTGGGCTGCGGCCCCACCGAGGCCAACCGGCTATTGCCGCAGGCCCTGCTGCGGCTCGGTGAGACACACCCTGGCCTGCGGGTCACCGCGCTCTACGGTCTGAACGAATCACTGATGCCCTGGGTCAAGCTGGGCGAGGTCGACTTCGCGCTGTCATCGGTACCGGCGCGAGCCGTCGATCCGGCGCTCACCCACGAATCGCTGTTCACCGAAACCGGCGTGGTGGTGGCGCGAGCGGGTCACCCGTTGGCACGCGCCCGCGCGATCGAGCCGGCGCAACTGGCCGCTGAGCGCTGGATCCTGCCCCGGCGCCGCGAACTGGAACGTCTGGCATTCGACGACTTCTTCACCCGTCACGGCATCGATCCGCCCGAGGCGCAGGTGGAAACCACGTCCACTGTGCTCATGAAAGCGATGGTGATGCAAAGCGACGCGCTCACTTTCATTCCGCGCGAACTCATCTGGTGGGAGGTGCAGGCGGGTCAACTGGTGCCGCTCAATGTGCGCGGCACCGACTGGACCCGCATTGTAGGCATCACGCGCAGGCGGCGCGGATCGATGAGTCCGGCAGCGATGCGGCTGATTGAAGCGCTGCGAGAGGTGGCGAAGCGGCAGTTCGAGGGGGTGGTGGGGTAGGTTGCCTTGGAGATCACGCCGTCAAGCGCAGATCCGCCACCCGTTCGACTTCCGACAGGAAACGAGCCGCAACAGCCTGGCCAGCCTCTCGACGGTAGAAACGCACTGCATCCGTCAGCTCTTTCTCCGCTGCGGGGTGCACGCTTATCTTCAAAGCGCCGCAATCCGCAAGCGCGCCAAAACTTCGTCGAGCGGTGCCGGCTGAACCGTACCATCAGCCAGTTCAACCTCCCGCTGCGCAGCAAGTTGGTCCCATGCAGCGTCTCGAGCAGCATCCGCATCCAGGCTTGCGACGACGCGATCCAACAGGGCAGATCGCACTGCAGGCGGCAAGCCCAGGATTTCCTGGGCCAGAGTTTCCACCGGAAGAGGCATGTTGAACTCCCAAAGCGCAAATGCTGCCACAAGCTGCGATAGTTCGGAGCGTCTGGGTTGCAAGCGGTCAATCCTACGGGACATGCCCATATCCGCCCTGACTGCCTGCCGACACCCTGGGCCGAGTTGATGGAGCGACTGGTGGCGGGAGTGCCGCCAGAAGATCACACGGTCGAGCGCAAGCCCCTTTGTTCAACAATGATTGATATGTCAGCCTCTCGGGGTTAGCCTCTGCGGTCGTTTTCAAGCGGGGCCAGCAGCGATGGAAGTCATCCTCCGAAAATACGGAAACAGCGCGGTTGTGGTCCTGCCGCCCGCCGTTCTGAAGGACCTCGGCCTGTCCGCCGGGCAGGCCATGACACTGGACACCAACGATCAGGGGCAGATCGTGCTCGCCAGGAAGCGCAAATACGTGCTGGCCGACCTGGTCGCCCAGTGCGATCAAAAGGCCGCCCCGCCCGCCGATCTGGCCGTTTGGGAGGCGTCTCGCCCGGTCGGGCAGGAAGTCTGGTAATGCCCGTTTGATCTCGCTGCAAGAAAGGCCCGAAAAATTGAACGCGCGCCGCAGGCCGTCATCGACGATGCGCTTGGGCGCTTAGGCGCACTGATTGACTGCTGAGTGAAACGCTGCGCCAGGGGGCCAAGAGAAAATTCGAAGGGGGTGATCGAGGCGCGCCTTCGCTCGGTATAGAATATTGAAATATTAACGGCATACGTTAATTTTTCAATGCTATCAGTCAACCGACCCCTCCTCGAGGACCTGACCAACCGCCTCGCGCACTCGCCGGCGGTCGTGCTGCTCGGCCCGCGTCAGGTTGGCAAGACAACGCTTGCCCTGATGCTCGCCGATCGCTGGCCCCGGGGCGCCGTTTATCTTGATCTCGAGCGACCCGCCGATCGGCTCCGACTCGATGACGCCGACGCATTTCTGCGTGCACAGGGCTCGAAACTGGTCATCCTCGACGAGATCCACCGGATGCCGGGGCTGTTCGAGATTTTGCGCGGGATCATCGACGAGCGGCGGCGCAAAGGGAATCGATCGGGACACTTCCTTCTTCTGGGCTCCGCTTCACTCGAATTGATGCAGCAAAGCAGCGAAACACTGGCCGGGCGCATTGCTTACCTGGATATCGGTCCGTTGCACGCCCGCGAGCCACACGGCGCTTCGCTTGACACCCTGTGGCTCCGTGGCGGGTTTCCGGAGAGTTTGCTCGCGCGCAGCGACGCTGCGAGCCTGCGCTGGCGACAGGATTTCATCCGCAGTTATCTGCAACGCGACATCCCCATGTTCGCGCCCCGGCTGCCTGCCGACACGCTGGGCCGACTCTGGACGATGCTCGCGCATCAGCACGGGGCCATGCTGCAGCAGAGCCGACTTGCCAGCGCGCTCGGTGTGAGCAACCCGGCGGTGGATCGCTACATCGGGTTGCTGGTTGATCTGCGTCTGATTCGCCGTCTGCCGCCCTGGAGCGAGAACGTTGGCAAGCGCCTGGTCAAATCGCCCAAGGTGTATGTGCGTGACAGCGGCATCGTGCACGCACTCCTCGCGCTCAAGAATCTGCACGACCTGCTGGGACATCCGGTGTGCGGCCCAAGCTTCGAGGGCTTTTGCATCGAAAATCTGCTGGCGGTCGCGCCCGATCACGACGCCTATTGCTACCGCACGCATGTGGGCGCCGAGATCGATCTGGTGCTGGCCCGTGGCGGTCGCCCGCACATCGCCATCGAGATCAAGCGCTCCAGCGCACCCAGCCTCAGCAAAGGCTTCGCCATTGCCTGCGATGATCTGCGAATCGAAGAGCGCTATCTGGTGTATCCGGGTAACGAGACTTTTCCGATTCGGCACGATACGCAGGTGATCGGACTGGCCGAGTTGATGGAGCGTGTGGGCGAGGCGGCTTAGTCATGGACATCAGCCAGTCCGACAACCGGCGGGGCAACTGCGCATCGACCAGAAACTTCACGCCGCAAGCGGATCGATGTGCCTGATACGCGACAGCCTCGCGGCATACTCGAGAACGGCGCGGATATCCTCTGACTCAAGATCCGGATAGTCGCTGATGATTTCCTGCGGTGTCATCCCCTCCGCAAGGCGTTGTCGTGACGGACGCGCCTCCGGAGGCAAGCACAGGCCTTTCCTGGGCCAGAGTTTCCACCGGCAAAGATGTGCGAGAACTGCGCGAACACGCCCAACACATCGCCCATCCGGCGTCGTGCAGGGCGGATGCGCAACTCATCGCCCTGGCGCTCAATCACCAGTTCGATGTCCCACCTGCTGTAGGCCAGGTCGGCGGGAATTCGAACAGCCTGTGAATTTCCATTTTTGAAAAGCTTGGTGCTGGCCACTGCCGAGCCCTCACGATAAAGCAATGAGATAGACGACGAGATCCTGAACGATTGCCTGGGCGCGCCTCGAACACGGTCATTTGAGTCATCCGTGCAGCGGGCGGGGGAACTTCAGCCGGAGCGGCCAAGAGGCACAGCTACTGCGCTGCCGCTGGCTCGACCAGCCGGCGGTACTGCTCCAGCGATTCCTGCCAACCGAGGTAACACATCTCGAGCGGGATCACCTCCGAAATGCCTTCCTGCACGATGTCGATCTCGGTGCCGCAAGACACCTCCCGAAACACGACGGTGACGCGCATC
>JBMSQB010000084.1:0-19395 GCA_049423065.1 Burkholderiaceae bacterium
TTATCGGCCGCTTGTCCACAGGTTCGGTGCTGCATCCGGTTCATCCTCGCAGGGTCTGCTCGAGCACATGGAGGTGACGGTTCATCTCCTGATCGTGTTGACGCATCTCGGCAATCCGCTTGACCGCATGCATGACGGTGGTGTGGTCACGGCCACCAAAGGCTTCGCCGATTTCGGGAAAGCTTTTCTGGGTGAGTTCCTTCGCGAAATACATGGCGACCTGACGCGCCCGGGCGATGTGCGCCGGGCGACGCTTGCTGTACATGTCGGCCACCTTGATCTTGAAGAAATCCGACACGGTCCTCTGGATCGACTCGATCGAAACCGGCGCCCGGTTGAGCGCGAGGATGTCCTTGAGCGCCTCGCGGGCGAGTTCAGCGCCAATGGGCCTGTTGCGAAAGCGCGCAAAGGCGATTACGCGAAGCAGGGCGCCCTCGAGTTCACGGACATTTGAGCGCAGGTGCCGGGCGATGAAGAAGGCGACTTCTTCGGGAAGCTGCTCGCCCGAGAGTTCGGCCTTCTTTAAAAGAATGGCGACCCGCATTTCAAGTTCGGGTGGTTCGATTTCAACGATCAGCCCCGAACCGAAACGGGAGACCAGGCGCTCTTCAATGCCGGAAAGCTCTTTGGGATAGCTGTCGCAGGTGAGGATGAGTTGCTTTCGTGCAGAGAGCAGTGCCTCGAAGGTGTAGAAGAACTCTTCCTGCGTGCGGTCCTTGCCGCCCAGAAATTGAATATCGTCGACCAGCAGCAGATCGAGCGACTGGTACTTGGCCTTGAACTCGGCAAGCGATTTGCGCTGGATGCCGCGAACCATCTCGTCGAAATAATCCTGGGCATGGATGTAACGGACCCGCACCCGGGGATCGCGCAACCGGAGCGCGTTGCCAGCGGCGTGCAGCAGATGGGTTTTGCCCAGGCCGACACCCCCATACAGAAACAGCGGGTTGTACTGGGTGCCGGGGTGCTCGACCACCTGGAGGGCGGCAGACCAGGCCATCTGGTTGGCCTTGCCGTGAACGAAATTGTCAAAGCTCAGGTCGGCGCGCAAGCGCGAGGTGCCTGCATCATTGACCGATTCGGTGTCGGCGCGATGCGAGACCGGGTAGCCTGCGGCGAGGCGCCCCGACGCATCGCTTGATGCCGGAGCGGCAGCGCCTGGGTCGTCGGCGGCGGGCGGGGTGCCCGAGGCAGAAATGAGCTCGAAGCTTACGGTGACCGGGCAACCGTAAACGGCTGCAGCAATGGCGCCGATGCGGGACTCGAACTGATTGCGGATCAGGTTGAGCTTGAACTGACCCGGTGCGCCGAGCCGCAGGCGTTGCGAATCGGGTTCATAGCCCAGAAATACGAGGGGCTTGATCCAGGGTTTGAATTGCTGCGCGGGGAGCTCGGATTCAAGCCGTGCCACGCAGTCGAGCCAGCGATCCTGCATTGTGTGTGCCGGCTCCGGACCGGCGCCTATTCTGAATTGCCCAAATTGGCGAACCTTAAATTCTAACCCGACATGCCCGGGTCCAACGAGTGGGCGAATTGACAGGGAACCGGGTAATGCGTTGTAATGAAAGGCTTTTCCCTAGAAGTTTCTCTGGAAGTTTTTTATGACGCCCACCTGGTGTGGGCGCGCAAGGACAGATGATGAAGCGCACCTACCAGCCCTCAGTGACTCGCCGCAAGCGCACGCACGGATTTCTTGTGCGCATGAAAACTCGCGGCGGTCGGTCGGTGATCCGGGCCCGGCGTGCCAAAGGCCGCAAGCGTCTCGGTGTCTAAGCAACAGACTGTTCGGAAGCCTGGCGAGGCGCAGCGAAGCCAGGAAGCGTCGGGCGGAAAGACGTTCGCCGGAGAAGCATCGGGCGGAAAAACGTCCGCCGGAGAGGCGTCTGGCGGAAAAACGTCCGCCGGAGAAGCGTCGGGCCGAAAGCGTGCGTCCCACACCGCCCCGCGGCCAGAGGTTGCGCGCCGAGTCAACGCCAGCGTTCTCCTCAAGACGCGCCCGGTGGCGTCCACCGCATGCTTCGGGTTGCACAGCCGCCCCGCGGACGTGCCGGATGTGCCCGTTCTCCTCATGTCGGTTCCGCGGCGCGTCCTGAAGCGGGCGGTGGATCGCAACACCGTGAGGCGGCTCGCCCGTGAGACGTTGCTCGCGACCGGCAGGCAGGCGTCAGGGTGCGCCCTGCTGCTTCGCCTCAAGCGGATGCCCACCGGGTTTGATGCGCTCTCCCAACGAGCGCGAAAGGCCGCCTGGCGGGCAGAGCTTTCGCGGTTGTTCAGCCTGGGCGCAGGTCACGCGTGACGGTCGCAGCGCGTCATCCGGGCCGATCATTGGTTTCGGCCCTCCTGAGCGGTCTGGTGCAGGTTTACCGTGCCGCAATCAGCCCGCTCATCGGGCCGCGCTGCCGATTTTTGCCCACGTGTTCCGATTACGCGCTTCAGGCGCTATCAACCCACCGGCCCCTGCATGCGCTGACCCTCATCGCGCGGCGCATGGCCCGTTGCCACCCCTTTGGCGCGAGCGGGATTGACGAGGTGCCTCCGGTGCTTGGCTGCCGGTGTGCAACTCATGCCAGACCCGCGGCGCTGTTTCCAAAAGATTCCACCGATACCCGATCATGCCCACCCAGCGTCTGATTCTCTGGATCATCTTCTCCATGTCGCTCCTGTTCCTCTGGGACGCCTGGCAGCGGCATCAGGGGCAGCCCACCCTGTTCGGCCCGCAACCGCAGAAGGCCGAACCCGCAGCGGGCACGACGGGCGGCGCAGCGTCGCCCGCAAACACGACGGCGCCGGCGCGTTCATCGGCAACCGGAACCGATCCCAGCATTCCAACCGGACCGGCGCCGGCTGCGGCCACGCAGATTCCGGGGGCAGCCGAAGCTGCCTCGGCACGCACCGAGTCGATCCGGCTGAAGAATGACGTGCTTGCGCTCGATATCGATCCAATGGGTGGTCAGATCCGCCGCGGTGAACTGCTGAGGCACCGCGACACCGTTACCCGTAACGGCAATGTGTTGCTGTTTGATTCGCGCGCGAACAGCACCTACCTTGCGCAAAGCGGCCTCATTGGCGCGCCTGATGGCCAGACGTTTCCGAACCATCGCAGCCCGATGCAGGTCTCCGAGGCGGGGTTGCCGCGCGAGCTGGGCGCAAGCGGCGAGGCGGCTGGTGTGAAGCTGGTTGCCGAGAGTGGTGGGGTCCGGTTTGAGCGCACCTTGCGGCTTGCCCGGGGATCGTATGTGCTCGAGGTAAGTGATCGCATCACCAACACCGGTGGACAAACCGTGTCGCCGGTCCTGTATCTGCAGCTCACCCGCGACTCCAATCCGCCGCCCGGGGGATCGGATTTCTACAGCACCTATGTCGGTCCCGTGATCTACACCGACAAGGAAAAGTTCCAGAAGGTTGATTTCGCCGACATCGAAAAAGGCAAGGCCAAGCATCCGACCAGCGCGAGCGACGGCTGGCTTGGCATCATCCAGCACTACTTCGTGTCGGCCTGGATCCCGGCCGACAAGCTGGCCCGCGAGTACTACACCCGCAAGGTCGATACCAAGCTTTACTCGGTGGGCGCCAAGATGGGCCTGGGCGAGATCGCACCCGGCGCTTCCACGACCGTGTCGTCCAGACTGCTTGCCGGTCCTCAGGACCAGCGGATGCTGGAGGAGATCGCGCCGGGCCTGGAGCTGGCGGTCGACTACGGTTTCCTCACGGTCATTGCCAAGCCGATTTTCTGGCTGCTCGAGAAGCTCCACGGGCTGATCGGCAACTGGGGCTGGGCGATTGTGCTCCTCACCATCGTGATCAAGACCATCTTCTATCCGCTCCAGGCAGCGAGCTATCGCTCGATGGCGCGAATGAAGGCGGTCACGCCCCGGCTGATGGCCCTTCGCGAGCGCTATGGTGAAGATCGGGTGCGGCTGAACCAGGCGATGATGGAGCTCTACAAGACCGAAAAAATCAATCCGCTGGGCGGCTGTCTGCCGATTGTGGTGCAGATCCCGGTGTTCATTGCGCTCTATTGGGTGCTGCTGTCGTCGGTCGAAATGCGCGATGCGCCCTGGATTGGCTGGATCCAGGATCTGGCTGCGCCCGATACGCTGTTTGGCACCATCCCCGGTCTGGATATGCCTGTCGGTCTGCTGCCCATCCTGATGGCCGTCACGATGTTCATCCAGACCAAGCTCAATCCCACGCCGCCCGATCCGGTGCAGGCCAAGCTCATGATGTTCATGCCGCTGATCTTCTCGGTGATGTTCTTTTTCTTCCCCTCGGGACTGGTGCTGTACTGGCTGGTGAACAACATCTATTCGATCATTCAGCAGTGGCTGATCACGCGCAGCATCGAAGGCGCGAAGAAGGCCGGCTGAGGCAGCCGGGTCGCACGGCGCGGGTGCGCAGATGATGGACGCGCGCCCGATTGCCGCCATTGCCACCGCGAGCGGCCGCGGGGCGATCGGCGTGGTGAGGGTATCGGGAGCGGGCGTGGCCGCCCTTGCCCGTGCGCTCACCGGGCGTGAGCTCGTGCCGCGCGTGGCCACCTATACGCCGTTTCAGGATCAGGCGGGTGAGCCGATCGACCACGGGCTGGCCATCTATTTTCCGGGACCGCATTCCTACACCGGCGAAGATGTGCTCGAGCTGCAGGGCCACGGGGGACCCGTGGTGATGCAGCTATTGCTTCGGCGGGTTCTCGAGGCGGGTGCAACGCTTGGGGTTCGGCTTGCCGAGCCGGGCGAATTCACCGCGCGTGCCTTCGACAACGACAAGCTCGATCTCGCGCAGGCCGAAGCCGTCGCCGACCTGATCGATGCGAGCACCGAACGGGCGGCGAGATCGGCTGCGCGCTCGCTGTCGGGCGAGTTCTCGCGGCGGATCGAATCGCTGCTGGCGGCGCTTACCGAACTCAGGATGCTGGTCGAGGCCACACTCGACTTTCCCGAAGAGGAGCTTGATTTTCTCGAGTCCGCCGACGCGGCGGGGCGTCTGGACCAGTGCCGTTCAACGCTTGCCGGGGTGCTCGCGTCGGCGCGCCAGGGAGCGCTGCTGCGGGACGGTCTCACCGTGGTGCTCGTGGGCGAGCCCAATGTTGGAAAGAGTTCGCTTCTCAATGCGCTGGCCGGGGCAGAGCTTGCGATTGTCACGCCGATTGCGGGCACCACGCGAGACCGGATCGCGCAGGCGATTCAGATCGAGGGCGTGGCGCTCCGGGTGGTCGATACCGCGGGGCTTCGCGAGACCGAGGATCCGGTGGAGCGGTTGGGAATCGAGCGTACCTGGGAAGCAATTCGGGAGGCCGACTGCGTGCTCCAGCTGGTCGATGCCCGGGAGGCGCAGGCCTTGGGCCCGGAACCGGTCAGCGGGGGCGGCGCCCCATCCAGCGTTTCGCTCGCGCTCGCGGCGGAGCGCGAGGCGGGCCTGCCATGGCTCGTCGTCTGCAACAAGTGCGATCTGCTTACCGCGGGCATACCCGACGACACGCCCGATACGCTCTGGTTGTCGGCTGCGACCGGCGCGGGCATCGACCGTTTGCGCGCGCGGCTGCTTGCCGTCGCCGGGGGGGAGCCAGGCGCGGAATCCACCTTCATTGCCCGTGAGCGGCACCTGCAGGCGCTGGGCCGTGGCGATTCGGCGCTCGCTGCCGCGCAAGCGTGTCTTGCGCAAGGCAACGCCGCGCTCGAGTTGCTGGCCGAAGAGTTGCGGCTCGCGCAGCAGGCGCTCGGAGAGATCACCGGCGAATTGACCGCCGACGCGCTGCTGGGCGAGATCTTCTCGCGCTTCTGTATCGGGAAATAGGGGGTCGCGCGAGCGCAGCGCCGCAACCCGGCGTAGCGTGACAGACACTTCACCGTGCGCTGCGCGCACATCACGGGAGAGTTCAATGCGACCAGGGATTTCGAGTCTGGAACGAGTGATTGCGGGATCGATTCTGGCGCTCGCCGCGATGGTGACTGCACCGGCGAATGCCCAGAGCTATCCGTCACGCCCCTTGAAACTGATTGTGCCGCTCGGTGCAGGGGGCGCCTCGGACCTGAATGCGCGGGTGCTGGCCGAGAAGCTCGCGGAGCGCCTTGGACAGCCCGTGGTGGTGGAGAACCGACCCGGCGCCGAAGGCATCATCGGTGTGGATGCGGCCGCGAAATCGCCTCCCGATGGCTACACGCTGGTGCTGGGCTCGAGCACCACGCTGGCCGCCAACTACAGCCTGCGCGCGAAGCTGCCGTTTGATCCGGTGGCCGATTTTTCGCCGGTGTCCATGGCGTTCAAGAACGCCTTCAACATTCTGGTGATCCATCCCTCGGTTCCCGCCCAGACGCTCACCGAGTTCATTGCCCATGCGCGGACGCGCCCCGGGCAACTGTTCTACGGCACGGCAACAAGCGGCTCCAAGATCTGCGCCGAGATGTTCAAGAGCCAGGCGGGTGTGAATCTGGCGATGGTCAATTACAAAAGCTCGCCCCAGGCGCTGGCCGATCTGATCGCCGGGCAGATCCAGTTCGTGTGCGAGCCGGTGGGAACGTCGCTTGCCCATATCCGCAGTGGGCGGCTGCGCTCGCTTGGCGTGACGAGCCCGGCGCGGCTTGCCGAGGCGCCCGAGCTCGCCACCGTTGCCGAGTCCGGGCTCGCGGGCTTTGAATACTCCGCCTGGGTGGCGGTGTTTGCGCCCTCGGGCGTGCCGCGCGAAATCATTGCCCGCCTCGATCGAGAGATTCAGACGGTGCTCGCACAGCCCGATACCGCCAGGCGGATACAGGCCAACGGCTTTGACCCGATGGTGGGCGGCCCGGAGGCGCTCGCGCTTCTGCTGCGCGCCGAGATGACCCGCGCGGTGAAGGTGGTGAAAGACGCGGGTATCCGGCCCGAATGAGCACACCGGCCGCAGCGGGCGATCGGCCCCGCATTGTGCTGGTGAGCGCAGGCCAGGTGTCGATGCCCCCGGCGGATCGTGCGTTCCGGGCGGGGTGGCCCGAGGTCGAACCCATTCATGTGCTGGATGAATCGCTCTCCACCGATGGCGCGCGCCTGGGGCCTGTCCATCCCGACATCGTGGCGCGGTTTGAGCACCTGGGCCGGTATGCGGCGCTCCTGCGCGCCGATGCATTGCTCTTTACCTGCTCGGCGTTTGCCAGGGCGATCGGACAGGTCCGGCGTGAACAGCGTTTTCCGGTGCTGACCCCCAACGAAGCGTTGTTTGACCGCCTGCTCGCAACCCGCGGGCGAACCGCAGTGCTGGTGACGTTTCCTGCCTCGCTCGAGGCCTTGCGCGCTGAACTCGAGGCGCAGGCGCAGCAGGCCTCAGTCGTGCCGCAGGTCGACTTTGTCTGGGTGCCCGACGCGTTTGGTGCACCCGATCATGACCAGAAGGTGGTCGACCAGTGCCAGGCGCTCGCAGGCCGCTATCAGGCGCTTGCGCTCGGACAGTTTTCGATGGCGCGCGCGCTGGAGGCGGCGCGTGCTGCCTGCCCGATTCCGGTGTGGGATACGCCCGGCACCGCAGTGGAGAAATTGCGTGCGGGCTGGGAAGCCCGACAGAGCGCAAGAAAGACGGCGCGGTAAACCGCAGGCCGCCCGGGCGCACGGGATCTATCATGGCGGGTTGAGCGATGGCGGACAGGACGCTTGCGTTGCCCGCCTCGCACGGTGATGACCCGCAACCAGGACGCCCTGAATGCAATCGACCTTTGCCCGCCGCGGGATCGCGGTCGCCCCCCATAGCCTCGCCGCCCAGTCGGCGCTCGCGGTTCTGCGAGAAGGCGGCAACGCGCTCGAGGCGATGATTGCCGCAGCGGCCACCATCGCGGTGGTCTATCCGCACATGAATGCCATCGGAGGCGATGGCTTCTGGGTGATCAGTGGGCCGGGCGGCGTGCCGGGCGGCATCGATGCAAGCGGTGCGAGCGCCCGCGTGGCAACCCGCGACTGGTATGCCAGGCGGGGTATTGGGCCGCAGGGTTCAGCGGGTTCGGGCAAGGGCGCCGAGGGCGCGCCCAGCGCCGCCATCCCCTTTCGTGGCGGCCTTGCTGCGCTCACGGTGGCCGGAACCGTGTCGGGATGGGGTGCTGCGCAGACACTCTCCCAACAGGCGCTGGGTGGCCGGTTGCCGCTTTCCCGGTTGCTGGAAGATGCGGTGTTTCTGGCCCGGGAGGGGGCGCCGGTCACCCGTAGTCAGCAGGCGCTCACTGATGCCAAGAAGGCTGAAATATCTGGAACCCCGGGTTTTGCCGAGACGTTTCTGGTGAATGGTGCGGCGCCTGCGCGCGGCGCGCTCTTTCGTCAGCCCCGGCTCGCCCATACGCTGTCCCGGATCGCACGCGAGGGCACCGATACGTTTTATCGGGGCGCGCTCGCCCGACAGCTGGCGGCCGAGCTTGCCGCGGTGGGCAGCCCCCTCGCGCTCGCCGACTTGCAGGCGCATCACGCCCGGCTGGTCGATCCGCTCGCGCTTTCGGCGCACCAGTCGGCGCTCTTCAACATGGTGCCGCCCTCGCAGGGCGTGGTCTCGCTCATGATCCTGGGCCTCATGGAGCGGATGGGCGCGCGAAGTGGCTGGATGACCTCCGGGAGCGATGCCCTTGCCGGTCCGGAAGGGGCGGCCTTCATCCACGCGCAGGTCGAGGCCACCAAGCTGGCCTTCCGGGTTCGTGATGCGCACGTCACCGATCCCGCCTTCATGAAGGTTGATGCCCGCGACCTGCTGAGCGCTTCGCGGCTCGATGCCCTCGCCGATCAGTTCAATCCGGCTCGCGCTGCACCCTGGGGCCGGCGGACCGACCCGGGCGACACCATCTGGATGGGCGTGATCGATGCGCAGGGCATTGCCGTGTCGTTCATCCAGAGCATCTATCACGAGTTCGGAAGTGGCGTGGTGCTGCCCGAGTCGGGCGTCAACTGGCAAAACCGTGGGGCGAGCTTTTCGCTCGACCCCTCGCACATCAATACGCTTGAGCCCGGCAAGAAGCCCTTTCACACGCTCAACCCGGCGCTTGCCCGGCTTGATGACGGCAGGCTCGTGGCCTACGGCACGATGGGGGGCGATGGTCAGCCGCAGACCCAGGCCACGATTTTTTCCCGCATGCGCCATTTTGGCGACACGCCCCAACAGGCGATTTCGAGGCCGCGCTGGCTGCTCGGTCGAACCTGGGGCAAGGCGAGCGACTCGCTCAAGCTTGAGTCGCGGTTTGACCCGGCGGTGGTGGCGCAGTTGCGTGCCTGGGGCCATGAGGTCGAGACGATCGGCGCCTGGGACGAGGCGGTGGGACATGCGGGCATGCTGATCCGGCACCCGAATGGCGTGCTCGAGGGGGGCTACGATCCGCGCTCGGATGGCGCGGTCGCGGGCTTTTGAAGGCGAGGCGCGCGCAGGCAGGCAGCGCCGCGTGCGGATGCGGCCGCGTTTTGTGTTCTACCGCAGCGCGCTGGCAGCAGCCTGGTGGGCTGCAGGCGGGTCCTGCGGGAGGCTTGAGAGCACCACCCGTCCGCCCGGTGTCTGAAGCGTGGCGATGAGTTGCGCGGGGCCTGATTCGATCGGCACGCCCGTGAGCCCGGCCGCCTCCCAGGCCGCGCGCAGCAACGGTGGCTCGGGATGCTGGATGCGAAGCTCGAGCAGCGAGATCCCCGCCTCGGGCAGGCTTGCGCCAGGATGGGGCGAGAGCCACTCGATCAGCGTGGGCAGGCAGCCCTCGAGAAGCCGGGCGCCATCGTCGCGGACGGTGATCCGCCAGGAGAGCAGGCCCTGGGGCGACATCCGCTGGGTGGCGAGGGGCGGTCCGCGATCCAGGCCCAGCGCGAGCCAGCTCCGGCAGGCGGCGTCGACGTCGTCGGTGCGCGCCACCCAGGCAATGAGCCTGGGGCCCGTCTCGGCAATCTGCTGCGCGAGGCGTGGATCGTCCATGTCGAACCAGCGGCGCTTGCCGGCGGCCCGCTCAGGCACCACACCGGGCTCGATCGCGATGATCTCCAGATAGGCATCGGGATACGCGGGCGACATGATTCGCAGCAGCCGGTTGTGCGTGCCCATGAGCGCATGGCGGCCGCCCGTGCCGGGGCGAAGCCCGAGCACGCGCTCGCACCAGCGTTCCCCGTCTTCCAGCGAGGCCGCCAGCACCACCAGATGATCGAGGCGCGTGTTCATCCGGCCATTATGGCGCGCGTCGTGAGGATCGCAAGGCCGCAGTCGCGTTCGGCATTGGTATCCTCGCGGCTCGCGCGTTGACCGACGTGTGGCAAGCGCCAACCAGGGTGGCCTCTGATCGTGATGAATCAAGTGTTCGAGACGCTTTGCGCGGCGGGCGGCCGGTGAGTCCGCTTCGTCCTGGTGCCGCGCCCGGGGGCATGCCGGCCGAGGGCGTTCGCCCCCAGCCGGGCATCAGTCTGCTCGCCGCACTGGCAGTCGTTCTCGTGCTCGCGCTCTGGCTGGGAACGCTCCACCTGCGCGAACTCATGCCCTCTGATGAGGGTCGCTATGCTCAGATCGCCCGCGAAATGGCAGCCACCGGCGACTGGGTCACGGTCCGCTACAACGGCCTCAAGTACTTCGAAAAACCGCCTTTCCATCTCTGGATGAGTGCGCTTGCCTTTGAGGTGTTTGGCGTCGGTGCCTGGCAGGCGCGACTCTGGGGGGCGGTGAGCGGACTGCTCGCGATCGCGATCATGATGGCGGCGGCTGCGCGCTGGTGGGGGCGCGCGGTGGGAGTGGCGACCGGCTGGGTGCTGGTCGCCATGCCGCTCTGGAATCTCGGCTCGCACTTCAACTCGCTTGATATCGGCGTGTCGGCGGCACTCACCGTGGCGCTAGGCTGTTTCCTGATCGCTCAGCACCCGCAGGCGGGCGCCCGATCGCGCCGCGGCTGGATGCTTGCAGTGTGGGCGGCCATGGGGGTTGCGGTTCTTACCAAGGGGTTGATGGGCCTGGTGCTGCCGGGCCTGGTGCTGGTCGTCTACACGCTCTGGAGCCGGGACTGGGCGCTCTGGACGCGCATGCATATCGGCCAGGGGCTCGCGGTGTTTGCGGCGGTGACGGTGCCGTGGTTTGCGCTGGTGATGATGCGCAATCCCGAGTTCGCGCACTTCTTCTTCATCCATGAACATTTTCAGCGCTACACCTCGACGGTGCATCAGCGCCATGAGCCCTGGTGGTTCTTCATTCCGCTGATGGTGGCGGGATTTCTTCCGTGGTCTGGGCTCTGGCGGGGCCTCGTCGGTCGCGTGCGCGAGGCGCCGCGCGCGACCTCGGTCTTTCAGCCCGAGCGGCTGCTTGCCACCTGGGTGTTGGCGATCTTCGTGTTCTTCAGCGCCTCGGGCTCCAAGCTTCCTGGTTACATCCTGCCGGTGATGCCCGCACTTGCAGTGCTGGGGGCGCTCGCGCTCGAGCGACTGACCGACCGCGGCCTGGTGCGTCACCTGTGGGCGATGCTGGCGGTGGCGGCGGCGCTCGCGGCGGCCACGCCGCTGGTCGGCCGCCTGGGCTCGGAAATCACCCCACAGCCTTTTTTTGCCCAGTACGCAGGCTGGCTGGCGGTGGCGGCTGCGGCGGTGCTGTGCGCCACGGTGGTGTCGCTCTGGCTTGCACGGCGCGGGCTGCGCCCGGTCGCCGTGGGCGTGTATGCGACCGGCTGGCTCATTGCCACGACGGTGGGCATCGTGGGTCACGACACCGTGGGGCGGAGCGCCTCGGGGGTGTCGCTGGTGCCTGCGGTGCGCGCGGTGCTCGCGCCCGACATGCCGCTTTACGGCGTGCGCAGGCTTGATCACACGCTGCCGTTTTACCTGGGGCATCGGCTCACGATGGTTGAATATGCCGATGAGCTTGCTTTCGGGGTGCGGCAGGAACCCGATCGGTGGCTGCCGTCACTGGCGCAGTTCATCGATCGCTGGCAGCATGGGCCCCGGGCGCTCGCCATCATGGCGCCTGTCACCTTCAATGAACTGCGCGCGCAGGGTCTGCCCATGACCGAGGTTGCGCGCGACACGCGACGCGTGGTCGTCGCCAACTTTGCTGTGCGCACCGCACCATGACCCTCAACACGTTTCTGCTGATCCTGACCGGTGTCATGCTGAACGCCGGTGCGCAGCTGCTCCTCAAGGCGGGCGTGACGCCGCTGGGGGTGCTGAGCCCGGGCCTGGCCGACCTGCCGGCCGTGTTCTGGCGCGTGATCTCGCAGTGGCCCATCCTTGCCGGGCTCACCTGCTATGTGGTGAGCGTAGGGGTCTGGATCATCGGCCTGTCGCGGGTGGATGTGTCGGTGGCCTATCCGCTCCTGTCACTCGGCTATGTTGTGAACGCCGTACTCGCGTGGTGGCTGTTTGGCGAGGTGCTGAACGCCACACGCTGGGGCGGTATCGTTCTGATCCTGGCGGGCGTCTGGCTCATTTCCCGAAGCTGATCCCATGACTGACTCCTCTTTTCTTCCGTTCACGCGCCCCGATATCGACGCGGCCACGATCGCCGCCGTCGGCGAGGTGCTGGCAAGCGGCTGGATCACCTCGGGCCCCAGGATGCAGGCCTTCGAGGCGCAGCTGTCGGCGCTTTTTGCGGGCCGGCCGGTGCGGGCCTTCGCAAACGGCACCTCCACCATGGAGGTGGCGCTGCGAATCGCCAATCTCGGTGCGGGCGACGAAGTGATCACCACCGCGCTGACCTGGGTGGCGACCGCCAACGTGATTGTTGCGGTGGGTGCGCGGCCGGTGTTTGTCGATGTCGATCCGGCCACGCGCAACATCAGCCTGGATGCGGTCGAGGCGGCCATCACCCCGCGCACGCGCGCCATCATCCCGGTCTATCTGGCCGGGCTGCCAGTGGACATGGACCGGTTGTATTCGATCGCACGCAAACACAGCCTGCGGGTGATCGAGGACGCGGCCCAGGCGATCGACTCGCGCTGGCGGGGCGAGCGGATCGGTGCGATCGGCGATCTGGTGAGCTTCAGCTTTCACGCGAACAAGAACATCAACTCGGTCGAGGGGGGTTGCCTGGTGATGAACTCGGAGGCGGAGGCGTTGCGCGCCGAGCGGCTGCGGCTGCAGGGCGTGATTCGCACCGGCCCCGACGGCATGGAGGTCGAAGAACCGGGCGGCAAGTTCAATCTGTCCGATGTTCATGCGGCCGTGGGTATCGGGCAGCTCGCTCGGCTCGAGTCCATCACCCGCAGGCGGGCGGAGCTTGCCGAGCGCTACTTCGATGCGGCCGCCCACGCCGGGCTCGCCGGGCTGGGGGTGGGGCTGCCGCCCCGCGCCGATCGGTCGGGTGCGCTCACCAACTGGCACATGTTTCAGGTTGAGCTGCCCGTCGACCGGCTTCGCGGGGCACGCGCAGCGGTCATGCAGGCGTTGCGCACTCGCGGCATCGGCTCCGGGGTGCACTATCCGGCGCTCCATCTGTTCAAGTTCTATCGCGGCGAGGGCTGGCGCGAGGGGATGCTGCCGCACACCGAGCGGCTGGGCCGCTCGCTCCTCACGCTGCCGCTCTTTCCGACGATGACCGATGCCGATCCGGCGCGCGTGGTGTCCGCGCTGGTGGCGGTGATGGGTGAGCTGTCATGAGCCGTGCGCCCGAGATCTCGGTCATCATCCCTGTCTACAACGAAGAGCGGGTGCTGCCGCGGCTCTTTGAGCGGCTCTATGCGGCGCTTGATGCCACCGGCGAATCCTATGAGGTGGTGTTCGTCAACGATGGCAGTCGCGATGCCTCGGCGCAGCTTCTGGCCGCACAGTTCCGTGCCCGGCCCGATGTCACCCGCGTGGTGCTCTTCAACGGCAACTTCGGCCAGCACATGGCGATCATGGCGGGGTTCGAGCATGTGCGCGGGCAGATCGCGATCACGCTGGATGCCGACCTGCAGAATCCGCCCGAGGAGATTCCACGGCTGGTGGCGGAGATTCGCGCCGGTCATGATTATGTGGGCACCATTCGGCGCCAGCGCGAGGACAGCGCCTTCCGTCGAATCGCCTCGCGCGCGATGAACGGCCTGCGCGAGCGCATCACCCGCATCGAGATGACCGATCAGGGCTGCATGCTCCGGGCCTACGACCGCGCCCTGGTCGACACCTTGAATGCCTGCCAGGAGGTCAACACGTTTGTGCCGGCGCTTGCCTACACCTTTGCCGCGCGGCCAACCGAAATCGTGGTGAGTCATGAGGAGCGCTTCGCGGGCGAGTCAAAGTATTCGCTCTACAAACTCGTGCGGCTCAACTTTGATCTGATGACCGGTTTTTCGATCGTGCCGCTGCAGTGGTTCTCCCTCGCGGGCATCGTGTTGTCGCTGGGGGCGGGCGGGCTCTTCGCGCTCCTTCTGGTGCGTCGCTTCATGCTGGGCGCCGAGGTGGAGGGGGTGTTCACGCTGTTCGCGCTCCAGTTCTTCTTCATTGGAATCGTGCTGTTCGGAATCGGTCTCATGGGCGAATACGTGGGCCGCATCCAGCAGGAGGTGAGAAGGCGGCCACGGTATCGCGTGAGCGCGGTGCTTGAGGCGCCGCCCGCGGAGGCTGCCGCGGCAAGGCCCGAACATGGGGCGCGCGCGTGAGGGCGGTCGTGTTTGGCTATTCGAATGTGGGCGACCGTTGCTTGCGCGTGTTGCACGCGGGCGGTGTTCAGGTGGCGCTGGTGGTCACGCATCGCGATCATCCGGGCGAGACGCTCTGGTTTTCGCGTGTCGCCGACACGGCGGAGGACCTGGGGCTGCCGGTGGTGTATGCCGAGGATCTGGATCCGCAGGCGCTTGCTGCGCAGGTGGCAAGCGCCGCACCCGAGGTGATCTTCTCCTTCTACTTCCGCTCGATGCTTCCGTCTTCGATTCTCGAGTGCGCGCGCCTGGGTGCCTTCAACATGCACGGGTCGCTCTTGCCCAGGTTTCGCGGACGTGCGCCCACCAACTGGGCGGTGCTGAAGGGCGCGACCGAAACCGGGGCCACCCTGCATCGCATGGTGGCAAGGCCCGACGCCGGCACCATCGTGGATCAGTGCGCGGTACCGATCCTGCCCGATGACACTGCGCGCCAGGTGTTTGACAAGGTCTGCGTGGCGGCCGAAGTGGTGCTCTGGCGAAGCCTGCCCGCGATTGCCGCCGGTTGCGCGCCCGAGCACGCCAACGATCTGTCGCAGGGCAGCTATTTCGGTGGTCGCAAGCCCGAAGACGGTCGTATCGACTGGACCCGGTCTGCGGCCGAGGTCTACAACCTGATCCGCGCGGTGGCGCCGCCCTATCCGGGGGCGTTTACCGAGTGCGCTGGCCGCCGTCTGGTGGTGGCCGAGGCGCGGCGTCGTGTTGCCCCGCTGTCCGGTCCCGCGGCCGTGGCAGGTCTTGCCGTCGACGATGGCCGCATGGTGGGCGTGTGCGGCGACGGCGGCCTCATCGACATTCGAGTGTTGCTCGAGGGCGGGCGCAGCGTGGACGCTGCCACGCTTGCCGCCTGGCTCAACCTTTCCGGACCCCCTCCATGAAAAAAGTTCTGATCCTTGGCGTCAACGGCTTCATCGGCCATCACCTGACCGAGCGCATTCTGTCGGGCACCGACTGGCATGTGTACGGCATGGACATGTCGGACCATCGCCTGGGTGATCTGGTGGGCCATCCCCGCATGCATTTCTTCGAGGGCGACATCACGATCAACCGGGAGTGGATCGAGTATCACGTAAGGAAGTGCGATGTGATCCTCCCGCTGGTGGCGATTGCCACGCCGGCCACCTATGTGCGTGAGCCGCTGCGCGTGTTCGAACTTGATTTCGAGGCCAACCTGCCCATCGTGCGCGCCGCGGTCAAGTATCGAAAGCATCTGGTGTTCCCATCCACCTCCGAGGTGTATGGCATGAGCGCCGATACCGAATTTGATGCCGAGCGCTCAAACCTGGTCTACGGCCCGATCAACAAGCCGCGCTGGATTTATGCCTGCAGCAAACAGCTGATGGACCGGGTGATCCATGCCTACGGCCAGGAACAGGGCCTCACCTACACGCTGTTTCGGCCTTTCAACTGGATCGGGCCGGGGCTGGATTCGCTCTTCGAGAGCAAGGAGGGGAGCTCGCGCGTGGTCACCCAGTTCCTGGGACAGATCGTGCGGGGTGAACCGATCCAGCTGGTCGATGGCGGCGCGCAGCGGCGCGCCTTTGCCGATGTCTCGGACGGGGTGGATGCGCTCATGCGGATCATCGCCAACGAAGGGGGCGCGGCCAGCGGCCGAATCTTCAACGTGGGCAATCCCGACAACGACTATTCGGTGCGAGAACTCGCCGAGATGATGTTGCGAATCGCGGCCGACTATCCCGAATACGCCGAGTGGGCGCAGCGCACCACACTGGTGGATACGTCCTCGGGAAGCTTTTACGGCGCGGGTTACCAGGATGTGCAGACTCGCCGGCCACGAATCGATGACACCATGGCAGCGCTCGGCTGGGCGCCCAGGGTGGCCATGGAAGCCTCGCTTCGCCGCATCTTCGAGTACTACCGGGGGAAGGTGGTCGAGGCGCGCGCGCTTCTGGACAAGGCGGGTTGAGGCGGTTGCCCGGGACCTTGCAACATGGCCAGGATTGCGCTCAAGGTTGATGTCGATACCCTGCGCGGGACGCTGGAGGGGGTGCCGCGGCTGCTTGCCATGTTTGCGAGACGCGGCGTGCAGGCCAGCTTTCTTTTCAGCGTCGGCCCCGATCACACCGGTTGGGCGCTGCGGCGCGTGTTCCGGCGCGGCTTTCTCTCCAAGGTCTCGCGCACATCGGTGGTCCGTCACTACGGGCTCCGTACCCTTGCGTATGGTGTGCTGATGCCGGGCCCGGATATCGGTCGGCAGGGCGTGGCGCCAATGCGGCAATGTCTCGCTGAGGGCCATGAATGCGGCCTCCACGCCTGGGATCATGTTTACTGGCAGGACAATGTTCGCGTGCGCGATTCGGCCTGGACGCGAGCCCAGATGACCCGCGGCTACCACCGGTTCTGCGAGGTGTTTGGCGCGCCGCCCGCCATGCACGGCGCAGCCGGCTGGCAGGTCAACGCCCATGCGTTTTCGCAGATCGACGACTGGGGCATGGCCTGTGCCTCCGATGGCCGTGGGCAGGCGCCCTATCGGCTGGCGATCAACGGTCGGGCCTGTTCGCATGTGCAGATACCCACCACGCTTCCCACCTTTGACGAACTGATCGGACTCGATGGCGTCAGCGAAGAGAGTGTCTACCTGCCGCTCCTCGCGCGCACCGAGGGCGATACCGATCATGTGTTCACGCTGCATGCCGAGCTCGAGGGCGCGCTCCTTGCACCGGCCTTTGAGCGGCTGATCGATGGCTGGCTCGCGCAGGGCCACAGGCTGGTGCCGGTGTCGGCGCTCGCCCGGACGCTGGCTGTTGCCCGCCTGCCCGTGAAGGCGCTGGCCTGGGGAGAGGTGCCTGGTCGGAGCGGCGAGCTGATGATTGAGCCGGGCGACGTTTAGCGCTCGCCCCTGGATTACCGCCCCTCGTCACGGAGCACTGCCCATCATGGCCAAGGATTTCACGGAGCTCGAAGACAGCAACCGGTCGGGCAACCCCGACTTTCATCAGGTGTCCGATCCGGCGCGACGGCGCGTGCTGGGCGCGGGCGGCGCGAGTCTGCTCTTCGCACAGCTTGCTGGCGGTTGCGCGAATGTTCCGGCGGCTGGCGGGAGTGCATCGGCCGTGCGCGGACGACCCGGTTTTGCGCCGATCGCACCGGGTGCGGGCGACCGGCTGGTGGTGCCCGACGGGTATGTGGCGCAGGTGATCGCGCCCTGGGGCGAGCCGGTGGGAATGGCAGGCCAGATGCCGGCGTTCCGGCCGGATGCGTCCAATCCGGCGGGCGATCAGGCGGTGCAGCTCGGCATGCATCATGACGGGCTGCATTTTTTCCCGCTCAACGCTCGGGGCGACCGCGGCGTGCTCGCGATGAATCACGAGTACACCGATGATGGACTGCTGCACACCGACGGCATGGCCCACTGGTCGGCCGAGAAGGTGCGAAAGAGCCAGGCGGCCCATGGGCTCTCGGTCATTGAGGTTGAGCGCACGACCGATGGCAGCTGGCGGATGGTGCGGCCGTCACGTTATGCCCGGCGTGTCACGATGGCGACCCCGCATGCGGTGGGCGGCCCGGCCGCAGGCCACCCGATGATGCGCACGGCTGCCGATCCGGCGGGGATGCACGTGCTCGGCACGCTCAACAACTGCGCGGCCGGCATGACGCCCTGGGGCACCTATCTGTCGGGCGAGGAAAACTTCGCCGCATATTTCGATGCCGGCCGCTCGCTCTCGGCGCATCACCGGCGCTGGGGCCTGCGCGAGAAAAGCGGCTACCGCTGGGCGGAATTCGATGAGCGGTTCAATGCCCAGAAGCACCCCAATGAGCCGAACCGCTTCGGCTGGGTGGTGGAGCTTGACCCGCTGGACCCCGCTTCAATGCCTGTCAAGCGCACGGCGCTCGGGCGGGCGGCGCACGAGGGTGCGTGGGTGGCCGTGACGCGCGAGGGCCGGGCGGTGGTCTACTCGGGCGAGGATGCGCGCTTCGAATATCTCTACCGGTTTGTGAGCCGCGATGCGATCCGGCCCGCGTCGCCCGGGGTATCGGCGGCGCGCGCCAATCGCGACCTGCTCGATCACGGCACGCTTTATGTTGCGCGTTTCGACGCCGACGGCACCGGCCGCTGGATTGCGCTCGTGCACGGCTCGGGTCCGCTGGTGGCCGAAAACGGTTTTGCCGACCAGGCCGAGGTGCTGATCAAGGCGCGGCAGGCCTCGGATGCGGTGGGTGCGACCCGCATGGATCGCCCCGAATGGATCGCGATTGACCCGATCGATCGCTGGGTCTGCTGCACGCTCACCAACAACAGCGCCCGCGGCGCGGCGGGGCAGCCTGGGGTGGATGCCGCCAACCCGCGGGAGCGAAACATCATGGGTCAGATCATCCGCTGGCGTGAGCGGCATGATTTTGATGGCGAGCATTTTGAGTGGGAGCACCTGGTGCTTGCCGGGGATCCGGCGAACGAAAGGCCCGCGTCGCGCGGGAACATCGCCGGCGATCTGTTCGCCTGCCCGGACGGGATCGCCTTCGGTCCGATGGGCATTCTGTGGGTGCAGACCGATGTCTCGGCCACCGAGATGTACAAGGGCGAATTCGCGCGGATCGGTTCGAACCAGATGCTGGCCTTTGACGCACCGAGCGGCCGGTTCCTGCGCTTTCTCACCGGGCCGGTCAACTGCGAGGTGACAGGCGCGGCATTCACCCCCGACGGCCGCACGCTGTTTGTGAACATCCAGCATCCGGGCGAGTCGCCGGGTGCGCGCAGTGATCCGGCTGCGCCCAGGCGGTTTTCAAACTGGCCGGATTTTGCGCCTGACGGTCGGCCGCGCTCGGCCACCGTGGTGATCCGCAAGCGCGATGGCGGTGTCATTGGCACGTGAGCCGCACG
>JBMSQB010000085.1:0-18875 GCA_049423065.1 Burkholderiaceae bacterium
ACTGGCCACCGAGCGCACGCTCGCCCAGCTCGCCCGCCACGTCGGCTGAGCAACCTGTGGGGGCGCTGCGTCTCCGCATGGGGGCCCCGCAGCGCCTTCAGGCACCCCAGGCGGGTTTGCGCTTCTCGATGAACGCCTGCACGCCCTCGAGCGCAGCCTCGTCCATCATGTTGCAGGCCATGGTCTGACCGGCCAGCTGATAGGCAGCGTCCGTCCCCATTTCCAGCTGGCGATAAAACAACGACTTGCCCATCGCAAGGGCCACCGCCGGCTTGCTCATGATCTGTGCGGCCAGGCTGTCGATCTCGTCATCGAGCCGATCGGGCGCCACCACCCGATTCACCAGCCCCCGATCGAGCGCCTCGGCAGCCGAGATGAATTCGCCAGTGACCAGCATCTCGAACGCCTGCTTGCGATTCAGGTTGCGCGCAAGCGCCACAGACGGGGTGGAGCAGAAAAGCCCCAGGTTCACGCCCGATACCGCGAACTGGGCGGTGTCAGCTGCGACCGCCAGATCACAGGTGGCAACCAGTTGGCAGCCTGCTGCGGTTGCAAGCCCATGGACCCGGGCAATCACAGGCTGCGGCATCAACTGGAGCGTTCGCATCATCTTGGTGCACTGGGCAAACAACTGCCGATAGAACGACTCGCCTGGCGACGCGCGCATCTCGCGCAGATCATGCCCCGCGCAGAAAGCTCGCCCCTCGCCCGCCAGCACCACCACGCGGACGTCGCGATCCACGGCCAGCGCGTCAAGGTGGGTTTGCAGCGCGGCGATCATGGCAGACGACAGGGCGTTGAACTGCGCACCGCGGTTCATTGACAGCGTTGCCACGCCGCCCTGCCGCCGCAATTCGACCAGCGGGGACTCGCCCCGGACTTCACTGACCATTGCTGACATGGGTACCTCCCTGAGTGCTGACCACTGGTTGTGGTTTTGGATTATCCGACTCGACCCGACCAGTCACAACCCTCCCGCGGTTTCAGCCGACCCCGCATGCCGTGCGAGAATCCTGCTCATGCGAACCCTGCTCCAATATTCACTCTCCAGATCGCTTGCCGTGTTGGCCGTGGTCGCGGGCCTGATGCCAGCCGGCGTGGCAGCCCAGTCCACCGATTCCCCGCGTCGCGAAGCCGAAGCCCGCGAGGTCGATTACTCGACGCGCGCCGATGTACGCGCTTTCGTCCGCGAACTCGTTACCCAGCACGGCTTCGACCAGGACGAACTGCTCAAGTTGTTCGCGCAGGTGCGTTACCAGGCGCGGGTGGTCTCCCTCATGACACCGCCGCCGCCCACCGCCAAGCGTTCCTGGACCGCCTACCGCGGCCGCGTACTCGACCCGGTTCGGGTGGAGGTCGGACTCGCCTTCTGGCGGGAGCATCAGGAATCCCTGCGTCGGGCTTCCGAGCGCTACGGCGTGCCGCAGGAAATCATCGTTTCGATCATCGGCATCGAAACCATGTATGGCCGCTACACCGGCAACTTCCGGGTGCTGGACACGCTCACCACGCTCGCGTTCGACTTTCCGCGCCGCGCCGAATTTTTCCGCAGCGAGCTCGAACAGTTCCTGTTGCTCATCCGCGATCAGCGCCTTGACCCGCTCGGCCCGCGCGGCTCCTATGCCGGCGCCATGGGCGTTCCCCAGTTCATGCCCGGCAGCATCCGGCGCCATGCGGTCGATTTCGACGGCGACGGCCGCATCGACCTCATGCGCAATGTGGGCGACGCGGTGGGTTCGGTGGCCAGTTTTCTGGTCAACCACGGCTGGCGCACGGGCGAGCCCACCCATTTTTCGGTCCGGCTTGCCGATGAGTCCAAGGTTGCGCCGCTGATCGAAGCCGGCATCGAGCCCAGGCTCACCCTGTCCCAGCTGGCAGCCTACGGCATCAGCAGCCCCCAGGCCGTGCCGCCCACCATGCCGCTTGCGCTCATTGATCTTCCAAATGGTGATGAGCCCACGGTCTACACGCTGGGTGCACCCAATTTTTATGTGATCACCCGCTACAACCGCTCGAGTTTCTACGCCATGGCGGTGATCGACCTCGCCGCCGAACTGCGGAACGCCCGCAACTGACGCTGGGCCGAACGGGTAGCGCGCGTCAGGTTGCGTTCTTGCGTCTGAGCGCCATCACCACCCCGGTGGCCACGATCAGTGCCATCCCGGCAAGCGACAGCGCGTCGGGGAACGCGCCAAAAAATATCAGTCCCGTCACGAGCGAACACGCGGCGTGCGCATAGCTGAACGGCGCGAGCGTGCTCGCGCTCGCCACCGTGTAGGCGCGCACCAGCAGCAGATGCCCCAGCGCGCCGAAGGTACCCGTCCCCACCATCAGCAAAAGGTCGCCCCAGCCCAGCGGCCACTGCCAGAAAAACGGCACCACCAGCGTGAGGCACCCCATGGCCACCACGGCCCCCAGGAACAGGGTGGTGAGCGAGTCGTCGGTACCGGCCACCGCCCGCGTGAGCAGCGCATAGCCCGCACTGCAGAATGCTGCGACCACCGACAGCAGCGCTCCCCAACTGTCCATGCCGCTCCCAGGCCGAAGAATGAGCAGCACGCCCGCGAAGCTGAGCCCCAGGGCCCAGGCGGTTCCGCGCGGCGCGCGTTCGTTGAGGAGCCACACCGCGCCTGCCGTCACCAGCATCGGGGCGATGCTGAGAATTGCTGTGGCCTCGGCCTGCGGCAGCAGCGACACGGCGGTGAAGAAACTGAGTGCCGACAGCGCGAGCGCCGCTCCCCGCCCGATCTGCGCCAGCGGCCGCCGGGTGCGGACGAGACCCATTCCGCGGCTGCGACCGAATACCAGCAGCATGACCGCCAGGTGGAAAAAATACCGGGTCCAGCCGAGCATCACTGGCGAGTAGCGCTCGGCAAGGATTTTGATCACAGCGTCGAGCAGCGCGAAGAATGCGCTGGCGCCCACAATGAGGGCAATACCGAGGAGCGGATGCGGCGTGCCCGGCCCGGCGGCGGACGGCCCGCCTGCGCTCATCCGGGAAAGACGCCGGTGGAGAGATAGCGGTCGCCACGGTCGCACACGATGAACACGATCGTGGCGTTCTCGACCTCTGCGGCAATTCGCAACGCAATGCAGCAGGCGCCGGCCGCGGATATGCCGGCGAAGATACCCTCCTCCGCAGCAAGCCGGCGGGCCATGTGCTCGGCATCGGATTGCGCGACCGACTCCACCCGATCCACGATGGCATGCTGATAGATGGCGGGCAGATATTCGGCTGGCCATTTGCGGATGCCGGGGATGGACGAGCCCTCCGCAGGCTGCGCGCCGACGATGCACACGTCGCGATTCTGTTCTTTCAGGTAGCGCGATACGCCGGTGATGGTGCCGGTCGTGCCCATCGCCGACACGAAATGCGTGACCTGACCACGGGTATCACGCCAGATCTCGGGGCCTGTGCCCTCGTAATGCGACGCCCAGTTGTCGTTGTTCGAGAACTGGTCGAGCACACGCCCCTTGCCCTCGCGCTGCATGCGTTCGGCCAGATCGCGCGCGCCTTCCATGCCTTCCGCTTTGGACACCAGAATCAGTTCGGCCCCGTAGGCCTTCATCGACTGGCGCCGCTCAACCGACAGGTTGTCGGGCATGATCAGCACCATGCGGTAACCGCGGATGGCTGCCGCCATGGCGAGCGCGATGCCGGTGTTGCCCGAGGTGGCCTCGATCAGCGTGTCCCCGGGCCGGATCTCGCCGCGGCGCTCGGCGCGCTCGATCATGGCGAGCGCCGGCCGGTCTTTCACCGACCCCGCCGGGTTGTTGCCCTCGAGCTTGCCCAGGATGAGATTGCCGCGGCGCGCCTGCTCGGCGCCCGGCAGGCGCTGCAGGCGGACCAGGGGTGTGTTGCCGATCGTGGCGTCGACAGTCGGGTAATCGGGTCGGTCGGTCATCGGGAGATGCTCCGCGCCGGACGAGGCGCAGCGATCAATGGTGGATGGGCGGCTCGTCGGGCAGCATGGTGACGCCCGCGAGTTTCAGCTTGAGAACAGCGCTGCGGATTTTTGCGACTGCAGGCGCGCGCGCATAGCTTTTCCGCCAGGCGATCGACACCCGGCGCGTGGGCGGCGGGTCGTCAAATGGCACATAGCGAAGCAATCGGTCGCGGCGCGACGGCGACGGCATGGCGGTCCAGGGCAGCACGGTGATGCCTATGCCCGATGCCACCATGTGACGAATGGTTTCAAGCGATGAGCCCTCGAACGTCTTTTGAATGCCCGCGCTTGCCTGCGAATAGCGCGAGAGCTCAGGGCAGACCTCGAGCACCTGGTCGCGAAAACAGTGGCCGGTTCCAAGAAGCAGCATGGTCTCGGTCTTGAGGAGCTTGGCGGGTATCGATTTGCGCTCGGCAAGGGGATGTCCCGCGGGCGCGGCCACAACAAAGGGCTCGTCATAAAGCGGCTGCGTGATGAGGCCCTGCGCATTGAAGGGGTCGGCCATGATCGCCACATCGATCTCTCCCTGGCGCAGGAGCTCGAGCAGTTTGACGGTGAAGTTTTCCTGCAGCAGCATCGGCATTCGCGGCGCATCGCTGATCATCTGACGGACCAGCTGCGGCAGCAGATATGGGCCGATGGTGTAGATGACACCGACCTTGACCGGCCCGGACAGCGGGTCTTTGCCGTGCTTGGCGATTTCCTTGACCGCCGCGGCCTGTTCGAGCACACGCTGCGCCTGCTCGATGATTTGGGTGCCAATGGGCGTGACCGACACTTCCGACGACCCGCGCTCGAACAGTTGCACGCCCAGCTCGTCTTCAAGCTTCCGGATGGCGACCGACAGCGTGGGCTGGCTCACGAAACACGCCTCGGCTGCGCGCCCGAAATGCCGCTCCCTTGCCACGGCCACGATGTATTTGAGTTCGGTCAGCGTCATGACCGCCCGATGATACCAAGGCGCCCGGCCATCCCGCAGCGGCAATCAGGCCTTGAGAAACTCCTCCCGCGCACCCAGCCAGCGGGTGATGTGCGCATCGACCTGCTGCGGCTCGTGGATCAGCATGTGCGAGGCACAGTCGCGTGCAACCTCAACCAGGTCGGCATCACGGTCCAGGTCGGCAAACCGCAGCATCGACTGACCCGACTGTCGCGCCCCGAGAAACTCGCCCGGCCCGCGCAGCCGCAGATCGCGACGGGCGATCTCGAAACCGTCGGTGGTTTCGTGCATGGCACGCAGGCGCTCGCGGCCCGACTGAGACAGCGGCCCGTGGTAGAGCAGCACGCAGATGCTCTTCTGAGCGCCGCGCCCCACGCGGCCGCGCAACTGGTGGAGCTGCGCGAGCCCAAACCGCTCGGCATGCTCGATCACCATCAGCGAGGCATTGGGTACATCCACGCCCACTTCAATCACTGTGGTCGCCACCAGCACCTTGATTCGGGCCTCGGAGAAGTCGCGCATCACCTGCTGCTTCTCGGCGGGCGCGAGCCGGCCGTGGAGCAAGCCCACCTCGATCGGACCGAGCGCCTCGGAGAGCGCCGCGTGCGTATCGATCGCAGTCTGCAGCTCGAGCGCCTCGGATTCCTCGATCAGCGGACACACCCAGTACACCTGCCGACCGTCTTCAGCCGCCACCCGCACACGTTCGACGATCTCGTCGCGCCGTGCATCCGACACCAGCCGCGTCACAACCGGTGTGCGCCCCGGGGGCAATTCATCGATCACCGACACATCCAGATCGGCGTAGTAGCTCATTGCAAGCGAACGGGGGATGGGCGTGGCGCTCATCATGAGCTGATGCGCGAGGAGCGCTGCGCGCTCGCGCAAGGACAGCCGCTGCGCCACACCGAAACGATGCTGCTCGTCGATGATCGCAAGACCCAGCTGTGCAAACTTCACCGATTCTTCGATCAGCGCATGCGTACCGACCAGCAGGTCGATCGTGCCAGCCTCGACGGCCGCCCGAACCGCGCGCTTGTCGGCTTCGCGCAGCGACCCCGCCAGCCAGCCCACGCGAACGCCCAGCGGTTCAAGCCAGGGGCCAAGCTTGCGAAGATGCTGTTCGGCCAGGATCTCGGTGGGCGCCATCATGGCCACCTGACTGCCGCTGCCGATCGCCTGACAGGCGGCGAGCGCGGCAACCACCGTCTTGCCGCTGCCCACATCGCCCTGCAGCAAGCGGTTCATGGGTTGGTCGAGCGCGAGGTCTCGCGCGATTTCCGAGGCCGCGCGACGTTGCGCTGCGGTGAGTGCAAAGGGCAGCGCAGCCGCCAGCCGCTCGGCCAGGGCGCCCTCGCGAAGCGGACCGGCACGCAGATCGGCACGCGCCGCGCGGGCGCGCCGCAGGGAGAGTTGCTGCGCGAGCAGCTCATCGAAGATCACCCGCCGCCAGGCTGGAAGGCTGCGCTCCTCCAGCGCCGCGGTCGACGCATCGGGCGGCGGGGCGTGGAGCAGCTTGAGCGCATCGGTGAGGGCAGGCAGCCCCAGCCGGGCAATCACGTCCGCGGGCACCGTTTCGGGCAGCGACAGGCTTCGCAAGCGGCGGGCAATCGCCGACCGGATCAGGCCCTGACCGATTCCCGCCACCGTCGGATATACCGGCGTGAGTTGCTGCGGAATGGGCGAACTGTCGCCCACCAGACGATAGCGTGGATGCACGATCTCGTTGCCGAACAGGCTGGCGCGCACCTCTCCGTAGGCGCGCACTCGCGCGCCGGGGGCAAACTGCCGCTGCTGCACGGCGGTGAAGTGGAGAAAGCGCAGCGTGAGCGAGCCGCTCTCGTCTTCAAGTTCCACGCGCAACATGCGGCGCGGGCGGTTGTCGATGCGACTGGTGCGCACCATACCCTCGACCTGCGCGCTGTCGCCGGCCCGGGTGGCTGCGATGGGCACCACCACGGTGAGGTCTTCGTAGCGCATCGGCAGATGCAGCAGCAGATCGATCTCGCGCCGCACGCCCAGTCGCGCAAACGCATCCAGACCCGATGGCCCCGGTTTGGCGGGGGCCTGGGAGCGGTCGCCGGGCACGGTTTATCCGGGCAGGACCATGACCGCTTCAACCTCGAACTGCGCACCGCGCGGCAGGCTCGCCACCCCCACGGTGGAGCGCGCGGGGAAGGGCTTGGGGAACACCTGCTCCATCACCGTGTTGACCACCGAAAAGTGCGCCAGGTCGGTGAGAAAAAGCGTGAGCTTCACGCAGTCGGCCAGCGAGCCGCCGCTTGCGCGCGCCACCGCTTCGAGGTTGGCGAAGGCACGCCGCACCTGCGCCTCGAAGCCGCCGTCCACGAGCTGTCCGGTGGCGGGGTCGAGGGCAAGCTGTCCGGAGAGGTAGACAGTGCGGTCAACGCGGATCGCCTGTGAGTAAGGGCCGATTGCAGCCGGCGCAAGCGGGGTGGCAATGACGGTTCGAGACATGGGCAAACTCCTCAGATCGGAAAACAGGCCGCTGGCGCAGCGGCGCCCTTCACAACAGATCCGTGCTCAAGCGAGCCCGACCTCGACGCGCTTGTTCCGCCGGCCTTCGTTCCGAATGCGCAGCACCTTGATCGGGCCGATTTCGCCGATGTTCTTCACATGGGTGCCCCCGCAGGGCTGCAGATCAATGCCGGGGATGCGCAACAGGCGGACCCGACCCGCACCGCGTGGCGGCTGAACCGACATGGTCTTCACCAGTTCCGGACGTGCGTCGAGTTCCTCGTCGGTGATCCAGACGGTTTCGGTGTCGATTGCGCGCGCGATCAGCTCGTTGACACCGCTTTCGATGCGCGCGGCATCGAGCAGATTCATGTCGATGTCAAAGTCTAGCCGGCCGCGATCGGCCGCAATGTTGCCGCCGGTGACCGGCGCCACCACCACGCAGGAGAGCACGTGCAGGCTGGTATGGATGCGCATGTGGGCGTAGCGGCGCTCCCAGTCAAGTTCCAGTCTGACCGCTTCGCCCGGCTCGGGCAACGCCTGTCCCGGTTCGGGAACATGCATGACCGAATCGACCGAATCGCCTTTGCGCGTATCGGTGATGCGAAGCGGCGAGCCGTCGGCGCGAATCAGATTGCCTGTGTCGCCCGGTTGACCTCCGCCCATGGGGTAGAACACGGTTCGGTCGGTTTCGATACCGCGTTCGCTCACCGAGATGACACGGGCCTCGCAGCGGCGCAGGTAGGCATCATCGCGAAAGATCAGTTCGGTGCTCATGGGAAGGTCGCCAGGGAAATTGAATGTGAGCGGGCTGCCGTCAGCGCCCGAGGCGGGCGTTGAACCAGCCTTCCAGTGCGATCGCCATCACCGACATGCCCAGCATGGCCGCGCCGATCAGCGAAGCGATGGCAATGAACACCGGTGCCCAGCGATTGGCCGAGACACGCCCCGAGTTTGTGTTGAACCGTGCATCCCAGCGCGCATCGGACGTGAGGCTGATCACGATCGCTTCGACCAGGGTGATCACCACGATCAGGCTGAAGGCAAAGAATCCGGGCTGACGGAACCAGGGGTCGGTGCGCAGCGCCCAGCCGATCAGCGGCATCGAGAGCATTGGATACAGCCACGCGCCGCGCGCACCCAGATACCAGCGATGCAGCCCCAGCCAGCCGAAGACCAGCGCGAACAACCCGGCAAGCGGACGAGAGCAATGCCGGGCCGGGGCCGGATCAGACGGCAGTTCGGAACTGGACTCGGACGAAAGCGACATTGAATGGGCGCCGGCTGGGTTGAACGACACACTGCGGATTCTAGCGGCCCTGGCAGTCGCCTCGACGAACCCGCACGGCCCGGGGACTTTCAGGATCGAAAAGGCCGCGCTGATACACTCGGATTCCGCTCGCGCGGTCGGTTCCGCCGCCCCTCCCTCCTCTCGCAGAAACCACATCGTGTCCAAGCCCCCGGTTGAGTCGCCGGCGATCCGCATTCGCGGCGCCCGCCAGAACAATCTCAAGAACATCGACCTCGACATCCCGACCGGTGAACTGGTGGTGGTCACCGGCGTATCGGGCTCCGGCAAATCCTCGCTGGTGTTCGATACGCTCTATGCCGAGGGGCAGCGCCGCTATGTCGAGACCTTCTCGGCCTACGCGCGCCAGTTCCTCGACCGCATGGACAAGCCGCAGGTCGACCGGATCGAGGGGGTGCCGCCTGCCATCGCCATTGATCAGACCAATCCGGTGCGCACGTCTCGCTCCACGGTCGGCACCATGACCGAGATCAATGATCACCTGAAGCTCTTGCTGGCGCGCACGGCGCGACTGCACTGCCGCTGCTGCGGTCAGGCGGTGCAGCGCGACAGCGCCGCCGATGTCGTGGACAGCGTGATCAGGCGCGCCACCGAGGCCGGCGACCCGCGGCTTCTGGTCTGCTTCGAAGTGAGGGTGCCGTCGAACTTCACCGAGGCCGAAGTCGAGCAGCATCTGCAGGCCCAGGGCTACACCCGCGTACACCACCGCAGTCCCGCGCGCGATGACAGCAGCCGTACCGTACTTGGGGTGGTGCAAGACCGGTTTCGCGCGAGCACCGTCGAACGGAGCCGACTGGGCGAGGCCATCGAGGCGGCCATGCGTCAGGGCCAGGGGCGGCTGTCGGTCCACGCGCTCGATGATTCGGGCAACGACGCTGCGGTCTGGCGCTACAGCAGCGGCCTCCACTGCGCCGACTGCGACATCAGCTATTCAGAGCCTCTGCCCAGCCTGTTCTCGTTCAACTCGCCGCTCGGCGCGTGCGAGACCTGTCGCGGCTTTGGCCGGGTGATCGGGATCGATCTTGGCCTGGTCATCCCCGACGAAAGCCGCACGCTCGCCGACGGCGCGGTACGGCCCTGGCAGACCGAAAGCTTCAAGGATTGTCAGCGCGACCTGGCGCGGTTCGCGCCGCGCGCGGGGGTACCGCTAGACCGGCGATGGCGCGACCTGTCCGCCGAACACAAGCGCTGGGTGATCGACGGGGGCGACGACTGGACCGGCAACTGGCAGAAGCAGTGGTATGGCATCAACCGCTTCTTCGAATGGCTGGAGAGCAAGTCCTACAAGATGCACATCCGGGTGCTGCTCTCCAAATACCGCTCCTACACCGCCTGCAAGGTCTGCCAGGGCGCACGCCTCAAACCCGAAGCGCTCTGGTGGCGGGTGGGCGATCAGGTGCTCGCCGATCGCGCGCTCGAGGCTCGCGATGACCGGGGCGCCTGGCAGCGTTTTCGGCCGGTGGGGGTCGACTGGTCTGCCGAGTTGCTGGCCCGCATGCCGGGTCTCTCGCTGCACGACCTGATGCTCCTGCCCATTGAACGGATTCGAGAGTTCTTCGACGGCGTCGCTGCGCAGACCCGCCTTTCACGCAGCGGCGCCGACGCGCGCGAGGAGGCCCTCGCCCAGCTGCTGATCGAGATCCGGGCGCGGCTTGCCTATCTGTGCGACGTCGGGCTGGGCTACCTCACGCTCGACCGCCAGTCGCGCACGCTCTCGGGCGGCGAGGTGCAACGCATCAACCTCACGACCGCGCTCGGCACCTCGCTTGTCAACACACTGTTCGTGCTCGACGAACCCTCGATCGGGCTCCATCCGCGCGACATGGACCGCGTGAACGCGGTCATGCGCCGTCTGCGTGACGCCGGCAACTCGCTGGTGGTGGTCGAGCATGATCCGGCGGTCATGTTCGCCGCCGATCGCATCATCGATATCGGCCCCGGCCCGGGCGAGCGCGGTGGCACCATCGTCTTCAATGGTCCACCCGCGAAGCTCCGCACCGCCAATACGCTCACGGGCGACTACCTCGCCGGCCGGCGGCAGGTGGTCACCGGCCGCACCATGCCGGTGGCCGATGGCACGCCCAAGCTCATCATCGAAGGCGCGCGCGAACACAATCTGCGCGGCATCGATGTCAGCATTCCGCTCGAACGCTTCGTATGTATCACCGGCGTATCGGGGAGCGGCAAATCCACGCTGATGCAAAACGTGCTGCTGCCCGCGCTGATGAAAGCCAAGGGCAAGGCCACCGAAGCGCCTGGTGCCTTCGACCGTCTGCTGGGCGACGACTGGATTGCCGATGTGGTGTTTGTCGACCAGTCGCCGATCGGCAAGACCGCCCGCTCGAGCCCGGTCAGTTATGTGGGCGCCTACGATCCGATTCGAAAACGCCTGGCCGGTGCGCCACTTGCGCGCGAACGCCACTACACACCGGGCACCTTCAGCTTCAACTCCGGTGACGGCCGCTGCCCGGCCTGCGGCGGCAACGGCTTCGAGCATGTGGAAATGCAGTTTCTGTCCGACGTGTATTTGCGCTGCGCAGACTGCGACGGCAAACGCTTCCGGAGCGAAACGCTGGAGGTTCGCATCAGCGGCGCAACCAGCGCGCGCCGCGCGGACGGCTCACCGTTTGCCGCGGCATCGGCGGCCGATATTCTGGACATGACAGTGACCGAGGCACTCGCATTTTTTGCCGACGATTCGGAGGTGCGGTCCCGATTGCAGCCGCTATCCGATGTCGGACTCGATTATCTGCGGCTGGGTCAACCGGTGCCCACGCTGTCGGGGGGCGAGGCGCAACGCCTGAAACTTGCGGGCTACCTCGCCGAGGCAGCAAGCCAGGGGCTCACTGAACCTGCGTCGCCGGGCTGGCGCGCAGCGCGTTCGGGCCGTCGCGGCACGCTGTTCATGTTCGATGAGCCCACGACCGGGCTTCATTTCGATGATGTCGCGCGACTGTTGCGAGCGCTTCGCAAGCTGCTGCTCGCTGGCCATTCCCTGCTGGTGATCGAGCACAACCTCGACGTGGTGCGCGCCGCCGACTGGGTCATCGATCTGGGCCCGGATGGTGGCGAACGCGGTGGTCGCCTGGTGGCCGCATGCTCACCGGAAGCGCTTGCGCAGCATGCCGGGTCAGCCACCGGGCGGGCGCTTGCCGACTATCTCCTGCAGTTGCAGCGGCTGAGCGGCGCCGACACGGCATCGGCCGACGCGCCATGGCCGCTGCTGGCAGCCGAACCCGCCAACGCGTCGGGCTTTGCCGCCGAGGGCCTGCCGCTGCAAAGCGCGCTTCGCGATCGTGGCCGGCATTCAATCCTGGTCCACCACGCACGCGAGCACAACCTGAAGAACATCGACGTCGAGATTCCGCGCGACCAGCTGACCGTGATCACTGGCGTGTCGGGCTCGGGCAAGTCCACGCTCGCGTTCGATGTGATTTTCGGCGAGGGCCAGCGCCGCTACCTCGAGTCGCTCAACGCCTACGCCCGACAGTTTGTGCAACCCGCCACCCGACCCGATGTGGATGCGCTCTACGGCATCCCACCCACTGTGGCGATCGAGCAGCGCACCAGCCGCGGCGGCCGCAAGAGCACGGTGGCCACGCTCACCGAGATCTATCATTTCCTGCGCCTGCTCTATGTGAAGCTGGGCATCCAGCATTGTCCGGATTGCGGCGTGAGCATTGAGCCGCAATCGGCCGACGCCATCCTTGCGCGACTCATGACCGAGCTAAGAGGTCGCCACATCGGCCTGCTCGCACCGCTGGTGGTCGCCAGAAAAGGCGTCTACACCGATCTGGCGAAATGGGCTGGCGCGCGCGGCTACACCCATCTGCGGGTCGATGGCCGATTCCTGCCCACCCGCGGTTTCCCGCGCATCGACCGCTTCATCGAGCATGACATCGAACTGCCGGTAGCCTCGCTACAGGTCGACCCCCGCAATGAAGCGCAACTTCGCGACGCCCTTGCCACCGCGCTCGATCTGGGCAAGGGCCGGGTGATGGTGATCGACTCGCTCGAGGCGCTGGAGGCCGCCCACCTGGCCGATGACCCCGCCGCGTTCGAGCGCGAGGCGGCGCTCGTGAAGCCCAGGCTCTTTTCCACGCGACGCGCCTGTCCCTCATGCGCGGCAAGCTTTGCCGAGCCCGACCCAAGACTGTTTTCCTTCAACTCGCGAATCGGCTGGTGCGCCGCATGCATCGGCACCGGCATCAAGTTGCCCTATGTGCCACAAGTCGATGAACGTCACCGCTCGGGCGAGGACACCAGCACCGAGTCGGTGGGGGCACTCGCCGAGAAGCTGGCTGACCAGCTTGCGGCCGAGGCCCGGGCGGCTGCCACCCGCGACGACAATGCGGAGGCCTCAGACGGCGCCGACGACAGCCCTGGCGAGGAACCCTGCGTTCGCTGCGACGGCCAACGTCTGAATGCCACCGCGCTCGCGGTGAAGCTTGCCGGGATGTCGATTGCCGAACTGACCGCCATGCCGGTCGGCGACTGCTCACGCTGGCTGCGGCAGGTGGAGTTCTCCGGCCGCGCTGCCGAGATCGCACGCGACGTACTCACCGAGATTCGCTCGCGCCTCGATTTTCTCTCCGATGTAGGGCTGGGTTATCTGGCGCTCGACCGCGCCGCGCCCACGCTATCGGGCGGGGAAGCGCAACGCATCCGGTTGGCCGCCCAACTTGGCTCCAATCTGCAGGGCGTGTGCTATGTGCTCGATGAACCCACCATCGGCCTTCATCCCCGGGACAACCGGGTGCTGCTCGACACACTGCAGGTGCTCCGCTCCAAGGGAAACACCCTGCTGGTGGTGGAGCACGACGAAGACACCATCCGTCGCGCCGACCATGTGATCGACATCGGCCCCGGTGCCGGGCGCCTGGGCGGGCGGGTGATCGCGGCCGGCAATCATGCTGCGCTCGCGGCATCGCCCGACAGCCTCACCGGTCGCTATCTGTCGCACCCGCTCGCTCACCCGCTATCGCCGCGCCGCGCGGTGGGCGAGCGCGATCCCTCCGGCTGGCTCACCCTGCGCGGGGCCCACCGTCACAACCTGCGTCATGTCGATGTGCGTCTGCCGCTCGGCCGGCTGAGCGTGATCACCGGTGTATCGGGGTCGGGCAAATCCACGGTCGCGCGCGAGGTGCTGCTTGGCAATGTGGCCGCGCAGGTGCGGGCCCGCAACGCGCGAAAATCGGCGCCCAAGCTTGCTGGCCTGAATGCGCTTGAAGGTTGGCAGCCCATCAGCCGCGTGCTTGAGGTCGATCAAACACCGATCGGCAAAACGCCCCGATCCTGTCCGGCCACCTATATCGGATTCTGGGACACGATCCGGCGACTGTTTGCCGATAGCGCCGAGGCGCGGCTGCGCGGATTCACCGCGTCACGCTTCAGTTTCAACACCGGCAGCGGCCGCTGTCCGGCCTGCGAGGGTCAGGGCGTACAGACCATCGAGATGAGTTTCCTGCCTGATGTGAAAGTGCTGTGCGATGCCTGCGGGGGACGGCGCTTCAACCCCGAGACCCTGTCGATCCGGCTTCGCGATGCCTCGATTGGCGATGTGCTGTCGATGAGCGTTGACGAGGCCCTGCCCTGGTTTGCGGCACACCCTTCAGTCGCGCATCCGCTGCAACTGCTGCAGGACGTGGGTCTGGGCTACCTCACACTCGGCCAGCCCAGTCCCACGCTGTCGGGCGGCGAATCGCAGCGGATCAAACTGGTCACCGAACTCGCCAAGGTGCGCACCCTCACCGATGTCGATGATCCGCGCATCGCCAAGGCGCGGGCACGCGCGCTCGAGAAAGGTACGCCGCTGCCTGCCGGTCCCCACACCCTCTATGTACTCGATGAGCCGACCGTAGGCTTGCACATGGCCGACGTGGAGAAGCTGATCCGTGTGCTGCATCGTCTGGTCGATGCCGGCAACACGCTGGTGGTGGTCGAACACAACCTCGACATCTGGGCGGAGGCCGACTGGATCGTCGACCTGGGCCCCGAGGGTGGATCGGGGGGCGGCCGCATCGTCGAGAGCGGCCCGCCCGAACAACTGACAGCCAACGCAGCCTCCCATACCGGCCGCGCCTTGTCGGAATTCATGTCGGGGCAGCATCGGAAATGAATCCGCGGCTGCTCACGCTGCCCAACATCATCACCATTGCGCGGGCGCTGCTGATTCCGGTCATTGCCTACATGCTCGCCACGCGCGCCTTCGGGGTGGCGCTGCTGCTGTTCGTTCTGTGTGCTGTGGGCGATCTGATCGACGGCTTTCTCGCCCGGCGCTGGAACCAGCGCACCCGTTTTGGAGCCATCGCTGATCCGCTGGCCGACAAGCTCACCATGCTCACCGTGACGCTGATGCTCGCGGCCGAGGGGCTACTGCCAGGCTGGCTGGCTGCAGCAGTGATCGCACGGGATATCGTCATCGTATTCGGCGCGATCGCGTTTCACTTTCTGATCCATGAATACGAAATGGCGCCCACGCGCCTCTCCAAGCTCAACACCGCGCTCGAATTTGCGGTCCTGACCGGCGTTCTGGTCGACGCCGCCGGTATCATCGAAATCACCGCCGGGCTCGAACCCGCCTACGCTGCGCTCGCCTTCACCATTTTTGCCTCGGGTCTGAATTACGTATGGTCCTGGGGACGGCGCGCCGCAAAGGCCCGTCAGCCCGACGCCGATTCACGTTGATATTCAAGCGGATGACCCCGGGCATCCACAGGAACGCGCCATGGCCCTGCAACTGAACGAAAGCGAAGTCACCACCCCGCCCCGCCCGGCAGCCAGCGTGATGTTGTTGCGCGACAGCGACCGCGGACCCGAGGTGTTCATGCTGCGCCGCCATGGCAACTCCGATGTGCTGGGTGGCGCCTACGTGTTTCCCGGGGGCAAGGTGGACGCTGACGATCATGAGGAGGCGCTCATCGCGCGGCTCGATACCGACACCGATACCCTGCATCGCGCACTGGCCGATGTCGACATCGAGCCGCACCACGCAGCCGGATATTTTGTAGCCGCCTGTCGGGAAACTTTCGAGGAATGTGGCGTGCTGTTTGCGCGCGGCATCAGTGGCGAGCTTGCAGAACGAGTCGGGCGTCAGGCGCGTGAGGGCTTCAATTTTCTCGAGCTGCTTGAATCGTTCGATCTGCAACTCGAGATCAGTCAGCTGATTCCGTGGTCGCGCTGGATCACACCACGGATGGCCACGCTCATGAACAAGCGCTTCGACACGCGTTTCTTTGTGGCCATGTCGCCTGCCGCACAGGTGGCGCGCCATGATCAGCGCGAAACCACCGAAGGGATCTGGCAGCGGCCGCGTGAGGCGCTCGATCGTTACTGGGCCCGCGAGATCGACCTGGCCGCGCCCCAGATCATGACGCTCGCGCATTTTTCACGCTTCAGCACCGCCGCCGACATTCTCGCCGAGGCACGCCGCCGGCCACCGCCCACCATTGAACCAAGCCCCCGCAATGTCGAGGCCGGCCGGCTGGTGGCCTACCCCGGCGACCCCAACCATCCCGTCCGCGAGCGCGCCATGCCGGGCCCCACGCGGTTGCTGTTTCGAGACGGCCGCTTCGAGCCGGAAGAAGGATTCGACGCGCTGTTTTCGTAGGCGGGGGCGCGAGGCGATCAAGGGCGCGCCGCGCCGCGCGAGCTGCGCGCGCGAGAACGCAACGTGGGTCGCGCTATTTCGACATCGAGCAGTGACCGCCCGAACTGCTCCGCCCCGAGCCCGCTGCGATCAGTGGTGGCTCGTCGCGCAAGTCAATCGGCGCCGATGTCCGGAAATCCCACACCACAAAGCCGATCAACATCACCCAGAACACCCAGGCGAGCCGCTTGCGAGTCGAGGTCCGCGCGGGCGTTGGCGCGCTCATCAATCGAATCCAAACCGGCGACGCAGCCGAATGCCGATCAGCGTACCGCCAAAGGCAAGCACCACCCAGATCCAGCCATGCACGCTGCCGGTGGAAATACCGCTCAGCATCGCGCCGACATTGCAGCCAAATGCGAGCCTCGAGCTGTACCCCATGACCAGGCCCGCAACCAGACCTGTCAGCCACTGTGTGGCGCCAAGCGGGCGGGACGACGCGCCATCGCGGGCCGACACCCAGAGCGCACCGGCCAGAATACCGAGGTTGGTGATTGAGGTGATGTCGAGCAGCACGCTCTGCGACAGCCTCGCCGCATGCCCCGCCTGTGACCAGAACGCACTCCCCGCGGGATCCCACCAGGGGGTTGCCTGAGCAAGCTTCGCCGCCCACAGCCCAAAGCCGTAAACCACGCCCCAGGGCTGACCGGCGATCAACAGGTTGAGCGTTGCCAACACCGCGAGGGTGATCGCACCGATCATCCAGCGGCGCTCGATCCAGCGCCGGGACGGCCCCACCCACCAGCGGGTGAGTGCCGCCAGCGCCACCAGCCCGGCCAGTGTGAGCGCAAGCGCAGGCCCTGCTCCGAACTGCTCGACCATCCCGACCGGCGCACTCGCGCCGAGCGCGAGCCAGTGCTCAAGATGCAGCGACCCGGCAAAGCTGCCGAACGCAAAGAGCGGCAGGATCGCAAGGTTGAGCGGCACGCCCATCCCCGCCTTGTACAGCGTGCCCGAGCCGCAGCCGTCCGCGATCTGCATGCTCATTCCAAAAAGGAAGGCGCCGACCAGCAGCGCCACGCTGGGCGGACCCAGCGCAGCCTGCAATTCGCTGAAATGCGCGAGGAGCGGCATGGCGAATGCCGCGGCGATGGCAAGCAGCACCAGCTGACCCGTCACCCCCCGCGGATCCCGCTCGGCGACCAGCTGTCGCCATCCGGTCGTAAAACCGAACCGACAGCCCGCGAGTGCGGCGCCCAGACCCACCCCCACCAGGAACAGCACCGCCTGCCGAATCGAAACAAAGCCCGCCAGCAGGAGAAAGACGCCTGCGATCACCACCGAAAGCGGCAACCGCCCGGACCGGAGCGCGGGTGCGCCGGGCGAGGCGATGGCGGACGGGGCACTTGTCATGGCGCGGGAATCAATTGGAGGACGCGGGAATCAGCCGGAGGGCGCGGGAATCAGTTGAAGGTGCGGGCCGCCCAGATCTTGAAGTCGACCATCAGCTGACCAGCGCGGCCGGGCGCGTTGTCCATCGGCAGGGCCTGGGGCGCCGAGGTCCAGTCCACCATCGAACCGGCATAGAGCTTGACCTGCGGCTGACCCAGCACTTCGGACAGCGCGAACCAGTTGGTCGCAGCCCAGTGACCCGTGTTGCAGAAGGACAGCGTGTCGCGCTTCGGATCGAGGTTGAGGGCTGCGGCAATGCGGCGCGCTTCGTCGGTGGAGACAAAGGTTGAGCTGCCCTGCGCAAACCAGCTTGAATGTTCGACGTTGACCGCGCCCTTGAGCGTCCCCGCGCTGCGCGCGGCGGCGTGGCGGGTCTGGCCATTGAAGAAATCGGCGGGACGGGCGTCCACCAGCGCGGCGTTGTTGCGTTCGATCGCCTGCGCCACTTCGTCGCGCGTGGCAATCATCGAGCCGTCCAGCGTGGGCTGAAAGTTGCTCGCCGCCACGCTCACCGGGTTGGCGTCCTGCGGCAGACCCGCAGCCGCCCACGCCTTCACGCCGCCATTCAGCACCGAAAGCTCCTTCAGACCCAACACCTTGAGCGTCCAGTACACACGGGCGGCTGCACCAAAATCGGTGGCGTCGGCGCCGCTGGACACCACCACGGTCCGGGTAGCGGGCGTGAGCCCAAGCCGCTGCACCTGCGCGGTGAGCTTGGCGAGTTCGGGCAACTCACCCGGGCTGGAGGCGGGACCGCGCCAGGAGCCGTAAGGCGCGTTGAGCGCGCCCGGAATATGCGCGGCCGCATAGGACTTGGGATCCCGGATATCGATCACCCGCACTGCAGCGCTTGCAACAAGCGGCTGCAATTCGGCAGGGGTGATGAGGGGCGATGCGGCCGACACGGACGAGGCGACCAGCAGCGAGGAGAACAGGGCGAGAACGGATTTCATGGCAAGCGCACCGGCAGAAAGGAAAGCACCCATTCTGGGCCGAGCCACTCATTACGAAAAATACTTTATACGGATATTCTGATTACCAAAAGAAATGAGGAGAAACGGGATCGGGGTGACCGCGCGCCACCCAGCCCAACGGCCGGTACACCGGCTTACCTCCGGGCGCCCCCGGGCGCCCCACCCCCCCCCCCCCCCCCCCCCCCCC
>JBMSQB010000086.1:0-18824 GCA_049423065.1 Burkholderiaceae bacterium
GATTCCGCTGCCGGTTCAGGAACACCTGGGGTCAACAGGGTGGCCACGGCAGAAGCAGGAATCTGTTGCTCACCCAACAACGGCAGCATGCCGCTTTGGCGCTGCGCGACGCCGCAGCGTCGACAGAAACGCGCCTGTCGGGCGAGCGGATAGTCGCAGCCCGGGCAACGCAGTCGCGCGGTGGCCGCAGCAAGCGGCTGGTTAGGCGCTGCGGCGGTGGCAGCAGGCGTATCAGGGCGGGGCTGGGGAGCCGTCTCCAGCGCCGGCAGACGCGTCTGCGCGCTGGTGCCCAGCCGTATACCGCTTTGGGTCACCTCGGCACTGGCGCCCAGCCGCAGGCCGGCGTGGCCCGTCTCTGCATTCGTGCCCGGGGGCGGTTCGTGCGCCGCTGGTTCCGCCGACCTGGCATTTGCAGGGGCCGTTGGAGGCGGGGCCTTGGGAACGAAGCCCTGGTCGAGCGCATCGAGCACCTCGGCGGTACTCTCACGGCGCCGCGCGCGTCGCGGCGCGGGCGCCGCTGCGGTGACGGCCTGCGCGTCGCCCCGGGGTGCGACCGACTTGGCCGGTGGCTTCGCAACGGATGCGACGGGCTTCTTGCGGGCAGCCGGTTTCGCAGCGGTCTTGCCCGCGGCCTTCGCGGCACGCGTGGGGGCCTGGCGTTTGCCAGCCGCCGGCGTGGGCGACCCGGCCCTGCTTGCGCGCGCAGCCGGTTGCCCACCTTCCGAGCCCTCCGCGACCGGTGGGGCCACCTTGACGGCCCGGGTGGTTGCGGTCTTCCGGCCAGGCGCAGCGGACCGAGCGGCAGGCGCCTTGTCAGGGGCCTTGCGTCGAGCTTGTGCGGGGTCGGGGCTGCGGGGCATGGGAGAAATCCGGTCAGGAAAGCGGACAGCCCCCGAATGTAGATCGCGCCCGCGACTCGCGCAAACGCAGCAGCGGTAACGTGTCGCGCCCGCGCGACCCGGCGGCCCGGCGCCTGGGCGACCCGTCGACCCGGGACCCTGCGAACCGGCCGTGAGCGAACCGGCCGTGAGCGAACCGGCCAGGGGCGCAGGGGCTCAGCCGGTACCCAGCTCGCGAAGAATGTCTGCGCTGTCCAGACCCAGCGCCCGGGCCGGGACCGGGACGGGCTCGGGGCATGACGCAAACTGCGCCGGGCAGCGGATCACGGCCTGCTCGGAGTTGTCCTCGGCACGTGCCTCCATCCAGAGGGGGCGGGCCAGCGTCTGGGGGGCATGCACCACATCGAGCATGCCCAGCACCGGAACCGTCCGTTTGTCTTCAGAATCAACCCCTCCGGGCTGAAGTCGATAGCCTGCGCTGTCGGCGATCACGGCGGGCGGTGCCGCCAATTCCCGACCATTCCAGGCAATCTGCGTGGCCCAGGCGCAGATATCCTGCATGGACAGATCGATGAATTGGCCCAGCCCCGAGCGTCGCCGGTCCTCGAGCGCAGCGAGTATTGCAGTGGCCGCGAACGCCGCGCCCATCACGTCGGCGATCGAGGGACCGGTTTTCATCGGCACGTGACCGGCGCGATTCAGATCCATGAGACCCGACATCGCCTGTACGACCGTGTCAAACGCGGGGCGGCCCTGATAGATCGAATCGACGCCGAACCCCGAGATCGAACAGGCGACCAGCCTGGGGTTGAGCCGATGGAGCGCCTCAGGGGTGAGGCCCTTGCGGGCCAGCGCCCCGGGCCGGAGGTTCTCGATCAGCACGTCGCAGCCCGCGATCAGGGTTTTCAGCCGCTCGAGATCGCCGGGGTCCGCGATGTCCAGCACCAGCGAACGCTTGTCGGCGTTCTGAAATGAAAAGAACACCGCCCGACCGTCTTTCAGCGGTGGCCAGTGCCTTACCGCCTCGCCATCGGGTGGCTCGAGCTTGATGACCTCGGCGCCGAGCGCGGCCAGCTGGCGCGAGGCGGCTGGTGCGGTGGTGTAGTGGCCGATCTCGAGCACCCGAATGCCCGACAACGGCCGATCGGACGAACCGGCCGCAGGCTCGGACGGCGCCGCGGTCACTCCGCGGGCGTGGAGGAGTTCGAGGATCTGCGCCCGATCGGCGTCGGTAGCGCTCAGTGCGGAGGGTGCAAGGCCGGACAGCCTGCTCATGCGAAATGGCGAACCCGCAACGTGGACGGTGCGCCCCGCTTCATCCGTGGCCTGACGGATCATTGCACGGTGGTCGAGATTGGCTTCGCGCGGATAGTCCTCGATGGGCGCGATCGGGCCGCAGGGAATGCCCGCCGCGGCAAATTCCCGAATACAGGCGGTGATCGTGTGCTCGCCGATCCAGGACTGGATGAGTGCATCCATTTCGTCGATGTGCGCCATGCGCTCGGCTATGGTGGGGAAGCGCGCGGCGAGCTGCTGGCCGGTCTGGCCCATCAGGCCACAAATCCGTTGCCACTGGTCGTCGTTGCCTGCGCACACCAGTACCCATCCGTCGCTTGCGCGATAGACGTTCCAGGGGGCCGACAGCGGGTGACGATTGCCCACGCGATTGGCGGCTTTTCTGACACCGCCCAGTGCGGCCGGCAGGAAGGTGGTCATGGCGCTGAACGCGGCATCGTAGAGTGCGACGCTCGTTCGCTGGAGCCCGGCACCAGACAGGCGCAGTGAGGCGATGACCGCACCCGCAGCGTGAATGCCTGCGAGGTGCTCCAGAAGAGGCAGCATCACGGGCATGGGCGGCGCATCCGGCGTGCCGGTCGCGTCCATCATGCCGCTCAATGCCTGGATCTGGATGTCTGTGGCAGCCCATCCTGCCCAGGGGCCGGTTGCGCCGAAGGCGGTGATGTCGCAGTGCACTGCTCGGGGCGTGCCGTCAGGCGCCGAATCGGACCGGTACGCAAGCGGGTCGGCGTCGCTGCAGGTCAGTGCAACGTCGCTGGCGGCGGCGAGCTGCTGCAGGAGCAGGCGGTCAGCCGGCTCGCGGGCGTTGATGGCGATGCAGAGCTTGCCCGCCGCAAGCGGCAGCCGATGCCGCCATTTGGGCTGCGCAAACGATCCCTCTTCATTCGATTCCGCGCAGATCACCGTCGCGCCGAGCTGCGCGAGCAGCGACCCGGCAACAGCCGCGCTGATGCGCGCGCCTGCTTCCAGGACAACGATGCCTTTGAGCGGGGCGTTGGCGGGCAGGGCATCGTGCTGGGTCATGGTGGATGCGTGGTGAGAGGTGAACCGTCGGGTGGCAGCCGGTTGCAGCGGGTGCATTATAGGGAGCGCTTCCGGCGCTCGCGGGGACCCCACCTGAATTCCGGCTCGGGCACAGGTTCGGCCCAACCACTGCAGCCACCCTGGATCGCTTCGGGCTCGACATCATTGACGCACTCGCTCGCGCCGGTTTAGCCTCGCCCCTCGCCCTGCGTCGCCAGGCCTTGGCAGCGCACGTACCGACGCTGCCGCCACCATGGCGGAGCGCCAATTTCACGGGAGAGTCCAATGATTCGTCTTTCGCTGGCCCTGATGTCTGCCGCCCTGCTGGCCGGTTGCGCAGCAACTGTCCACCATCCCCCGCCCCCCAACGACCCGGTCACGCTCAAGGTCAACGTGTTTCGCGGCTCGAGCAACCTGCCGATCTACCTCGCGCAGGAGAAAGGCTATTTCGCTCGGCGCGGCATCACGGTGGAAATGCAGTTCACCCCGAACTCCAACGCGCAGCGTCAGGGGCTGGCAGCCGGCCGGTTCGATATTGCGCATGCTGCCATCGACAACGCTATCGCCATGGTCGAGGTTGCCAAGGCCGATGTCATCATCGTGGCGGGCGGTGACGGCGGCATGAACGAGTTGCTGGTGCGTCCGGAAATCAACCGGCCCGCCGACCTCCGCGGCAAATCCTATGTGGTGGACGCGCCCAATACCGCCTATGCGCTGATCGGTCGCAAGATCTTTCGCGAGGCGGGTCTTCGCGAAGGCGTTGACTACAAGCTCGATCCGCTGGGAGGGTCCGAGGCGCGCACCAATGGCCTGAATGTGCCTGAGCGGGCGGCGACGCTCCTCAATCCGCCGTGGAACTTTCTCGCGCGCGACAAGGGCGCGAAAAGCCTGGGGCGCACCATTGATCTGTACGGGCCCTATCAGGCAAGCGGCATTTTCGTGATGCGTGCCTGGGCGGGCCAGAACACCCCCGCCCTCGAGCGGTACATCGCAGCCTATATCGAGGGCTGCCGTCTGGCGCAGGATCCGTCGCAGCGCGAACTGGTGTTGCGTGTGCTGCAGCGCGAGTTGAAGCTCTCGCCCAGGATCGCGGAATTGACCTATGCCGAGCTCATGACCAAGGGAAGCGGACTGGCCCCTGACTGCGAATTCGACATGAAGGGCTTCAACAACGTGCTGGCCCTGCGTGCGGAAATCGAAGGGCAATGGGGCGGCAAGCCGCCCGCGCCCGACAAATATCTCGACCTGAGCATCTACCAGCGGGCGCGCTCGCACGCGCGTCCCTGACGTTTGCGCGGCCCGGCGCGGCGAGGTCCGCCGCAACGGAGGCCGCGCTTTACAGCAAATGCCGCGCGGGCGGCCGGCACCCGGAGGCGGTGTCGGCCTGTCGCGCGAACTACTCGGCTCGCGCGCCCGACTACTCGGCTCGCGCGCCCGATTTGCGCACCACATCACTCCATTTGCTGATCTCTGCGGCCTGATACGTCGCGAGCTGCTCTGGGGTGCTGAGCTGGGCGTCCAGTCCCAGCGTGCGGAGGCGCTCCTGGACCTCGGGCAGCCGGTAGACGCGCAGCACCTCCTGATGAAGGCGATCGATTGCCGGGCGTGGTGTGCCAGCGGGCGCGAACATTGCGAACCAGGTGACCGCCTCAAACCCGGGAATGGTCTCGGCAACCGTGGGGATCTCGGGTGCGGAAGGCGAGCGCTTGAGGGTGGTCACGGCGACCGCGCGGATCTTCCCCTCGCGTGCCATCGGCAGTGCCGAGGGCATGTTGTCGAACATCAGCTGGATGCTGCCGCCCACCAGATCGGGAATGGCGAATTGCCGGCCCTTGTAGGGCACATGCGTCATGGTGGTGCCGGTCATCGACTTGAACAGCTCGCCCGATACATGGACAGAGGTCCCGACGCCCGGCGAGCCGAACGACAGCTTGTCGGGGTTGGCTTTCATGTAGCCGATCAGATCGGCTACCGTCTTGACCGGAAGATTGTTGTTGACCACCAGAAGGTTCGGGGCAGACGCGACCAGCGACACCGGCGCGAAGTCTCGCACCATGTCGTAGGGCATCTTCGCGTAGAGGGCGCCGTTGATGGCGTGTGTACCCACCGTGCCCATCACCAGGGTATAGCCATCCGGCGCCGCCTTGGCCACAAACTCGGCGCCGATATTGCCGCCTGCGCCAGGCTTGTTGTCGACGACCACCGGCTGACCGAGCTGTGCCTTTTCGCTGAACAATCTCGCCAGGATGTCGGGCGCGCCGCCGGTGGGAAAGGTCACCACCAGACGGACGGGGCGGCTGGGCCAGGCTTGGGCACTGGCGTCTGCGGGCATGAGGGCTGCCCCGGCAAGCAGCAGGGCAGCAGAGAGCGCGGTGGAATGGATTGAGCGGCTCATGTGGGTGGTCTCCTTGGCAAGCCGGCCCTTCTGGATGAAGCGGGCCTGAGACCGGATTGTAGAGCGAGCCTTTCGGCGCGCCGCGACGCGATGGTCAGGCCACCCGCGTGATCGCCCCGCACAGCATGTAGCCGGCCCCGCGAATCGACTGGATGCTGAAGTCGTCGGCCAGGACCTTTCGCCGCAGGCGGTTGACCAGCATGTCAACCGACCGATCACTTGCGCTGAACCGTTCCCGCTGCTGGACCGCGTCCATGATGCGGTCCCGCGTGAGCACCTGATTGGCGTTTCGCACCAGGAGTTCGATCAGGCGGTGCTCTGCCGTGGTGAGCGCGACGTCGGCGCCGTCGATTCGGATGGCCCGTCGGGCCGCGTCGAACAGGCAGGAGCCGATCGCCCAGCTGCCCGGATGCTCCAGGGAACGCTGCGATGGTCTGCTGCGTTCCAACGCGATTCGCAGGCGCAACTGCAATTCACGCGGTTCGACCGGCTTCACCAGGTAGTCGTCGGCGCCCACTTCGAGTCCGATCACCCGGTCGATGGGTTCGCCGCGTGCACTCACGATCAGGACAGGGAAACGCCGTTCGACCCGCCAGCGCCGCACCAGGTCGAGGCCGTTGTCGTGTCCGAGTACCAGATCGACGATGGCCGCGTCGGGCGGGGTGCGCGCCGCGATCCGGAGCGCGTCAGCTACCGATCGGGCACTTTGGAACGCGTATCCGACGCTCTCGACCAGATGTCGGGTGAGGCCGAGGCTGACGGGATCGTCATCGACGACCAGAACTGCGGGCTTGAGCATGCGCAACAACCTGCCCGCCGGGGAGCAGGTATCCACTTTGACGACAAGCTCAAATTGTATCAAAAACTTTCGAAATCGGCTGTAAATATTTGTTTTCAGTCAAATATTTCGAAGTCCGAATGCTCTGATGTTTGACAGCACGCAAGCCGGTCAGGGCGCTCCGCCCCGGCTTAGCGACCCAGCAGCCAGCCCGCAGCAAATGCAGCCACAATCGCCACCCACCAGACCCAGCTCGCGGTGCCGGCTGACGGCGCCGATGGCTGAGTGGTGGCCGGTGCAGCGGCCGGCGCGGCTGCGGCGCTGGGGGCGTCGGTTTCAGCAGCTGGCTCGGATGCGGGCGCCGCAGGGGTGACCGGCGGCGCGAAGCGCTTCACGAGCTCGGCCTCGAAGCGGCTGAAAAACTCTTCGGCGAGCGACTTGGCCACCCCATCGATCAGCCGCTGACCGATCTGGGCCAGCTTGCCGCCCACGGTGGACTTCACCGTGTAGCGAAGTTCGACGCCCTGTTCGTTGGGTACCAGGAGTACCTGCGACTCGCCCTTGCCGAAGCCGGCAGCACCCCCCTGCGCGTCGAAACGGAGCGCGTAGGACTCGGGCACGACGATATCGGCAAGTGTGACTTTGCCGTTGAAGCGCGCGGACACGGGGCCGATGCGGATCGCCACCACGATGGCGTAGGTGTTGTCGGCGGTGAGCTCGAATTTTTCGCACCCGGTGATGCAGCGCTTGAGGATCTCGGGATCGTTGAGGGCATCCCAGGCCTGTTCGCGGGTGACGGCGAGCTGACGGCTGCCTTGCATGTCCATGATGGGGTTCCGGCTGAGTGGAGGTCTGGTGAGGGACCCGGAGAAACGGTGGATGAAGCGCCTGCGAGTTTACGCTTTGCGGGTGGTGCTGCCCGTGCGTTCGGTGAGCCATTGACGGAATTCGGGACCGACCTCGGCGTGTTCCTCGCCAAGGTCGACGGTGGCCTGCAGGAAGCCCAGTTTGGAGCCGCAGTCATAGCGCGTGCCTTGATAGCGATACGCGAAAACCTTCTCGCGCCTCAGCAACTGTGCAATGCCGTCGGTCAGCTGGATTTCGCCGCCCACACCCCGTGGCAGCGCCTCGAGTTCCTTGAAGACGCCAGCGCTCAGGATGTAGCGGCCGGCGACGGCGAGCGTGGTGGGGGCGACCGCCGGTTCGGGTTTCTCGACGATGCCCGACACATCGACGATGCCGTCGGCCACCTCGCGGCCCGAAACGATGCCATAGCGCCGCGTGTGCTCGCGCGGCACGTCCTGCACCGCGAGGATGCTGGCCCGCCATTCGGTGTACTGCGCCACCATCTGCGCCATGACAGGCGGTTTGCCCACCATCAGGTCATCGGCGAGCAGCACGGCGAAGGGTTCGCTGCCCACCAGTTCGCGGGCGCACAGCACCGCATGGCCCAGACCCAGCGCGCGCGGCTGGCGCACATAGGTGCAAAGCATGTCGTCGGGTGCGATGGAGCGTGCGATGGACAGCAGGCTCAGCTTCCCCGCCACCTCGAGCTCGTTTTCCAGCTCATAGGCGGTGTCGAAGTGGTCCTCGACGCTGCGCTTGGTGCGGCCGGTGACAAAGATCATCTGGCGGATACCCGCCGAATAGGCCTCCTCCACGGCGTACTGGATGAGGGGCTTGTCGACCACCGGCAGCATTTCCTTGGCCGAGGCCTTGGTGGCGGGAAGGAACCGCGTGCCAAGACCGGCAATCGGGAACACCGCCTTGCGGATAAGTTGTGCAGTCATGTTGGGAGGCGCCAGGAGGGGCGTTGAAAGGTAGTCTGGCAAGTTTACCGTCCCGTCGGCCGCACGACCCCGCTTATCATTGAGGGTTCGGGCACTATTGCCAGCGTCGCGGAGACGTCTCCCATGTCCTCTGTTGCCATCACCCCCGTCATCCTCTGTGGCGGATCGGGAACCCGCCTCTGGCCGCTCTCGCGCAAGAGTTTCCCGAAGCAGTTTGTACCGCTGGTCGGTGACCAGAGCCTGCTCGAGCTCACGCTGCGGCGGGTGGCGCCGCTGGGGGAGCAGGTGCTGATGGTGGCGGCCGATGAGCACCGGTTCATGGTGCTGGAGGCGCTGGAAGCGACAGGCGTGACCGGGGCCATGCTGCTCGAGCCTGCTGCCCGCAATACCGCCGCGGCGATGGCGCTCGCTGCGCTCTACCTCCGCGCGGGTGGCCAGTCCGATTCGCTCATGCTGTTCTGTCCGTCCGATCATCACATCCCGGATGCTGCGGCGTTCGCCGCCACGGTGACCGAAGGCGTTGCCGCGGCGCAGTCGGGCGCCATCGTCACATTTGGTGTCATGCCAAGTTTTCCCAGCACCGCCTATGGCTACATCCGGCAAGGCGCTTCGCGGGCGGACGGCAGCCGGCAGGTCGAACGATTCATCGAAAAGCCCAATGCCGCGCGTGCGGGTGAACTGCTGCTGGCGGGCAATGTGCTCTGGAACGCGGGCATCTTTCTCGCGCAGGCGGACACCCTGATCAAAGCGCTCGAGCGTCATGCCCCGGACATCGTCACGCAGGTCGCGCGCTCGCTCGAGAGCGCGCATCGGGAAACGCTGCCTGCCCGGGGGCCGGCAGGGCAGGTGCCCCTGGTGCGCCCTGCGGTCGAGCTGTTCTCGGCCACGCGGTCCCAGAGCATCGACTATGCGGTCATGGAAAAACACGACCAGGTGGCCGTCGTTCCTTTTGCCGGGCAGTGGAGCGACGTGGGCAGCTGGAACGCGGTGGCCGATCTGGTGACGCCCGACCCCCAGTCGAACCGGCTGCAGGGTCAGGGCATGGTGCACGAGGCGCACAACACTTTTGTTCACGCGCCGCACCGGCCGGTGGTGGCCCTGGGCACCCGCGATCTGCTCATCATCGACACACCCGATGCGGTCCTGGTCGCGCACCGCGATCATGCCGAACAGGTGAAGGACGTGGTCGCCCGGCTGGAGGGACAGCGCTGTGCCCAGGCAGTGAGTCACCGCAAGGTGTCGCGTCCCTGGGGTTGGTACGACAGCGTCGATCAGGGAGAACGGTTTCAGGTGAAGCGGATCGGGGTCAAGCCCGGCGCGAGCCTGAGCCTCCAGAAGCACCACCACCGCGCCGAGCACTGGATTGTGGTGAAGGGCACGGCCGAGGTCACGCGTGGCAGCGACACGTTTCTGCTGAGCGAAAACCAGTCGACCTACATTCCGGTGGGGGAAGTACACCGGCTTCGCAACCCCGGCAAGATCGAGCTCGAGATGATCGAGGTCCAGTCGGGTGGCTATCTGGGCGAAGACGACATCGTGCGCCTGGAAGACACTTACGGTCGGGCGGCGCGCTGAACGAGCTGCGTGCTGAGCGGGGTGCTCGATGAACGGGGGCTCGACGAACGGGGGGCGGCTAGGCAGTCGCCGCCGGTTCTCGGCGGCTAACGGTCCGTGATCAGCCGCACCAGCTCGGGCAGCATGGCCTGCGGCTCGGTGTCGGCTGCGCTCTGGAGCGAGGAGAGCACCGCCTGGGCAACCGTGCGGTCTGCGCCGGTGTCGGCCGCCATGGTTCCGTAGTAGCCCAGATCCTTGCAGGCGTTCGCGATGCTGAAGCGCAGCGCCCCCACGTCGCCCGTCAGCAGGAAGGGCTTGAGGCGCTCGAGCGCAATGCCGCCGCCGCCGCCGCGGTCGAGCACGCCAACGAACACATCGGCCGGCACGCCTGAGCGTTGCGCGCAGGCGGCCGCCTCGGCGATCAGGGTGACCAGGCCCAGCGAAACAAAGTTGTGCAACAGCTTCATGCGGTGTCCGGCACCGATCGGCCCCGCATGAAAGAGGGTTTCGGAAAAGCAGGCGAGCACAGGTCGGCAGCGTTCGAGAAGGCCGGCATCACCGCCCACCAGCAGATTGAGCCTGCCCTCGGCCGCCTCCTTGGGCGTACGGGTCATGGCAGCGTCGAGGAAGTTGCCGCCAGCCGCGGTGACAAGGGCTGCCACCCGCTCGGTCGATGAGGGGATGGACGTGGAGAGGTCGATCACCGTGGTCCCCGCGCGCAGCCCGGCGAGCGCGCCGTCGGGGCCGGCAAGTGCTGCCTCGACCTGCGGGCTGCCAGTGACGCAGATGAGCAACACATCAACCTGCGCTGCGAGGGCGCGCGGGCTGTCATGGACTTTCGCACCGGCGGCCACCAGCGAATCGATCGGCTGGTTGCCGGGATGATTGAGCACATGCAGGACGCAGCCGTGCTTGACCAGATTGGCGGCGATGCCAATGCCCATCATGCCGACGCCTATCAGTCCAACGACAGTAGCCATGGTGTCTCCAGCCAGGAGGGAAGTGGAGTCGTAACTCTACCCCCGGCCGATTGCGCGAACGCAGCCCGCGATGGCAAGGGGGTCCGTTTTGCAGTAAGGTTCGTCGGTTTTCAAGGAGATCGAACGATGGCCTATGCGGTCACCGATGACGGAGTGAAGCTCTTCTGCGAATCTACCGGAAGCGGCATTCCTGTCCTTTTCATTCACGAGTTCGCCGGCGATTCCGGAAGCTGGGAACCGCAGGTGCGCCACTTCGGCCGCCGCTACCGCTGCATCACCTACAACGCGCGCGGCTATCCGCCGTCTGATGTCCCGCCCACCTCGGCCTCCTACTCGCAGCAGCGGGCGGTTCAGGACGCCATCGCCGTGCTCGACCATTTCGGCGTGGCGCGTGCCCACATCGTTGGCCTGTCAATGGGTGGCTTTGCCACGTTGCATCTTGGTATCCATCACCCCGATCGCGCGCTGTCCCTCTGTGTGGCGGGCTGTGGGTATGGTGCTGAGCCCGACAAACGCGACCAGTTCCGTCGCGAGTCCGAGGCATCAGCGGCCATGCTGCTCGAGCAGGGCATGGATGCGTTTGTCGATCGCTACGCGCTGGGCCCCACCCGGGTGCAGTTTCAGAACAAAGACCCGCGCGGATTCGAAGAGTTCAAGGCCGACTTCCGTCGGCACTCGGCCCTCGGATCGGCCAATACGCAGCTGGGTGTGCAGCGCGAGCGGCCGTCGCTTTTCGATCTGCGAGACGACATGGCTCGCATCAAGGTGCCCACGCTCATTCTGAACGGCGATGAAGACTGGCCTTGCCTGCTGCCCGCCCTCATGATGAAGGAAGTCATTTCGTCGGCTGCCATGGCGGTGATCCCCAATGCTGGGCACACCATCAACATCGAGGTACCGGACGCGTTCAATCGCGAGCTGGGCGATTTCCTGTCCTGGGTGGATTCAGGCAGCTGGCCGCAGCGTGATCCGCGTGCCATGGGCAAGTCCATTCTCGGTATGGCCAAGTAGGGAGACGATGGTGCCTGTGGGTGGAGTGGGTGCCGGACCCCGGGCGCCCTCGGCGAGCGACAGCATCTTTGATCGTGGTCGCCTGGGCGACACCATGCGCCAGCGGCTCGAGCAGATGGCGTTTGCCGAGGAGGCAAGACGGGCCGCCCGGCCCGATGCCGCGGCTGCGCGCGACCCGGTGCGGGCGGCGCCGGAGGCGGCGGGCAGGGTCAAAACAGCAGGAACACCCGAGGGTGGGCTTTCGCCCTCAACCAGATTGGCCATGAACCGGCTCGACTCGCAGCGTGATCAGCTCTCCGGCTCGGCGCTGCAGTCGCGAGACCTCCGCGCGTCGCAGACCGCCCCGCAGGCGGCACCTGGGCAGCGGACATCCCTGGGCGAGATGCGTGCCGTCGAGCGCTTGTCGGAGGATCGCGTGCGCGTGCAGCGCTCCGATGATGATCGCCTCGCTTCGGTGCGGATCGATTCGCGACGAGCCGAGCGCGTCGCGCGGCGTGATGAGGCCGAGCCCGCGGTGGCGACGGCTGCCGAGGATCTTCGCAGCCGCCTGAAAGACGAATCGGTTCGCAGCGCCGATGTCATGACCGAAGCCGCCACGCAGCGGGCGCTGCGCGACTATCTTCGCGCTGGCTGACTCCGTGCTGCGGGACCTGGTGCTGGTGGGCGGTGGCCACGCCCACGTCGGGGTGTTGCGGCGCTTTGCGATGCAACCGGAGCCGGGGGTGCGGCTCACGCTGATCAGCCGCGCATCCGCGAGCCCCTACTCCGGCATGCTGCCCGGCTATATCGCCGGGCACTATGCGTGGGATGAGGTGCATATCGACCTCGACCGGCTGTGCCGGTTTGCGCAGGCCACACTGATTCGAGGGGAAGTGGTTGGCATCGATCGTGCTGCGCGGCGCGTGCTGCTCGCTGGGCGGCCGCCGATCGCCTACGATCTTCTGTCGCTCAATCTGGGATCGACGCCAAAAAACGATGCCGTGCCTGGGGCCGCCGAGCATGCGGTAGGGGTCAAGCCCATCGACGGCTTCAACAACCGCTGGCTCTCGCTCTACCAGAGGCTCTCCACCCTCCCGCACCGGGCGAGCATCGCCGTGGTGGGTGCAGGCGCAGCCGGGGTGGAGCTCGCCTTCGCGCTTCATGAGCGGCTGGGAGCCCGTCTGCGCGAACTGGGGCGGCCCGCAGATACCCCGCTCATTGCGCTATACGGTGCCGACCCGCGGCTGCTGCCCACTCATGCCGATGCGGTCCGTCGCCGGGTGCGCCCTCTCCTTGCAGCGCGAGGCATCGAGCTCAGGCTTGGCGACCCGGTGACGCGGGTGGATGCGGGGGCGCTGGTCTGGCGTGGCGAGCGGTTCAGTCACGACGAGATCATCTGGGTGACCCAGGCGGGAGGCGCGCCGTGGTTGCGCGACACGGGGCTCGCGCTCGACCGCGAGGGGTTTATCGAGGTCGAGAGCAGTCTGCGCTCGCGTAGCGATGCGGCGGTGTTTGCCGCTGGCGATATCGTGTCCTATCCCGGGCGTGCACTCGAGAAAGCGGGCGTGTTTGCAGTCCGGATGGGGCGGCCGCTTGCCGACAACCTGCGTCGGGCACTGCGCGGTGAGCCACTCAGGCCCTATCGACCGCAGCGCCACTGGCTCGCGTTGCTTGCCACGGGCGGGCGCCACGCCATCGCCTCGCGCGGGCCGTTTGGTTTCGCGGGGCACTGGGTCTGGCACTGGAAAGACTGGATCGACCGGCGCTTCATGCGCCGGTTCTCGGCATTGCCCATGCCGCGCGAGTCCATGCCGCGGTCCCTGGCCACGGAGGGGCATCAGCTCGCTCTCGATCCCGCCGAGGCCACGCAGGCGCTGTCGGTTCTCGCCATGCGATGCGGCGGGTGCGGCGCGAAGGTGGGCGCCGACATCCTGTCACGCGTGCTGGCCCGCCTTGATCCGGCTCATCACCCGGATGTGCTGATCGGGCTCGACGCGCCCGATGATGCCGCCGTGATTGCGCTGCCTGCCGGGCAGGCGCTGGTCCAGAGCGTCGATTTTTTTCGCTCTTTCATTGAAGACCCCTGGCTGTTTGGCCGGATCGCAGCCACGCATGCGCTGAGCGATCTGTTCGCCATGGGCGCGTCGCCGCAGAGTGCGGCTGCGCTCGTGACCGTACCGCCAGCGCTCGATGCCAAAGTCGAGGAACTGCTGGTGCAGTTGATGAGCGGCGCGCTTCAGGTGCTCCGCGAGGCGGGTTGTGCGCTGGTCGGTGGGCATACCGCCGAGGGGCAGGAGCTCGCGATGGGGTTTGCGGTGAATGGCACGACACCGGCATCGCTCACAGCACTCATGCGGAAATCGGGGCTCATGCCGGGTGACGCGCTGGTGCTCACCAAACCTCTGGGTACTGGCACCCTGCTGGTCGCGCGTGAAATGCTGGCTGCGCGCGGTGGCTGGATCGATGAAGCATTGGCGAGCATGCTTCAATCCAATCAGGCGGCGGCGCAGTGCCTGCGTGCGCATGGTGTCCGTGCCTGCACCGACGTGACGGGCTTCGGTCTGCTGGGCCATCTTCACGAGATGGTTCGTGCGAGTGGCGTGGCTGCCAGACTGTCACTGGGTGCCATTCCTGCGCTGGCCGGCGCCCTGTCCACGCTCGCAAGCGGGCACCGCAGTTCGCTCCATGCGGGCAACCTCCGCATCGCGCCGCTGGTGGGTGGCTTCGAGCGCCTGGCGGAGGATCCCCGCGTGCAACTCCTCTTCGACCCGCAAACCTCGGGCGGCCTGCTCGCAGGCGTGCCCGCCGACCGTGCCCGTGAGTGCGTGGAGGCCCTTCACGCGCTGGGCTGCGTGGCGGCTACGGTGGTAGGGGAAGTGGTGGCACCTGGCGAGGGCGAGCCGCTGCTCGCGCTGGTCTGAGCGAGCGCGCTACCAGACGATCTGGCCGACCCATTCCTTGAGCGCGCGCGCGCTCAGGTCAAGCGCGCTGGCGGTTGGAATGAACCGCCGCAGATCGGCATAGTCGATGTGCTCGAAATCGGTGGCTACCGGCACCACCTCGAGGCCAGCGGCCCGGAAATGGGACACCGAGCGCGCCATGTGCGAGGCCGAGGTCACCAGCAGCACCCGGCGGATATTGCGCTCGGCCAGGATCGCCGCGCTGTCGGTGGCGTTTTGACGGGTGTTGCGGCTGCGGGCCTCGAGCACGATGGCCGCATCGGGCACGCCGAAGGCGCGGAGGACCGTGCGCATGGCCTCGGCCTCCGATTGCGTGTGGGTGGCCGGATCATGACCGCCGCTGGCCAGAATCAGCGGCGCCCGCCCGGCGTGCCAGAGCCTGGCCGCCTGCCAGACCCGGTCGGACGCCTCGGCCAGATCGGGCCACGGGCGCGCCTCGGTGGGCGGCGACACACCGCCCCCCAGCAGAACGATGGCGCCAGCTTTGGGAATGGCCGCAATCTGTTCATCGCTCACCACCGGAGCCTGGTCGCGGCTGACATGGGCCTGTATCCAGTTGGCGGTGACCGGAAGCGACCAGACGGTCAGCCAGCCCAACGCTGCCAGCCCGATGACCAGTGCGGTTTTCCGCCACTGCATGAGCCCCAGAAGAAGCGCGACCAGACCCAGCGCGAGGGCACTCCCGAGCGGCGAAATCAGCGCGGTCAGCAGGGCAGAAAAAACCAGCATGTCGGGTTCGATCAGCGCATGCCGAAGCCAAGCGCCCGCAGCGCCTCGGACAGCCGCTCGCGGCCGCGCAGTTCATGCACCCGCTTGGCCGTCTGCAGGCTCCAGTCGGCGGCACGCATGCCCTGTGAGGCCTGGAATCCGGCGATCGTCTGGTCATAGGCACCGACGTCGTCCGGCTCCGATTGGGCCGAATACTGCTCGTGATGGAGCACTGCGCGCTGCGGCAGCCGTGGCTTGATGTCGGCGGCCTGGGCGGCGGGATCTTCAAAGCCCACGCACAGCCCGAAGACGATCATGGCATCGGGGGGCAGGGCCACTTCGGCCGCCACCTGTTCAGGCTCGTTGCGCATGGCTCCGATATAAACCGTACCCAGGCCGATGGACTCGGCGGCGAGCACGGCGTTTTGCGCCGCGAGTGCCGCGTCAATCACGCCCACCAGCAACATTTCAAGATAGCGAGTGCCATGGGGTTCGATGTCGCGCGAGGCCGCGATGCGGTCGAGTCTGGCGAGATCCGCCACCCAAAGAAGGAGCAACGGGCAGCGCCGGATGTGTTCCTGATTGCCTGCCAGCACGGATAGCCGGGCCTTTCGCGCAGGGTCGCGCACGGCAATGACACTCCAGGCCTGAACATTGGATGAACTCGCTGCCGACTGACCGGCTGCGACCAGCATCTCCAGCGTGCCATCGGGAAGCGCTCGGTCGCTGAAGGCGCGCACCGACCGGTGCCTGAGCAGGGTGTCGACGATGGTGCTTGCCGGCATGGGGGGAAAGCTCGCCTGGGGGCCATAGCGCCTGCGAAGGGCTTCTTCTCGCGGAAGATTCGAAACCTCATCCGGATGGGTGGGAGGGGTGGGTGGATAGGGCGTGGCGCGAAGCGGAGCATTCATCGGAAGATCCTGATCGGGGAGGCGAGTGTGGTGCGAACCATGCACGCGGTCATGGCTGGGGTCGTCTGAGCCTCGAGTGTATCGCCCGCGGGTGTACGGTTCGCAAGCGACCGACCGAAATCGGTGTGTTCCCGCCGGGCTCCCCAAACCCCTGCAGTTGCGCAGGGAGGCTGCCATCGCTAAGGTCGCGGCCATGTTCAAGGGCAACAAGCAATACCTTCCCAGCAAGCCGTGCGCGGCCTGCGGTCGCACCATGACCTGGCGCAAGGCCTGGGCGCGCAATTGGGAGTCGGTCCGCTATTGCTCCGAGCGTTGTCGCCGGACCCGGCCCGCACCAGGCTGAGTGCGAATCAACCGTTTAGCGAAAGCACTCAATGCCCCGTCGCCCGAGCAGCCCGCCGCAGCCGTCACGACCGCCCCGCCACTGGGTTCTGGTGCTGGGCGACCAGCTGGACCTGCAGTCGAGCGCCTTCGACGGCTTCGACCCGGCGCTCGATCGACTCTGGATGTGCGAGGCGATCGAGGAAGCCACTCATGTTCCGAGCAGCAAACAGCGGATCGCGGTGTTTCTGTCGGCCATGCGTCACTTTGCGCGGGCGCTCGAGGCGCGAGGCTGGCCGGTTGACTACCACGCGCTCGATCGCGCGCAGGGGCCGGCCGCATCGCTTGCCAGCGCCCTCGAACAGACCCTCGCGCAGGCGATGCCGCAGGCGGTGGTGATGACCGAACCGGGCGACTGGCGGGTGCTCGAGGCAATTCGCAACCAGTGCGCGCGCCTGGGTGTGTCGCTTGAGGTGCGCGGCGATCGACACTTCCTGTGCAGCAGCGAACAATTTGCGCGTCACGCTGCCGGACGCAAGCAGTTGCGCCTGGAATATTTCTATCGCGAGATGCGGCGACGCCACGATGTGCTGATGGTTGACGATGCCAGTGCGGCCGACGGTCGGGGCCCGGCTGGGGGACAGTGGAACTTCGATGCCGACAATCGCGAGGCCTTTGGCGCCGAGGGCCCTGGCATGTTGCCCCCGCCCCGCCGTTTCGCCCCCGACGACATCACCACCGACGTGATCCGGCTGGTCAATGCGCGCTTTGCGTCGCACCCCGGCGATCTCGCGGAATTTGGCTGGCCGGTCACGCGCGAGGACGCCCTGGTCGCCTTGAATGACTTCATCGCCTGCCGGCTGTGCGGCTTTGGCCGCTGGCAGGATGCGATCTGGGCGGGCGAAGCCTGGCTCTATCACTCGCTGCTTTCCGCCGCACTGAATCTGAAGCTCCTGTCGCCACTTGAAGTGATCGAAGCCGCGCAAGCGGCCTGGCGTGCAGGCCGCGCCGACCTTGCCTCGGTAGAAGGTTTCATCCGGCAGATCCTGGGCTGGCGCGAATACGTTCGGGGCCTCTACTGGCTGCGGATGCCGGCCTACCTTGAAATGAACGCGCTTGATGCGCGTGAGCCTTTGCCCGAGTTCTACTGGACCGGCAAGACGCCGATGGCCTGTCTGTCGGATGCCATCGGTCAGACGCTCCGTCTTGGCTATGCGCATCACATTCAACGCCTCATGGTGACCGGGCTGTATGCGCTGCTTCTGGGCGTGGAGCCGAGGCAGGTCCATGCCTGGTATCTGTCGGTGTATGTGGATGCGGTCGAATGGGTGGAGCTTCCCAACACGCTGGGCATGAGCCAGTTCGCCGATGGCGGTCTGATGGCGAGCAAACCCTATGCGGCCACGGGCAAATACATCGAGCGCATGTCCAACCACTGCGGCGGCTGCAGGTTCCGCCCGGGCGAACGCACCGGCGACCGGGCCTGTCCCTTCACCACGCTCTATTGGGATTTTCTGGCGCGTCATCAGGCGCGGCTTGCCGCCAACCCCCGGATGGCCTTGCAGGTCAAGAATCTGGCCCGGATCCCGGCCGATGAAATGCGCAGCATCCGCGAGCGCGCGCAGTTCATCCGCGAGGGCGGGCTGTTGGAGGCAGGGCGTGTCTGAGACCTCCGAGCGCCGCCTGCGCAGCGGGCTCGCCCATGCCTGATTCCGATCAGGCCGGATTGCTCGCGCTTGCTGCCGCGCTGGGCTGGGCGAGCGGCCTGCGGCTCTACGCCACGATCTTTGCCGCTGGCATGGCAAGCCGCCTGGGTTGGATCGACCTCCCTGCATCGCTTGGGTTGCTCGAACACCCGGTGCTGCTCGGGCTGAGCGGCCTTCTGCTCCTCACCGAATTCCTGGTCGACAAGATCCCCGGCCTCGATTCATTCTGGGATCTGGTGAACAGCGTGATCCGGGTGCCTGCTGGCGCTGCGCTGGCGGCAGCCGTGCTGGGTGCGGATAGCGCGGTGATGGGGGTGGCGGGCGCGCTGCTGGGGGGCTCGCTCGCGGCAAGCTCGCAGCTCGCCAAGACCAGCGTACGCGCGGCGATCAACACGCTGCCCGAGCCGGTGTCGAACCTGCTCGCGAGCTTCACTGAAGACGGCCTGTCGCTGGGCATGTTGTGGCTGGCGGTCAGCAAGCCCGCAGTGTTCGCGGTGCTGCTTGTCCTGCTGGTGACACTTGCCGTTCTGGTCATCTGGATGCTGATGCGATTTCTGCGTGCGGTGCTTG
>JBMSQB010000087.1:0-18705 GCA_049423065.1 Burkholderiaceae bacterium
CCGCAGCCCAGGCCACAGCAGCCTCGTCCACAGCCGCTCAATCCACGACAGCCGCACACGCAAGATAAGACCTCGCAGCAACCCGTCGCGCCGCGCCCGGGCGCAGGTCTGCAGCTGTTTGCACCGTGCCCACGCGGACTCGAACCGACCCTCGCCCAGGAGCTCACAGAGCTGGGTGCTGACGCGTGCCAGCCCACCGGTGGCGGCGTGGCGTTCAGTGGCGACGCCACACTCGCGATGTCGGTCAACCTGCACAGCCGTATCGCGAGCCGCGTCCTGATGCGCGTTGCAGCTGCCCGCTGCCGCGACGAAGACGAACTCTACAAGCTGGTGCGTCGAACCGAGTGGGAGCGCTGGTTCAGCGAGCGGCTCACCTTGCGTGTCGATGTGTCGGCACATCGCTCGCCGCTACGCAGCTTGAACTTCGCCGCCCTGCGGGTGAAGGATGCGATCTGTGACCGTTTTCGCGAACTCGCGGGTGCTCGTCCATCCGTCGACACCCGGTCACCCGATGTCCGGGTGTTTGTGTTTCTCGATGCGGTCGACGCGACGATCTATCTCGATCTCTCGGGCGAGTCGCTCTTCAAGCGCGGCTGGCGCGGCGTTGACGATTCCGCTGGCGCAGCGCCTCTCAAGGAAAACCTTGCAGCCGGACTCCTGGCGCTCGCAGGATGGCAGCCGGGTACCCCGCTCCATGACCCGCTCTGCGGGTCGGGCACACTTCTGATCGAGGCCGCGCAACACACGCTTGGCATTGCGCCAGGACGGGAACGCAGTTTCGGATTTGAAAAGCTGAAGGGATTTGATGCCGTGGCGTTTGCCAACCTGAAACAGGCGGCCGAGCAGAAGGCGGCCGAGTCCCGCGCGGCAGTCGTGTCCTCAAAGCAGACGCTTGCGATCTCCGGGGGCGATATCGATCCCCGGGCCGTCGAGCGGACGCGACGCAATCTGCTGCGTGCCGGCGTTCCCGACGGAGCGGTCGTATTGAAGGTGGAGGACTTCGGCGCACCGCGGGCCGCCCCCGCGCACGTACCCGCACCCGCACCCGCACCAGCACCAGCACCCGCAGCCACTGCGCCAGCCCCGCCAGCGCCCGCCAATCAGGCTCTGCCCGCGACTCCGCGCGGCATCATCGTGACCAACCCGCCGTACGGCGAGCGCCTCCATGCACAGCTGCACGCCCCCTATGAACCTGCGTCCGGCGAGCGCTCCAGCGCAGCCGGGGACCCTGCACCCATGACCGCCGCCGATCGCGCGCACCAGCTTGCCATGCAGCGTATCGGTACCACGCTGCGTCAGCATTTCGGCGGCTGGCGCGCCTGTTTTCTCTCGCCCGATCCGGAGCTTCCACGACAACTCGGCATGCAGCCCAGGCGGCGCACACCGCTCTTCAACGGCGCGATCGAGTGCCGCCTGTTCTGTTTTGAAATCTTTGACCGTCCGGCCCGATGACTATGCCCACCTCATCGCCTGCAGACGACACCGCGTCCTTGCGACTGGCCGCCGTACAGGACCGAATCCGTAAAGCCTGCGCGGCCGCCGGCCGTACCCCCTCTTCGGTATCGCTTCTTGCGGTGAGCAAGACCTGGGACGCCTCGCGCGTGCTTGAGCTCGCCCTGCTCGGCCAGTACGCTTTCGGTGAGAATTATCTGCAGGAAGCAGTGGCAAAAATTGCCGCCGTTCGCGCTGCCGGCTCCAGCCCGATCGAGTGGCACTTCATTGGTCCGATTCAATCGAACAAAACCCGCCCGATCGCCGAGCACTTCCACTGGGTTCATTCCATCGAACGGGAAAAGATCGCCGTCAGACTGTCGGAGCAGCGCCCAGCGGGCAGCCCACCGCTTCAGGTGTGCGTGCAGGTCAATGTATCGGGAGAGGCAAGCAAGAGCGGCTGCGAGCCGGCTGAAGCCCTGCCGCTTGCCTTGGCGGTGGCCCGGTTGCCGGGCATACAGCTGCGAGGCCTCATGACCATTCCCGAACCCAGTGACGACACCAGGCTACAGCGGTCACGCTTTGCAGCGCTCAGAAAATTGTTCGAAAGCATCCAGCAGGCGCTCAGTGCTCAAGGCATTGATGCCAGCCGGTTCGATACGCTTTCGATGGGGATGTCGGACGATCTCGAGGCTGCAGTTGCCGAGGGGGCAACGCTCGTCCGGGTGGGCACCGCCCTGTTCGGCAGGCGCCTGGCCGCTTTGGGGCCGGCGCCTTGATGGCCCTGACCTGTCTTCGGGCCAGCGCCCTGATGGCCCTACCCAGTCTTCAGGCCATCGCCTTGATGGCGGCCGCCAGCCGGCTCTTGTAACGGGACGCGGCGTTCTTGTGAATGATGCGCTTGTCAGAGATGCGGTCAATGACCGACTGAGCCTGCTGCATGACCTGGGTGGCAGCCGCCTTGTCGCCGGCGCCAATCGCCTTGCGAACACTCTTGATTGCGGTACGAAGCGTCGAGCGCTGGCTCGAGTTCTGCGCATTGAGACGGACCGACTGCCGGGCGCGTTTACGCGCCGACGCAATGTTTGCCATGGGACAATCCCGAAAAGATCCGGAGAACCCGGAAAAGACGAAGGGAAAGCTTTGAAGTTTAACCCGATTTCGGGCGACCCGCCAAATTGCCCAATGGCAGGGTTGCAATTGTCCAGCGCTGTCCGGGCCAGCCAGCCGCGGAGCGCTTGAGGTGAACCTGCTGAAGGCCGCGGCAACGGTGAGCGGTTTTACGCTGCTCTCCCGGATCACCGGGCTCGTTCGCGAAACGCTGATCGCGACCCTGTTTGGCGCGTCCGCCGCCACCGATGCGTTTTTCGTGGCTTTCCGCCTGCCCAACATGCTGAGGCGGCTCTTCGCCGAGGGCGCGTTCTCGCAGGCATTCGTTCCCATGCTGGCCGAACGGAAGCTTCAAGCCGAACAGGGCAACAGCCAACAGGCGCACGCTTTTGTGAGCCGGGTCGCCACCGCGCTTTTCTGGTCGCTTCTGGCGGTCACGCTTGCCGGCATCGTCGGCGCGCCGCTCCTCGTCTGGCTGATGGCCGCCGGCCTGGAGCCGTCAGCCGAGGCAGCTGCCATCCTGATGACCCGCTGGATGTTTCCCTACATCCTGCTTATTTCCATGGTGGCGCTCGCGGCGGGCATTCTGAACACCTGGAAGCGTTTCGCCGTGCCGGCCTTCACACCGGTACTGCTCAACGTTGCGATGATCGCCGCCTCGCTCGCGCTCTCCTCACGAGTTGATCCGCCGGTGCTTGCGCTTGCGGCAGGGGTGATCGCCGGCGGCATGGCCCAGCTTGCGCTGCAGTGGCCGGCTCTGAAGCGCATCGGGATGCTGCCTTCTATCGGACTGAATCCGTTTGCTGCGTTTGCCGATCCTGACGTCCGCGCCATCATCGTTCGCATGGGGCCGGCTGTGCTCGCGGTATCGGTGGCCCAGTTGAGTCTTGTCATCAACACCCACATTGCCTCGCGGCTCGCCCCCGGCAGCGTAAGCTGGGTTTCTTTTGGCGACCGACTGATGGAATTTCCCACCGCGCTGCTCGGCGTTGCGCTGGGAACGGTACTGCTTCCTTCCCTCGCGCGAGCCAGCCAGCGCAGCGACACCGGTGACTACGCGAGCCTCCTCGACTGGGGGCTGCGACTGTGTGTGGTGCTGTCCATTCCCGGCATGGTCGGGCTTGCGCTGATGGCCGAACCGCTTACAGCGATGCTGTTTCACTACGGACGGTTCGACGCGCACGACGTCGCCATGACCCGGCAGGCCGTGCTCGCCTACTCGGTCGGGCTGCTGGGCTTGATCGCGGTCAAGGTGCTGGCCCCGGGGTTCTACGCGCGGCAGGATATCCGTACGCCCGTCAGGATCGCGCTGGTCGTACTGATCGCCACCCAGCTCATGAATCTGATCTTCGTGCCCTGGCTCGCGCACGCCGGACTCGCGCTCTCGATCTCGGTGGCCGCCTGGTGCAATGCGGCACTGCTGTTGCGTGGCCTCCTCAGAAACGGCACCTACCGGCCCACCGCCGGTTGGGGCCTGTTCGCGCTGAAAGTGTTGGTCGCCGCCGCTGCGATGGCGCTTCTGCTTCTGCTCAGCGTGCCACGGTTTGACTGGATCAGCCTGCAGGCCATGCCGCTTGTGCGCGCGGTGCTGGTCCTGTCGCTGGTGGCGCTTGCGGCTGCCACCTATCTGGGCGCGCTCTTTCTGATGGGCCTGAGGCCAGGACAATTCATGCGCAGGGACTGAATGCCGGCCCAAAGCAAGGCTCGGAAATCCGGTACCCTCGCCAGCCATCAAACGATGCGACCTTCACGGAGACTTCGATGCGGATAGTGTTCATTGGCGGCGGCAACATGGCCACCGCGCTGATCGGCGGACTGGCCGGCAAGACCCCGAACGCCCCGCTGATATCGGTTGTCGACCCGGTTGCCCAGCAGCGCGAGCCGTTGCAGGCACGGTTCGGCGCACGCTGCTTTGCAGCGCCCGAGCCCGCCGCACTGGATGCCGATGTTGTGGTGTTCGCGGTCAAGCCCCAGCAGATGCGGGAGGCCGCCGAGGGCTGCGCAGCCTGGATATCAGGCCAGTTGGTGATCAGCGTTGCCGCAGGCATCCGTATCCCGGATCTTCAGCGCTGGCTTGCCGGTCACCGGCGCATCGTCCGGGCCATGCCCAACACCCCGGCCCTGATCGGGCTGGGCATCACCGGCCTGTGTGCCGCGCCCGAGGTGGCCGCCGATGACCGGGCCACCGCCGAATCAATCCTGCAAACCGTGGGTGAGACCCTGTGGCTGGAAGACGAGTCGTTGATCGACGCAGTCACTGCGGTGAGCGGAAGCGGGCCGGCCTATGTGTTTCGCTTCATTGAGGCCATTGAACAGGCAGGCATCAAACTTGGTCTGTCGCCCTCCGACTCGCGCAAGCTCACCCTGGCCACTTTTCGCGGCGCCGCCGAGCTCGCGGCCCGTTCATCGGAGCCGCCTTCGATCCTGCGCGAACGCGTGACCTCCAAGGGCGGCACGACCGCCGCAGCGCTGGCGGTGATGGAGGAGGCCCGGCTGGGTGACTCCCTGGAGCGGGCCCTGGCGGCTGCAGCCCGTCGCGGGGCCGAGCTGGGCGACGAGTTCGGGCGATAGGCTCAAACGCCGGGCGCCAGCGCCTCGCTCAGCGCCAGGCGCCTCGGAGCCAGGCATCGGCGAGCACTCCCCCAAAGACCGCGGCCCCCAGCCAGTTGTTGTGATTGAATGCCCGAAAGCACCCCTCTCGGGTGCGCGACCGGATCAGCGTGAAGTGATAGGCGGCAAGCGCTGCCGCCACGGCAAGCCCCCAGAAATAGGCGGGTCCGAGCCTTTCAAGCAGGCCTACCCAGCCCAGCAGCGCGAGAGCGAGCGCATAGCACGTCACCACCGCAAGCAGGTCGAAGCGTCCAAAGGTGATCGCCGACGTGCGGATACCGATCCGCAGATCGTCATCGCGATCGACCATGGCGTACTCGGTGTCATAGGCGATCGCCCATGCGACGTTGGCAGCGAGCATCACCCAGCCCGATAGCGGCACCGTACCCAGCACCGCCGCGTATCCCATGGGGATACCAAAGCCGAAGGCAATGCCGAGATACGCCTGGGGGATGGCAAGGAACCGCTTGGTGTAGGGATAGCTTGCGGCCAGAAACGCAGCCACGCCGGCGAGCGCCCAGGTGAGCGGATTGAACGGCCACACCAGCGGGAGTGCCGCAAGCGAAAGCACCACAAACACGGCCACTGCTTCCCAGGGCGCGATCAGCCCCGCAGTCAGCGGCCGGTCCCGGGTGCGTTTGACGTGACGATCGAAGTCGCGATCGGCGAAGTCGTTGATGGCGCACCCCGCCGACCGCATGAGAAGGGTGCCCAGGCAAAACGCGAACACCGTATAGACATCGGGGCGGCCCGAACTGGCGATGAAGACCGCCCACAGGGTGGGCCACAGCAGCAGCAGCGTACCGATCGGCTTGTGCAAACGCACGAGCCGCCAGTACAGGCCCAGCCGATCGATGAGGGTGGTGGTGCGCAAGGCGAGGATCTCCCGCGCCTAGTGTAGCGACTCGAGGCTTGCAGCCTGGTACGAGGCCAGCGCTCCTCACCGCCGCGGGCGTGAGCGCGGCGCGGGTTCGGTCGGAGCGGTCGATGCGGCGGTCGATGCGGCGTGCGAGGCGGCGTGCAGCGCCGTTCCGGCCTTCACTGGCGATTCGGGAGCCGACGCCGCCCCGCGCTCCGGCTCCCGCTGGCGTTGCGTCTCGCCAGCCCCCTGGGAGCCACAGCAGCGGACCTCCTCGATTCGCCCCAGCCCCCGGAACTCGGACTTGGCCGGGGTGTTTCCCACCACCAGATCGACCTGGTCACGCGCTGCGGCCTTCGCGGGCACGATCCGGACGGCAGCGCCGCCCAGGACCAGCCCGGACGCGAGCATGCGGCGCAGATTGGCTTCACCCACACCGCGCACCCGCCGCCGAAAATCATCGGTATCCCGGAACTGTCCGCCGGTCGATCGCGCTGCAACGATTCGCGACGCGAGCGCGGGTCCGATGCCGCGCACCCGCTCCAGTTCGGCTGCGGACGCAGCGTTCGCATCGACCGCCACCGTTGAAGCGGCCGCCACATTGTCGCCAAACAGGATAGCCACCAGCGCCACGCCGGCCACTGCCAACGCGAACTTGGCAACCAACGCGTTGACGCCACCGCCGCGCGCGGCCCCTCGCACTGAGCCCCCCCATTTGCCCCATGATTTGCGCCATGTCATGCGCATGAGCGACCCCTTGGACCGACCGATCAGGGGCGCCATCTTGCGCCGGGGCAGCGGCACGTAACCGAGGCACATCAGCCCGGCGAACTATGCCGGAAGGCACACCTCGACAAACCCACCCGTCACCGCTCCAATTCCTCGGCGCGCTGCGGCGCGCACGACTCCCAGCGACTGCAGCCCGGGCACTGCCAGGAGTACTGGCGAGCCTTGAAGCCGCAGTGGGCGCACACATATCGCGATTGCCGCTGAGCCTGCGCACGCAACAGACCGCGCGTGAGCGCAAGTTCGTCGCGGCGCGGTCCTTCGACCTGCCCGAGTTCGATATCGAGCAGCCGGTCCAGGCCCACCAGACTGGGCGCTCGAGCAAGCGCCGCCCGCCCCCAAGCAACAGCCGCCTGAGCACCGTCCTGCTCCAGTCGCGCCTCAAGGAGCACGAGAAACAGCTCGATCGAGCGTTGCGACTCAAACTGAGCCTCGAGCGAGCCCAGCGCATCATGCATCCGACCCAGCTTCTGGTTGGCCTGCAGCCAGGCCCGCGCACCCAGCACAAACCACTCGGGCTGGCGCGCGCGCATGGCCTCCCAGGCGGAGAGCGCCGCGTCGGACTCGCCGCGCGCCATCGCGAGCTCCGCCCGCATGAGCGATACCCGGGGGTGGTCCGGCCCCAACGCAAAGGCCTCGGAAAGATGCTGCGCAGCCAGCGCATGGCCGGCCGCATCATCAGCAGCCAGCGCCTTGACCGCAAGTTCGCAGTGAAAATGGATGATCGCGCGCCTTGACGCGCCCGCGCCCTCGACGGGCAGCCGCGAGGCGAGCGATATCGCGAGCGGCCAGTCGCGCACCAGCTCGGCGATTTCGAGCCGATGCCGGAGCGCCTGCTCGGACCAGCTTCCCGATTCAAGCCGGCCGAACGCATGATCGGCGCGATCGAGCAGCCCCGCCTTGAGAAAATCGAGTCCGAGTTCGAACAGCGCCTGCTCGCGCGCCTTTGGATCGAGATCGGTCCGATCCAGCAGACTCTGGTGTACACGGATCGCGCGGTCGTTTTCGCCGCGCTGGCGGAACAGCTTGCCCAGCGCAAAGTGCAGTTCAACGGTCTCGGGATCGACCCGGACCACCTCGATGAACGCATCGATCGCCCGATCGGGCTGTTCACTCAGCAGAAAGTTCAGGCCGCGGAAATAACCCGCCGGCAGTTCGCCCTGCCCGCCACGGCCGGCAGCCGATTCATGCCGCGCGGCCAACCAGCCCAGCCCGAAAAAGAGCGGGAGCGCGAGCAGCCAGAGGAGATCAAATTCCAAGGCGACAACCGCCGCCGACCTAGACGCCCAGAGGCGGGGAAGCGCCGCTGGAGCCGCTGCCGGACGCGGCAACGCCCTCCGCACGGAGGACAGGATCAGGCAAGGGGCCCGCGCCAGGCGCACCCACAGGCCGACCGACGGCTTTCAATTCCTTGCGCAGGCCGGCGATTGCGCGCCGCTGGCGAAAGAAAGACGGAATGCACGCAAAGAGACCCAGAAGCACACCGGCCGCCAGAAACGACAGCAGCACCACCACCAGCGGCGCACGCCAGGTGGCCTGGCCGGCGAAGAATCGCACCTCGACCGGCTCGGTATTGGACAGCGCAAAGGCAAGCGCCAGCACGAACAGCAGGATGTAGAAAATCCAGGAAAGGATGCGCATCGGATCCGACCCCTGTCTTGAGAACCGCAGACGTTGCGGTCAGCCCTTCTCGCCGTTCAGACCGGCGTCGACGCGTTCGCGCAATTCCTTGCCCGGCTTGAAGTGGGGCACACGCTTGCCCGGCACCATCACTTTCTCGCCCGATTTCGGATTACGCCCTACTCGCGGCGGCCGATGCGACAGCGCAAAACTGCCAAAGCCGCGGATCTCGATGCGATGGCCATCGACCAGCGTGCGCGCCATCGCCTCGAGAATGGTACGAACCGCGAACTCGGCGTCTTTTGCCACCAGCTGCGGATAGCGCTCGGCCAGACGGGCGATCAGTTCGGATCGCGTCATCTGGCCGGGCGCGGCCTGGTCGGCAGCGTCGTCGACGCCCCCGTTCAGGCCACTTCGGGCATCTGCCTGCATGCCCCGCACCACTTACTCTTTGGAATTGTCGAGCTTGGCCCGCAGCAACGCGCCGAGATTGGTCGTGCCGCTTGCCGCACCGCTTTCGGCGGCAATACGCTGCAGTGCCTCGGCCGTTTCGACGGTGTCCTTGGCCTTGATCGACAGGCTGATCGAGCGGTTCTTCCGATCAACGTTGATGACCATGGCCTCAACCTCATCGCCCTCTTTCAGGTGATTGCGGGCGTCATCAACCCGGTCACGCGAAATTTCGGACGCCCGCAGATAACCCTCGACATCGCCCGAAAGGCGGATGACGGCACCGCGCGGATCAACGCTTGCCACCGTGCCCTTGACCAAAGCGCCCTTCTCGTTGGTGGCCGCATAGTTGTTGAACGGATCGCCCTCGAGCTGCTTGATGCCGAGCGAAATGCGCTCGCGCTCGGTGTCGATCGCCAGCACCATGGCCTCAACCTCGTCACCCTTCTTGAAGTTGCGAACCGCTTCTTCGCCAGTCTGGTGCCAGGAGAGATCCGACAGATGCACCAGGCCGTCGATACCACCGGGGAGCCCGATGAAGACGCCAAAGTCGGTGATCGACTTGATCGAGCCGCGCACGCGATCGCCCTTGCGATGGTTGTCGGCGAACTCTTCCCAGGGGTTGGGACGGCACTGCTTCATGCCAAGCGAAATGCGACGACGGTCTTCGTCGATCTCGAGCACCATGACCTCGGTTTCGTCGCCCAGCGCCACCACCTTGCCGGGGTTGACGTTCTTGTTGGTCCAGTCCATTTCCGAGACGTGCACCAGACCCTCGATGCCCGGTTCGATCTCGACGAACGCACCGTAGTCGGTGATGTTGGTGACCTTGCCGAACATGCGTGTGCCCTGGGGATAACGGCGGGCAATGCCAACCCACGGATCGTCGCCCAGCTGTTTCACACCCAGTGAAACACGATTCTTTTCCTGGTCGAACTTGAGCACTTTCGCGGTGATTTCCTGACCCACCTGCAGCACTTCCGAAGGATGACGCACGCGACGCCATGCCATGTCGGTGATGTGCAGCAGACCGTCGATGCCACCGAGGTCGATGAACGCACCGTAGTCGGTGATGTTCTTGACCGAGCCGGTGACGATGGCGCCCTCGTGCAGCATTTCGAGGAGTTTCGCGCGCTCTTCGCCCTGGGTGAGTTCAAGAATGGCGCGGCGCGACAGCACCACGTTGTTGCGCTTGCGGTCGAGCTTGATGACCTTGAAGTCGAGCGTTTTGCCCTCGAACGGCGTGGTGTCTTTGACCGGCCGCGTATCGATGAGCGAGCCGGGGAGGAACGCCCGGATGCCGTTGGTCATGACAGTGAGGCCGCCCTTCACCTTGCCGGTGATGGTGCCCGACACCGGCTCACCGGTCTCGAGGGCTTTCTCCAGGCTCACCCACGCGGCGAGGCGCTTCGCGCGGTCGCGCGACAGGCGGGTTTCACCGTAGCCGTCTTCGAGCGAGTCGATGGCCACCGAGACGAAATCGCCTTCGGCCACGTCGATCTCGCCACGGTCGTTATGGAATTCTTCGATGGGGATGAAGCTTTCCGACTTCAGTCCCGCATTCACGACCACATAGTTGTGGTCGATACGCACCACCTCGGCGGTGATGACCTCGCCCTGGCGCATTTCCTGTCGCTTGAGCGACTCTTCGAACAGGTCGGCAAAACTTTCGGTAGTAGTCAAAATGATTTCCAGATAAAGCACGCCGAACAACCGTCTCCGAGGCGGTCAGCGGAAAAACCGGTGACAACGGCCCCTGGTGCCCGCAGCGAAACTTCGCAGCGCACCCGGATCACGGCAACCCAGCGGAGTTGACGATTGACCGCCCGAGGACGGTCCCCTTTCAAGACCCTTGACGCGGAGCGCGCGTCGCGAGCCCTGTGGCCGACCACCGATCAAGCACCGCCTGCACGGTTTGCAGCACCGTAAGCGGAGTGGAATCGAGGACGACCGCTCCTTCTGCGGCAACGAGCGGCGCGTGCGTTCGCCCCGCATCGCGGGCATCACGCGCTCGCAAATCGCGCAAAAGACTGTCGAGGTTAGCAGAAAACCCCTTTTCGATCAACTGTTTATAGCGTCGCTCGGCGCGTGCCTCGGCGCTTGCCGTGAGAAACACCTTGAGCGAAGCATCCGGGAACACGACGCTGGCCATGTCGCGGCCATCGGCGACCAGCCCAGGCGCCTGTCGGAAGTCGCGCTGACGATCGAGCAAGGCGGCACGCAGCGCCCCCAGGACCGCAATCCGCGACGCCGCCTCGCCCACCGCTTCGGCCCGGATCGCGTCGGTCACATCATCGCCCGCCAGCAGAATCCGTCCCCCGGAAAATTCAATCGGCAGGGTCGCCGCAAGACGCGCCAGGGCGGACTCATCATCCAGCGCCACGCCCGCCCGGTGCGCAGCGAGCGCGGCCAGCCGGTAGAGCGCGCCCGAGTCGAGGTAATGCCAGCCCAGCGCATCGGCCACGCGCTGGGCGACCGTGCCCTTGCCCGACGCCGTGGGTCCGTCTATGGCGATGACCGGGACGATGCCGGTCACGCAGCAATCTCCCGGATCGACAGGCCCGCCCCCGCCGACAGTTCAACGAAGCCCGGAAACGAGGTGGCGACGTTCAGCGTGTCGTCGATACGGATCGGCCCGCCCGCGCGAAGCGCTGCCATCGCAAATGCCATCGCGATCCGGTGATCGCCATGCGAGGCGACCGAACCAGCCGAGAACACGGGCCCGGCGTGCTCGCCACGACCCTCGATGATCATGCCGTCGGGCGTCGCTTCTGCGTGAACCCCGAGCGCGCGCAGCCCGTCGGCCATCACCGCGATGCGGTCCGATTCTTTCACGCGAAGCTCCTCGGCGCCGGTCACCACCGTGCGGCCCGCCGCGCACGCAGCCGCCACGAAGAGCACCGGGAATTCATCGATCGCAAGCGGCACCAGCTCGGGCGGCACCTCGATGCCGCGAAGACTCGAGGCGCGCACCCGCAGATCGGCCACCGGTTCACCGCCCACAGTGCGCTCGTTGATACGCTCGATATCGGCACCCATCAGCGAGAGGATGTCGAGCACACCGGTACGGGTGGGATTGACGCCGACATGCTCGAGGAGCAGGTCGGATCCGGCTGCAATCGACGCGCCAACGAGAAAGAACGCCGCCGATGAAATATCGGCTGGTACATCGATGTCGGTGGCAGTGAGCGCCTGGCCGCCGCGAATGCGGACGGTGGCGCCCTCGCGGCTGAGTTTTACGCCGAAGCCCTCGAGCATGCGCTCGGTGTGGTCGCGCGTGGGGGCCGGTTCGGTCACCACGGTCTCGCCTTCGGCATGAAGCCCCGCGAGCAGCAGCGACGACTTGACCTGCGCGCTTGCCATCGGCATTGGATACTCGATCCCCTTCAACGCATCCGTCACCGGTTCGATCCGCACGGGCGGTCGGCCCTCCTGGGTGTGGATGCGCGCGCCCATTCTGGCGAGCGGATCGGCCACGCGGCGCATCGGGCGTTTGGACAGACTCTCGTCGCCGATCAGCGTGCAGCCGAAATGCTGACCGGCCAGAAGACCGATCAGAAGCCGCATCGCGGTGCCGGCGTTGCCGCAGTCGAGCGGGCCCGCAGGCGCGCGCAGTCCGCCGGGCCCCACACCATGCACCACCACGCGGCCGTGATCGGGTCCGTCGATCCGCACACCCAGCGCACGGAACACATTCATGGTGGAGATCGCGTCCGCGCCCTCGAGAAAGCCGCTGACATGGGTCGTGCCGCGCGCGATCGCGCCCAGCATGATGGAACGGTGCGAGATGGATTTGTCGCCCGGCACCCGGATACGTCCCTGCAGACGGCCGCCGGGTTGAACATCGAATTGTCGGGTCATGCGCAGTTCCTTCGCGTGAGGTCAGCCAAGCCGACGCCGCCAGCGGCTTGCGGCCTCGAGAGATTCGACCAGCGTGGTGCGGTCGCGCGCTTCGATCGCGCCGATGATGCGATCGAGTTCAGCGCGGTAGCGCGCCGCCGATTCGAGCACCGCATCGGCGTTGTCGAGCAGAATGCCGGCCCAGAGTTCGGGCGAAGAGGCGGCGATGCGGCTGGTATCGCGAAGGCCACCGCCGGAAAACTCGATGGCGGAATCCGCGAGCGCTCCACGCCCGATGGCCGCACCGAGCGCAAAGGCCACCGCATGCGGCCAGTGGGACACCTCTGCGAACAGCCGGTCATGCGCATCGGGCGACATTTCAGAGATCACCGCGCCGGTCGGCTCCAGAAACTGACGCAGAGCCGCACAGTGCGCGCGCTGATCGTGATTGACCGGACAGAGCACCCAGCGGCGGCCGCGGAAGAGGTCGGGATTGGCGGCGTCCGGGCCGCTGCGCTCAGACCCCGCAATGGGATGGCCCGCCACATATCGGGAAAAGGCGGAACCGAACGCTGCCCGGGCCGACTCGACCACGCTCCGCTTGGTGCTGCCGCAATCGGTGATGCGGGTGGCAGACCCCAGCGCCGGCGCGATTTGGGCCATGAGCGAGCCCATGACGGGAACGGGCGCGGCCAGCACCACCCAGTCGGCCCCCCGGACTGCGGCCACCGGATCGGTGAAGGCCTCATCGACCAGGCCGATTTCCTGCGCCCGCGCCGCATCGCCGCCAGGCGCACAGCCCGCGATGGTGGCGGTCACTCCGCGCGCACGAAGCGCCGCCGCAAGCGAGCCACCGATCAGGCCAATGCCGAGAATTGCGATTCGCACGGTGGCGACTCAGCCAGCCCGGCCCATCACCTGGGCAAGCGCAGCCAGCAGCCGGTCATTTTCCTCGGGCAGACCCACCGAGACGCGCAGCCACTCGGGCAGACCGTAGCCGCCTACCGGCCGCACGATGACGCCCTTCCGAAGCAATCCCTCATAGACCGCGCCTGCATTGCCTACCCGCACCAGCACGAAGTTGCCGTACGACGGCACAAACTGCAGACCGAGCGCGGCAAACCCCGACTGAAGCTTTGCAAGCCCATCGCGATTGAGCTGATAGCTGCGCTCGACGAATGCATCATCGGCAATGGCTGCGATCGCAGCCGCCTGGGCCATGGAGTTGGTGTTGAACGGCTGGCGGATCCGATTCATCAGATCGGTGAGTTCGGCCTGCGCGAGACCAAAACCCACCCGCAGCCCCGCCAACCCGTACACCTTGGACAGGGTTCGCGACAGCATGAGATTGGGATATTCGCGCACCCACCGGGTGGAATCGAAACGCAGTGCCGGATCGAGGTACTCGTTGTAGGCCTCATCGAGCACCACCACCACCTGCTGCGGCACCTGCTTCAGGAACCCCTCGATGCGCGCGGCCGGAAGAAACGTGCCGGTGGGATTGTTGGGGTTGGCGATGAACAGCATCCGGGTGTCGGGCGCGATGGCTGCGAGCATCGCGTCGAGGTCGTGGCCGTAGTCGCGCGCGGGCACCACAATGGCGCGGGCACCGACCGCATGCGTGGCAAGCGCGTAGACGGCGAAGGAATACTGCGAATACACGGCCGAGGTGCCCGGCTGCAAGATCGCATGGGCGGCAATCTCGAGTATGTCGTTCGAACCATTGCCGAGCGTGATCCAGTCGGCAGGTACCGCATAGCGCGAAGCGATCGCCGCCTTCAGTTCGAACCCGTTGGCATCAGGATAGCGACCCAGTTCGCTCACCGCGGCCATCATCGCCTGGCGCGCCGATTCGGGCATGCCCAACGGATTTTCGTTGGACGCGAGTTTCACGATCTCGGCCTCATTCAGACCGTATTCGCGAGCCAGCTCGGAGACGGGCTTGCCAGCCTGATAAGGCGCCATGCTGCGGACATAGTCGGGGGACTGGAACTTCATCGGAATCACTCTCCGGAAACGGGCCGGGTTCGGGGCGGAACCTGGGCGGACTGATCGAGCGCACGGGGATACGACCCCAGCACCTTGAAAAACGCTGCATGGTCGCGAATGTCGGCGAGCGCGGCCGCCACCGGCGGATCGTCCTGATGCCCAAGCAGGTCGATATAGAAGTAATACTCCCAGCTCCCCTGGCGGGCGGGCCGCGATTCGAACCGCTTCATCGACACGCCGTGTCGCGCGAGGGGCTCGATGAGCGCGTGCACGGCACCGGCCCGATCGGGCACCGAGAGAATCAGCGATGTCTGATCTGCACCCGATGCGCCGCATCGGTAGCGACCCACGATCAGGAATCGCGTGCGGTTGGAGGGGTCGTCCTGGATACCGGCGTCCGTGATAGCGAGGCCGTACAGCGCCGCGGCGGTTTCGGCTGCGATTCCGCCAACGGTGGCATCGAGCGAGGCAAGCCTCGCGCCCTCGGCGTTGCTCGACACCGGCACCCGCTCGACCCCGGGGAGATTCCGATCGAGCCAGCCCGCGCACTGGGCGAGCGCCTGCGGATGCGCGCAGACCCGCGCGATACCCTCGCGGCTTCCCGAGCGCGTCATCAGATTGTGGCGAACATCCACCGCAGTTTCGCCCAGGATCGCAAGCGGTGTCTGCAGCATCAGATCCAGCGACCGATTGACCGCCCCTTCGGTGGAGTTCTCAACCGGCACCACACCGAAATCGGTATTGCCGGCTTCGGTGGTGCGAAACACCTCGTCGATGCTCGGGCAGGCCACCGGCTCCACGCCGTGGCCGAAGTGCGCAAGAAGCGCCATCTCGGAAAATGTACCGGGTGGGCCCAGATAGGCCACCCGCAGGCGCCGCTCGAGTGCCCGGCATGCCGACATCACCTCGCGCCAGATCGTCTGCAGCGCGGCACCGGGAAGCGGGCCTGGCGAGGTCCCCAGGCGGGCAAGAATCTGCGCTTCCCGTTCGGGACGGTAGACCGGCGCGCCGGTGCGATGCTTGAGTTCGCCCACTTTCAGGACGATCTGCGCCCGCTGATTGAGCAGGTCAAACAGCTGGCGATCCACCGTATCGATCTGCTCGCGCAGCACCGCCAGTTCGGGATCGGGCGCAGGCCCGGGGGCCGGGGCTGCGGACCCGGCCGGCGCTTGAGGCTGGCGATCGGTTCGAGAACTCATACAGAGCGTCTCCCATCGGTAGGAGGTCAGACTGTGGTCAGCGGGCGCGAGGCCGGCGACCGCTTGGCCGATCAGGCTGGGGTTGGCTTGGGACCGTCCGGGGAGCCATCACCCGCGGGATCGGCTGCGGGATCAGCCGCCGGACCAGCTTCCGGATCGCCCGCCGGGTCCACTGCCGCATCGGCTGCCGCATCCGACTCGACCACCCGCTGAACGCCAGACAACCGGTTGCCATCATCCACGGCGATCAGCGTGACGCCCTGCGTGGCGCGCCCCATCAGCCGCACTTCCGATACCCGGGTGCGAACCAGTACGCCGCCCGTGGTGATCAGCATGATTTCATCGGTCTCGTCGACCAGCACTGCGCCCACCACACGGCCATTCCTCTCGGTGGTCTGGATGGCGATCATGCCCTTGGTGCCGCGACCATGCCGCGTGTATTCGCCGATCATGGTGCGCTTGCCGTAGCCGTTTTCAGTTGCGGTGAGCACCGACTGCGCCTCGCTCTCTGCGACCAGCATCGAGATCACGTGCTGGCCTTCCTCGAGCATCATGCCTCGCACGCCGCGCGCCGCACGCCCCATGGGCCGCACATCGTTTTCATCGAAACGAACCGCCTTGCCCGCGTCCGAAAACATCATCACGTCGTGCGCGCCATCGGTGACTGCCGCGCCGATCAGGTAATCCCCCTCATCGAGATCGACGGCGATGATGCCGGCCTTCCGAGGGTTGGAAAAATCGGTCAGCGGGGTTTTCTTGACGGTGCCCAGGCTTGTGCCCATGAACACATAGTGGGACTCGTCAAAGCCCCGCACCGGCAGCACGACAGTGATCTTCTCGCCTTCGGCAAGCGGGAACAGATTGACGATCGGCCGGCCGCGCGAATTGCGCGTGCCTTGTGGCACTTCCCAGACCTTGATCCAGTAGACACGGCCACGGTTCGAAAAGCAGAGGATGTACTGATGGGTGTTGGCGATGAAGAGCTGGTCGACCCAGTCTTCTTCCTTGGTGGCTGTCGCCTGCTTGCCGCGCCCGCCGCGCCGCTGGGCACGGTATTCGGAGAGCGGCTGGCTCTTGATGTAGCCGGAATGGGAGAGTGTGACCACCATGTCCTGCGGCGTGATCAGGTCTTCCGTGTCGAGCTCGGTGGCGTTCATCTCGATCACCGACCGGCGCGGGTTGTTGTACTCGGCCTTCACCGCAGCCAGTTCGTCGGTGATGATCTGGGTGATGCGCTCGGGTCGGGCGAGGATGTCGAGCAGGTCGGTGATCTGGCTGATCACCTCGCGGTATTCCTGCACGATCTTGTCCTGCTCAAGGCCGGTGAGCCGCTGCAACCGCATCTGCAGGATTTCCTGCGCCTGGGTTTCCGACAGCCTGTAAACATCGCCGTCCAGCCCGCGCCCGGGCTCCAGACCTTCAGGTTGAAACGCGGCAATATCGGAGCCCGCGCGCTCGAGCATTTCGAGTGCAATGCCGGCGCGCCAGGCACGCTCCATGAGGCGTTCGCGCGCAATGGGCGGTGTGGGCGAGGCCTTGATCACCTCGATCATTTCATCGACATTGGCGATGGCCACCGCCAGGCCCTCGAGCAGATGGCCGCGCTCGCGCGCCTTGCGCAGGTCGAACACCGTGCGCCGGGTGACCACCTCGCGGCGGTGCTCCAGGAAGATCTGCAGCAGGTCCTTGAGGTTGCACAGCTTGGGCTGGCCGTCGATCAGGGCCACCATGTTGATGCCGAAGGTGTCCTGCAGCTGCGTCTGCTTGTAGAGGTTGTTGAGCACCACCTCGGGCACTTCGCCGCGCTTGAGCTCGATCACCACCCGCATGCCCGACTTGTCGGACTCGTCACGGATGTCGGAGATGCCCTCGAGTTTGCGTTCGTTCACCAGCTCGGCAATGCGCTCAAGCAGCAGCCGCTTGTTGACCTGATAGGGCAGCTCGTCAACGATGATTGAACTGCGGTTGCCGCGATCGAGATCTTCAAAGTGGGTGCGGGCGCGAATCACCACCCGGCCACGGCCGGTGCGATAGCCCTCGCGCACACCCGATATGCCGTAAATGGTGGCCCCGGTGGGAAAGTCGGGAGCAGGCACCAGCTCGATCAGCTCATCGATGTTCGCCTCGGGGCGCCGCAGCAGCAGCAGACAGGCGTCAACGATTTCGCCCAGGTTGTGCGGCGGAATGTTGGTGGCCATGCCCACGGCAATGCCCGCCGAGCCATTGATCAGCAGGTTGGGGATCCGCGCCGGCAGAACCGTGGGCTCGAGCTCCTTGCCGTCGTAATTCGGCTGAAAGTCCACGGTTTCGCGGTCGATGTCGGCGAGCATTTCGCCGGCGAGCTTGTCGAGCCGGCACTCGGTGTAACGCATGGCGGCGGCGTTGTCGCCGTCAACCGAGCCGAAGTTGCCCTGCCCGTCCACCAGTGGGTAGCGCAGCGAAAAATCCTGCGCCATGCGGACCAGCGTGTCGTAGATGGCGCTGTCGCCGTGCGGGTGAAACTTACCCATCACTTCGCCCACCACCCGCGCGCACTTCACATAGGACCGGTTCCAGACGTTGTTGGCCTCGTGCATGGCATAAAGCACGCGACGGTGCACGGGCTTCAACCCGTCCCGCACATCAGGCAGGGCCCGACCCACGATCACGCTCATCGCGTAATCGAGGTACGAACGCCGCATTTCCTCCTCGAGGCTGACGGGCAGGGTCTCTTTGGCAAACTGATCCATGAAATGATGCTCTGTAGGAGTGATGCCCGACTTGGGTAATACTCAACCTGATTGATGCTCGACCCGGGCTGCGCCCGACCGT
>JBMSQB010000088.1:0-18608 GCA_049423065.1 Burkholderiaceae bacterium
GCTACGCGCCGCCCCCGCAGCAGCCCGCACCGCCGCCCACACCGCCGCCTCCGCCGGTCGAAGCGCTCCCCGCCCCGCCACCCGCACCGCCCGAAGCGCCCCGCACACCGGCTGACCCGCCCCGCACCTAGGCGTGCCCTCTCCCCGCCCGCCCTTTCATCATGACCCCAGCTGAACTCCCCCTGGAAGGCATCACGGTCGTCTCGCTCGAACAGGCCATCGCCGCGCCGTTCTGCACCCGCCAGCTCGCCGACCTCGGCGCCCGCGTCATCAAGATCGAACGGCCCGATGGCGGTGATTTCGCCCGCGGCTACGACAGTCGGGTCAAGGGATTGAGTTCGCACTTCGTCTGGACCAATCGATCGAAGGAAAGCCTGACGCTTGACCTCAAGCAAGCGGCCGGACTCGATGTGCTGAAGCGTCTCATCGGTCGCGCCGACGTGCTGGTGCAAAACCTCGCCCCGGGCGCCGCCGCACGAATGGGGCTGGACCATCACACCCTCGCGCCCAGTTACCCCGCACTGATCGTCTGCGACATCTCGGGCTACGGATCCGACGGCCCCTATCGCGACCGCAAAGCCTACGATCTGCTGGTGCAGAGCGAGTCGGGTTTTCTGTCGATCACCGGCAGCCCCGGCGAAATGGCCAAGGCGGGCTGTTCCATCGTGGACATCTCCGCAGGCATGTATGCCTACAGTGCGATTCTGGCTGCGCTCCTGAAACGCGGACGAACCGGTCGCGGCTGCCGCATCGACATTTCAATGCTTGAATCGATGGCCGAGTGGATGGGTTTCCCGCTCTATTACGGGTTTGACGGCGCACCGCCCCCGCCGCGCGCGGGAGCCATGCATGCCTCGATCTGCCCCTATGGTCCGTTTGCCTGCGGCGATGGCCGTACGGTGATGCTGGGCATCCAGAACGAGCGCGAATGGCAATCGTTCTGCGAGCAGGTGCTGGGCCAGGCTGATCTGGCCACCGACCCCCGCTTTGACAGCAACTCCCGGCGACTGGCCGCACGCGACGAGGTCCACCGCCTGATCAACGCCCGGTTCTCTTCAATGACCGCCGAGCAGGTGATCGCGCTGCTCGACACCGCGCGGATTGCCTTCGGCGAAGTCAATACGATCGCGGGCCTGTGGGCGCACCCACAGCTTGCTGCCCGCGGTCGCTGGCAATCGGTGCAGACCGAGCACGGCCCGGTCCCTGCGCTGCTGCCGCCGGGGCAAACCGCCGCCCGCTTCGACCCCGTGCCCCAGTTGGGGGCGCACAGTTCCGCGATCCTCGCCGAACTCGGCTATGACGGGGCAGAGGTCAGTGCGCTGAAAGCGGCGGGCGTGATCTGACCCCACGCAGGGCGACGTCCGTATTCAACCCTGGCGTGCGAGATGCTCGAGGCAGGCAGTCACGATCACCGACTCCTCGTCGGTTGGCATCACGCGTACGGCCACGGGCGCTGAAGGATCGCTGACAAGCGCGGCGCCCGACTCGTTGAACGCACGATCAAGCCGCACGCCCATCCAGGCCAGCCGGTCGGCAATGCGGGCGCGGACCGGCGGACTGTTCTCGCCAATTCCGGCAGTAAAGACCAGCAGGTCACAGCCCCCCAGCGCCACCGCCGTGGCGGCGATTTCCTGCGCGGCACGCTCGCAGAAGACCTCGATCGCAAATGCTGCTCGTGGGTCCGTGCTCGCGAGCAGCGTGCGCACATCATGGCTGATGCCGGAGAGCCCCAGGAGGCCGCTCCGGTCATAGAGGGCGTGCGACAGCGTGTCGGCATCCATCCCGAGCGCCGTGATGGCATGCAGTGCCACGCCGATATCGACGCTGCCGGGCCGTGTTCCCATCACCAGGCCGTCAAGGGCCGTCATGCCCATCGAACTGCGAACCGAGCGGCGCTCGAGCATGCCGCAAACGCTTGCGCCGTTGCCGAGATGGGCCACGATCACCCTCCCGTCGGCGAGCGGTCCGGCCACCGCTGGGAGCTGGTCCGCAATGAACTGGTAGGACAGGCCGTGGAATCCGTAGCGTCGCACGCCACGCTCGCGCATCTCGATCGGAAGCGCGTAGGTGGTGTGGAGCGGCGACTGGGTCGCGTGAAACGCGGTATCAAAACAGCCGATCTGGGGCAGGTCGGGCTGACGCGCCGCGAGCGCACGAACCCCGGCAAGGTTGTGCGGCTGATGAAGCGGCGCAAGCGGCACCTGCGCCTCGAGCACAGCGATTGCTGCATTGTCCAGCAGCGCCGGCCGCTCGAAATGCCCACCGCCGTGAACGATCCGGTGACCCGCCACCCTGAGGGTGCCACGCAGGCCCGCCGAGCGTTCAAGCGCCGCCATCAGATGATCGATTGCGTCCTGATGGCTTCGCACCGAGGGCAGCGCGCTGGTGACAAGCGGTTCGTGCGCCACCCGCCATTCGAGGTGCGCAGCGCCGGGCCTGCCGCCCAGTCCGGCGACCTGGCCACGGATTCGCGCAATCGCTGCCCCCGATGCGCGGGCACCGGACGCAGCCAGCGCGACCGCCCGCGACCGATCGGCCGCGTAGACCGCGAACTTGACGCTCGATGATCCGCAGTTGAGGACCAGGATCGAGTCGTCAGTGCGCATGTCTACCAGTCGACGGTTTGCGCCATTTCTTCGGCCGCCGCACGCATGGCGGGAATGAACTCCATCGCGTCGGCAAGACCCAGGCGCGAGGCCGGAAGATGCATGGCAAGGGCAGCCACCACGCGACCATCCACATCGAGCACCGGTACGGCCAGGCAGCTGACCCCGGACAGATATTCCTCGGAATCGGTCGCGTAACCCTGCTGCCGCACCCGATCGAGTTCCTCGGACAGCCGCGACGGATCGACCATGGTGCGCTGCGTGTGACGGACCAGCGGACTCTGGCGGATGAAGCGGTCACGCGCGCGGCGGTTCATGTAACCCAGAAACAGCTTGCCGCTCGCCGAGGCATAGAGGGGCTCGATCGAACCCGCACCCAGACTCAGCTTGAGCGGCCAGCCGGTTTCGATGCGGTCGAGGTACATCACCGCATTGCCGTTCGGAATGGTGAGATTGCAGGTTTCCCCGACGGTCTCGACCAGTTCCTCAAGGATTGCATGGCGTGCCGCCCGACCCGGAGAGCTGAGCAGCACCTGACCGGCAAGCCGGTTCAGCCGCTCGCCCCCCTGATAGCGCTTGCTGCCGGGCTCTCGGCCCACCAGCCCGGCGAATTCGAGCGTGCTCAGGATTCGGAAGACGGTTGGCTTGGGCAGATCGACCTGCTTGCACAGCTCCGCCAACTGGGGCGGCGTCTGGCTGCAGGCAATCGCCTCGATGATCTTGAACGCACGCAGAACCGCAGATCCCGAAGGGACCGCATCATCTTCGATAGGCAAAACCTGACTGGACATGTTGACTCCTCCCTGGTGAGCGCCATGAGCCGCTGCGCCAGGCACCATTCAGGCAGGGCCTGCTGGTGCTTCTTGGGGCGCTGAGGGGAATCCCTCGGGGCTCGCCGTCAAATATAAGGGCAAACCCGTAGATTGTGAAATGAAATTTGGGCCGCGAAAAACGGAACACCGGGGCCTCGGCCGGATTTCCCCTCAAGGGGACAAACCGCCCCTCGCGCACGAGGCGGTCAGGCGATGCGTCGGCGCTGTGCCTGATGCAGCGTGTGCAGCGTGATGCTGCGCACCTCGGCCTTGCTCTGCTCGATGTGAGCGCGAAGCAGCATCTTTGCCTGATCGGCCTTGCGCTGCAGCACTGCCCGCAGAATCCGCGCGTGCTCCTGGTAGGTGGCATCGATGCGGTCGTCGCGGGTGAAGTCGAGCCTGCGCACGATCCGTATCCGTCCGGTCACATCATCATGAACCCGGGCGATTTCATCGTTGCCCGCCGCCTTCACAAGCGCCGAGTGAAAGCGCTCATCGAGCTCGCCCACTGCGGGCCCGTCGCGAAGACGCTCGCCCGAAGGCAGCAGCCAGGCCTGGCGAAGCGGCGCGAGCAGTTGCTCGGGCGCCTCGGCCTGGGAGAGCCGGGTCACCGCATCGAGTTCAAGCAGCACCCGCAAGTCGTAGAGTTGATCGATCCGATCAAAGTCGATCGGGCGCACGAACCAGCCTGTTTTCGATTCGACCTCGACCAGCCCCTCATCACGCAGCCGGGTGAGCGCCTCGCGGATGGGCGTTCGGCTCACCCCCATCTGCTCGGCCAATGCCGCCTCGGAGAGGCGCTGTCCCGGGGTGAGGAGAAACTCGTGCAGATCGGTCTTGAGCCGTTGATAGACCTGTTCCGAGAGCTTGTCGCGCGAGCGGGCCGCCGAGTCGGTGGAAGCGAGCTGAATCATGCCGACGAGGATACCCGGTTCGCTGCGAGCAGGCAGGCAGCCGCGCGGCCGCCGACGCTGACGAGCCTGGGCTTTTCTCGACCACAGCGGTCCTGCCCGTCGGGGCAACGACCGTGAAACCGACAGGCCGAGGCGGGAGGATCCACCGGGCTGCGCGCTTCACCCTGCAGGCGGATTCGCGGACCCTGCCCAGGGATCGATGAAATCAGCGCGCGCGTATAGGGGTGCATGGGCGAGCGAAATACCTCGTCCGACGGCCCGACCTCGACGATTTCACCGAGATACATGACGGCCACCCGCTCGGTGAGCAGCCGCACCACATTCAGGTCGTGCGACACGAAGATCATCGACAGGCCGAGTTCCCGGCGCAGGCGCTCAAGGAGTTGCAGCACCACCGCCTGCACCGACACATCGAGCGCTGCAGTGGGCTCGTCCAGAATCAGCAGGTCGGGCCGCACCGCCAGCGCGCGGGCAATGCCGACCCTCGCCTTCTGCCCGCCCGACAACTGATGGGGAAAGCGCGCAAGCAACTCGGCCGGCAACCCGACCTGTGTCGCGAGTTCGGCAACGCGCGCCCGCAGCGCTTCCCGTCCGAGCGACGCGAGAAGCTTGAGCGGCTCGGCGATTGCCTCCTCGGCAGTGAAGCGGGGGTTGAGGCTGTCGGTCGGGTCCTGAAACACCATCTGGATGCGGGCACGCTCGGGGCTGCGCGCAAAACGCGCCGCGGGCAGCGCGCCGATGTCGGCGCCGTCAAACACGATGCGGCCGTCTGTGGGATCGTGGAGGCGCGCAAGCAGACGCGCGAGCGTGGATTTGCCACAGCCCGATTCCCCGACCAGTCCCACGCTCTCGCCGCGACGGATCTCGAGCGACACATCATCGACCGCATGAAGCATCGAGCCGCGGCCACCCGCCACCGGGAAATATTTTTTCAGCCGCTCAACACGCAGCAGCGGGTCAGGCAAGTCGCTCATTCAGCCCTCCCGCCCGGCAAGCACCGGATCAGCACCGGCGGCGTCCGCCGCATCCGGATACCAGCACGCCACCCGATGCGATGCCTCGCGCGCCTGGGACTCACCCAGAAGCGGACGGATCCGCCGGCACCGCTCGTCGGCCCGCTCGCAACGTTCGGCAAACCGACAGGCGGGCAGGTCGGTTCGCCGCAGGTCGGGCAGATTGCCAGGCACCGGCGCAAGCGACGAAATCGAGCCCGCAGGCCCCGGGGTGGAACTGATCAGCCGGCGCGTGTAGGGGTGACGCGGGGCCGCGAACAGCGATCCGGTAACCGCATCCTCGACCGCCTGCCCAGCGTGCATCACCACGATGCGGTCACAATAATCGGCGGCAAGCGCGAGGTCATGGGTGATGAAAAGGGTCGCCATCTGCCGTTCGCGTGCGAGTCCGGTGATGAGGTCCATGACCGCGGCCTGGGTCGTCACATCCAGCCCGGTGGTCGGTTCATCGGCAATCAGGAGCGCCGGGCGACAGGCCAGTGCCAGCGCGATCATCACCCGCTGGCACATTCCCCCCGAGAGTTCGAACGGATAAGCGTTCAGACGCCGCTCGGGGTCGGGAATCGCCACCTCGCGAAGCGCCTGAATCGCCCCCTCCCGCAGGCCGCGCGACAGGTCTGAACCGCGGGCAAGCGCGTGCCGGCGCAGCACATCCTCAATCTGACGCCCCACCTTGCGGATCGGATTGAGCGCCGTGCGCGGACTCTGGAACACCATCGAGATCTCGCGGCCACGAAGTTCCGCGAGCACCCGCGCATCGGCACGCAACAGGTCGATGCCGCCAAAGCTTGCCTCGCCCCCGGTGATCCGCGCGGCGCGATCGCTGATTCCAAGAAGGGCATAACTCAACACCGATTTCCCCGATCCGCTCTCGCCCACCAGTCCAACGATTTCGCCTTTCCTGATCTGCAGGTTCACGCCCTCGAGCGCCTGCACCGCGCCGTCGCGGGTTCGAAATTCGAGGTTGAGGTCGCATACCTCGAGAAGCGGCGGATTGGGTGCGCTCCCGCGTGCCCGAAGCGGAGCGTTCATGTGCGCCTCCTGGGATCGAGCAGGTCGCGCAGCGCATCGCCCAGCAGATTGAAGGTGAACACCGCAAGCATCAGCGCCGCACCGGGAAAGAGGCTCACCCACCACTCACCTGACACGATGTACTGCGCACCTTCTGCAACCAGAATGCCCCACTCGGCTTCGGGTGGGCGCACGCCCAGTCCGATGAAGCTGAGTCCCGCTGCATTGAGAATCGCCCAGCCCATGTTGAGGCTCACCTGAACCGCAGCCGCTGGCAGCGCATTCGGCAGGAGATGCACCACCAGAATGCGCAGGTCACGATTGCCGGACAGCCGCGCCGCTTCAATCCAGCCCGCACCCCGGCGGACATTGGCCTCGGCACGCGCCACCCGGATGTAGAACGGCAAATTGATCACCGCCGTGGCGAGCACGATATTGCCCACCGTGTTGCCCAGCGCAGCAACAATGCCCATTGCGAGCACGAAAAGTGGAAACGCCATGATGGTGTCGGAGAGCCGCGTGACCAGACGATCCCACCAGCCGCCGAAATAGCCCGCTGCAAGACCCAGCGGCAAACCAATCACAAACGACGCCGCCACCGCAGCGAGCGCAATGCCCAGGTCGAGCCGGGTGGCCACGATCACCCGGGACAGCATGTCGCGACCCAGCGCATCGGTGCCGAACCAGTGCTGCGCCGATGGCGGCTGAAGCGCTGCGGCCGCGTTGCTCGCGAGCGGGTCATAGGGCACGATCGCGGGACCGGCAATGGCAAGCACCACGAGCAGCGCAAAAAGGAGCGCGGCAAACAGCGTCACCGGATTCTCGGTGAGCACATGCCGCGCATGGGCCACCCCTGAGCGCGGCGCGCTCATGCGTCGACGCTCACGCGCGGATCGACCACGAGATAGAGAAGATCGACCAGCAGATTGACGAACACGAACAACACGCCCATGGTGAGCACGAAGCCCTGCACCGGCGCGTAGTCGCTTGCCGTGAGCGCATCAATTGCGTAGCTGCCAATGCCGGGCCAGCCGAACACCTTTTCCACAATCACGCTGCCGCCCAACATGAAGCCGAACACCATGCCGAGCGTGGTGATCACCGGCAGGAGCGCGTTGCGCAACGCGTAGGCAAACAGCACGGTGATGGGCGTGAGCCCGGAGGCGCGCGCGGTGCGGATGAAGTCGGATCCGAGCACGCCCAGCATCGATGCCCGGGTCATGCGCGCAATCGGCGCCAGAACGAAAATTGCCATGGTGGCCACGGGTAACGAAAGCTGCTTCATCGCCGCCCACCAGACCGCGCCCTCGCGAGCAATCAGCGAATCGATCAGCAGAAAACCGGTTATCGTGGGGGGCGCCGAAAACATCGGGTCGAGGCGCCCCATCGGCGAAGGTGCCCAGCCAAGCAGGTAGTAGAAGAAGTAGGCAAGGAGCAGCCCGGTGAAGAAGGTGGGAAGCGACACGCCGGCGGTCGTGATCACCCGGCAGACCTGATCAATCCAGCTGCCCTGCCTGACCGCGGCGAGCACGCCTAGCGGCACTGCGATCGCACAGGCCACCACGAGCGCGACCAGCACGATCTCGAGCGACGCGGGCAGCCGCTGCGCGATTTCAGTGAGCACCGGCTGCCCTGTCGTGAGTGACAGGCCTAGCTCACCGCGCCCCAGATCGCCGAGGTAGCGCAGGAACTGCTCGGCCAGCGAACGGTCAAGCCCGAGTTGTCGCCGCACCTGCTCGATCGCCTCGGCGGTCGCCGCGCCCCCGGCAAAATAGGCCGCCGGATCCCCGGGCAGGGCGCGGGTGAGAATGAAGGTGATCACCACGACGCCGAACAGACTCGGCACCGCGGCGATCAGGCGCCTGGCGATCAGTCGCAACATGGCGTGCTGGGGGCTGTGAGCGTTCGGACCACCGCTCAGCCCTTCGACAGTTGCCGGTAATCGGGCTGCAGATGGAACCAGTACATGTAGCCCTGCACATCGCGCCGCATGGCGACGTCCATGGTGGGCTGCAGGAGCGGTACCCGCGGCACTTCATCGTAGGCGATCTGGATCATCTCCTTGACCGCGCCTTCGTAGACCGAGCGCTCGTTCGCGAACTGCGCGGTCGTGATCAGCTTGTCGAGCGCAGGGTTCTTGTAACTCATCGTGTTGAATACCGCGTCCTGGCTGTGATAGCACCAGAAGAAGAAATATTCCGGGTAATCAAGCCAGCCGCCGAAGCGGTTGACGATCATCGGCATGTCCTTCTTCAGAAGCGCCGCACGCCATGTGGCGCCCGGGATCTTGTTGATCTGCGCCTTGATCCCGATCGAAGCAAGCGATTCCTGAATCAGCACCGTCATCGGTTCGCCGATGGTCGCCCCCCCAAGATCGAAACTGATCGTGGTTTCGAAGCCGTTCGCGTAACCCGCCTCGGCGAGCAGCGCGCGCGCCTTGGCAACATCGGTTGAATAACCTGTGGCTTGCGGCCACGCAATGCTGGACACCTTGGAAGACCCGCCGTAGAGCTTGGCCGCGCGCTTGTAGATGGCGTTGTCGAACAGCTTGTCGTAGGGCAGCACCCAGGCCACGGCCTGGCGCACCTTGGGGTTGTTGAACGGCGGCTTGGTAACGTTCATCCCAAGATAGAACATCGAGTTTTCGATCGGCATCGAGGTGACCTTCACAGCCGAGGTTTCCGATGAGAGCTCGGAGAAATCCTTGGGCGGCAGGTCGTAGGTGATGTCGATATCGCCCTTCACGAGAAGCGCCCGCCGGTTGCCGGCATTGGGCACATCGCGTTGCACGATCCGGCGCAGTTTGGGCATCGGCCCACAGGTCCAGTTGTCGTTTCGTACGTAGATGATCTCCTGGCCAGGCTTCCAGGATTCCACCCGGTAGGCACCGCCACCCGCGGTGTTGTTGCGTGTCCAGTTGAGGCCCCAGGGGTCTTGCGCCGTGACATGCTTCTTGACCAGTTCGCTGTTGAAGATCGAAGGCACCGGCACCGCGAGATCGGGCATGGAGAGCTTGTCCTTCTGCAGGAACTTCACCCGGAAGGTCAGGTCATCGACCACCTCGAACTGCTCGGGCTTGGAGAGCGAGCCTGCCGCCATCTGGAAGGTGGGAAAGCCGCCCACGCTCACCGCGCGGTCGAAACTCCATTTCACATCTCTGGCGGTGACCGGCGTGCCATCGTGAAAGCGCGCGTTCGCGCGCAGCTTGAAGGTGACCGACATGCCATCCGGGGCCATCTGCCAGCTTTCTGCGAGCTCGGGTTCGAGCTTGTCGCGGTCATAGACCACCCGACCGTCCGGCAATGTCTTCCGGCCATAGGTCATCAGCCGGTCATAGCAGATCCAGCTCACGCCGTACGCCGGGCGATTCGCGCCTACGGTGTGGATGTCGAGCGAATTGGGCCCGAATTCATTGGCAACGACCAGCACGTCGGCTGGGCGTGACTGGGCATGAGCGGCCAGCGGAAGCCCGCTGCCCAAGGCCATTGATCCTGCGGCGGTCTGCGAAATGAATTGCCTGCGATCCATGATGGGCTCCATGAAGGGTTGAGAGGGAACGGGTCAGGAAACTCGAGCGGTCTGCGCAAGACCGGGCGAGGGGTTGGGGACAGTCGGGGCGGCGCTGCGCGAGGCCAGATAGCCGCGCCAGCCACCAAAAGCGGATATGTCCGTCGCACCGTGAAGGCCGGCGGCCTCGCAGAGAAAACCATGCACGCGCTCGCCGTTCGCAAGCTCGACCGTGCCCAGCCCCAGCGGTGAAGGGATCAGCGCAAGAAAGCTACCGACCTCGGTCACGGGCACATTCCAGACCTCGACGTCCAGCGCAACGCCGTGTTCGTCGACCCGGACCATGCCTGGCCGCGCAGGCGCCGCACCGGCGAGCGCATAAAGCCGGTAGCGGGGAGCGGTTTGGGTTCGTTCACGAAGCACGGCTCGTCGCTCGGTCAGCTGCCGGTTGAGCGGCAGACCCGACATGTGGGCGCCCACTGCAGCGATCGGCATGGTTGCCTCGACTGCGGGCGCAGGATGGGGCGGGGACTCGTCGGGTGCACGCTGCGTGAAGGCTGCCTCCCACGTGCGGGCCCAGTGCGCGAGCGCTGCATCATCATTGGCGCGTGCAATAAACGTGACACCGAACGGCAGGCCGGTGGCGCTCAGCCCGGCCGGGACGGCAAGCGCGCACCAGCCGAGCAGGTTCACAAAATTGGTGAACTGGCCCAGTTCGGCGTTGACGCCAATCGGGTCAGCGGCCAGCGCCGCATGACTGGGATGGCGAGGGGCAGTAGGCACCATGAGAATGTCGGCATCGGCCCACAGTGCATTCAGCGCCTGACGTGCACGCTGCAACTGGTACTGCGCCTGGAAAGTCGCCACAGCGTCAAACTGGCGGGCCCGCCCGATCACAGCCGCCACGGTGGGATCCATTGCCTCGGGCTGCGACTCGATCAGCGTGCGCACCACCGAGTAGCGCTCGGCCACCCAGGGCCCCTCATAGAGCAGTCGTGCCACCTGATAAAGCGGTTCGAGATCGATCGGGGTCACCGAGTCAGCCAGGGGGGCGATGGTGTCGAGCGCGCGCGTCCAGCCCGCGCCGTATCCGTCATGCGCAAGCGCCAGCCCCTCCGGCACCAGCACCCGCGGCCTGACGCCTTCAAAGCGCGCCCGCCCGGGAAGGAACGCGGAATATTCGTCGGCAGTGTCGGCGCCCTCGATCACGGCAAGCACTGCGGCGGCATCGTCCACGGTATGCGCAAAGATCGACACACAATCCAGCGTGCGACAGGCGGGCAATACACCCGCTGTGCTGACCCGCCCCGGCGTAGGCTTCAAACCCACCAGACCGTTGAAGCCCGCCGGAATCCGACCCGAGCCCGCCGTATCGGTTCCGAGTGCAAACAGCACCTCACCGCGCGCCACCGCCACCGCCGAGCCTGAACTTGATCCACCGCTGACATGCGGCGGGCTGCACACGCTGGAGGGCGCACCGAACGGCGACCGCGCCCCCACCAGGCCGGTGGCGAACTGGTCGAGGTTGGTCTTGCCGAACAGCACCGCACCGGCATCGAGCAGCTTTTGCACCACGGTGGCGCTTTGTTCCGGCGTCTTGGCGAAGGCCGGACAGGCCGCCGTGGTCGGCATGCCGGCGGCGTCGATGTTGTCCTTGACCGCAAAGGGCGTACCGAAAAGCGGGTAGGCAGCGATCAGTGCCGCGCGGTCGGCGAACTGTCTCGACAGCGCATTCAGCGCGTCGATCCGCTCGGCGAGCGCGGGCAGATCGGCGAGGTGAATCCAGGCGGCAGGCGCCCGATCCGCGGCGAGCCGGGCATGACGTGCGCGGAGCAGTGCGCCGACATCGGCGCCCGCGAGCAGCGCGGCCCGCCAGGCACGCAAATCGATCAATCGAGCTTCGTCAACAGCAAGAGACATGGGATTCGAACCAGAATGGTGCACAGTGTTGTATACAAGCTTGGACGCATGCAGAACTCGTGCCAGCCCCAACCGGCGACAGGGCAGTCGGCCATTGCATGCCGGCCCCGCGGCCGGACGCTCCGGGCCATCCGACAGCGAACCCGCTAAACTCGAGGGTTTCCCAGAGCCCGGTTCCCAGTCATGCAAGAGAAGTACGACGCAGGCGCGATCGAGCGCGCCGCCCAACAGCACTGGCAGTCGATCGACGCCTATCGTGCGATCGAACACGACCCCCGCTTCCCCAAGGGCAAGTTCTATGCATGCTCCATGCTGCCCTACCCGTCGGGCAAGCTTCACATGGGCCATGTGCGCAACTACACCATCAACGATGTGATGTACCGGCACCTGCGCATGCAGGGCTGGAACGTGCTCATGCCCATGGGATGGGATGCCTTCGGCCTGCCGGCCGAAAACGCTGCAATGAAGAACAACGTAGCGCCAGCGAAATGGACCTGGGACAACATCGCCTACATGAAGAAGCAGATGCAGGCGATGGGTCTGGCAATTGACTGGAGCCGCGAGGTCGCCACCTGCTCACCCGATTACTACCGCTGGAATCAGTGGCTGTTCCTCAAGATGCTCGAACACGGCATCGCTTACCTGAAGAACGGTATCGTCAACTGGGATCCGGTCGACCAGACCGTGCTCGCCAACGAGCAGGTGATCGATGGCCGCGGATGGCGCTCGGGCGCGGTGGTGGAAAAGCGCGAGATCCCGATGTACTACCTGGGCATCACCCGCTACGCCGACGAACTGCTCTCCGATCTGTCAGGCCTGGGCTGGCCAGAGCGGGTCAAGGTGATGCAGGAAAACTGGATCAGCCGCTCGACCGGTGTTCGGTTTGCATTCCCGCACGACATTCGCGATGCCGCGGGCCAACTGGTGGGCGATGGCAAGCTCCATGTGTTCACGACGCGCGCCGACACCATCATGGGTGTCACCTTCGTGGCGGTCGCCCCGGAACATCCGCTCGCTACGGTCGCCGCGGCACGCAATCCCGAGATCGCTGCATTCATTGATGCCTGCAAGCAGGGGGGGGTCACCGAGGCCGAGCTTGCCACCCGCGACAAGGACGGCGTTCCCACTGGACTCTCCGTCGCCCACCCGCTGACCGGCGAGCCGATCGAGGTGTGGGTTGGCAACTATGTGCTCTACAGCTACGGCGATGGCGCAGTCATGGGTGTGCCGGCGCACGACGAGCGCGACTTCGCGTTCGCCCGCAAATTCGGTCTGCCGATTCGGCAGGTCATTGGAATTGACGGCGAGGATTTTCACCAGGACACCTGGCAGCCCTGGTACGAAGACAAGCAGCGAGGACACTGTGTGCAGTCCGGCCGCTACGACGGGCTGGCCTTTGAAGCCGCGATCGAGGCTATCGCCGGTGATCTGGCGGCCAAGGGCCTGGGCGAAAAGCGCATCCAGTACCGGCTGCGCGACTGGGGCATTTCGCGCCAGCGTTACTGGGGTACGCCGATCCCCATTATTCACTGCGGCGACTGCGGTGCGGTGCCCGTGCCCTATGAACAGCTGCCCGTGGTGTTGCCCGAAGATCTGGTGCCCGACGGCAGCGGCAACCCGCTTGCCCGGAATGAGGCGTTCCTGCGCTGCGCGTGTCCAAAATGCGGCAAGCCCGCGCGCCGCGAAACCGACACCATGGACACCTTCATCGATTCATCCTGGTACTACATGCGCTACTGCTCGCCTGGCAACGATCAGGCAATGGTCGACGCGCGCAACGACTACTGGATGCCGATGGATCAATACATCGGCGGCATCGAGCATGCGGTGCTGCACCTCCTTTACGCGCGCTTCTGGACCAAGGTGATGCGGGACATCACCGGCGACTTTCCGGGCGACGCATCGCGCGGACTGGTGAAATTCGGCGAACCCTTCCTGAATCTGCTCTGCCAGGGCATGGTGCTCAACCACATCTATTTCAGGAAGGCCGAGAAGGGTGGCACCGAATACTTCTGGCCTGATGACGTTGAAAACGTTCACGACGCGCGTGGCCAGGTCACCGGCGCACGCCTCAAGTCCGATGGCAGCGCCATCGAGTACGGCGGCGTGGGCACAATGAGCAAGAGCAAGAACAACGGGGTCGATCCGCAATCGCTCATCGACCAGTATGGCGCCGACACCGCGCGTCTGTTCGTCATGTTTGCGTCGCCCCCAGAGCAGACGCTCGAGTGGTCCGGCACTGGCGTCGAGGGCGCGCACCGGTTCCTGCGCCGGCTCTGGACTGCTGCCCACAACCGTCACGCCGCGGTGGCGCGCGCCGACGGCGCGATCCCGGCTGCGCTCGACGATGCCCAGCGGGCGCTGCGCAGGGAAATTCACGCGATTCTCAGGCAGGCCGACTACGACTACCAGCGCAAGCAGTACAACACGGTGGTATCGGCCGCCATGAAGATGCTGAACGCGATTGAAGGCGCAAAGCTCACCGACTCGCCCGCCAGCGACGCGGTGCTTGCCGAGTCCCTGTCCATTCTCATCCGGGCGCTCTATCCGGTGGTGCCGCACATCACCCACGCGCTGTGGGTCGAGCTGGGCTTTGCCGGGCGCCACGGTGACCTGCTCGACGCAGGCTGGCCAATGGTCGACGAGTCGGCCCTGCAACAGGACCGCATCGAGCTTGTGCTGCAGATCAACGGCAAGGTGCGGGGCAGCGTGTCGGTTGACGCCACGGCCGATCGCACCGCCATCGAAGCCGCTGCCCTGGCAAGCGACATTTTCCTGCGCCATGCGGAGGGCCGCACCGCAAAGAAAGTGATTGTGGTGCCGGGCCGGCTGGTCAACGTGGTGATCTGAGGCCAGGCTGCCCGCCTTGATACGTGCCACCCCCACCCTGCCGGATGCTGCGCGGCGATGCGCGCTGATGGTTGCCGGCGCCACGCTCGCCGCGCTGGGGGGATGTGGCTTCCAGCTGCGCGGGGCAGCCCAGCTCCCGTTTCGCAAGCTCCACTCGGGCTTTGCGCGCAACTCCGCCATCGGTTCCGAGTTGCGTGCGCTCATCCGGGTAAACAGCGACACCACGATCGTTGAACGGGTCGATGAGGCCGACGCGCGCTTGGAGGTGCTGCATGAGCGGCGGGAGCGCGAAATTGTGGGCTTCACCAGCACCGGGCGGCCACGCGAATACCAGTTGCGGCTTCGAATCCGGATTCGGGTCACCGATGCCAAGGGTCTGGAGTGGATGCCAGCGACCGAACTTGTGTTGCGGCGTGAAATCACCTCGAGCGATATCGAGGTGGTCAACCGTGCGCAGGAAGAAGAGTTGCTGTTCCGGGAGATGGAGTCTGATTTCGTCCAGCAGCTGCTGCGCAGACTGTCGGCGCTGAAGCCCAGAAGCTGAGCGGCCATGGCGCAGGTTCGCCCCGATGCCCTCGAAGCGGCGCTTTCAAAGAAGGTCCCGGTGATCGCCTGGGTTTACGGCGACGAACCGTTGCTGATCCAGGAGGCGGCCGACTCGCTGCGCGCCGCCGCGCGTCGGGCGGGTGCGGAGGAGCGCCAGGTGTTCGAGGTCGACCGGTTCTTCAAGACCGACCGGTTCGTCGCCGAGGCGGGGTCGCTGTCGCTCTTTGGCTCGGCACGATTGCTGGAACTGCGTTTTGGCGGCAAACCCGGGAAGGAAATCGGGGAACTGATCGCGAGCACCGCCGAATCGGCCGATGCGTCGCTCAGGCTTCTGGTTCTGAGCGGCAAGCTTGATCGCACCACCACTGAAGGCGCCTGGTTTGGACGAATCGAACGGGCCGGGCTGATCGTGCCGGTTTATCCGGTTGAGCGGCGCGAACTGCCCCGCTGGATTGCCGGCCGCCTCGGACGCCAGAAGCAGCGGGCGGATTCCGCAACCCTGGAACTCATCGCCGAGCGGGTCGAAGGCAACCTGCTTGCCGCGCATCAGGAAGTGAGCAAGCTCGGCCTCCTGTTTCCCGAAGGCGAAATCCCCGCAGCCCAGGCGCGCGCCGCGGTACTGAGCGTGGCCCGATACGACGCGTTCGATCTGGTTGACGCCATGCTGCTGGGAGACCGTGAGCGCACGCTCCGCAGCCTGGAGGGTCTGCATGCGGAGGGCGAAGCGCCGCCGCTCCTCATCTGGGCAATCAGCGATGCGGTACGCACGCTCCTGCGCCTTCACGCGGCGCGCGCATCCGGACTTGCGCTCGCGCAAGCGCTGCGCAGCGCGCGTATCTTCGGCGCACGCGAGCGCGCGTTCGAGGCGGCCGCCCGCCGTATTTCCATGGCCGACTGCGAGCAGGCCCTGCGGTTGGCAGCGCTCGCAGATAGAATCTTCAAAGGGGTTGGCGACGGCGATGCCTGGCTCGCCCTGGAGCGACTCGTGATGAGGCTGGCGGGCGTCCCGCTACCGGGAGACAACTGACATCGTGGACAAGCAGCCAATCGACAGCATCGCCTATGTTGATGACCTGGGTCGGCGCGCACGTGCAGCCGGTCGGGACATCGCACGTTCATCAACCGATGCCCGCAACCGCGCACTGACCGCAACCGCCGCGGCCATCCGTCGCGAGGCCGCAGCGCTCGCGCGCGCCAATCGGCTCGATCTGGAGGCCGCGCGCGCGGCCGGCCATGATCAGGCCTTCGTCGACCGGCTGGCCCTTACGCCGCGCGTCATCCAGACCATGGCCGAGGGACTCGAACAGATCGTGATGCTGCCCGACCCGGTCGGTGAAATCAGCGGGCTCAGCTACCGACCATCAGGAATCCAGGTCGGCAAAATGCGAGTGCCGCTGGGTGTGATCGGCATCATTTATGAATCCCGGCCCAACGTCACGATCGATGCTGCGGGGCTGTGCATCAAATCGGGGAACGCCACCATCCTGCGGGGCGGCTCCGAAGCCATCCACAGCAACCAGGCCCTGGCTGCACTCATCCGCGAGGGGCTCGCCGCCGCCGGTTTACCCGCCGACGCTGTACAGGTGGTTGACACCACCGACCGCGCGGTGGTGGGCGCGCTGATCGCGGCCGAACGCTGGGTAGACGTCATCGTGCCGCGGGGCGGAAAGTCGCTCACCGAGCGCATCTCGCGCGAAGCGAAGGTGCCCGTCATCAGGCACCTGGACGGCATCTGTCATGTCTACATCGATGACCACGCCGACATCGACAAGGCCATCCGCATTGCCGACAACGCCAAGACCCAGCGCTACTCGCCCTGCAACACCATGGAAACACTGCTGGTTGCGCAATCGGTCGCCGAGCGCATCCTGCCGCCGCTTTGCCGCATTTATGCCGACAAGGGGGTCGAACTGCGCGGTGATGCCCACACCCGGGCGGTGCTTGGACAGGTATCCATTGCGTGCGGCGAGGCCACCGAGGAAGACTGGCATACCGAATATCTGGCGCCCATTCTTTCGATCCGTGTCGTGGGCGGACTCGATGAGGCGATCGACCATATTGCGCGCTACGGCTCGCAGCACACCGATGCCATCGTGACCGAGCACCACGGTCATGCCATGCGTTTTCTGCGGGAAGTCGATTCGTCCTCGGTGATGATCAACGCCTCGACACGCTTTGCCGATGGGTTCGAGTACGGCCTGGGCGCCGAGATCGGCATCTCCACCAACAAACTGCATGCGCGCGGCCCGGTGGGCCTGGAAGGTCTCACCTCGCTCAAGTTCGTGGTGTTTGGCAGCGGACAGATCCGCACCTGACCGCCCCGCTTCGGAGGCGCGCGGCTTCCAAAGGACTTCACCCGATGAGCACCGGCTACCTCTGGATCAAGGCGCTTCACATCATCTTCATCACCAGTTGGTTCGCAGGGCTCTTCTATCTGCCCAGGATTTTCGTGAATCTCGCGATGGTTCCCGAAGCGGGAGACGAGCGTGAGCGCCTGCTGCTCATGGCCCGAAAGCTCTGGCGCTTCATGCAGCCGCTCATGGGTCTCGCCCTGCTTTTTGGCCTGTGGCTGTGGCTGGGCTATGGCGTGGGTGCAGGCAGCGGCTGGATGCACGCCAAGCTTGCCATCGTGCTTGTGCTTCTCGCCTATCACCATGTCTGCGGACGCCTGCTCAAGCGCCTTGCAAGCGGCACCGACAGCCATTCGCATGTGTGGTTTCGCTGGTTCAACGAGGCCCCGGTCATCCTGCTGGTGGTCTCCGTGATCCTTGTTGTCGTCAAACCGTTCTGACTCCCGAGGACACCTTCGTGCCCCACACGCTCGACTATTTCATGGCCCCGTCATCACCCTGGACCTACCTGGGCCATCGGCGACTGCGCGATCTGTGCGCGGGTCATGCCATTCCGATCCGGATGATGCCGATTGATCTGGGCAAGGTGTTCCCGCAATCGGGTGGGCTGCCGCTGCCCCAGCGCGCGCCCCAGCGGCAGGCTTACCGGCTGGTCGAGCTTGCGCGCTGGCGCGACATCACAGGACTCCCCCTCAACCTGCAGCCCCGATTCTTTCCTGTGAGCGGCGACGATGCCGCGCTCGTCCTGATCGGCGCGCAACTGCATCATGGCGACCTGGCTGCGCTCGATCTGGCCGGGCGCGTGCTGAGTGCGGTCTGGGCCGAAGAGCGCAATATCGCCGACCCTCAGGTCATGGCCGCTCTGATCGCCGAAGCCGGCCTGGATGGGGAGGCCATTGTTGCCCGGCGTCCCGATGCCATCGTCCGCTACGAGGCCAACACGAAGGAGGCCATCGCCCGCCAGGTGTTTGGCGCTCCCTGGTATGTCTGGCAGGACGAACCGTTCTGGGGCCAGGATCGGCTCGACTTCCTTGAGCGGGCACTGGCCAGCCGCGTCGGCGCGCGCGGCTGACATGGC
>JBMSQB010000089.1:0-17853 GCA_049423065.1 Burkholderiaceae bacterium
TTCGCACATCGGTATAGTGAAACCGCTTACAACGACGGTCATGGACGCGGAGTATTCATGCTCAGAATCGGTTACAAGGCTTCGGCCGAACAGTTCACTCCAACACAGCTGCTGGAGTTCACCTGCCTCGCCGAGGATCTGGGCTTCGATTCGGTCTTCATCAGTGATCACTTCCAGCCCTGGCGTCATACCGGGGGCCATGCGCCCTACTCGTTTGCATGGATGGGGGCAGCAGGTGCGCGCACGCAGCGGATCGTGATCGGCACCAGCGTGGTCACCCCCACCTTTCGCTATCACCCGTCCATCGTGGCCCAGGCGATCGGCACGCTGGGCGCCATGTTTCCAGGCCGGATCATTCTGGGCGTGGGCACCGGCGAGTCGCTCAACGAAGTGCCCGCTATCGGCATCAAGTGGCCAGGCTTCAAGGAGCGCTTCGGACGCCTTCGCGAATCCATCGTTCTGATGCGAAAACTCTGGACCGAAGAGCTGGTGAGCTTCGAGGGCGACTATTTTCGGACCGAACGCGCCACCATCTACGACCGCCCCACAGAACCTGTTCCCATCTATGTTGCGGCGGCGGGACCCAGCGCTGCGGCGCTGGCGGGCGAAATCGGCGACGGCTTCATCTGCACGAGTGGCAAAGCGCCGGAACTCTACCGGGAAACGCTGCTGCCCAATGTCACGTCCGGCCTGCAGACATCAGGTCGCGCTGCCGATTCCATCGACCGCATGATCGAGGTGAAGGTATCTTTTGATACCGATCTCGAGCGCGCCCGTGAAGACACCCGGTTCTGGGCTGCGCTCGCGCTGTCACCCGAAGAAAAGATGAGCACCGAGAATCCGGTGGAAATGGAAAAGCTCGCTGATGCGCTGCCGCTCGAACGCACGGTCAAGCGCTGGATCATTTCCACTGATCCCGATGAACAGATCGAAAAGATCCGTCCCTATGTCGAACTCGGCTTTCGACATCTGGTGTTTCACGCGCCCGGACCAGATCAGGCGCGCTTTCTCAGGCTCTATGCCGAGCGGGTCGTGCCGCGCCTGCGTGCAGCGTTCGGCTGATTCGTGACCCGCTCACCGCCTTTCATGGCAGCGCCCTCAGGCCTGTCGCCACACCGGGCGACACCCCATCAGGCACCCCGCCGCATGACCCTCTCCGCGCTTGCCGGCTTGCCCGCCGTGCAATCGGGGGCTGATCTGGCGCAGCTGATCAGTAACGCGATTGCAGACGCCGACATCAGCGTGCATGCAGGCGATGCTTTCATCGTTGCGCAAAAAATCGTTTCCAAGTCCGAGAACCGATGGGTCCGGCTGCGTGATGTCACGCCGTCGGCGCGTGCGCAGGCGCTTGCGAAAACCGCTGGCAAAGACCCGCGGGTGGTGGAGCTGATTCTGTCGGAATCGACCGCGGTGGTGCGCTGTGTGCCGGGCGTGATCGTGGTGGAGCACCGCCTGGGGCTGGTGATGGCCAACGCGGGGATCGACGCCTCCAACGTCGATATGCCTGAAGAAGACGAGGTGGTGCTGCTGCTCCCTGAGAACCCTGATCGCAGTGCGGCCAGGCTTCGCGACGCGCTTCAGACCCGGTACGGTTGCGCGCTCGGCATCATCATCAACGACAGCTTCGGACGGGCCTGGCGAATGGGCACCATCGGCACTGCGATCGGCGCGGCCGGCGTGCCGGGGCTCGCCGACCTGCGGGGCAAGCCCGATCGCAGCGGACGCCTGTTGCGCCACAGCGAGGTGGGGCTTGCCGACGAACTGGCTGCGGCCGCCTCGCTCCTCATGGGGCAGGCCGACGAGGGGCTGCCGGTGGTGCATGCGACCGGGCTGCCGTTCGAACTGCGCGAGGGCAGCAGTCGCGAGCTGATTCGTCCGCAAGGCGCCGACATATTCCGCTGAAGAGATAGCAGGTCCGCCCTTACCCAACAACGCGCCACACGATCCGCTGATGACCAATCTGTCCGACAACGATCTGCGCGAGCTGGCAAGCGAAGCGCCGCTCGACTGGCTCATGACCGAAGCCTCGCGCCTGCGCGACCTGGGCCATGGCAACCGCATGTCCTATTCGCGCAAGGTGTTCATTCCGCTCACCAGGCTGTGCCGTGATGTGTGCCGGTACTGCACGTTTTCAGCGAGCCCCAGCCAGGTGCCCGCCCCCTTCCTGTCACCCGAACAGGTGCTGGACATTGCCCGCGCCGGGGCCCGCGCCGGATGCCACGAGGCGCTCTTCACGCTGGGCGATCAGCCAGAGGCACGCTGGCCGCAGGCGCGCGCCGCGCTCGATGCCATGGGATACGCGAGCACGATCGACTACGTGGCCGCCATGGCCGAACGCGTTTTGCGCGAAACCGGGCTGCTGCCGCACGCCAATCCGGGCGTGATGACGCGCGAGCAACTCGCCCAGTTGCGGCGCGTATGCGCGTCGCAGGGCCTCATGCTCGAAACCACCGCCGAGCGGCTCTCGGACAAGGGCGGCCCACACCACGGCTCACCAGACAAATGGCCCCAGGTGAGGCTAGCTACGATCCGCACGGCCGGCGAACTCCTGATCCCGTTTACCAGCGGACTCCTGATCGGCATTGGAGAAACACGCGCGGAGCGGCTGGACGCGCTCCTTGCGCTGCGGGCGCTCCACGCGCGCCATGGTCATCTGCAGGAAATCATCATTCAGAATTTCCGGGCCAAGCCGCGAACGCCCATGGCGCGCGCGCCTGAGCCCGATCACCATGACCTCGCCTGGACGCTCGCCCTGGCGCGCATCGTGTTCGGGCCCGGGATGAACATTCAGGCGCCGCCCAATCTGAGTGCGCGTGATTACCCGCAGCTGATCGCAGCCGGCATCAATGACTGGGGCGGCATCTCGCCCGTCACGCCCGATCATGTCAATCCCGAGGCGCCGTGGCCCGCGATCGAGGCACTGCGCGAGCGAACTGCCCAGGCTGGCCGAATTCTGGTGGAACGACTCCCCTCCTATCCGCGCTACGCCCTGGACGCACCCCGCTGGCATGACCCGCTCATCGCCACCGACGTGCTGCGGCGGATCGATGCACAGGGCTACGCGCGAAGCAATGCCTGGGTGGCGGGCGAACCTTCGGCGCTACCCGTCGAGCCCGCACCGCGTCGCGCGCCCAACAGCGCATCGATCGAGCCGCTGCTTGCGCGCGCCGAGGCCGGTGATCGGCTCGATGAATCGATGATCGCCCGACTCTTCGAAGCGCGCGCCGATGAATTCGAAGCCGTGTGCGCGACCGCCGACAGGGTGCGCGCAGCCGCAAGCGGCAGCACAGTCCGCTATGTGGTGAACCGGAACATCAACTACACCAATGTCTGCCAGCACGCCTGCAGCTTCTGCGCTTTTTCAAAGGGACGTCAGAACGCCGATCTGCGTGGTCGCCCCTATGATCTCGATGATGCAGAACTCACCCGACGCGCGGCCGAAGCCTGGGCGCGCGGCGCCACCGAACTCTGCATGCAAGGCGGCATTCACCCCTCCTACACGGGTCACACCTATCTTCATATTCTCGAGACTGTGAAGGCAGCAGCCCCGGCCATCCATGTTCATGCCTTCTCGCCGCTCGAGGTGAGCCACGGCGCGGCGACGCTGGGCGATTCCATCGCAAGCTACCTGTCCAGACTTCGCGACGCAGGCCTGGGTTCCCTGCCGGGCACGGCCGCCGAGATTCTCGACGATGAGGCGCGCGCAGTCTTGTGCCCTGACAAGCTCGATACCGAACGCTGGCTGTCCATCATGGAATCGGCCCATCGGGCAGGGCTGCGATCCACCGCCACCATCATGTTCGGACATATCGAGCGCATCCAGCACTGGGCTCGACATCTCCTCAGGATCCGGGATCTTCAGGAGCGAACCGGCGGGTTCACCGAGTTCGTGCCCTTACCGTTCATTCATATGGAGGCGCCGCTCTACCGCAAAGGGCGCGCCCGCAAGGGGCCCACCTGGCGCGAGGCAATGCTGATGCACGCGGTCGCACGGCTCGCGCTCCACCCGGTTCTCACCAACATCCAGGCTTCCTGGGTCAAGCTCGGCCCCGAGGGCGCGCGCGCGGCGCTCGCGGCCGGCGCAAACGACCTGGGCGGTACCCTCACCAACGAAAGCATTTCGAAAGCCGCTGGCACGGTGCACGGGCAGGAATATGGCCCCGCGGAGATGGAGGCACTGATCCGCCTTGCGGGGCGCGAGCCCGTCCAGCGCACCACGCTCTACCAGACGCCCCCCGCTGCACAGCGTGCACGTGCCTTTGCTGCCGCGCCAGCGGCACCGATTGTGCTCACGCCCATCCGCAGGCGCGCCGCGGCTGCGCCCGCAACGTCCGCCGCCTAGCGGGCAGCGCTGCCTCATGATTCTTGCTTTGTCAGGCGGCGTGGGTGGCGCGCGGCTCTGCCAGGGACTGGTCCAGGTCGCCAGCCCCGACGAGCTCGCGATCGTGGTGAATGTCGGTGACGACTTCGAGCACCTGGGCCTCACCATCTGTCCCGACCTCGACACCGTCATGTACACGCTTGCCGGTCTGCACAACCCGCAGTTGGGCTGGGGACGTGCCGACGAAACCTGGCACTTCATGCAGATGCTGGCGCAGCTGGGCGGCGAGACCTGGTTTCAACTCGGCGACCGCGACCTGGCCGTACACATCGAACGCTCCCGCAGGCTTGCCGCAGGCGACACGCTGTCGGCCATCACCGCCGATTTCTGCGCGCGGGTGGGCATTTCGCATCAGGTGATGCCGGTGACCGATCAGCGACTGCGTACCTGCGTGCTCACCCGCGACCAGGGCGAGCTCGCCTTTCAGGACTACTTCGTGCGCCAGAAGGCGGGACCGGTCATCACCGGGCTCCGGTTCGATGGCGCGGAGGCCGCGACGGTGTCCAGTCCGCTCGAACAGTTGCTCGCCTCACCACGAGGCCACCAGGTGAAGGGTGTGATCATCTGCCCCTCGAACCCCTGGCTCAGCGTCGCGCCGATTCTCGCGGTGCCCGCGCTCAAGCGCTGGCTTCAGTCAGCGAGTATTCCGGTGGTCGCGGTATCGCCCATCATCGGTGGTCAGGCAGTCAAAGGCCCCGCAGCCAAGATCATGCGCGAGTTGGGCGCCGGCACCGACACGCTGGGAATCGTGTCGCACTACGGTGATCGGGTGCAGGGCTGGATCATTGACGAGGCCGATGCGGCGCTTGCCGGCGCGATTCGCAACCGCGGCGCGCGTGTCGCGGTGACACAGACCCTGATGACCACACCCGAGGTTGCTGGGGCCCTTGCCCGCACCGCAATCAAGCTGCTGCGCGAGCTTCAATGAGTCTGTGGCTGGTGATTCCCACCCGCGGACTCGCAGCGGGCAAATCGCGGCTTGCCACAGTGCTGGGTGCGGACGAACGCCTTGGCCTCAACACCCGATGGCTGGATGCGCTTCTCGATGCGTTTGCCGCAATCGCGGGCGGACTCGGCCATTGCGTTGTGGTGAGCCCGTCCGACGACGCCCTCGCTCACGCCGCCCGGCGCGGGGCACAGGCGCTTCGCGAAACGGAACCAGGTGGCCTGAATGCCGCGCTCGAGCAGGGCTGCGAGCATGCGCGCAAACGCGGCGCCGACCGGATTCTGATCCTGGCCGCCGACCTGCCTGACGTTCAGCACACCGCGTTGCAGCGGCTGATAGAAGGTGGAGAGGCCGATGCCGTGACCCTGATCGCAGACAAGACCGGGACGGGCACCAACGGCATTCTGCTGCCCGCCGCTGCCGCCCGCGGGTTTGCCTTCGGTGAAGGAAGCCTCGCGCGCCACGAGAAACTGTTCGGCGCCGCGGGACAGCCGGTTCGCCTCTGGCGCGATGCCGGCCTTGCACTCGATATCGATACGCCGGCTGATCTCAGCATCTGGCAGCGGCGCGCCTGAGGGACGCGCCCGGGCGCCCCAACGAGCGCGGCCCCTTGCCCCGCTGCAAGACTCAGTCGAGCGCGATGTTGTTCTCGCGTGCCACCTTGCCCCACTTGGCGATTTCGTCCTTCACATAGGCATCGAATTCCTCGGGGCTGCTGCCCACGATCACCGCCCCAAGCGCCTTCAGCTTGTCGGCCACATCGGGCATTTTGAGGATGCGGTTGATGTCGGCGTTCAGGCGCGCCACCACCGGCTTGGGCGTTCCCGCGGGCACCATCACGCCGCCCCACGACACCGCTTCAAAACCGCGCAGGGTCTCGGCGACCGTGGGCAGATCGGGCATGTTGTCGAGGCGCTTCGCGCCGGTAACGCCGATCGCCCGCAGCTTCCCGCTGGTGACGAACGGCAGCCCCGCTACAGTGGTGGGCAAGGCCACCTGAATCTGCCCGCTGATGAGATCAGCGAGCGACGGCGCATCACCCTTGTAGGGAATGTGCTGCATCCGGATACCCGCCAGCGCATTGAGGAGTTCGCCCGACAGGTGGTTGGAGGCGCCCTGCCCCGCCGATCCGAAGCTCACCTTGCCGGGATTGGCCTTGGCGTAGGCAATGAGATCGGGAATCGATTTGATCGGCAGGCTGGGGTTCACCAGCACCACCTGCGGAACGATGGTGGTGAGCGTGACCCCCGCAAAATCCTTCAGCGCATCGTAGGGCAGCTTCTTGTAAACCACCGGATTGAGCGCATTCGGGCCGAGGTTGGCCATCAGGAGCGTGTAGCCGTCGGGCGCACTTTTCGCAACGAAATCGGTGGCGATGATGCCATTGGCGCCAGGACGGTTTTCGACCACCACCGACTGCCCCAGCGTCTCGGTGAGTTTGGCGGCGAGCAGCCGCGCGGTGACGTCGGATGCACCGCCCGGAGGGTAGACCACGACGAACCGGATGGCCTGACGGGTAGGCCACTCCTGGGCAAGCGAGCGCTGTGGCGCGCACAGAGCGCCGACAATCGCCAGGGCAAGGCCGACAAGCTGCGCCGAAAATTTCATGCGGGGCTCCCTAAGAAAGGTTGAAACTAGTTTCAGGCGGCTGGCTTGTCAACCTTGCTCGCCGCCTTTTGGAAGGCAGAGGGAAGGCAGCGCGAAGGCTGCGGCTCAATCAAAAAGCGGATATCGTCTGTACCCATATCCTGCATGCCCCACCCCGACCATGACCGATCGTCCCGTTCTTCATCGAACCGACCTGCAGTCGCTTGACGAACAGGGCTTTGCCATTGTTCGCAATGTCATGGACCCCGACTGGCTTCAAACCACCCTCGATACCTGCGAGCAGCTGCTGAAAGCCGAAGGTGCTTCGGCGGGCGCCGAGTTTCGCCTGGAACCGGGCTCGGATCGCCTCGCCAATCTGGTCGACAAGGGCGAATGTTTTCAGCGGCTCGTCTCGCACCCGCTGCTTCTTCAAGCGGCCGAGTCGGTACTGGGGCCCGACTGGAAGCTCTCCAGCCTCAACTACCGCGCGGCGCTGCCGGGCGAGGGACTGCAGCCTCTGCACTGCGACATGGGGCTCACGGCCGATGCATCGGGCTACGCGGTCTTCAATTCGATCTGGCTGCTGGACGACTTCACGACCGAGAACGGCCCCACGCGCTTCGTGCCGGGCACGCACCGCTCAGGGCAGCTTCCACAGCAGGTGCTGAGCGACCCCATGGCCGACCATCCGGAGCAGAGGATCGCACTTGGCAGGGCAGGTGATGTGATTCTCACCAACGCGCACATGTGGCACGGTGGAACGACCAACCGAAGCGGACTTGCCCGCCGCTCGCTCCATGGCTTTTATGTTCGTGGGGACAAGCCCCAGCAGCAGTATCAGAAGCGGCTGCTTCGGCCACAGACCCAGGCGTTGCTGTCTCCGCTCATGCGCCGTATCCTCGCGCTCGACGACCCCAGGAACGATGCACTGTCGGAATCAGGAAGCGGCCGCAGTGGCTTTCTACGATAGTCTGATCCACGCTTTCAACGAGGCCCCAATGAACCCATGTTTCCGATCCGCCGCCACGGCGCTTGCCCTGACCCTTGCTGTTGCAGGCCCGGTGGCCGCGCAACCCCAGGAGCCCTGGCCCAGCCGCCAGGTCACCGCAATCGTGCCCTTCCCCGTTGGGCAGGGGATCGACATCATGGCAAGGGTCCTCACCACCGAGATCAACCGGATCACGGGTCAGCCATTCGCCGTGATGAATCGCGAAGGCGCGATCGGTTCGATCGGCACCTCGGCCGTCGCGCGCTCCAAGCCCGACGGCTACACGCTCCTCATCGGGCCCAATACGCCGATCACGATCGCGCCACATGTGCTCAAGTCGGTTCCCTACACGTTCGATGCAATCACGCCGGTCTGCCAGACCTTCGAAAACGTGATGGCGATTTTTGTGAAGCAGGGTTCGCCGTGGCGCTCGCTCAAGGAATTGTTCGATGCAGCCCAGGCGCAGCCGGGCAAGCTCACCTGGGGCCATACCGGTCTGGGATCGGTTCCACATCTGTCCATGGCGGGCTTGCTGCAAGCCACCACACTCAAGGTTCAGGACGTGCCGTTCAAGGGCGAGGTGCAGATCCTGCAACTGTTGATCTCGGGCGAACTCAACTTCTCGGCGTCTTCGATTTCCGGCATGTATGGCCGCGGGCTCGAGCCGCTTGCCGTGTTTGCCGACAAGCGGCACCCCGCCTACCCCGATACGCCAACGGTCGCCGAGCTGGGCTATCCCGCCGGTGTTCCGGGGCTCAATGGCATTTTCGTGCCGCAGGGCACGCCGGAGCCCGTGATCGCGGCCATTGAAAAGGCCTGCCGCTCGGCGGTTGAGTCGGAAAGCTTCACCAGCTCCGCCGCGCGTTTCCGTCAAACCCCTGCCTTTCTGGGTAGCGCCGACTTCACCCGTCGTCTGCGTAACGACTACGAGGCCAAAGGCAAGCTCGTGCGCGAGCTCGGCATCAAGCAGGACGGCAACTGAGGCGGCCCCATGCTGGATGAGATCATCCGACCCGCTCCCCGCTAGCGCGCATCGACAAAGCGCTTGGCCTTGGTCTGAGACCCCGGGTCGTAGATCTCCTTCGCAGCCGCAAACACCACCCGGGGCCGAACCCGCGATACATGCTGCGTGCGCTCGGCTACTGTGATGGCGAGCGCCTCGCGGTTGGCCACACGCGTGGCCACGCGAACCTGAAGTTCATCCATGGACAAGGGATCCTGCGGGTCGCTTCGACCCACCACCACCTGAAACTCGTCAACGTCGGCAATCGACTGCAGGGCATCGAGCAGCGCTGCCGGATTGATCAGCATGCCTTTCACCTTGACGAGGTCGCGGGTTCGCACCACCGGCCCCACGATCCGATCGCCGAAGCGACCGCAGTGCGGGCAGGCGCCGCGCTCAATGGACACGATATCGCCCACCACGAACCGGATGAGCACAGTGCCACGACGGTTGAGATGCGTGACCGCCAGTGCGCCCCGCTCACCGTCGGGCAGGCGCTGTCCGGTGTCGGGATCGACCACCTCGTGAAACTGGATCTCGGGCGCGGGGTTGTGCCAGGGGCCGTCTTCGCGGCATTGCGCAAACGCACCCAGTTCGGTGGATCCATAGCGATCAAAGACGATGGTGGACTCCGCGCCCAGTTCCCTGAGGCAGCGGCGCAGATCCTCGCGGAGTGCGGGTGACGAAGCTTCACCCGTGATGGCACACATGCGGACACGGCTGAAGTCGGCACCTGACTCGATCGCCCTCATCAGCACCCGACGGATAAAACTCGGCACGCCCCACAGGATGGTGGCGCGATTCGCCGCGATGGCCTGTACAGCATGGTCCAGCGGCCGGTGCACGCCAAACCCGCCATGCTCCGCCCCGGGAAGCGCGGCAAAGATCGATGCGCCTGCAGCATAGGCGTTGGTGGCGGACCGCACGAAGGCGCCCATCGGGGCTGCCGTAAGCGGGAACAGGTTGGCGATCACATCGCTCGCACGGATGCCCGAGATCTCGGCGACCCGGGCAGACTGGAACAGATACGCGTGATAGTCGTGCGTGGTGTTGTAGACCGGGGTGGGGTCGGCGCTGGTTCCCGTGGTGTAGATCACCTCCCAGAGCACCCGCTCGTGGAGCGGCAGATCGGGCAGCTGCAGCCTGAAGCGCTCGGGCGTCTCCATCATGGCCTGCTTGGGCGTGAGCGGCAGCTGCGAGAGATCACCGACCGTTCGGATGGCATGCGGGTCGACCCCGGCCTGCGACCAGCGCTCACGGTAATAAGGGTGGCCGCGCGCACAAAGCGCGAGCATGTCCTGAAGTCGCGCGTTCTGGAAGGCTTCGATCACTGCATCGGGCTGCTCGAGTCCGCCCTCGAGGCGTGCGCTGGTTGGATTCACGACTGCGGTCTCGTGGCAATGAGCGCAATCTTGTCGTTTCTGAATACTTCCTGGTCATGCTGGTTGTAAACATGGTCGCGGAAGGTGACCACGCCCACCTCGGGTTTGGAGGTGGCGCGCTTGGCCATGACTTCCACCTCGGTACGGATGGTGTCTCCCGGACGGACCGGTGCCATGAACCGCGCGCCTTCGATCGCAAGAAGCCCGCGAATGCTCTCCGAGAAGAGCGCGCCGGTCATGGAGGTGGAAAAGGACATGATCAGATGACTGGGGCAGATCAGGCCACCGTAGGCGGTATTGCGACCGGCTGCATCGTCGAGAAAAAGCGGCACACGGTAGCCCACCAGCTGGCAGAACGCGAGGTGATCCTCGAGCGTGATCGTGCGCTCGCCCACGCGGTGAACCGAACCGGTTTCGAACTCTTCATACCAGTGACTGCGTACCAAGATGAGGCCTTTCTGAATCCGAGAGGCGTGCGATTGACTCGCCTCGAAAAATCATCCATCGTCGATCACGCTGATCGAGACGTGCATTGCGCCTCATCCATCAGCAAACCCAGACCATTCCGCATCGTGCATCAAGCCAGGAAGGACAGGCGATGAACCACCGAATTTTCAGAACCCGCTCCCAGCTCAAACCGCTGGCTGCGTGCCTTGCAGCGGTTGCCGCGCTTTCATGGAGCACGGCCGGCATGGCGCAGGCCACCGCCGCGTCGGGCGGCGCTGCATCGAAATACCCGGAGCGTCCGATCCGGATCGTGAACACCTTCCCGGCCGGTGGCTCGGGCGACCAGGTGATTCGCACGGTCTTCAACAAGGTCTCGCAGAGCGTGGGGCAACCCTACGTGGTGGACACCCGCGCCGGTGCTGCGGGCGCAATCGGCACCACCCATGTGGCGAAGTCCGCGCCCGACGGCTACACCTTCGTGCTCGGCACCGCCAGCACGTTCGGCACCAATTCGGCCACGCAACCCAATCTCGCCTACGACCCAATCGCCGACTTCACGCCGGTCATCCAGATGGCGAGCACGCCCTATCTGCTGCTCGCCCATCCATCGGTGCCGGCTGCCAACCTGAGCGAGTTTCTGGCTTATGCCAACGCTCAGAAGGGCAAGCTCAACTTCGGCTCGTTCGGCCTGGGAAGTTCCAACCACCTGGCCTATGAGCTCCTGATCAGCGTCACCCGTATTCCGATTGTCCACGTGCCTTACAAAGGGGGCGCGCCGCTCATCACCGCGCTGCTGGCGGGCGAAGTGCAATCCTCCATGGATGTCTACGCCACCGCCAATCCGCATATCCAGGCCGGAAAGTTCCGGGTGCTGGGCGTGGCCGCGCCCAGGCGGTTCAGCCTCATGCCCGACGTGCCCACGCTCGCCGAGCAGGGGCATGCCGTCAGTGGCGGCACCTTTTTCGCACTGCTGGGGCCCGCCCGCCTGCCGCAGACCATCGTCGATTTCCTGAACACCGAGGTGAACAAGGCGCTTCGCGACCCCGAGGTTCAGACCCGGCTGCGCTCGCTGGGCGTTGAGCCCGTGGGCGGCCCGCCCGAGGTCCTTGCCAAGGCGGTTGCCGATGAAGTGGCCATCTGGACGCGGCTGGTGAAAACCCAGGGACTCAAGTTCGATTGAGCCTCGGGGGCCGGCCTGCGTACGCGGATCGAAACGCACCCGCTTGACCTGCCTGAAATCACTGCCTATTCTTTTTGGAACAGTGTTCCGTTTAATGGAACAAACCCCGTGGCCTCATGATTCCGCGGGTGCAATCAAGAGGAGACAGCCATTCCCGCTGCCGATCCGTCGGGCGCCAGCATGCAGGCCTCGGACATCACCCTGCGCTTGCTGGAGCATCTCGCGCTCGAGTCCGAGCCCAGGGGCGTCACCGAACTGGCCCAGGCACTTGGCCTTGCCAAGACCACCGCCCATCGGCATCTGCGCACCCTGGTTGAGCGTGGCTTTGCGAGGCAGCACGCCGCCACCCAGCGCTATGAGCCCGGCATCAAGCTCTTCCAGCTGGGCGAACGGCTGCGCGAGCGCTTCACCCTGGGCCGCGCGGCGCGCGAGGTGATGCAGCGGCTGCGAGACACAAGCGGCCAGGCCGTCACGCTCTCGGCACTGATCGAGGATCGGGTGATCGTGGTCGACCTCCTGCAGGGCCACAGCCTGATCGAGTTCGGGGTTCGCCCCGGCACTGAAATGCGTCTCACCGGCACTGCGCACGGACGCGTCGCACTGGCGTTCGGGCCAGCATCATTGCGTCCTGCCCAAGGTCACAGCGCCACCAACCGGCGCGACGCTGCCGCATTGGGGCGCCAACTTTCAGCGATCCAGAAACAGGGTTGGGCCACTGCCGCCAACGAAGTCATGTTCGGCATGAACGCGCTCGCCGCGCCGATCCATGGCGCAGATGGCCAATACCTGGGCGCCGTCGCAATTGTGGGCTCCGTGCAGTACATCCCCGCCAAGCCTGCAGCCGCTCAGATCGAGCAGGTCACGCGGGCTGCAGCGACCATTTCCTCTCATATGGGCTGGAGACCGACTTGAAAGAGGTTTATTCACTGGCCGTCGACATCGGCGGCACGTTCACCGACATCGTGCTGCGGGCGGGAGACGGCAGCCTCACGGTCGACAAAACCCTCACCACCCCGCGCAATCTGCTGGAAGGGTTTTTCACCGGGGTCAATGCGGTGCTCCGCCGCCGCGGGATCAGCCCTGCCCAGGTCAATGGCGTGATCGTTCATGCGACCACCGTGGTGACCAATTCGCTGATCGAACGCAAAGGCGCGCCTACCGCCATGCTGGTCACCGAAGGGTTTCGCGACCTGCTCACCATCCGTAACGAACACCGCTACGACATGTATGACCCGCAGATCGAATTCGCCCCGCCGCTGGTGGCTCGCGAACTCACCTTCGGCGTGAAGGAACGTACGCTCGCCGATGGCACGGTCACCGACCCGCCCGACCTCTCGTCCATCAACCTCGCGATCGAGGCACTCCGCGCGCAGGGCGTTCGGTCGGTGGCGGTGTGCCTGCTGAACAGCTACGCCAACCCCGCCAACGAGCAGGCGGTCGCGGCGCATCTGCGGCAGGAGCTGCCCGACATCTTCATCTCGCTCTCGAGCGAGATTGCACCACAGGTGCGGGAGTATCCGCGCGCCTCCACCACCGCAATCAATGCCTACACCATGCCGGTGTCCCAGCCTTATCTGCAGGCGCTTCGTCGCCGGCTGGCTGACGAGAACTACGCCAATGAGCCGCTGATCATGCTCTCCTCGGGCGGGATCATCGGGGCGGAGATCGCCGGGCGGCATCCGGTGCGCATGATCGAGAGCGGCCCCGCTGCCGGCGCACTCGCGGCCAGTTTCTTTGCCGAGCAGTTGTCGCTTGATCGGCTGATGTCGTTCGACATGGGCGGCACAACCGCCAAGGCCTGCCTCATCGAAGACGGCAGGCCGCTGGTCACCGGATTGTTTGAAGCCGACCGCAAGTACCGCTTCAAGGAAGGAAGCGGCATGCCGGTCACCATCCCGTCGATCGACATGATCGAGATCGGCGCAGGTGGCGGCAGCATCGCGCATGTCGATGCGCTGGGACTCCTCAAGGTGGGACCGGAAAGCGCGGGTGCCGACCCTGGGCCCGCATGCTACGGTCGCGGGGGTACCGAGCCCTGCGTGACCGATGCCGATCTGGTGCTGGGTCTTCTGGACGCCGACAACTTTTTGGGTGGCGACATGAAGCTTGATCGTCGCGCGGCGATCATGGCCATGGAGCGCCTGGGGACCCGACTGGGCACCAGCGTCGACGATACCGCGCGCGGCATATACCGAATCGTTGCCGAAGCCATGGCGTCGGCCACGCGCGCACATGCCACCGACCGGGGGGTCGATTACCGCGGGCTTCCGCTCCTCGCCTTTGGCGGGGCCGGGCCGGTTCATGCGTGCGAGGTGGGTTCGCTGCTGCAAAGTCGCGCCGTGATCTTCCCGCCGCAGGCAAGCGTACTGTCCGCGTTTGGCACCTTGGTCACCCCGGTTCGGCTCGACCTGGTTCGAAGCGCGCTCGGCCTCCTCGAGTCAGTCGACTGGCAGCGCGCCGCCCGGCTGATCGACCACATGGAAGCAGAAGGGCGCGCCGCGCTCAAGGCGGCAGGCGTGGCTGCGCCCGACATCCGGATCAGTTTCGGCGCCGACCTGCGCTACTTCGGGCAGCAGAACGAAGTGAGCATCATGATCGCCGCCGACCCCCGGGCAGATCGCGATCCGGTACCCATCCAGACCGAGTTCGAGCGAGCCTATTTCGCGCAGTACGGCTTCAATCCCAACCATGTGGCGGTGGAGATCGTGAACTGGCGACTCACCGCACACGGCCCCGATGTGGAACGCCGCACATCAGGCAGTCCAGCCACGCACCCCGGCGCGCCGCGCAGCACGCGCACCGTCACGCTGTGGGACTCGGCTCGCGAGGTACCCGTGTATGAGCGCAATGCGCTTGCCACCGGTCAGTCGGTCAATGGACCCGTGCTCATCGAAGAGCGCGAGACCACCATCGTCATTCCGCCTGGCTGGCGCGCATTGATCGACCGCACGGCCTCTATCATCGCTACGCCCCTGGAGGCCTGACATGACGAGAAAACTCGACGGCATCGAACTCGAGATTCTGTGGTCGAACCTGATCGGCATCGTGAGCGAGCAGGCCAAGGCGCTGCAGCGCATTGCGTTCTCGCCCATTGTTCGCGAGGCGGGTGATCTTGCGAGCGCACTCTTTGACGCGCGTGGCCGGATGGTCGCGCAGGCCAACACCGGAACGCCAGGCCACATCAATTCGCTGGCAGCGGCAGGCGGCCATCTGCACCGCATGTTCAACGGCACACTCGCGCCGGGCGATGTGCTGATCACCAACGATCCGTGGCTCTCGGCCGGTCATTTTTTCGATATCACCCTGTTCACGCCGGTCTTCCGCGATGCGCGGCTCATTGGCTATCTCGGCTCCACCATTCACCACACCGACATCAGCGGCTACGGCATCGGCGCCGGCGCCCGCGACGTGCACGAGGAAGGCCTCTGGATTCCGCCGCTCAAGTTCTTCGACGCCGGCAAGCCCAATGAAACCCTGCACACCATGATCCGCCGCAATGTGCGCACACCCGACCATGTGTTCGGTGATCTCGCTGCGCAGGTCTCATCGGGCAAGGCAGGCGGCGACCGCCTGGTTGCCATGTGCGAGCGCTACGGCCTTGACGATATCGAGCAGCTTTCAGAAGAAATCATCCGCCGCTCCGACGAAGCAACCCGAGAGGCCATCCGGAAGCTGCGCGCAGGAACCTTTCACGGCGAGAGTTCCTTCGACGTGCCTGGCGGGGAAATCGTCACGCTCAAGACCGCCGTCACCATTGATACCGACCGCGGCGAGATCGTGATTGATTTTGCCGGCAGTTCGCCAGCCAGCCGCACTGGCATCAACGTGGTGATGAACTACACGCATGCCTATTCCACCTTTGCAATCCGCAGCTGCCTGAACCCTGATCTTCCCAACAATCATGGCTCGCTCGCACCGATCATCGTGAAGGCTCCGCTCGGATCGATCGTGAATTGCGAATACCCCTCACCCGTGAACGCGCGACATGTGGTCGGCATGTACACGCCGATGCCCATTCTGAAGGCGCTCTATCACGTGATGCCCGAGCGGGTGGTGGCCGAAGGCTCGGGCGCGGTCTGGACCATCCAGATCCACGGCAAGCGCGCCGACGGCACGCCCTTCACCTCGTCAATGTTCAACTACTCGGGCGGCATGGGCGCGCGGCTTACCAAGCCGGGTCCGGCGGCCACCTGTTATCCCACCGGCGTTGCAGCGGTGCCCGTTGAAATTCTGGAAGCTGCCATGCCCATCGTGTTCGAGCGCAAGGAACTGCGACCGGGCAGCGGTGGCACGGGACGCAGCCCGGGCGGTGACGGGCAGTCGATCCAGTTTCGAATGCGCACCGATGCGCCCTGGGTTCTCAACGCTGTGCCCAGCCGTCTCGGCGATGGCCCCGAGGGTCTGGGCGGTGGCGGCGCGGGCGCCGGCGGGCACTTCACGGTGAACGGCCAACCGATCAGCACCGCAGGCAAGATCACCCTGGCGCCGGATGATGTGGTGCTGCTCGAAACACCGGGTGGCGCGGGCTACGGCGCGCCATCGGCTCAATCCGTTTAATCAACCGGACCGGCTCAACCCGGCCAGCAGGAGGAGACTCGCAATGAAGAGATTCGTGAAATTGAGCCTCATCGCGGCAGCCGCCGCGCTCACAGCCAGCGCGCATGCGCAGGGCGTCTACAAGATCGGGATCGCGGCCGGGCTCACCGGTTATGCGGCCACGGTTGATCGTGCCTGGACCGATGGCGTGCGCGTGGCGGTCGACGTCGTGAACGCGGCGGGCGGCGTCAACGGCCGGCGGCTGGAGGTGATCGTTGAAGACAACCGCAGCGAACCCCAGGAAGCCGTCACCGTCTACAAGAAAATGATGTCCTCGGACAAGGTGGACGCATTCCTGTCGGGCTGCGTGTCGGCAGGCAATCTGGCTGCCGCCGGCATGGTGGCGAAGGCCCAGATTCCCATGGTGCTCTGCTCGATCCTGCCGCAGAACGCGGACCATGTGAAATGGGCCTTCTCCACGCTCCCGCCAGCCGGGTTCGAGGTGGCCAAGCGGATGGAATTCCTCCAGCAAAACACCCAGATCCGCAAGGTGGGCGTACTGCACGACCCCACTCCCTACGCCAACCTGCAAAAGGGATTCGCGGAAAAAAATGCTGCGAATTACGGTCTCACGCTGGCCGGGGTCGACCAGTACAAGCAGGATGACGCCGACCTGTCGGTGCAGATTGGCAAGATGAACGCGAACGGCGCGGGCGCCGTGCTCAAGATCGGTCTGGGCGGCACCACGCTCACCGCCGCGAAGAACATCAAGCAATTGGGTCTGCCGATGCTGATGCTCACCTCGATCGAAGACCTGGCGGTGTTCAGGCCAGTGGCCGAGGTGTTGGGTCCGCAGTTCTTCTTTGTGGCGGCCCCCTCGCAAATTGCCGACGCGCTGCCCGCCGGCCCGCTGAAAGATGCCATCGGCGCATTCATGACGCCCTGGAAGGCCAAGCACGGCGATCGCGATCCAAACTGGGCCGGCCGCGGCTGGGACGCGGTCATGATCACGGTGGCCGCCATCCGGAAGGCCAATTCCTTTGAAGGATCCAAGGTGCGTGATGCCATTGAAACCATCACCGGTTTTCAGGGCACCACCGGCGTCTACAACTTCTCGCCCACCGTGCACCAGGGGATCACCGAGAACCCCTTCAAGGTCGCAACCATCCGGGCGGGCAAGGTCGAGATCGTCAAGTAAGCAGGCAAGGCCCGCAAGCCCATGGCACCCGCCTCCACGCAACCGAACGCACCGGTGCTGACGGTGCGCGGCCTGTCCGCGCGCTATGGCAACGTGCTCGCTCTCCGCCCGGTGGATCTGCACCTCGAGCGCGGTGAACTGGTGGCGGTGCTGGGCCCCAACGGCGCGGGCAAGTCAACACTTCTGCGCGCGCTGATGGGGCTCA
>JBMSQB010000090.1:0-17122 GCA_049423065.1 Burkholderiaceae bacterium
GGAATGTCGTACTCGACCATCTTTTCGTAGATGGGATACCACCAGCGATCAGACAGCGGCGGCTCTTTCCAGTGCCCCCCCGACGGATCCGGGTTGAGGTTGATGCCGACAAAGCCGTATTCGCGCACGCAGCGATCGATCTCCGCGATGCAGGTCTCCGGGCGAACCCCAGGCGACTGCGGCAGCATCGCCACGCCTGCGAACTGGTCCGGAAACAGTTTCGTGACGCGATAAATCAGCTCGTTACAGATCGATGCCCAGGTCGAGCTCACGGCGAAGTCGCCGATGTGATGGGCCATGAAACTCGCGCGCGGCGAGAAGATGGTGAGATCAGAGCCCCGCTCGCGCATTTTCTTGAGCTGGTTGGTCTCGACCGACTCGCGCAGCTCATCGTCACTGATGACGAGATCCGAAACCCGGGGCATGTCGGCAGGATTGCCGAGCGCCGCAACCTGACGGTTTCGCCAGTCTTCCAGCGCCTTCGGGGCGGTCGTGTAGTGTCCGTGGCAGTCGATGATCATCAGAACTCCGGCATCAAAAAAGCCCGCTCAGCGGCAATACACCGCGCCGGGGCGGGGCCCGTGGCAGGCAAACGCCGCGATTTTACGTCGGCGCGGAAGGCCCCGCTCGCGCCCACGCGCTGCGCGCGCCCGGGCACCCTTACTGCTTCGGAATGCCGGCGCGGTCGATCACCTCGCCCCAGCGCCGGATTTCGCTCGCAAGAAGCTCGCCCAGCGCCTGCGGCGTGCCGCCGATCGGTTCGACACCCAGCTCGGCGAGACGCTTGCGCACATCGGGCGTCTCGAGTGCGGCGCGGGCGGCCTGGTTGAGCTGGGCGATGATCGCCGGTGGCGTTTTCGCGGGTGCGGCGAGCGCATTCCAGGAGGACGCCTCGTAGTCGGCCACCCCGGCCTCGATGGCGGTGGGCACGTCGGGGAACTCCGCCGCCCGGCGCCTCGAGGTGACCGCGAGAAGCCGCACCCCGCCCGGATTGAGCTGCGACTTGAGCGGGCCCAGGATTTCAACACCGGCGTCGACATGCCCCCCGCGCAACGCGGTGAGCAGTGCCGGGGTGCCGTTGAAAGGAACGATCTGTGCGCTGATGCCCGCTCGGGTCCGGAACAGTTCGCCGGCCAGGTTCTGGGTGCTGCCGATGTTGATGGTTCCGAGGTTCAGTTTGCCCGGATTGGCGCGTGCATAGGCGAGCAGGTCGCCCAGCGTACGATGCGGCGAACTGGCCGGAACGACCAAGCCGAGCCCGAAACTGCCGAGTCCGCATACCGGGGCGAAGTCCCGCAAGGTGTCAAACGGCAGCGACTTGAACAGGTTGACGCTCACCGCATTGCCGTTCGACATGAGGAGGAGCGTGTGGCCGTCGGCTGCGGCGCGCACCACGGTCTCGCCGGCTGCAATGCCGCCGGCGCCAGGCTTGTTCTCGATCACCACCTGGGTCTTCAACTGTTCGCCCATGGCCTGCGCAACCGCCCGCACGGTGAGGTCGGCAATGCCGCCGGCGCCAAACGGCACGACGATGCGGACCGGCCGCGAGGAGAGCGTGTCAGCCCGCGCCCAGGGGGTGGCGAGCGCGAAGGGCGCGGAGGCTGCGGCAACGATCAGCGTGCGTCGATTCATGGGGTACTCCTGTCAGGTCTGCGATGCGCAGGCAGATTATCGCCGCAGGCAGGTGAATGCCGCCAACAGGACAAAACCTTGACCAGGGTTGACCATTGAGCGAGCGTACCGCCCGCCACGCCCGCCGCCTCGTGCATGCTTGCCCGCGTGACACTTCGATGCGGGTCGCACCGAATGGGCAGTGCCGAACAACCGTTTCAGAGTGGGCGTGCCGCTACAATGGGCTGATGGATCAGAAACAGATCACGATCGCGATGACCGGCGCCTCGGGCGCTGCCTACGGATTGCGCCTCCTGGAAATGCTGCGCGAAGTCGGCGGCATCCGAACCCATCTGGCGGTCTCGCCGGCCGGCTGGCTCACGATCGAGCAGGAGACGGGGCGCGGACGCCGGGCGGTCGAAGCGCTTGCCGATGAGGTTCACGGGGTACGCGAGGTTGGCGCCTGCATCGCCTCGGGGTCGTACCCGATCGACGCCATGGTGATCGCGCCGTGTTCGATGAAGACACTTGCAGCCGTCGCTCAGGGGTACGGGGACAACCTCATCACCCGCGCGGCCGACGTCATGCTGAAGGAACGCCGCCGCCTGGTGCTCGCCGTGCGCGAAACCCCGCTCAACCTCGCACATCTTCGCAACATGGCCTCGGTCACCGAAATGGGCGGCATCATCTTTCCGCCGGTGCCCGCCTTTTACCTGCAACCTGACAGCATCGAGGCGCTGATCGACCACAGTTGCGCCCGCATGCTCGACCTGATCGGCGTTGCCCAACCGTTCGCGCCCAGGTGGACCGGGTTGCGCCCGTCATCCAATGGAGAATCTGAATGAAACTGCTCGTTGCCTGTGACGGCTCGAAAACCTCGCTCCGCGCGGTGCGCCACGCCATCAAACTCGCAGGCGCATTGACCGGCACCACCCGCATCTCGCTGATCAGCGTGCACGATGACATCGCGCTGCGCCACGCCAGCCGCTTCGTCGGCAAGGACGCGATCGACGACTACCTGCGCGACGAATCCGAAGCCGACCTCGCTGCGGCGCGCAAGGCGCTCGACAAGGCTGGCATCGCCCACGACATGATCATCCGTCGCGGTCATGTTGCCGCGGAAATCGCCGACGCCGCTGCACGCGGGCGTTTCGACATGATCGTGATGGGATCGAAGGGCCGCAGTTCGCTTGCCGACCTGCTGGTCGGCTCGGTTGCTACGCGGGTCATCGAGCTGTCGGCGGTTCCGACCCTGCTCGTGAAATAACGCGAAAGCGGGGCACCCCGTCAGGGCGACAGCCGCTGGCGGGTCCATCTGCCATCTGGCTGCAGCCGATAGCAGATGCGGTCGTGCAGCCGCGAGCGTCGACCCTGCCAGAACTCGAAGTAATCGGGCACCAGCCGATAGCCACCCCAGTGTGGCGGCCGCGGCGGGTTGAGCCCGTGCCGAAGGCCCATTTCGGCCGTGCGCTTGACCAGATCGGTTCGAGAAACCAGCACCTCGCTCTGATCGGACGCCCAGGCGCCAATCCGGGAGGCGAGCGGCCGCGAAGCGTAGTAGGCGTCAGCCTCGGCGGCATCGCCGAATTCAACCCGTCCCTCGATCCGCACCACCCGCTCCAGCTCCACCCAGTGGAACTGGAGCGCAGCATGCGGGTTGCCCGCCAGTTCCCGGCCCTTGCGGCTCTGGTAATTGGTGTACCAGACCAGGCCCCGCGCATCGAACCCCTTGATCAGCACCACCCTCGTGGACGGCCGCCCATCGGCGCCGACGGTGGCAAGCGTCATCGCGTTGGGCTCAGGCACCTTGGCCGCCATCGCCTCGTTCAGCCATTGGCGGAACTGGTCAAGCGGCACCTCGGCCGCCATGGTCTCGTCAAATTCGCCGCGGTCGTAGTCTTTGCGAAGGTCGGAAAGCGTCGGGTCACTCAAGGAAGTCTCCCGGATGGATACAAACCGAGATGCTAACGCCCCCTCATCCCTCTACCCGGGGCGCGCGTGTGGCCAAAGCCCTGGCCTGCCGGCGCGCCGCCGGGACGAGACGATCCGGCGCGAGCAGGTCCTGCCGCAGCATACGGCGCGCTCGAGCGCGAAGGTGCTCCCTGGTGAGGCGCTGCGGCCGCACGCGCCGGCGTGGATGCGCGCCCGCCACCGTTGCCAACCGGCCGCGGGCCGCCCTGACCTGCAGGAAATCCGCCACGGGAGCCAGGCTTGTCGCCACCGAATTTGGCGGACCCGCCCTTGGGAGCCCCTCCCCTGGCCGGCCGCATCACCCGGCCGCCACCCATCGGGATCGGTTCGGGGCGCACGCTCAGATCAGGTTCGAAGCCCGCCACGGTTTCGCGGGGCAGCGTCCGTCCGATCAGCTTCTCGATGCCTCGCAGAAACTCGAACTCGTCGACGCAGACGAGCGATACGGCCTGACCGGCCGCCCCGGCTCGACCCGTGCGACCGATCCGGTGCACATAGTCTTCGGAGACATTCGGAAGCTCGAAATTCACCACATGCGGCAGTTCGTTGATGTCGATCCCTCGGGCTGCGATGTCGGTTGCCACCAGCACCTGGAGGGAGTTGTCCTTGAACCCGGCGAGCGCGCGGGTCCGCGCACCCTGGCTCTTGTTGCCGTGAATGGCGAGCGTGCTGATGCCCACCTTCTCGAGGTATTCGGCCAGACGGTTGGCGCCGTGCTTGGTGCGCGTGAAGACCAGCACCTGAAACCACGCACGCTCGCGGATGAGATGCGCGAGGAGCTCTTTCTTTGCATCGCGATTGACGAGCAGCACCGTCTGCTCCACTGCCTCGGCCGGCGCATTGCGACGCGCGACTTCGATGCTGGCCGGCCGGTCGAGAAGGCCATTGGCGAGCGAGCGGATATCGTCGGAGAAAGTGGCGGAAAAGAGCAGGTTCTGCCGCTTTTTGGGCAAAAGCGACAGCACCCGCCGGATGTCGTGGATGAAGCCCATGTCCAGCATCCGGTCGGCTTCATCGAGCACCAGGATTTCGACTGATGACAGATCCACCGTGCGCTGTGACACATGGTCGAGCAGCCGCCCCGGGGTGGCCACCAGAATGTCGACACCGCGGCGCAACTGATCGATCTGCGGGTTGATGTTGACCCCGCCAAACATGGCCATCGAACGCAACGGCAGGTGCCGGCCATAGTCGCGCACGCTCTCCTCGACCTGCGCGGCCAGTTCGCGGGTGGGCGTAAGGATCAGGGCCCGAATACGCGGGCCTGGGGCGTGCCGCGTCTGGCCGGCATGGGGGCGGCCCGCGTGAGCGCCGGTGCGCGGCGCCGGATCGGCAGCCTGGGCAGGCGCCGTCTGCATGAGGCGCTGCAGTATGGGCAGCACAAAACCGGCGGTTTTTCCGGTGCCGGTCTGGGCCGCTGCGAGTAGATCACCGCCCGCCAGCACAGCGGGAATCGCCTGGGTCTGGATGGGAGTGGGCTGTGAATAACCGAGTTCGGTGACCGCGCGAACCAGCGGTTCGGCGAGGCCGAGAGAAGAAAAGCTCATGGAGTTCCGTCAAGGCGATGCACTGCGTCGACCTGCCGACCAGCCTGAAGGCTGCGGCACCAGTCGGGAAGACGGAGAGGATCGTCGGGGGGAGGAGGGAAGGCAGCGATCGGACTGGATGAACGCCGACCCGCAGTATACCCGGCTGGCCGCGACCCGTGTTGCGTCGCAACATCACCGCCGACGGGTGGTCCGGTGGACGGCCAACAGCGAGCCGTTCAGAAAGGCGGCTTGTTGACCTGCGCGCAAGTGCCCCGGATCAGGGTGATGTTGCGGCCATCCTGGGTGCTGATGGATTGGGTGAACGAGCCATTGCTGCGGTCGATCACGAATTCTTCCTTGCTGATGGTGACGCCGAAACGCTGGAACATGGCGGGGCGGCTTACGATGAGGCGCGGACCGACCACGGTGAGATTGCCGGCTCGCCCCTCCGAGATGGACAGCCGGCCCTGGTACCAGCCCGACTTTCGGTCGAAATCGATCTGGGCAAGCGACATGCGCGCGGGTTCGTTGGCGTTGATGCCGAGCGCGAGTTGTCCGTCGAGATCGAGCTGCAGCTCGCAGATGAGATCCATCATGCCCGTGCGCCGCTGGGCGAGGATGTCCTGCGGGATTTCAGGGGCACTGCTTTCATCGAGCATCATGTTCACAAGGCCGTAGACACTGGCCGTGAGCAGCGCGCCGATCACGATACCGCCAAGCAATTTGTTCATAATGGCACTCAAGCCACGCAGTCCGGTGCCGATGATACTAGCAGTGGATCGGCCAAAGCGCTCGCCGCTTCTCGACCGAAAGCAGTAACTCTCAAGTTTGTCTGCCCAAGGGCAGATGTTGCCTTGCGTTGCAGCAGGTTCTCCGGGACATCCGATCATGAAAGTCATTCTTCGCCTGGCGCTCATTCTGCTCGCCGTCATCCTGGTTGCAGTGTTGGGCACCGTGTCGTTCGTCAAAGCGAAGCAGGCATCAGACCTTCGCGAGCAACTCGAACGATCCGGCGCGCAGGCGAAGGATCTGCGCGGCCAGATCCGCTCGCTCAAGGGCGAAATCGAAACCCTGGAAGAAAAGCTCCGTGAGCTCGCCGCCCAGAATGCACTGCTTGCCGCGCAGCAGCAGTCGGCCGAGCCGCCCAAGGCGGGAGGCCTTGCCCAGGCCTGTCCCGCACCGGGGCCCAACCGCACGCTGGACCAGGCGCAGTTTGCCCGCCAGCCCCTGGAAATGCGCTACAAGCCCGGTGTGCTGCGGGTTTCCAACGATGGTCAATCAGCCATCGTCACAGCCGCTGCGGGCAGCTCACTCAAGATCGGCCCCGAGATCTTCGATCTGGTCCGAATCCATTTTTACCGGCCCGAGGGTGGTCAGGTTGACGGCAAGCCCGTGTCGCTGGTGGCCCATCTGGTCCATCGAATCGCCTCGGGCCAGACCGTCGTGGTGAGCGTTCCGATCCGGGAATCTGCGTTTCAGCACCGCACCATCTGGCAGATCCTGAACAATCTCCCCAACAAGGGCGCACCCGAGGCGACGATCTCGAACATCTCGATCGACCCCACCCAGCTGCTGCCCGAAAATCTAAGCTATCAGGTGTATGAGGGCACGTTGCCGGTGCCGCCCTGCACCGAGAAGGTTCGCTTCTATCAGCTGCGAACCCCCATCGGCATCAGCAAGGACCAGCTCGAGCGCTTCCTGATGCGGGTGAAGGCGCCGTCCTTCAAGGACTCAGCGATTCGCCCGCCCGCGGCGGGCAAAGCCGCTTGAAGCCGAGCGTGAACAGCCCGTTGGGTGGAATCTTGCGCCAGTAGCCCCACTCGGAAATATCGAAAACCTTTCGGCCGGTGAGCTGCGGCCCGGCCCAGCTGGTCATGCGGCCGATCCGGTGCATCTGGTTGTCGCAATCGTATTCATTGGTGTAACGGCGCGACATCACGCCATCGGGGTCAGGCACCTTGAGGTCCTGCATCTCGAGCACCCGCCGGATGGCACCGTCCCGCTGCAAGGTCGTCCGGTCCATGTAGAGCGTGAGCGCTGGCGTGTCGCCCAGTTTTTCCCAGGGCGGCTCCACCGTCTGGCCGAGTGCCGGGTTCATCACCATGCAAAGTACGAGCAACGCCAGGGTCAGCGCCCGGGTGCCCGTCGAACGGCTGCGCAACCCTGCGACCATTTCGGTCACTCCCGTCATAAATAGGTGCCGGCCAGCGTGCGGACTGCGCCACCGGTTCCCAGTTTGAATCGCGAAATACCCGGGAGGGAATGCGTGTTGACGCCCCCCAGATCGATGGCGGCCAGACCCCGCTCACGCAGAAGGAGCGAGGCCCGCCAAAGCAGCAGATTGTGCGCGTTCAGGTCGCGGCCGGTGTCATCTGCCCAGCCGATATGGTAGGTCGCAACGCTTCCGTGCAGCAGAAACAGCATGGCCGCGACCGTCTTGCCCTCGAAATCCGCGCGCGCGATCACGAACGCAGCGGCGGGTGATGCGGCAACGTCGATCCAGTGGGTCACGAAGTCGGTCGGCAGACCGTGAAAGTTGCGCGACTCCCGCTGCCGGCCCTCGCGCTCGAGAAGTTCCCGACATTTGGGAACATTCGAATTGACGTGAACCTGCAGTTTCTTCTCGGTTTCGGCCTTGACCAGCCGGTTTCGCCATTTGCCGTCAAAGGCCGCGCGCAGCGTCTCGGGCGGCTGGGTGAGGTCGAGCACGACTGTGGAATAGCCGGTCATTACCCGTCGCAAACCCGCGACTTCGGCGGGGACAAGCTCCGCCGCGGTCCGATCGGGCGAAAACAGCGTGACGCGAAGCCTTGGCGCCGGCAGCTCGGTGCGCAGCCGCCGGTACAACGCGTGTCGCGCCTGCGCATCCAGCCCGGGCGCCCAGACCGGGCCGCGGGTGCAGGAGGAGAGCGACAGGTAGGCTGGAATGCGCCGGCAGATGAACTGCGCGAGCCCCACCGGCTGGCCCTCGTGCTCCACCAGCGCGCGGTGTATCCGCACACCCAGCCTGGCCAGCGCCGCGCCATAGCCCCAGCTCTGCTGGAGCGCACCGTGGTGCTCGCGATGAAATGCATCCCAGACTTTTGGCGAGCCGGGGTCCCAGATCAGATTCATGCCGATATAATAGGCAAACCTCGCGCGCCGGGGCTGCCCCGTGGTCAAGAACCCGAGCCCCATGCCGATTACCCCTTACCACTGCTGAGTTTGGCCAGGACGGAAAAAACAGGGCGGCACGTGGTGCTGGGCCACGATATCCCGAAACCGAGGCTGACCCTCGCGGGACTGGCCCTGTGCATCGCCTACCTCGGAATTCCTGTTGTCATTGTCGGCAACCTGATCGATTTTGGACTGCAACTGGCCTTTGGCTGGTGCATCGGGGTGTGGTGCCTGTTTAAGTCTTGAGGGCTTGCCATGTTCTTCTTTATCGGTCTTGCGGTTGTGTTCGGGGCGGTGCTCGGGGGCTATGTTCTTGCCGGCGGCAAGATGGCGCCCATCATCAAGGCAGCCCCATTCGAGTTCATCATCATCGCGGGTGCCGCCATCGGCGCTGCGCTGGTGGGGAACAGCTTCGACATTTTCAAGGCCGCAATGGGCGGTATTGGCAAGTGCATCTCCGGCCCCAAGTGGAAGCAGGAGGACTATCTCAACCTCATCGTGATGGTCGGCAAGCTGCTCGCCGTCATGAAAAAGGAAGGGGTGGTGGCGCTGGAAGCGCATGTCGAAAACCCGGACTCAAGCCCAATCTTCGGCGAATTCCCCAAGCTCGCCAAAGACCACTCCATCGTTCAGATGATTTGCGATCCGCTGCGGCTTGCCATCATCTCGCAGGGCAATCTCGATGCCGACGCGGTGGACGACATCATGAAAACCGCCATCAAGCTCCACCACCACGAAGCCATGCGGGCGCCCGCGGCGCTCACCACCATGGCGGGTTCCATGCCGGCGCTGGGCATCGTGGCGTGCGTGCTGGGCGTGGTGAAAACCATGGGCGCAATCGACCAGCCCCCCGCAGTGCTGGGTGCGCTGATCGGCGCTGCGCTGGTGGGTACCATGCTGGGCGTGTTCCTGTCCTACGGCATGTTCGAACCGTTCGCGGGGCGCCTGGGCCAGATCGTCGACGAAGAGTCACAGGTCTACAACGTCATTCACCAGATGCTGGTCGCCAACCTGAAGGGTCATCCCCAACCGGTGGTGATCGAGGCGGCACGTGCGTGCATCAGTCACCACAACCAGCCTTCGTTCTCCGAAGTCTTCGACAGCCTGCGGGGCGGTTGATGACCCGTCTGGCTGATAGCGGAGTGCTCTGATGGCCGAAGCCAACGCACCGGCCGCGCCTGCCGCGGCTGAAGGTGAGCCGCCCGCCGACGCAGCGGCGGCGCCTGCCGCTGAACGGCCGATCATCCGCAAGATCATCGTCGAGGAGGGTCACGGCGGTGCGCACGGTGGGGCCTGGAAAATTGCGCTCGCCGACATGATGACCGCCATGATGGCGTTCTTCCTGCTGATGTGGCTCCTGGGCGCCACCAACAGCGATCAGCGAAAGAGCATCGCCGAATATTTCCGGCCCGCGTCCCACAGCCAGATCAAGTTCGGCGAGCTGGCGGGCTCCGATGGCCTGCTCGGTGGCCGCTCGATCGTCGACCCCGATGGCTTTCCATTCACCGCCAAGCAGACGGCCATGCTGGAGCGGCTCACCCCGCGCGCGCAGGGTGGCCCCAGCACCGATCAGGGCGCCTCGCAGGAAGAGCAGAACGCGGAAGGCCCACAGAAAGACGCGCCCAGCAACGACCCGTCGCGCGGACCAAAGCGCGTGGAAGACGAGCTCAATTTCGAAAAGCTCCAGGAAGAGCTGAAGGAAAAGCTTTCGGAGAGCCCGCAGCTGAAACAGTTGCAGGATCAGGTGCAGGTCTCGCGCGAAAAAGATGGTCTGCGGATCGAGATCATCGACAAGGCCGACTTCTCGATGTTCAAGCTCGGCACCTCCGATGTCGAACCGCGGGCGGCGGCGCTGCTCGCCGAGGTCGCCAAGTCGTTGCGCGACCTGCCCAACAAGCTGGCCGTGCGGGGCCATACCGACAGTATCGGATTCGCGCCAGGCACCGGCCGCAACAACTGGACCCTCTCCACCGAGCGCGCCGACGCCACCCGCCGGCTGATGGAAGCCAATGGGGTCACCACCAAACGGTTCGAGCGGCTGGAGGGTGTGGCCGATACCATTCCCTTCGTGCCAACAAATCCCGCTGATCCGCGCAACCGTCGAGTTAGTATCACGGTCCTCAATCAGTAGCTGCCGCGCGTTCGCCCTGTGGCGAGTTGCTCGCGCGGAACCGCGCCCTGCAGATGTCTGCCGCCAACTTTCTCGATATCGCCTTGCTCCACCCTGCCGACGCGGATGGAGCCGCCCCCGCCACCGATGACTTCGCGGCCACCACCGCCACGAGCGGTGTGGTGGCTGCGCGAGGCAGAGTCGTTGGCCAGATCGAAACCGTGGGCGACGCCGACTGGTTCGCGATCACCCTTGAGGCGGGTGTGGCCTACCAGTTTATCGCCGACACGCTGATCGCCCCGCTGGGCCCTGGCGCGCTGGGCAACCCCAAGCTTCGTCTGCTCGACGCCTCGGGTCGCCCCCTCGCGGTGGATGACGACAGCTTCGTCGGCACCGACGCGCTGATCCAGTTCACCCCGCAGACAAGCGGACGCTGGTTTCTGGAGGTGAGCGGCTCCACCGGCACCCCCGCAACCGGCGCCTACGCGCTGATCGCGCAGGCCGACAGCGGCCGCAACAAGCCCGCCCTGCTCGCGAGCTACACACTGAGCGACAGGCGTCTCGAGGTGATCTTCGATACCCCCCTCGATGCCATCACCTGGAATGGCAATGTGCTCGCCCAGCGCGGCAAGGGCGCGGCGCTTTCGCCGATCAGCCTGCAGGGCACGCCCGAGGTGAGCGGTCGCTCGCTCATCTTCAGTCTGAGCGAGGCAGTGGCCCCCGATGAATACCTGCTCCTGCGCGGCACCGCGCTGCCCTCGCCCCGGGTGATCACCGCGTTCGAATCGTTCGCGTTGTTTGATGACACCACCACCAGCCTGATCCTGGGCGCCGACGGCGACACGCTCATCGACGCATCGGCACTTCCCGGCGATGTCGATATCCTCGATCTTGGCGGCAACAACCGCTTCGTCACGGGCGCCACGTTCCGCGCGGCGATCACGGGCGGCGCTGGAAACGATCAGTACCTCGTGGCGCGGGCCGACACCCCGATTCAGGACCTGGGCGGCACCGACAGTGCAACGGTGCAGTCATCAGCCACCAAGCTGCCAAGCGATATCGAAACCGTCACCCTGGCTGGAGGCGCCGCACCGCTCCCCTACTGGATTTCAGCGCTGGTGGCCGACGAGGGTGCGGGTCAGCGCTTTTCCCTGATGCTCCCAGACGGGCGAACCTATTCGTATGCCTTTCCGCAGACCGCGCCCGATTATCTGGATGCGCGCTACACCGCGGGCTTCAAGGGTTTTTCGGCTGCGCAGGCCGCACAGGCCGAAGCTGCCCTACAACTGATTGCCGCCTCGACGGGTCTGCGGTTCGTGGCCTCGGACAACGCCGCCGCCGACGACCTGATCGCGTTCGCCCTCAACACCCAGACGGATTCAGCGGGCTACGCGATCCATCCCCGGGGAGAGTGGCTGGGCAGCGACGTCTTTCTCAATGCCGCAACCATTGGCGCAACCGATCTCGCTCAGGGCAGTTTCGGCGCCTATGCGCTCACCCATGAGATCGGTCACGCACTCGGCCTCAAACATCCGTTCAGCGCCACCGATTCCACCGGTGACCAGGCGGAACCGCCGTACTTGAGCGCTGCCGAAGACCAGTCCGCCTTCACGATCATGACCTACAACGTCGCGAGCGCCGATCGCATGGTCAGGCTGGGTCCGCTCGATGTGGCGGCGCTCCAGTACCTCTATGGGCCCAACCCGGGGGTGCGCGCCGGTGCAGACCGCTACACCGTGTCGCCCGGCTCGGCCAATTTCATCTGGGATGGTGGCGGCGCCGATGTCATCGACCTCTCCGGGCTCGAGCTTGCCGCCGATGTGGGCCTGGAACCCGGTTACTGGGGGTTCGTGGGCGCGACGCGGGCCAGCACCATCACCGCGCCCGGACAGATCACGGTCAATGCCGGCACCGCCATCGAAAATCTGGTCGGAACGCCCCATGGTGACCGCCTGACGGGCAATGCCCTCGCAAACCGGATCCAGGCCGGCGCGGGTGACGACACTGTAGACGGCGGCGCGGGCGACGACACGCTGGAGGGCGGCCCCGGGCGTGACAGCCTGGTTGGCTCGAGCGGCAGCGATATGCTCGCGGGGGGCAGCGGTTCCGACATGCTCGTGGGCGGTGACGGCACAGACCGGGCGACGCTTGAGGGCAACCAGGCGTGGTGGCAGCTCTACGCCAATCCCGATCGTACCGAGCTGGCCGCACTCAATAGCGTCACGCTCGAGCTTGACCGGCTGCGGTCGATCGAAACCTTGCAGTTTTCCGATGCGGCGCAGGCAGTGCCGTCGCTGGGCGTAGCGGGCGTACTCATCGCCGAGTCGACCGACTTTGCACGCAGCGCGGAAGCCGCCCCAGTGCTGCCATCCCAGAGCCTGCGTGCCATGTGGACCGGATCACTCACCGCGACCGATACCGATGCCCTCCGAATCACCGTGCCGTCGGGTCATCGCCTCACCAGTGCGCGGCTGATCGACCTGGCTGGCAATGCGCCCGAGAGCGGGCTCAGCTGGTCGCTCAAGTCGCTCGTCACCGCTGATGCGCAGGCCGTGGCGGGCGGCACGCTCTCACGCGCCAGCTCCAGCACGCAACTGCTCAACGGGGCACCCGTGCCGGGGAGCTATCTGCTCGAGCTTGGCAACGTGTCATCAACCGGCACTGCAGAGTTCGCAATTGAGCTGCAACTCGCGCGCGCCAACACACGACCTGCCGGCACGCTCAACATCACGGGCACGCCACGGGCGGGGGAACTTCTGACCGTCAGCCAGACGCTCACCGACCCCGACGGCATTCCCGCTGCGGGCACGGCAGGCGCCATGACTTATCAGTGGCGCTCAAACGGCGCTGCCATCGCCGGCGCAACCGGTGCCACCTACCGCGTGTTGCCCGCCGATGTCGGCAGCCGGATCACGGTGAGCGCCGCCTACACCGATCTGGGCGGCACCGCAGAGACCATGACCAGCGCGCCAAGCAGCGCCGTGCTTGCGCCGCCGGCCGTCGCCGCCCCGAACTACAGTCCGCTGCCGCGGGTCCTGCTCAAGACCTCGCTGGGCGATGTGGTGGTCGAACTGGAAGCCGACCGTGCACCGGTCACCGTCACCAATTTTCTCCGCTATGCCAATACGAATTTCTATGACGGGACCGAATTCCACCGGATCATTTCCACCTTCATGGCGCAGGGCGGTGGCTACGATCTGGAAGGCACCAGCTTCGTACGTCGCGCTTCAACGTTTTCGCCGATTCCCCTCGAGCGCACCAGTACCACCGGTCTGAGCAACCTGACCGGCACGCTCGCCATGGCTCGTACCGCCGTCGCCGATAGCGCCACCAGCGAGTTCTTCATCAATCTGGCTGACAACCTGTTTCTCGACGCAGCCTATGCGAGCGATGGCAACGGCTATGCGGTATTCGGCCGCGTCGCCAGTGTCGGTTCCGACCTGATGTCGAAACTGAAAACGGTGCAGGTGGTCGACAACGGTTCCGGCGAAGTGTCCAAACCCACTTCCGCCGTCACCCTCGACGATGTGCTGACCGTATCCGAAACCACCAACGCCGCACCGACCGGAAACGTCATGGTTTCCGGGCTACCGATCCAGGGCAGGACCCTGGTCGCAGTCAGTCAGCTGGCCGATGCCGACGGAATCCCCGCCACCGGGCAACCCGGTGCGATCAGCTACTACTGGAAAGCAGATGGGGTGCTGATTCCAGGGGCGCTATCGGCTTCGCTCACGCTCAGCCAGGCCATGGTGGGCAAGGCCATCACAGCAGTGGCGGCCTACACCGATCTGAAAGGGACCAGCGGCTATGTTGCCAGTGATCCCGTCAAGGTCATCAATGCAAACGATCTGCCTGGCGGCCGCGTGCTGATCAGCGGCACGCCCGCCGCGGGGGCCACGCTCACCGCCTCGCACAGCCTGACCGATCAGGACGGCATCCCGGCGGCCGGCCAGCCCGGCGCCCTGCGCTGGCAATGGAATATCGACGGGCAACCCGCAGCCGGAAGGAACCAGAGCAGCTTTTTGGTGAGCGCAGCCGAGGCCAACAAATCCATCACGGTGACAGCGTCCTACACGGACCTGGCTGGAACCGCGGAAAGCGTGACGAGCGCAGCCGCCGGGTCGGCGGTCAGTGTCGCCGCCCCGGGCCTTCCCCGCGCATGGCTTCGGACGAACTATGGTGATCTGCTGATCGAGCTTGAATCGACGCGGGCCGCCAGTACAGTTGCCAATTTCGTTCAGTATGTGAAAAGCGGTTTCTACAACAGCACGATTTTTCACCGAGTCATTGACGGCTTCATGATTCAGGGAGGCGGCTACACGATCGACTCGAGCGGGCAGGTCAACTACAAGACCCCCACACAGGCACCGATCGCGTTGCAAAGCACCGCCGTGACCGGACTCAGCAACACGTTCGGCACCATCGCAATGGCGCGTACGGGCGATCCAAACAGCGCAACCAGCCAGTTCTTCATCAACGTTGCCGACAATCTTTTCCTCGATGCCAACCGCGCGGCTGACGGCAACGGCTACGCCGTGTTCGGAAGGGTGCTGGACGGCTATCCAACGATCGACATTCTGAGAACCGTCCCGGTCCGCGCGAGCGGCGGGGAAGTGAGCAGCCCGACAGTCACGATAGGCATCGTCGGCAGCTACTACGATCCGAAACCGCCAGGCGGGGAAGTCCTGATCACAGGCAGTCCGGTTCAAGGCCAGACGCTCACAGCGCAGCACACGCTCGTCGATCCCGACGGGTTTTCCGCGAGCAGTCTGGTTGGCTGGGTGTGGCGCGCCGACGGCATCCCGGTGACCTCAATCTCGTCCTCGCCGTCCTTTCAGCTCACCCCGGCCCATGTCGGAAAGGTGATCTCCGTCGAAGCCATCTACCGCGACAGTGCAGGCAACATCGGCTACGTACCGAGCGCGTCAACCGCTGAAGTCGGCCTGCTGACCGCTGTGCCCGCGAATTTTTCGACAAGCGCAGCAAGCGCCGGTGCAGCAGGCTCCCGCGCCGCTGCCCTGACTGGCAGCATCTATCACTGGAAGAGCCACGCGCTGATCGACGAGGTTCAGGTGACCGCGCAGGCCCAAGCCGTCACGTCGGCCGACACCCCGCCCGCACCGTTCGCTCAAAGCGGAATCGATGGCCGCTGGGCGATCGATGGGCTCGACTTTGACGGGCTTTTGCGCGTGACCGCCGGCCGTGAGGCGGGCGCAGGCGAAGTCGCGCGCGCGGTCAGCGCAGCCGATGCGCTGGCCGCCCTCAAGCTCGCCACCGGGCGCACATCCAATCCGCTCGCAGCCGATGGCTTACAGAGCGCCGCGCCCATCTCACCCTATCAGGTGCTTGCCGCCGACGTCGATCGCGACGGCAAGGTCACCGCCACCGACGCCGACGCCATTCTCAAGCTCGCGCTTGGGGTGAACGACGCACCCGCCGCCCGCTGGCGCTTTGCCGGCGAATCCGAGGTGCTCTGGAATGCCGCCACAGGATCGGTGTACACCCGTCATTCCGTTGCAGCCACCGATACCGCAGTGAGCGCGCGCGCCGGCCAGGCTGCTGCGGTGAATCTGGTTGGCGTGCTCACCGGCGATGTCGATGGCAGCTGGAGGCCCGGAGACAGCGAGCCGCTGCCTGATCGCGCCTATGATCAGTTGCCGGCCGACTATTTTCAGTCACTGGGCCTCGCTCCCGAGGCGCTCGCTCAGTGGGGGCTGATACAGGGTTGAGCCGCGCGGGGTTGAGCCGCGCGGGGCTCCTCAGACCGCATGCCCTGCGGCATGTCCCTCCGATGTGGCCGCGTGCAGCGAACGCGCCGCGAGAGCATCGCCCACGCGGTGAAACACGATGCCACGCTCGGCGAGCGCCAGCGGCAGCGAGGCATCGGGCGCGCGGGGCGTGGACCAGGCGAGAAACGCCAGGTCACGCACCACTGTCCGGTCCCCGTTATAGACGTTGACGCAGTCGAGCTCGGCCGCGCTTTCCACGCGCGCGCTCCAGACAGGCTCGGACAGGGTGAGCACGCTGATCCGCTTTTCGCTGAGCCGCCGCAGGATGCCCTGGCGGACGACCATCGGCAGGTCCTGCGCCACCGTGTCGCGCGGCGTGACGATCACCACCCGATCAAACATCGAATGCAGATGCTCGGCCGCGGCATAGGTGCCTTCGCCATGGTCCATGTCGAAGATGACGGCAGACCCGGACTGCCGCCCGCCGTGGCGGAGCACCTCGCGCATGGCGGTTCGCAGATCCGGCACGAGCCCCGCATCACGGACATCCTCGGGCAGCCAAAGCGGCGCGACCATATCGGCCCCGGTCGCGATGATCACCGCATCAGGCTCGAGCGCCAGCACATCGGCCAGACCCGCCTCGCGACGCGTGATGAATTCGCATCCGTGCCGCTCCGCCGCCGCATGCTGGTAGTCGTAGACACTGCTCACGGACTCGCCACCTGGCAAGCGCGCACGCAGGCGCAGCTTGCCGCCCAGCTCCTCTCCGCGGGCAAGGACCGTCACCCGATGGCCTCGTGCTGCTGCGATCCAGGCTGCTTCCAGGCCTGCAGGGCCTGCGCCCACGACGACCACACGGCGGGCGTGCTCGGCGCGCGGCGGCCGGTAGTCGACTTCATCGGCGAGGCCCACCCGCGGATTGTTGTCGCAGCCAATCGGCAGGCGCTGCTGGGAAATTCGTTCCCAGCAGGTGTTGCAGGACACGCAGTAGCGAATGTCGTGGGCCCGCCCCGCCT
>JBMSQB010000091.1:0-16893 GCA_049423065.1 Burkholderiaceae bacterium
TTTGGTGGCGCATCAGGGACTCGAACCCCGGACCTGCGGATTATGATTCCGTCGCTCTAACCAACTGAGCTAATGCGCCGAACCCGAAATTCTATCCGGCGGTTGCTTCCGTTGTCAAAATGCTTTCGCCACACCGCCTATCGACCTCGCCCCGGGCCCGCTCCGCCGCCAGGACCCACGCCAGGACCCGGCCCGAGGCCTGTCCCGCCGCCGCGTGCAGGCGGCTCATCGGGAAGTGTCATCCCCCGCTCCTGTGCCCGGTGCCGCATGTGGTCATGATGCGCCCGCCGAATCTGCTCGCGCTCCTCCTCGCTTTTTGCGGCTCGAAGCTGCGCCCGATGCTCGTTTCGCTCCTGCTCGGTCATCATCTGGCTGCCGTATACCGGCTCTTCAGGGATTGACTGCGCGAGCAGGATTGGCAGTGCGGTGCCCCGATTTTCGGATGCATGGACCGCGCCGCCTGCCAGCACGGCGACCGATGTGAGCACGACTGCGCTTTTCATTTTCATCATGACCTCCGTTCGATTGGGTGATGAACAGAGGTCATGAGACCGCACTCCGCGATGCACTGATTTGTGCAGGAACAACCCGCGACGGGTCTGCCCCGACCCAGCCGCCCAGCGGTGGCCAGACTGCGGCGGGTCAGTACGATTTGGGCAGATCGAGCACTTTTTCAGCGATGAACGACAGCACCAGCTGATCGGTGACCGGCGCGATCCGGGTGATGAGCACTTCGCGAAGCAGGCGCTCCACCTGATACTCCTTCGCATAACCCATCCCACCGTGCGTAAGCACCGCCCGCTGGCAGGCCTCGTACCCCGCGCGCGAGCCCAGCAGTTTCGCGCCGTTTGCCTCGGGCCCACAAGCGAGTCCGGCGTCATAGAGGTCGGCCGCACGTTCGGCCAGCAGCAATGCCGCCTCCAGATTGACCCAGCACTCGGCAAGCGGATGCTGAATGCCCTGGTTGCGGCCAATTGGTCGACCGAACACCACGCGCTCTCTTGCATAGCGCGAAGCCCGACGCAGGGCATCCAGGCCGATACCGATCGCCTCGACCGCGATCAGGATGCGCTCCGGGTTGAGACCATCAAGCAGGTAATAAAACCCTTTGCCTTCCTCGCCGATCAGGTCCTGCTCGGGAATGAACAGATCATCGATGAAGACTGCGTTCGAATCGACTGCAGCCCGGCCGTGCTTCGGGATCCGGCGGACCTCGATCTTTGTGCGATCGACATCGGTGTAAAAGAGCGACATGCCGTCGGTGGGCTTGCCCTCACCCCGGGCGGGCTTTGCCGAGGTCCGCGCAAGCAACAGGATCTTGTTGGCGATCTGTGCGGTCGAGGTCCACATCTTGCGGCCCGACACGCAATAGCCACCTTCCACCTTTTTCGCGAACGTACGGATGCTGGTGGTGTCGAGCCCCGCGTCGGGTTCGGTGACCCCGAAGCACACCTGATCGCTGCCCGTGACCAGCCTGGGAATCCATCGAGACTTCTGATCGGGTGTCCCGTGAACCACCATTGGATGGGGGCCGAACATGTTCATGTGTATCGATGAGGCAGCCGCCATCGCACCGCCATGCTGCGCGACGGTGTGCATGACGAGCGATGCCTCCTTGATGCCCAGCCCCGCGCCGCCATAGGCTTCAGGCATGGTCACACCCAACCATCCGGCATCGGCGATGGCCCGATGAAACTCGCGCGGAAAACGCGCCGCCTGATCGCACTCGGCCCAGTAGTCATCGCCGAACCGGGTGCAGACCGCGGTAACGCCATCGATGATTGCCTGTTGCTCAGCGTTGACCTTGAACATGGCTGTTTGCTCCCGTCTGCTACAGACCTTCGTCATTGAATTTCGGAAAGCGCACCGTGAAGCGGCTGCCCGTTCCAGCGCCCCGCAGGCTGGGCCAGATCAAGCCGTCCGAGATGGCGACCGTAGCGCCGTGCTGGCCCACGATTTCGCGCACAATCGACAGCCCCAGACCGCTGCCGTCGGCGCCCGCCCCCAGTACCCGGAAGAAGCGATTGAACACCAGCTCCCGGTCAGCAGGGGCGATGCCGATTCCGTCGTCTTCGATCTCGAGCACCACATCGGCTGGCGTTGTCAGCACCCGCGCAGTCACGATGCCGCCGACGGGCGTGTACCGGATGGCGTTATCGATCAGATTGCCGATCATCTCGCGCAGCAGAATCGGATGCCCGGTGATGGGGGCCGGGAGGTCATCACTTTCGAAGCCGAGATCGATCGATTTCTCGAGCGCGATCCCGTAGTGGTCAGCGATGACGGTGCGAACGAGCGGAGCGAGATCGAGCTCGTCCATCGCCACGGCGTGACGCAGATTCTCGGTGCGGGCGAGCGCAAGCAACTGGCTGACGGTATGCGCGCTCCGCTCTGCGCTGGAAGCGATGTGCTCGAGCGTGCGGCGCAGCTCATTGGCATTGGTTTCCCGTATCGCAAGCTCGGACTGCGTACGCAGCCCCGCGAGCGGGGTCTTCAGCTGATGGGCAGCGTCAGCGATGAAACGCCGCTGCGCCTGCAGCGTCTGCGCCTGACGGGCGAGCAGATCGTTGAACGCCGCGACGAGCGGCGTGAGCTCCTCGGGCGCTTCTTTGGGATCGATGGGTGAGAGATCGTCGGGCCGGCGCTGCTGGATCTTGCGCTGCAGCAGCTTCATCGGTGCCAGGCCGCGGCTGAGTCCGAACCACACCAGGAGCAGGGAAAGCGGCAGGATCATGAACTGCGGAAACAGCACGCCGCGAATGATTTCGCTTGCCAGCTGATCACGATTGTCAAAATTGTCGGCGACCTGAACAAGGAGCAAGCCGTTCTCGGTCAAGTCGGATGGGCTCGCCCAGGTGTAGGCCACACGCCATTCGACGCCGTTATCGACGACGGTACGAAGGCGGATGCGCTCAGGGGCGGGGAAGTCGTAGAGCCCGGGCCGAGCGAGCCTGCTGTCGCCCGCGATGATGCGCCCCTCGGGGCCGGCAACCTGAATGCGCAGCGTGGAACCATCCTGGGCGCGGGCGAGCCTGTCAAGTAGCGGCAGCAACTGTGCGCGCGAGTCGGTTTCGCCGGCCGCGATTCTCTCGCGCAGTACTTCCACGCGGTCAATGAGTGTGCGATCAAACGGCGCGTCGGTGAGCGAACGCGCGACCACGAAGGTGACCGCCACCGACAGCGGCCACAGCAGCATCAGGGGGGCGAACATCCAGTCGAGAATCTCGCCGAACAACGACCGCTGTTCAGCCGGGTAAAACGGATTGACCCGACGGCGCGGTGCCGGTCGCCGACGCGGTCTGACCACCGGGGCGAGCGCTGCAGGCGGAGGGGGACTTTCGCGCGTCGCGACCAGGTCGCTCAGGACAGACGGCGCACGCGCCGCGGGTTCGGACATCAGCGCGGTTCCGCGTCGGTGCTGCGCTGCAGGCTGTAGCCCAGACCACGCACGGTAGCGATCCGGACGTTGCCGCCCTCGAGTTTCTTGCGCAGGCGGTGGACGTAGACCTCGATTGCGTTGTGACTGACCTCTTCGCCCCAGCCGCACAGGTGCTCGACGATCTGTTCCTTGCTCACCAGCCGGCTGTTCCTCTGGAGGAGGATTTCCAGAAGCGCGAGTTCGCGCGCGGAGAGTTCGACCTGCTGGTCGGCCACCCATGCCTGGCGGCCGACCTGATCGTAGCTGAGTGAGCCCAGCTTCAGGGTACTGCTCGCAGCGCCCATGCCCCTGCGGACCAACGCCCGGATGCGGGCCTCGAGTTCGGTGAGGGCGAAGGGCTTGGCCATGAAATCATCGGCGCCGAGGTCGAGGCCGCGAACCCGCTGCTCGACCGAGTCGGCCGCAGTGAGAATGAGTACCGGGGTGCTGCTGCCGCGCGATCGCAGTCGCTTGAGTACATCGAGGCCAGCGAGCCTCGGGAGCCCGAGATCGAGGATGACCAGATCGTAGTTCTGGGCGGCCAGTGCGGTGTCAGCCGATTGCCCGTCTTCAACATGATCCACAGCGTTTCCGTTCGCGCGCAGGGCCCGGCACAGGCCGTCTGCAAGCGTGCGGTCATCTTCGGCGACCAGGACTCTCATGGGTGCTCCCTACCCTGAGCGGGCGGTCCATGCAGCCATGCGCGCAGCCCGGATCTGGTTTCGTGTGATCTCGGCGGCGCGTGCCGCCGCCTGCGCGAAGCCGGCGCCCGGGTCGGCGTACAGGATGGCCCGCGAAGAGTTGATCACCATGCCCCAGCCATCGTCGGCGAGCCCCGCTGCAACGGTGGCCGCCACATCGCCGCCTTGTGCGCCGATGCCGGGCACCAGCATCGGCAAGTTGCCCGCGATGGCCCGCACCCGGGCGAGTTCGGCCGGGAACGTGGCACCCAGCACCAGCCCGATCTGGCCGCTGGCATTCCAGGGGCCGGCGGCCAGTCGGGCAACTCGCTCATAGAGCGCTTCGCCCCCGACGTCAAGCGCCTGAAGGTCGCTGCCGCCGGGGTTCGAGGTGCGGCAGAGCAGGATCACGCCGCGGCCTTCCCAGGCGAGCCAGGGCTCGATGGAATCGAACCCCATGTAGGGGTTGATGGTGACGGCATCGGCACCGTATCGCTCGAAGGCTTCGATTGCATAGCGCTCGGCGGTTGAGCCGATGTCGCCGCGCTTGGCATCCAGAATGACGGGGATGCCGGGGTGCTTCGCATGAATGTGTTCGATCAGCCGCTCGAGTTCACGCTCGGCTCGCACTGCCGAGAAATAGGCGATCTGGGGCTTGAATGCGCAGACAAACGCTGCGGTGGCATCAACGATCTCGCGGCAAAAGGTAAAAACTGCCTCGGGGCCGCGCCCGAGCGCAGCGGGAATACGCTCCGGATCCGGGTCCAGGCCCACGCAGAGCATCGAATCGGCGCGTGCCCACGCCTGTCTGAGCGACAATGAGAAATTCATGAGGCCGCCTGTCTCCCGGAGAACGTTCTGAGTCCGATTCTAGTCCCTGCACCGAGCCAGGGGAAAGCATGAGCACGGATCGACTCTCCGGGCGCGAACTCGGTGGACTGGTGTTGCTCACGGTTCTCTGGGGCATCAACTGGCCGATCATGAAGACCGGTGTGAGCGCCATTGCGCCCATGACCTTCCGGTCGATCACGATGCTGCTCGCGTTGCCGATGCTCTGGTGGATGATCCGCGCCGCGGGCGAACCGATCCGGATCGCACGCGAGCACTGGGCTGAAATGCTGTTCATCGCGCTCTTCAACCTGGTGATCTGGTATGTGTGCGTGATGTACGGTGTGTCGCTGCTCTCGTCCGGCCGTGCCGCGATTCTGGGCTACACCATGCCGATCTGGGCGGCGGTGCTCGGCATGATCCTTTATCGCGAACGCCCCGGTGTGCGGCTGGCGGTAGGGGTGCTGGCGGCAGCAGGCGGTGTCGCGCTTCTCATGGCGAGCGAACTTTCAGCGATCAGTGGCAGCCCCGGCGGGACAGCGCTGATGCTCTGCGCGGCAGGCGCCTGGGCCTATGGCACCCACCTGACGCGCCGACGTCGCCTGCCCGCCTCCATCAAGGTGATCACATTCTGGTCGGTGGTGATGGCGCTTCTTGTTTGCAGCGCGCTGGCGCTCGCCACCGAACTTGATCGATGGCAGCCGGCCGCGATCGATGCGCCTGCCGTGTTTGCGCTGCTCTACAACAGCTTTGTGGTGTTCGGCGTTGCGCAGTTGCTGTGGTTCCGGCTCGCCTCCACGCTGTCGCCGGTGGCAAGCGGGCTGTCGGTTTTGATGATTCCGGTGATCGGACTGTTTTCGGGCGCCTGGGTGTTGAACGAGCCGCTCCACTGGCAGGACGGCGCGGCACTTGCCTGCGTGGTGTTTGCCATTGCAATGGTGCTGCTGCCCGCGCGTGCGCGGGCAGGCTAGGCCTGAGCGCGCGCGGTCAGCCCAGGTGTTTTTTCCAGAAGTCCATCATGCGCTCCCAGGCGAGCCTGGCGCTTGGCGCGTCATGCACCGCATCGCGCTGTTCATTGACAAAGCCATGGTCGGCCTCGTACATGTGAAATTCCACGCGCTTTCCCGCCGCCTTGACCGCGGTCTCAAATGCCTCAACCGCCTGCGGCGTGCACCAGTCGTCGCGGCTTGCAAAGTGGCCCTGGAGCGGAATCCGGACCTGGGCCGGATCGGCCGCCTGCGCTGGCGGAATGCCGTAGAAGCAGACCCCTGCGTCGAGTTCGGGGATACGCACTGACCCGATGATGGTGACTGCACCGCCCATGCAGAATCCGGTCAGACCGGCCTTGAGGCCCTGCTTCTTGAAGTACTGCACCGCGCCCCGTACTGCGTTGTCGGTGGCGTCAATGAAATTGAGCGAGGTCATCTGCTTGTTTGCGGCATCGGGGTCGTGATAGGGCACTGCCACGCCGTTGTACAGATCGGGTGCCAGCGCGTGATACCCCGCTGCAGCCAGCCGATCGCAGACGCCCTTGATCTGGTCCTGCAGGCCCCACCACTCCTGAATGACCACCACGCCCGGCGCGCCCGCGCGGGTGCTGGTGGCGAGATAGCCGCGCGCCTTGCCCTTGCCGTCGGCGCGGTCGAAATCAATCATCGAACCCATCATGGTCTCCTGGTCGAAAAGGGGCGCGTGGAGCGCGCCTGGGGATGGCGGATCTGCCAGCCAAGGCAACCGCTCGTCCCAATGATAATGCGGGGCGGACATCGCCCGGTTGCGCCCCTGTCCGCGGCGATGAAATGCATTCCACCCCCGGCATGTCCCAGGGGCCGCTGCGCCCTGGTTCACGCCCGGGGGATGACACCCGCGCCGCGAATCCTGCGCAGCTTGCCGCTCACCGGATCGACTTGAGGTGGTGCGGGATCCAGCAAAATCCCGGTCGAGCGCGCGCCCTGGTGATCGAGAAATTCGCGCAGGCAGTGCTCGACCCGCGGCCAGGCGTCACGCTGGGTAAGGCCAGCGGGCGGGTTGAACCGGACAGTCAGCCCGTGCGGGCCGCTCTGGCGGAGCTGGAACTGATGAATGCCCGCGCGGTCTTCAAGCACGCTTTCAATTGCAAGCGGAACAATCGTCACCGTCATGCCGTGCGCAGCGGGCAGCTTCAGCACGTCATCCTTCCGACCCTCCACACGGAGCCTCGGGAGCGGGCAGCCGCACTCGCAGGGATCGGCGAGAAACGTGATGCTGTCGCCCAGCTGGTAGCGGATGAGGGGCTGCACGTGGTTTGCGAGGTTGGTGAGCAAGGTGCTGGCCGAGGGGCGGCCAGGTGGAAGAACTCGACCCCGCTCATCGACCGGTTCAAGAATCACCCAGTCGGCGTGAAGATGCAGAGATCCTGCGCCGCAGCTGAATGCGATGTTCATGCATTCCGAGGCGGCATACTCTTCGTGGACCGGGCAGGCGAACGACTGCGAGAGCCGCTCCCGTTCAATGCGGGGCAGCTCCTCGCCGCCGCTCCAGAGCGCTACGGGCTTGATCGTGAGCCGCCCCGCTTCCTGTTCGTCCGCCATCACCGACAGCATCGAGGGGTAGCTCGCGAGCAACGCGGGTTGCCAGTCGTTTAGCCCCGCCACCAGTTCCCCGATCCGTGCGGTGACAGGGAACGCGCGGCACCGGGACTCGAGCCAGGGCGCCGAACGACGGGCACGCTCCCAGGTGGTGATGCCGGCGAAGTGGCCGTCTTGCGCGGCAATCAGCGCAAGCCGCCCGCCACCCACCATCAGCCGCCACAGTGAGGCTGCACTGCCCGAGCCCGCTGTCCGGGTGGTGAGGAGCGCCTCGTGAATGGCGAGCGCATCCGGGTCGCTCACATAAACGCCCGGCACCCCGGTGGTTCCTGAACTGGTCCAGACTGCGTAGCGTCCGAGGAAAGCCTCGCCGCAACGGCTGGGGTCGGCGATGAAGGCGTTCACATCGGCAAGCCGAATGTCCGGATCGGTCACCCAGTCGTCGAAATGCTCCATCAGTTCGGCGCGGCTCACGCTGGGGTATTGGGTGAGCGCTGCATCGAATGGAAGATGCCTGAAGCGTTTGGCGTAGAAGCGGGACTTCGCGCGCGCATGGTGGATCAGATCGCGGCAGCGCAGGCCTGCAAGTTGGGCGACCACTGCCGGCGACGCATAGGTGGCCGCCATGATGGGGGGAACGAGCGACCCCCAGCGCCAGGCGGCACCGACATCGAACATTGGGAAGAGGTTCATTGGCACCGACTGTATCGATGGCAACACGGCCTGGAGTTGATTCCTGACAGTCTGGCAAACGAGCGTTTGTCGCTCGTTTGATCTGACGCGGCGCGGGTGCTCCGCTCGATCGCGATACTGAATGCGTCCAACGGAGGGCGCAAGCATGACCAGAGCCAGCGAATCCGGCGATTCGGCAGCGTTCGATGACGAACCCGGCGCGCCCTATGCCGACCGGACCGAAGCCGCTGACGTGCTCGCGGCTGCGCTTTCGCATTTTGAGGGTCGGGGCGCCCTCGTGCTTGCCATTCCGCGCGGTGCGGTTCCAATGGGCGCGCGACTTGCCAGGCGACTCGATGCGGCGCTGGATCTCGTGCCTGTGCGCAAGCTTGGCGCGCCCGGCCAGCCGGAATTCGCCATCGGCGCAGTCGACGGTGACGGCGTGGTGGTCAAGACGCCCGGGTTCGAATCATCGGTCGATGCAGCATGGCTGTCGGAGGAGGCCCAGCGGCAGCGCGCGCTCCTCGCGGAGCGGTTTCAGCGTTATCGCGCGGTGAGGCCGGCGGAGGACCTCGCCGCGCGCCGCGTGATCGTGGTCGATGACGGGCTGGCCACCGGTGCCACGATGCGTGCTGCACTGGGTTGGGCGCGACGGCGCGGCCCGGCCTGGCTCGTGTGCGCGGTGCCGATTGCAGAATCGGAGTCGCTGGCAGCGCTTGTCGGTCTTGCCGACGAAGTTGTGTGCCCGCGACGCAGTCGGGCGCTTTTTTCGATCTCGCAGTTTTATCTGCGCTTTCCGCAGGTGAGTGACGAGGAGGTGCTCGCCGCGCTCGCGGCTCACGCGAGCGGCCGCTCGTCCTCGAAGCGCGATGATTCCGCGACCATACCCTGAGCGAACATGGCGCCGGGGTAATGCCGGGCAAAATCGGCAAACACCTTGTCGAGCGGCAGATCGCTCCAGCAGCCATGGTCGGCGAGGTAGCTCATGTGCAGCTCGCCGCGGGCGTTGTACTCCTGGTAGAGCGCGTCGCTGCGGCCATCGAACTCGGTAGGGCTCACACCGAACCGCTGGCAGAGTTCGATGTTGAATGCGGGCACGGCTTTGACCCAGCGATCATCGAGCAGCATGGCCACGTAGCCGTGATCGTAGAAGACATCGGTGCCGCCCATGCGTGCACGCAGCTTTTCGGTGTTCAGATGGTTGGCGACATCGGCCAGACCGATGGCTGCCGGGATGCCCACTGCGCGCGCGCAGGCTGCGAGGAGCGAGGCCTTCGGCACACACCAGCCATAGCCGGCTAGCGCGACGCTGCTTGCGCGGTAGTCGGCAGGCGCTGCGCTGATCCGGTAGGGGTCGTAGCGGATCCGGTCGCGGGCGGCATAGAAGAGGGCGACGGCGCGCTCGACGGGCGAGCCGCTCTCTGCGCCAGCGCTGCGCACGAAAGACTGCACAGCCGGGTGCCGGTAATCGAGCAGGTCGGTAGGCGCGAGGAGCTCGTTGAGCGTGTCTGTATCGAGCGACCCGGGGAGACCCGGGAAATGCAGCATCGCGGCGCTCATGCGTGTTGTCGCTCGAAGTGCCGCATGTAATCGACCAGGGCCTGTACGCCCTCGACGGACATCGCGTTGTAGAGGGAGGCGCGCATGCCGCCCACGGTCCGGTGGCCTTTGAGCTGCTGCATACCGGCACGCTCGGCACCCTCAAGAAACGCATGGTCGAGTTCGGGGCGCGAGAGCTGAAACGGAATGTTCATCCGCGAACGCACGGCGGGATCGATGCGGTTCACGTAGAGCTGGCTCTGATCGATGCACTCGTAGAGCAGGCGGGCCTTGGCAATATTCTGCTTTTCGATGGCCGCGACCCCGCCCTGACGCTTGAGCCATTGGAATACCAGTCCGGCGACATAGATGCTGAAGGTGGATGGGGTGTTGATCATGGAGTCGGCATCGGCCTGCGCGCCCAGATCGAGCAGCGCAGGCGTACCGGGTAGCGCATGGCCGAGCAGGTCCTCGCGAACAATCACGATGGTGAGTCCGGCAGGACCAATGTTTTTCTGAGCGCCCGCGTAGATCAGCCCGTAGCGGGACACATCGATTGGCCGCGACAGGATGGTGGACGACATGTCGGCGACGAGCGGGGTGTTGCCGGTGTCGGGCAGGGCGTGAAACTCGACCCCGCCTATGGTTTCATTCGAACAGAGGTGCAGGTAGCCGGCGTTTGCTGAACGCGCCCAGCTGTCCGGGGACGGGATCGTGCGAAAACCGTTGGCTTCGTCGCTTGCGATTTCGCGCGCATCGCCATAGCGTCGTGCCTCGCGCAGCGCCTTTCGCGACCATTCGCCAGTGGTCACGTAGTCGGCGTGGCCGGTAAGGCCGATCAGGTTCATCGGCACCACCGTGAACTGCAGCGTGGCACCGCCCTGAAGAAACAGCACGCGATAGCCGGACGGGATCCCCATCAGGTCACGCAGGTCCTGCTGTGCCTCGGCGTGAATGCGCATGAAGTGCTCGCCGCGATGGCTCATTTCCATCACCGACATGCCGCTGCCCTGCCAGTCGAGCATTTCGGCAGCAACCTGCCTGAGCACGTCCTCCGGCAGCATGGCCGGGCCGGAACTGAAATTGAGTGCGCGTTTCACGGGATCATTCCTTGTCAAGGACCAGCGGAACGATCAGTCCGGTGGACGAGGCCGTAGCGAGGAGTTCGGTGCCGTCGGCATTGAACAGGCTCGCTTCGAGAAACACCACACGCCTGCCACGCCGCAGTACGCGTCCTTCGGCGAGCACGTCACCTGGAGGCACCGCCTTCAGAAACGACACCTTGAGTTCGAGCGTGGCGATATTGCTCTCGAAGTTCGTGTCGCGCATGGTGGCCTGCGCCATGGAGGCATCCAGCCAGGCGGTGACGAATCCGCCTTGCGCGATGGTGCCGCCGGAGTGGCAGAACTCCGGACGCACTTCAAAGACGGCCCGAAGCGTGCGGGTGCTGCTGTCCCACGAACTCAGGCGCTTCCATCCAATTGCGCGGGAAAGATCGCGCTGGGACCAGACGCGGTCGAAGTCGTCGAAATGCGCGGAATCGGACATTGCGTGAAAGGCCTGAGGGGCGGTTGCGGGCAACCCGCGATCGTACCGAAAAAAATCCCCGTGGCGGGCAGGACGCACGATCTCGAGCGCGATGGCACCACCGCGCGGTTTGCTGCCATGAATGCGCTCGAGGCCCTTTCAGGCTCATTCCTCGCTGGAATTGCGGGCTCCCTCCAGGCTCATACCCCGTTGGACAAGAAAGGAGCTGACGCCTGACTTTCCTTAATTGCCCAGGATGTTTCGTTCGGCCGCGCTGGGCAGGAAGCTTCCGTTCCAGATGCTGGCAGCATCAACCCGTTGCTTGACGCCAAACACATCGGAAATATGGTCGGCCATGACCTTCAGGCGCTCCATGTCGACGTTGCCAAACCCTTCACGCCTGGCATCGGGAGTCAAGACACTGCTCTTGAGTGCCAGATCGAGGCGCTTGAGTTCCAAGGGGACGTTGATCAGTGCGTCACGATTCTTCACGGTCGACACAGACGCTTCGGGATTCGCAATCACTTCCCTTGCGCCTTTGGTGAAGGCCCTCAAAAAAGCCCTTACCGCTTCCGGATTGCGCGCGGCAAATTGCGGCGCGACGAGGATGGTGCTTCCATAAAACTTGACGCCCGAGTCGGTGTACGACCACAAGGTGATGTCTTCACGTTTTACGCCACGGGCCTCCATGTTGAGCAACATGGTGAATGAAAAGCCGACGATGGCATCCAGGTCACCCCTTACCAGCATCGTTTCCTTCAGGGGAACATCCATGGTGATCCAATTTACATTGGAGATACCGTTGGCCTTGGCAAAAATCGGGAACGCCTTCCGGCCTCCATCAAAAATGGGAGCCCCGAGTTTTTTGCCCGACAACTCGGAAGGCTTATTGATGCCATTTTTTTTCAGGGTCAGGGCTGCCAACGCCGAGTTGTTGTAGACCATCATGATGGCGATGGGCTTGTTGGGTGCATCCGGATTGTTGGCATGGAACTCCATCAGAGCGCCCATGTCGGCAAATCCCATGTCATAGGTGCCCGTGGCAACCCTGGCGACGGCGGCACCCGATCCACTGCCGACATCGATGGTGACGTCAAGACCGTTTTCCTTGAAGTACCCCTTTTCTGCCGGCAAGAGGAACAGGGCGCCTGGGCCTTCGAATCGCCAGTCAAGTTGAAAGCGGATTGGGGTGTTCGCTTGCGCAAGGGCTACGCCCATGTGGGAAGCGAGGCAAAAGGCTGCGACCGCAGCGCGACGGGTAAATGATTTTATGTTCATCGGACGTGCTCACGACGGGTTGAAGGAGGAGATTGGAGGATGGGGCGCCCACCCCGGACAAGCCAGACCATCCCGCCCTGAAGCCCCAGAAAAGCGTCGGACTGCTCTTCGGGGGCCGTCGATGCGACGTGGCCATGATCCGGATTGCGGTGGAGCAAACCGGCGTCCAGTATCAGGAAAATTTATTTATAGTCAAGAAACTTGAATAGAATGCACTGGAACCCTGCGGCGGCTGGTCAAAAGGTGGGGGGCGTACTGACCCAGACGACTTCGACGGGCTCGGTGCCAGCGTTGCGGTATCCATGCGGACGCTCTGATCGGAAATGGAACGAGTCTCCCGGATGAAGAAGGTACGTTTCCTGGTCGACCTGCAATTCGAGTGTGCCCCGCAGCAGCACGCCCATCTCCTCACCGGCATGGACGATGACGCCGTCAGAACTGCCCCCAGGGGCGATGTGGTGGATGTTCGCCTGGAGCATGCTGTCCTTTTGATAGGGCACCAGTCGCTCCAGGATGATGCCGGGGCCGTGGCGCAGATTGTCAGCGTGAAGGAGGGGACGATGCCCTCTGCGCGAGACCACGGCTTCATGGGAGTCACCCGGGAAAAGGGCTCCTATGTTCACGGCCAGAGCTTCCGCAAGCCTGCGCAAAAGCTTCAGAGAAGGATTGACACGCATCTTCTCGATCTTCGAGAGCATGCTTTCCGAACAGCCGACTCTGTCGGCAAGTTCTTTAAGCGTCAGTTCACGAAGCTGACGCCAGCGCCTCAGGGAGTGACCGACCGGCTGATGTGAAGTCGAAGGTTGCGATTCCATAATGCCCCAAGTTTAGCGACCGCTGAACATCGGAACTGTGGCATGTTGCCCAGCGTGAATGAACCATCCATGAACCCAGAGACCGACCCTTTGGCTACAACAGGCTCCCAGGAAATACCTGGATATTGCACGTTATGCCGCTCCCGTTGCGGCACGTTGAACGTCGTGAGGAATGGCGTGTTTGTGGAAGTACGACCGGACGCGCAGCATCCCACCGGGAGTTCCATCTGCACGAAGGGTAAAGCAGCGCCCGAGCTGGTCTATTCAACACACCGATTGAAAACCCCGATGCGCCGGACGAAGCCGAAAGGGGCTGGCGATCCAGGGTGGGAGCGTATCAGCTGGGATGAAGCGCTGGACACCATCGCCCAGCGCTTGTTGAAAATCCGGCAAGACAGCGGTGCCGAGTCTGTCGTGTTTGGAATTTCGACTCCCAGCGGCACCGCGCTCTCGGACAGCGTCGATTGGATTGAGCGCCTGGTACGTCTGTACGGAAGCCCCAACATCTCGTCTACAACAGAGATCTGCAACTGGCACAAAGACGAGGCCCACGCATTGACGTTCGGGTGCGGGATGCCTGCAGCCGACTTCTCAAACGCAGGACTGATACTTCTATGGGGGCATAACCCAACCCACACGTGGTTGGCGCAGGCCGATGCAATCGCCAGAGGGCGCGCAAAGGGGGCGCGATTGATGGTCGTGGACCCGCGCCCCATTCCGCTCGCAAAGCAGGCCGATTGCTGGCTTCGAGTGCAACCCGGAACTGATGCCGCGCTGGCGTTGGGTCTGGTGCACTTGTTGATTCTTGACGGTGCGTATGACCATGACTTTGTTCGGCATTGGACCAACGCAGCCATGCTGGTCCGCGAAGACAACGGACTGTTCCTGCGAGCTTGCGACCTGGATGCAAAAGCGCCTGGTCACCCCCTGATCTGGAATGAAAAGCAGGAAACATTAGAGGCTTGGAATACGGCAGCCCCCGAACCGAACGCGTCACTGAACAGTTGTGCGCTTGATAAACAGGTGGTGGTAAAAACAATTGCCGGAGACGTCAAATGCAAAACCGTATGGCGACTGTTGATTGAAGCGGTTGCCGAATATACCCCCGAGAAAGTCGCAGAACTGACCGGGGTGCCTCCCGAGGCCTTGAAGAGTGCCGCCCGACTGTTGTCTGAATCGGGCCCAGTTGCCTACCACGCATGGACAGGTGTCGGTCAAACCACGAACGCCACGCAGACAGATCGCGCCATCGCCATTCTTTACGCGCTGACCGGCAGTTTTGATCGCAAGGGTGGGAACCGGTTATTTACGAAACCGCCAGTGGCGCCCCTGGGTGGACTCAGCCTGCTGCCGTCTGGGCAGATTGAGAAGGCGCTTGGTTTGGAGGAGCGCCCCTTGGGGCCACCCTCGCAAGGCAAGGTGACGGCCCGGGACACCTATCGCGCCATTCTTGACGGAAAACCTTACAAAGTCAGGGCGCTGGTGGCCTTTGGCACCAATCATCTGGTGACCCAAGCCGATACCCGCATTGCAGAAGAGGCAATGAAGGCGTTGGAGTTTCATGTGCATTGCGACCTGTTTGAAACCCCTTCCGCCCGTTACGCCGATATCCTGCTGCCAGTCTGCTCGCCCTGGGAGCGCGAGGGTTTGCGGGTGGGGTTTGAGATCAATGAACGTGCAGCTGCATGGGTGCAATGGCGCGCCCCCATCGTGCCCCGTCAATACGAGTCACGATCCGACATGGAGATCGTCTTCCAGTTGGCCCAACGGCTGGGTCTGGGCGCACATTTTTTTGATGGTGATACAGAGAAAGCCTGGAATCACTGGCTCGCGCCCAGCGGTATTGAACTCTCGCGTCTGCGCGCCGAGAAAAGAGGTCTGGAGGCCCCCGTCTTTAATTCAGAACGCCGTTACTCGACAGCCAGTCAGGAGGGTCGGCTTCATGGATTTTCCACGCCGACCGGAAGAGTGGAAATTTATTCTGAGAAACTGCGTATTCACGGCCAGGCTGCCATCCCAGGCCACCGTCAACCGCGCGCCAAAGACCGTTCATTTCCGTATTACCTGACCACTGCAAAGTCTGGATACTTTTGCCACAGCCAGCACAGGGCCTTGAGTTCGCTGCGTCGGCGGGCGCTCTATCCAACCGCCGAGATCAGCCCGTTACTCGCCCAAACGCACGACATCGCAGAGGGCGACTGGATCAGCCTCTTCAACGACCAGGGCAAGGCAAGGTTCAAGGCCAGGATCACCCACGGCCTGGCCAATGACGTTGTCGTCGCGGAATTCGGTTGGTGGCAAGCGTGCGAAGAAATGGGGCAGCAGGAACTGCCGATCAGCGGGGAGGGCTCAAGCAATTTGAATGTTCTTGTGTCGTCCGATGATCGCGATCCAATCAGTGGATCCGTACCCCACCGAGCCATCCGATGCGGGTTGGTTCGCGAGGCCAAGCGGCCCGACACGTCCGAACGGCTCACATTGACGGACTGGACCTCGTTTCGCCTGGTCCAGAAGGAATCGCTGACCCAGGACATCGTTCGCCTGGCATTTGCATCCAACGAGGGATCGCTCCTGCCCGACTTCGAGCCCGGGCAGCACATACAAGTTCGTATCAAGACCGCGAATGGGCAGGTATTGAGCCGGGCGTATTCACTGATTGGACCGGGACACGAAAACGGTCGGCAAACTTACAGTATTGCGGTGAAGAAACTGGTGTCTCGGAGTGAATCCGCCGGTTCGCCGGGAGCGGTATCCGGCTATCTTCACGAAGACATCGAACCGGGGGGCACTGTTGAATTGACTGCACCGGGCGGTCGATTCCTCATTCCCATCAAGTCGACCCGACCGGTTGTGATGATCGCTGCGGGTATTGGCATCACCCCCTTCATGTCCGTATTGAATTCAATCGATGCGAACAATGAGGGGTCGAATTTTCTGCTTTATCAAAGCTACAAGACACCCGCCGACAACCCGTTCCGAACGCAGATCAACGACCTGATCAAGTCCCGGAGCAATTTGAAAGTTTTTACCTACTACACGCAGGTTGCGGGTCAGGCGTTTGATTCCCGCGAGGATGCGAAAGATATTGTTTTCGGACGGAGGTTTACTGCCAATTGCCTGCCCGCGGCGCTTTTAGGTCGACGGCCGGTCTTTTATCTGTGCGGCCCGGCCAGCATGATTCAAGAACTGACTGCGGATTTGCAGGCGCGTGGCGTTCATGGCTTTGATATCTTCTGCGAGTTGTTTTCTGCAACAGTTTCTCGGGGACATCTGCCCGCTGCGTCTGCAAAGATCATTTTGAAACAATCCGCTGTGACTTTGGATTGGCATCCAGAATCGGGAACGATACTGGATCTGGCAGAGGCAAACGGTATAAAAATGAGAAGCGGTTGCCGCGTGGGGCAATGCGAAAACTGTTCTGTGGGAATCGTGAAGGGGAAGGTCGCCTATCTGGGGGAGGCCAGGCCACAATACGACTCCGAATGCCTGACTTGCCAGGCGGTTCCAGATGGCGACGTGATTCTCAGTCTCTGAGCGTCGGTCAGGCGTTTGGAAAAGGCAAGGGTCTC
>JBMSQB010000092.1:0-16798 GCA_049423065.1 Burkholderiaceae bacterium
GGCGCAGCCAGTCGATCCGCCACCCTGCTCCCGCCCCGGCCGACGCGCCCCCAAAGAAGCGAAGCCCGATTTGCGGTATCGTCTCGCGCTCCTTTTGGCCCCACAACCCTCAGCGGGAAGGTGACAGTGTGAAGTGCGTGATCGCGGGTGCAGGCGTGGCCGGTTGCATCGTGGCGAGGGCGCTCGCCCGGGTGCCCGATCTGGAGGTGATCTGCCTGGAACAGGTCGCGGCGAGCGACCATTCAGAGTCGGGCACCGGCCTCAACGTCGGCCCCAATGCGGTTCGCGCGCTGCTCGAGCATGACCCGCAGCTGCATGCGGCGGTGCTCGCAAGGAGCTATCCCTGGCACACCTGGCGAATCTCGCTGACCGACGGCACCGAGCTGCTGCGTCTGCCCCTCTCGGAGGTGGCCGACAATCCGGGGATCCGGATCCGATGGTCGGAACTCTATGCGGCGCTGCGGGGCGAGGCCGCCGGACTGATCCGCTATGACAGCCGCATCACTGCCGTTGGCCGCACAGCAGCAAACGGGCGACTGAGCCTCGAGGTTGATACCTCAGGCAAGTCCGAGCGCATTGACGATATCGATCTGCTGGTTGCCGGGGATGGCCGCTATTCACTGGTCCGGAAGCTTCTCGCTGGCGCGCCCGTGATCACCCAGCATGGCGTGGTGATCTTTCGCCTGCTCGTACCCGATACCTCAGGCGGCCTGATCGACGACTACGAGCAGTGGTTCAATGGCCCCCACCGGCTGCTCGCCTTTCGTGTGCCAGGCGAGGCGGTTTACATCGCGGGTACCTTTCCCATCGAACCCGGTGCGCCGGTTCCCGACGGCGCCCGTGATGGCGCGTGGCTGGCCTCGCTTTACACGCCGCACAACCGTCCTCCTTCGGCGCAATGTGCCTGGATGATCGGGCAGATCCGCGACAACGTCGACAGCATCCACTGGGCGCGTCTGCAGGAGTCGCCCCCGCTTTACGCGCTGCCTGGTGCGCCAGTGCTGCTGCTGGGCGATGCGGCACACGGCATGGTGCCTACGCTTGGACAGGGCGCGACCCAGGCGATTGAAGACGCATGCGTCGCGGCGCACCTGCTCGAGGCGGGGCTTCGCGAACCGCGCGCCGACGTGGCCACGCTGATCACGCGCTTTGCGGCGCTGCGTGATGAGCGGATCCGGTTCGCGATGCAGTTTTCGCTTGAGGCGAGCGATACCCTGATGGCAGGCGCCGATCCGGTCGCAGGCACGCTTGCCAAATCCGAGCCCGCCTTTCTCTCGCAGCTGGAAAGGCTGTATCGCGACATCACCCGCGTCTGAGGCGCCGCCATGCGAGCCAGTGTCCATCGCTTTACCATGCGCGACCCGTCGGATGTGTCGCAGCTCGCAGCCGCAATCGATGCTGGTCAGATCGACGCTGCGCATATCGTGGCCTTCATCGGTAAAACCGAAGGTAACGGCCTGGTCAATGATTTCACCCGGGGCTACCTGGTCCAGTCGCTGTCGCTCCTCCTCGCCCACCGACTCGGCACGCGTCCGGAAGCGATCGCGCAGTCTGTGGTTTTTGTGTTTTCGGGCGGAACCGAGGGCGTGCTCTCGCCGCACTACACCGTGTTCTGTGTTGATCCGTCGCCCGTTTCAAAGGGGTCGGTCGGCAAGCGCCTCGCGATTGGCCGTGCGCTCACGCGCATCCCGCGCCCCGAGGAAATCGGCACCTGTTCGCAGGTCGCACTGGTCGCCGATGCGGTCACGCGTGCCATGGCCGAGGCTCGAATCACCGATCCCGCCGATGTGCACTTCGTGCAGGTGAAGGGCGGTTGCGTCACCGCAGAAGGCGCACGCGATGCGCGTTCGCGCGGCGTAGCGCTCGCGAGCGCCGATCCCAATCGCTCCATGACCCTGTCGCGGGTCGCGGGCGCCTTCGGTGTCATGCAGGCGCTTGGTGAACGCAGCGCCGCTCAAATCGATGAGTCCCTGTTTCTTGCCCGACCCGATATCTGGAGTGGGCGAGCGAGCGTGTCATCGGGTATCGAGGTCACGATGAACGAGGTGGTGGTGTTCGGTAACGCCGACGGCTGGGACAGCGACTTCGTCATCGCGCACCACACCATGACCGATGCGCTCGACATCAACGGGGTCTACGCCTGCCTCGATCAACTCGGCATCGACTGTCGGGGCGACAGCCGGGCACCCGCGCTCGAACGGATCGCCTGTGCCCTGGTCAAGTGCGAGCCCGATGCGAGCGGCGTTGTGCGCGGCCACCGCCACACCATGTGGCAGGACGGTGACATTCATGCCCAACGCCATATCCGCGGGGCGGTGGGCGGCCTGGTTGCGGGTGTGCTGGGTGATACCCGTATCTTTGTTTCGGGCGGGGCCGAGCATCAGGGGCCGCCGGGTGGCGGGCTGGTCGCGCTGATCGCGCGTGCGGGCGACCCATGACCGGGGCAGCAGCCAGGCTGAACCCGCCCTGGCGCTTGAGCGCGGAGGCACTCGGTGCGCAGTTTTCTGCGGGCGCGCTGACCCCTTCCGAAGTGCTCGAAGCGGTGCTTGAGCGGGTGGCTGCCGTCAATCCCCGGATCAATGCGATCGTCACGCTCGATGCCGCGGGGGCGCGCGCGGCCGCAGCAGCCAGCACGTCGCGCTGGCGATCGGGACGCGCCCTGGGCCCGCTCGATGGAGTGCCGCTCACCATCAAGGACAACCTGGAGGTTGGCGGGCTGCGCTGCACCTGGGGGAGTCCGGTGTTCGCGCAGCACGTTCCGCCTGTCGATGAATTGCCGGTGGCACGGCTGCGGGCGGCAGGCGCGGTCATTCTGGGCAAATCCAACTGCTCCGAGTTTGCGATGGTGGGTCACACCGACAATGCGGTGTTTGGCGTCACGCGCAATCCCTGGGATCTCCGGCTCACTGCAGGCGGCTCGAGCGGGGGAGCGGTTGCCGCAGTCGCGGCGGGTCTTGGGCCGCTCGCGCTGGGCACCGATGGCGGTGGGTCCACCCGGCGCCCTGCTGCGCATACCGGCCTGGTGGGCTACAAGCCCTCGGTGGGACGACTGGCCCGGGCGGGAGGACTTGCGCCGCTGTTTCTCCACTACGAGGTTTGCGGGCCGATCGGGCGTACGGTTGCCGATGTGATGTTGCTCGCTCGTGCGCTCGCCACCCCCCACCCGGACGACCCGCAGTCCCAGGCCTTCGTCAATCGCCCGATCGAGCCGTTGACGGATCCGGGGCGCCTGCGCATTTTGCACATTCCCACCTTTGGTCGCGCGCCGGTCGATCCCGTGATCGCGGCGCAGGTCGAGCGCGCCGCTGGCCGGTTCGCGTCCCTGGGCCATCGGGTTGAGCGTGCCCGCCACTGGGAAATTGCCGACGAGATCAATGAACGCTGGATGCAGCTGTCCCAGTGCGGACTGGCCCGCATGCTGCAGGCCCGCTCGGCGGATCGGGCGCTCCTGTCTCCGCTTGCGCAGGCCAACGCCGATGCCGGTGCAGCATTGCCGGGTACGGCGGTCGTGGCCCTGCTCGAATCGATGCACAGGCTCGGGCAAGCGCTCGGTGAATGTCTGTCGCACCATGACGTACTGCTCACGCCCGCTACCGCCGCCTGGCCCTGGCCGGTGGAACAGAATTTCCCGGATTCGATTGCCGGGCAGCGGGTGGGGCCGCGCGGGCACGCGGTGTTCACGGGCTTTGTCAACGCAGCGGGTCTGCCCGCCATGGCGCTGCCCTGCGGACAGTCTGCCGCCGGTCTGCCCAATGGGCTTCAGCTGGTGGGCCGGTGGGCCGACGATGCGCGCCTCCTGGCGCTTGCCGCGCAGTGGGAGCGGGCAGAGCCCTGGCACGAACGCTGGCCCACGCTCTGAGCGGCGATTGTGTTGCGGCGCCTGATGCGCCATCCCGGCCGGTGATCGGGCCTAGTGCCCCGCGAAAAAACTGGCGATCCAGCGGTCGGTTGTTGACGCGGTGTACGCATCGGGCAATCCTCCGCCCGCGACATGCTCGCGCAGCGCAACCACGGCGGGCTCGAGGCCGGGTGCGTCGCGCAACGACAGGTCGCGAATTTTGGTGAGTACCCGGTCGGCCTCCAGCGGCCGCGCCGGGCTGCCGAGCGCGGCCTCACAGAATTCGGTGAGACGTTCGCCATCGTCGAGTTCAAGCGTGACCCGCGCGGGTCGGTCAAGCGGCCAGGGCTTCACCTCGGGCAGGAGCGACAGGCGGACGCGCGGCCGGAGAGCGAGAACAGCAGGATCGCGCAGGCTCGCATCAAGGAAGTTGTCGGGAGCCGCCGCGCCGTGCGCGAGCGTGGCGGCGATGGCGTGTGGAATCGAGAACTTGGCGCCCAGCGTGGTGTCGGGGGCTGCGTTGCTGAAGTTCATGGCCATGGCGGAGCCCTCCACCGTGACCTCGCGTACGCGAGCGCCGCCGCGCAGTTCGGGCCGGCGGGTGAAGATCGACTCGATCGCCTCCATGGCTGCGTGCGAATGGTGACAAGCACCATAGAGCTTGTGATAGCCATCGCAGGTGGTCCACTCCGAACCCAGTCCGACCACCAGTTCGTCGGCGCGTACCGCTGCGCCCAGTCCCCGGGTGAAGATGTCATACGGTCCGCCCGGCGTGCCCGCGATACCGATCCGTGCCAGGTCACAGGCGAAGATCCCCAACCATGACCCGGCCGCAGGCCATGCGTTTCGCACCAGCGCACCTTCGATCGGATGACTGTAGGGCCCGGGCGAGGCCATGCTGGCTGCGGTCGTGAGGGCACGGTGCAATTGCTCTGCACTGTAATTGCGGATGAGCGCCAGCCCCGCCGCCGCGCAGACCGTGTTCCACACCCCGTGCGGATGCAGGCGCGGCAGGGTGCCGTGCCAGGCGCGCGCAAAGCGGGTACCAATTTCGTAGGCGCCGATGGTGGCACGCAGCATCGCCGACAGGGGCAGTCGGCCAGCCTCGGCCGCGGCGAGGATGAGCGGCTGGCTGAGCGCACCGGGATGCACGGCGGTACGGGTGTACCCGTCGTCGAGTTCGTTCCAGGTGCTGGCAAGCCCGTTACCCACTGCCGCGTCGGTGAAGCTCACCCGCGGTGCACCGCGCGTAAAGAGTGTGGCCTCGCCTGCGCTCCCCGCTGCGAGCAACTGCTCGTGATAGGCGCGAAGCTCTGGCTCGTCGGCCGCCGACAGCATGGCGGCGATGTTGTCCCCCAGAATCAGGACCGCTTGCGACAACACCCGCGGCGGCAACTGCTCGGGGCGCAGGCCCGCTGCCCAGCGGCTGAGCTCGGCCAGGCCGTCGGCCACTTCCGCGCGCAGGTGCGCATGCTCATCGGCCGCCGCGCTCATCAGGCGGCCTTCGGGAGCCGAGCCTCGCGAAGCGCTCGCCAGACCTTTTCAGGCGTGAACGGCATTTCCAGATTGCGTACCCCCAGCGGGGCCAGCGCGTCGTGCATGGCGCTGGTGATGGCCGCTGGTGCACCGATGGTGCCCGATTCGCCGCAGCCCTTGACGCCCAGCGGGTTGTGCGTGCAGGGTTGGGATTCGTCGGTTTCAGAAATGAAATCGGGCAGCACATCGGCACGCGGCATGGCGTAGTCCATGAATGAGCCGGTGTAGAGCTGGCCCGTTTCGCGGTCATACACGGCCTGTTCGAACATGGCCTGTCCGATGCCCTGCGCAATGGCGCCGTGCACCTGACCTTCGACCACCACGGGGTTGATGACGGTGCCGATGTCGTCAACCACCACGTACGACGCGAGTGTGGTCATGCCGGTGGCAGGATCAATCTCGACTTCGCAGGCCTGCGCGCCGTTCGACCAGGTGAGGTTGGGGGGATCGAAGAAGGCATTGGAATGCAGCACCGGCTCCATGCCTGCCGGAAGGTTGTGGGCATAGGTGACCGCGCGCGCGACATCGGCCCAGCCAATCACCGAATCGGTACCGGCGACCCGGAATTCTCCCTGGCCGTCGACCACGCGATGCTCCACGTCGGCTTCGGCCGCCTCCAACAAGTGCGCGGCAAGCTTCTTCGCCTTGGCGAGCAGCTTGTCGGCGGCCATGGTGATGGCCGAGCCGGCGATGACCATGGAGCGCGATCCGAAGGTGCCCGTGCCGTACGGGACGCGGCCGGTGTCGCCTTCCACCAGTTCGATCATGGATAGCGGCACGCCGATCCGGTCGGCAAGCACCTGCGCAAAGGTGGTGGCGTGCGCCTGGCCATGGCTGTGCGTGCCGCACATCACCAGAAGGCTTCCGTCGCAGCCCACCCGGATATCGGCTGAATCGAAAAAGCCCGCGCGTGCGCCGAACATGCCGGCGTATTTGGAGGGGGCCACGCCTGAGCTCTCAACGAAATAGCAGATGCCGAAGCCGCGGATTCGGCCGCGGGCTTGGGCTTCACGCCGGCGCTTTTCGAACCCGGCGTAGTCGGCAAGGACCAGCACACGGTCGAACAGGCGAACGAAATCGCCGGTGTCGTAGGTGGGGCCGACCGGGGTGGAGTAGGGCATGGCCGCGGCGGGAATGAAATTGCGTCGGCGAAGCTCCATCCGATCGATCCGCAGCGTGCGCGCGGCCTCTTCCACCAGACGTTCAAGCACGAAGCACGCTTCGGGGCGGCCGGCACCGCGGTAGGCGTCGGTCGGCACGGTGTTGGTGAACATGGCACGCACTTCAGCGTGAATCGCCGGAATGCGGTAGGGGCCTGACAGCACCGCGGTGTAGACCGTGGTGGGCACTGCAGCCCCCACAGTGGAGACATAGGCGCCCACTGCGGCAAGCGTGGAGACCCGCAGGCCGAGGAACCGTCCGTCGGCATCCAGAGCGAGCTCGGCGCGGGTGACATGGTCGCGGGCGTGGTAATCGCTCACGAAGGCTTCGCTTCGGGTGGAGACCCACTTGAGTGGGCGCTCGAGCTTGCGCGCTGCCCATGCCAGCACGATCTCTTCGGGATAGTGCTTGCCCTTGGTGCCGAAGCCGCCACCCACGTCGGGCGCAATCACGCGGACCGCGTTTTCGGGAAGATCAAGCTGTTCGGCAACAAATTTCCGGATATGGTGAGGCACCTGGCTGGCTGTCCAGATGGTGACCGCGTGGCCATCCAGCCCGCGGGTGGGCGAGGCCTGGGCGATGACCGCCCGAGGCTCCATCGCCGCGCAGATGATTCGATGGTTCACGATGTCGACCGCCACCTTGTGGGTGGCGCGAGCAAAGGCTTCGTCGACCGGCGCGCGGGTGCCCCGCTCGAACTGTACGCAGACATTGCCCGGCGCCTCGGAATGGAGCTGCACGGCCCCGGCCGCCGCCGCATCGCGAACATCGGCCACCGCGGGCAGCGGCTCCCAGTCAATGGCAACCTTGTCGGCGGCGTCCAGTGCCTGATTGCGGGTGGCCGCCACCACCATGGCTACCGCCTCACCCACATGACGGGCCGTGCCACGCGACAGCCCCCAGCGGGGCGGCTCCTTCATGACGCTGCCGGCCACGCCGGGAATGCGCCACAGCGGAATCATGGTGCCGACTCGGTCGGCCGCCATGTCGGCGCCCGTGTAGACCGCCACCACACCCGCGCAGGCCAGCGCCTCGGTGGTGTCGATCGAGCGGATGTTCGCGTGCGCGTGCGGCGAACGCACGAAGGCACAGTGGAGTTCGTCGTGAAAAGACAGGTCGGAGACGTACTGGCCGCGGCCGGTAAGAAAGCGCCGATCTTCGCGGCGCAGGACTGACGCGCCGATTCCTTCTGGGTGCATGCCGGACTCCAATGTCTGAACAACGCTGCAACAAAACCGGAATTGTTTGCTCCCGACTGGTGCAAGCCACGCCGGTCGGGGCGGCAGCAGGCACGACTCGCGTTCGTTTGCGGTGCATTCGACCCATAAACGAACGCCAGTCGGTATACATGAAGCAGAATTCCCGCCAGATTGAACCGGCCCGTGAATTGCTTGATGATCCTGCATGTCGCTCGATCCCGAGTGTAGACTCGGGTGCACTGCTTGGCAAAAGACCCTGCCGAAATTTCGGGTTGATGCATGAAGTTCTTGACCTCGCATGGACCCTCGTGCGAGTGTGCGCGGCTGCAAGTTTTTGTCCACCTGACATCGGAGGATTTCATCCATGTTCGCCTCGTCCCGCAAGCTCACAGCGCTGGCCATCGGCCTCGCGATCACCGCCGGATCATCGCTCGCGCCACGCGCGGCCGATGCCCAAACCCGTGACAAGGTCACGATGGGTTTGTTCATTGCGTCGTCGGCCATGCCCTACTTCATCGCACGCGAACGGGGCTATTTCGCCGCCGAGAATCTTGAGGTCGAGGGCATTCCCCTTGCCAACCATCAACTGATCGTGCAGGGACTGGTCAAGGGCGATCTCGAGACTGCCTCAAACCTGTTGTCAGTCGAGGGCGTGAATATCAACGCCATTCGCCCGAACACGCTGCAGTATTTCTCGATCAACTGCCAGAACGAGAAATACCAGGTCGAGTCCTACGTGGTGCCACCGGACAGCAAGATCACCAAGCTTGAAGAGCTGAAAGGCAAACGCATTTTCTCGGCCCCCGGCCCTGGCAACCTGTTTGTCGCCAAAGGGGTGCTGAAGGCGGTCGGCCTGGATGAAAAAGACTACTCCATGCAGGAACAGCAAATGTCGGTTCACATCGGCGCCATCAAGGGCGGGCAGTTTGATGCCGGTTACACGCTCGAACCCGTCACCAGCATGATGGTGGCGCAGGGGCTCGCGCGCCGTCTCGATGTGGGTCTGATCGCCAAATACATGCTGGGCCGCAAAGACGCCTGCGCCGTGCTGGCCGGGGGCGTGATGAGCGCGAAGTTCCTGAAGGAACGGCCGCAGGTGGCCGAGCGCCTGGCGCGTGCCTGGGCCAAAGCGCTGAATGACGGCAACAACGATCCCAAAGCGCGTGATCTGCTCGCGAGCCACATGAACGTGTCGCCCACCATTTCAGCGACCGTGCCGCTCTCGTACTACAACATGGTCAAGGATCTCAAACCGTCTGAAATCGCCGATCTCCAAAACCTGGTCGATCAGGCAACAGCCTATGGCCTGGTCAAGACCAAGGTTGATGTTCGTCCCATGCTGAAGACGTTCTGATTCGTTTGGCGGCTGTCTTCCCAACAAACCCCACCCAGGCCATCGCAATGTCAGGTGCCCGTCTTGCTTCCGCGCTCACGCCCGCCGTGGGTGCGGTGGGTTTCATAGCCTTATGGGCGCTGATCGCGGCCCTGGAGGTGGTTGATCCGGTGCTGCTGCCTTCGCCGCAGGCGTCGGGGCTCGCCATCTGGCAGGGGTTTGTTGGCGGCGCGCTGTTGGCCGATACGCTCATCACCATTCGTCGGACGCTGCTTGCTTTCGTCATTGCAGTGGGCGTTTGTGTGCCTCTGGGGTTGGTGCTCGGTTCGTCAGTACGCCTTTATCGGTCGCTTGAGTTTGTGATCGATTTTTTCCGCTCTACGCCCGCGTCGGCGCTGTTTCCGTTGTTTCTGGTGATTCTTGGTGTGGGTGAGAGCACCAAGGTGGCGGTTGCAGCGTTCGGGGCCGGGCTGCTGATCCTTTTCAACACCGCCTACGGGGTGATGAACGCACGCAAGACCCGCCAGGCGGCGGCGCGGGTGATGGGCGCCTCACCGCTTCGGGTGATGGCGAGCGTTACGTTTCTTGAGTCGCTGCCCCAAACGCTGGTGGGTATGCGCGCGGGGGTCTCGTTTTCGCTGGTGATTGTGATCGTTGCGGAAATGTTCATTGGTTCCACCGACGGGCTCGGGCAACGCGTGATCAACACTCAGTCCATCTTCAATATGCCCGAAATGTACGCCACGATCTTCTCGGCGGGTGTGCTGGGCTACGGTCTCAATCTCATCTTCATCATGATCGAACGAAGGTTCGTCCATTGGGGTGGGAAATGAACGCGCTGTTGACAGATTCTCCAGCGGTGAATGCCTCGTCGACCACGCCTGCCACGCATATCACCATCCGCGGGCTCACCAAGAGCTTTGCAGGCCAGCCGCTCTACACCAACTTCGACCTCGACTTTCCAAAGGGTCGAATCACCTCGGTGTTTGGCCCGAATGGCTGTGGCAAGTCCACCATGATCAACATGGTTGCAGGACTTCTACCCATGGACGGCGGCCAGGTGCTGTTCGATGGCAAGCCACTCAGCCAGACTGTCATCGGCTATGTGTTTCAAAACTATCGTGATGCGCTCTTTCCCTGGAAGCGTGCCATCGACAATATTCGTTATCCGCTCGCGATCGCAGGTAAATCGCGCGGCGAATGCAATGCCCGTACCGACGAACTGATGCAGTCGTTCGATATCCGCTTTGACCTGAACCGCTACCCGTATGAACTCTCGGGCGGGCAGCAGCAGCTGGTGTCCATCATGCGTTCGCTCGCGGTTCACCCCGAAGTGCTGTTTCTGGACGAGCCCTTTTCGGCGCTCGACTATGAAATGACGCTCTTCATGCGCGACAAGCTGCAGGATGTTTTTCAGGCAACCGGCACCACCATGATTCTGGTGTCGCACGATCTTGACGAGGCAGTGTATCTGGGCGACGAGATCCTGATGCTGACCCGTCGGCCCACGCGCATCGCAGAGCGCGTGGTATTCAACGCGCCGAGGCCGCGCACGCCCGCCACGCTCACGTCGGAGGCTTTCACGCGCGCCAAGGCGCGTTGCCTTGACGTGTTCCAGCGAGAGGTGAGCGCACGCGAGCTCGTCCTCTGATCCACCGGGAGTTTTCTCACTCATGACAGTCAGGGTATCCATGACGGTGAACGGCAAAGCCGTGAGCCACGACGTTGAAGAGCGCACGCTGCTTGTGCAGTTCATTCGCGAGACGCTCAAGCTGACCGGCACGCATGTCGGCTGTGACACGGCGCAGTGCGGGGCCTGCACGCTGCATGTCAATGGCCGCGCCGTGAAAAGCTGCAACATGCTCGCCATGCAGGCAGAAGGCGCGCAGGTCACGACCATCGAAGGCATCGCAGCTCCAGACGGCACCCTGCACCCGATGCAGCAGGCGTTTCATCTCGAACACGGCTTGCAATGCGGCTACTGCACGCCCGGCATGGTGATGAGCGCAATCGATCTGTTGCGGCGAATTCCCGATCCCACCGACGACCAGATCCGCGAGCAGCTCGACGGCAACCTGTGCCGCTGCACCGGCTATCACAACATCGTGCGTGCGGTGAAGAAAGCGGCCACCCTCATGCCGGGAGCCTGAGTCATGTATTCATTCAATTACCAGCGCGCAACGTCGGTCGAGCAGGCCCGGGAGCGACTCAAGGCGCAGCCCGGAGCGCGGTTGCTGGCGGGAGGACAGAGCCTGGTCGCCAGCATGAAGCTTCGCCTGACCGACCCCGCCGAGCTTGTCGATCTGGGCACCATTGCCTCGCTGGCCGGCATCCGGGTTGATGGCCGCACGGTCACCATCGGTGCCATGACGCGGCATGCCGAGGTGGCAGCGTCTGCCGATCTGCAGCGCGCGTTGCCGTCGCTCGCTGCGCTCGCAGGGGGCATTGCCGACCGCATGGTGCGCAACATGGGCACGCTGGGTGGGTCGGTCGCCAACAACGATCCGGCGGCTGATTACCCCTCGGCAGTGCTCGCCCTCGATGCCACGGTGATCACCGACAGGCGGCGCATTGCGGCCGATGCGTTCTTCCTCGGCATGTTCCAGACCGCGCTCGAAGCCGACGAACTCATCACTGCCATTGAATTCAAGGTGCCGAGGCGTGCGGCCTACGTCAAATACCGGCACCCGGCGTCGCGCTACGCGATTGTGGGTGTGTATGTGGCCGACTTCGGAACCGGCGTGCGCGTGGCCGTGACGGGTGCAGGTCCGGGCGTGTTTCGCATTCCGGACATGGAGCGGGCGCTGGGCGCGCAGTTCTCGCCGGAGTCTGTGGCCAGCATCCAGATTCCCTCGGAGGGGCTCAATGCCGACATCCACGCGGGTGCCGAGTACCGCGCCGAGATGGTCACCGTCATGGCAACGCGTGCGGTCGCGCGCGTCCTGAGCGAGCCTGTGTCATGGTGATCAACGGCCTGTTCCACATCGCAATCAAGACCAGTGACCTTGCGGCCACCCGCGCCTTTTATTGCGATGTGATCGGGCTTCGGGATGTATTCCGTCCCGATTTCGGTTATCCGGGTGCCTGGCTCGCGTGCCCCATCCCGGGTGGCCAGCCCATCATGCACATTTATGCGGGCGGGCCGGCGCTGGGTGCAGACGGACGGGCGCCCTCGGGCACCGCGGCGATCGATCATGTGTCGCTCTCGTGTTCGGGGTTTCATGAGTTTCGCGAGCGGTTTCGTCAATTCGGTCTGCCCTGGCGCGAGTTCCTGGTGCCGGGTACCACGCTGTGGCAGCTTTTCGTCTATGACCCCAGTGGTGTGCAGCTGGAGCTTACCTTCGAGGGCTCGGCTGAAGCGGGGCCTCCGCCCGACATGAGCCCCGGTCGCGTCTACGTCGCCGGCAGCAGTTTCTTCGACCCAGCGCACTATCCACGGCTGGGTGTGGGCCAGCGCTGACCGTGGTATCGGTGGCGCTTGCGGCCGGTTGGCCGGGCGGTTCGGGCCGGGATCACGACTGTCAACTGACTTCCCGGCCCACATTGCGATAGATTCGGGGGGCGGTGCGCGTTCGCACCGGCTGCTGGAGCCCCGAATGGATTTCTCGATTCCCGCCGAACTCGCCGAGCTTCGCGATCGCACGCGTGCCTTCATCCGTGAACAGGTGATCCCGTTCGAGAAGGATGAGCGCCGCACTGCGCATGGTCCAACCGACGATCTGCGGCGCGAACTGAATTCACTTGCGCGTGAGGCGGGCCTGCTCGCGCCGCAGGTCGAGGAGCGCTGGGGCGGTCTGGCGCTGAGCCACGTGGGGCGAGCGGTGCTGTTTGAGGAATCGGGCTATTCCATGCTGGGGCCGATCGCCATGCACTGCGCGGCGCCCGACGAGGGCAATATGCATCTGATGGGGATCGTTGGCACCGAGGCCCAGCAGTCGCGCTGGCTGTCGCGTCTCGCAAGTGCCGAGATCCGGTCCTGCTTCTGCATGACCGAGCCCGCACCGGGCGCCGGCAGCGATCCGGGTCTGCTTCAGACCGTTGCGGTGCGCGAGGGAACCGACTTTGTGATCAACGGGCACAAGTGGCTGATCACCGGCGCCGAGGGCGCTGGCATGGCGATCATCATGGCACGCACGCTCGTTGATGGTCAGGACGTGGGCGCCACCATGTTCATGACCGATTTGCCAGCGCCCGGGTTCTCGATCGAGCGCCTGCTGGATTCGATCGATTCGAGTTTCTGTGGTGGCCACGCGGAGGTGCGGTTCACCAACCTGCGCGTGCCGGAATCAGCCGTGCTGGGCGAAGTGGGGGGCGGGTTCCGCTATGCGCAGGTCCGGCTGGTTCCTGCGCGCCTCACGCATTGCATGCGCTGGCTGGGGGCGGCGCGTCGGGCGCACGACATTGCGGTCGACTATGCGAACCACCGCACGGCGTTTGGGTCGCGCCTGATCGATCACGAGGGCGTGGGGTTTGCGCTCGCCGACAATGAACTCGATCTGCACAGTGCCCGTCTCGCGATCTGGCACACGGCCTGGCTCCTCGATCAGGGCGGACGGGGAAATCGCGAGAGCAGCATGGCCAAGGTGCTCTGCTCGGAGGCGATCTACCGGATCGTCGATCGTTCCATGCAGGCCATGGGCGGACTCGGGCTCACCACCGATACCGAGGTGTCCAGAATTTTCCGGGATGTGCGCGCCTTTCGGGTGTACGACGGGCCCTCGGAGGTCCATCGGTGGAGTCTCGCGCGGCGCTTGGGGCGTTCGCACTAGCAATCGGATAGCGGTGGGCGGCGGCAGTTGGGGAGGGAGGGAACATGTCGGGTTCAAAGCTTTGGACATTCCTCATCGCGACGGTGCTGGGTGCATCGGCGGGGGGCGGCGCCGGTTCGGCGGCCGCACAGCCAGCCGCGACCGACTTTCCATCGCGGACGATTCGAATTCTGGTGGGATTCGCGCCCGGGGGTGGCACCGACATCACCGCGCGCATCGTGGCCAAGCGGCTCGCAGAGCAGATCCGTCAGCAGGTGGTGGTCGAAAACCGGGCGGGCGGTGGTGGCGTGGTTGCGATGGAACTGCTCGCCGCTGCAGCGCCTGATGGCTACACCATCCTGCTCGGCGCGGTCGGACCGTTTGCCGTCACGCCGCACATGCAAAAGGTGAGCTATGACGTCGAGCGCGATTACGCGCCGCTCACCATGGGCGTGGTGTTTCCCAATGTCGTGGTGGTGCATCCCGGTGTGCCCGTCCGGTCACTTGCCGACTATCTTGCGCTGGCGCGCAGCGATGGCGCCAGACTGAGCTACGGAAGTTCGGGCATCGGCAGCGCAGGCCACCTGGCGGGCGAACTTCTGAATGCAATGGCGGGCACCGCGATTCCGCATATTGCCTACAAGGGCGGTGGGCCCGCGATGACCGACCTGCTGGGCGGTCAGATACCGTCGGTGATGGCGTCGCTTCCAAGCGCCCTGCCGCACATCCGGACCGGCCGGATCCTGGCGCTCGCCACCACGGGTGCGGTGCGTGCGCGAGATCTTCCCATGACGCCTACCGTGGCCGAAAGCGGTCATGCAGGCTATGACGCGGTGAACTGGTATGCATTTGTGGCCCCCGCGAAAACACCGATGGCCATCCGGGCCCGGCTCACCGAGGCGCTGGTGGCAACGCTCAAGTCGTCTGATGTGGTTGAACAGTTGCATGGCCATGGAATGGAGCCGAAGCCCGATGGGCCTGATGCGCTGGCTGCCACCATGCGGCGTGAAACCGCAGTCTGGGCGAAGGTGGTCAAGGACGCAGGGCTGGCAGCGAGATGATTTGAAACCCTGCCATGCGGGTTGAGTAACTGGCGTTGTTCCTTATTGCTGAAGACTGGAGAAGCAAATGGCGGCAGCCTTGAATGTGCATCAGGCCGACGGAATCGGCTGGATTGTTTTTTCGAACCTTGAACGTCACAACGCGGTCACCTATGAGATGTGGTGCGACGTGCCCCAGGCGATTGCGCGGTTCGATGCTGACCCCGCGGTGTTTGCGATCGTGCTTGCCGGCGATGGCGAGAAAGCGTTCGTATCGGGCGCCGACATCTCGGAATTCGAGAAAAAGCGTGGCACGCTCGATGCCTCCACCATCTACAACGAAGCCGTGGACACGGCGTACGCGGCTGTGCTCGCGGCCGCCAAACCCACGCTCGCCAGGATTCGTGGAATTTGCATGGGGGGCGGACTCTACCTCGCAGCCTCGTGTGACTTGCGGATCTGCAACGACCGGGCGCGCTTTGCCATGCCTGCGGCCAAACTGGGTCTGGGTGTTCGGTACGAGAGTGTTCGCCGACTGATGGAAGTGCTGCCCTCGGCCCATGCTGCAGACATCGTCTTCACCGGTCGCCAGTTCGATGGACCCGAGGCTGCGCGGCTGGGGTTTGTCAATCGCTCGGTAGCCGACGAGCAACTCGATGAAACGGTCAACCAGTATCTGCAGTGGCTGTCGGTGAGTGCGCCGCTTACCGTGCGGGCTGCGAAGGCTGCAATGCGGACCTGGGCCGCGGGTGAAGCACCGGAGGCGGTTGCCCGCGTTCGCCAGATGACCGATGCGTGTTTCGCGAGCCAGGACTATCAGGAAGGCCGCAAGGCGTTCGCCGAAAAGCGTAAACCTCAATTCAAGGGAGTTTGAAAGATGAAGGCGTGGATGCTTGAGGCGGGCTCGCTCGCGCTGAGTCTGGCCGATCAACCCGACCCCGTTCCCGGACCGGGGCAGGTGCAAATCGATGTGATGGCTGCGTCGCTCAATCGCGGTGAGTTTCTGCATGGCGGAAGCCGGGTGGTCGCGGTCAAGGGTGCGGCGCAGGTGAAGCGCTGCGGCATGGAAGCCGCGGGCGTTGTCAGCGCGCTGGGCGAGGGCGTCAAGCGCTACCGCCTGGGAGATCGCGTCATGGGGCGCGCCGCGGGTGGATTTGCCGAGCGCACGATTCTTGATGAGCGCGATTCCATGCCTGTGCCTGACAACGTGAGCTGGGTCGATGCGGGCTCGATCCCGATTGCATATGCGGTTGCCTACGACATGATCGTTCCCAATGGAGAACTCAAGGCAGGCGACACCATGCTGGTCACCGCGGTGGCATCCGGAGTGGGTGTGGCTTGCCTCCAGATCGGCAAGGCTTTGGGCGCGAAGGTGATCGGCACGTCGGGTTCAGCGGCCAAGCTCGAAGCGCTTCGCAAGGTGGGGCTCGATGAAGGCATCGTCACCCGAGGATCGGATTTCGTTGAAGCGGTGAAGCGCTTTACCGATGGCAAGGGGGTTCAGCTTGCCATCAACAATGTTGGCGGATCGGTGTTCGATGCCCTGATGCAGTCGCTTGCCTACATGGGCAGGCTTGCCCAGGTGGGGCATGTCGACGGCGTCAAGCGCGCCGAGATCGATGTCGACGATCTCCACAGCAGACGGCTCAAGCTGTTTGGTGTCAGCAACCGCTATCGGACAGCGGAGCAGCGCGCCCAGACCATCGACGGATTCATCCGGGACATGCTGCCGCTGGTGCGCGACGGGCGGCTGAAGCCCCTGATCGACGCGGTGTTCCCGTTTGACCAGCTGCCGCAGGCGGTTGAGCGCATGAAGGCCGATACGCATGTGGGGAAGATCGCGATCACGCTCGACCGCTAAGGGGGGTTCGCTTCTTTGGGTGCGCGTCGGCCGGGGCGGGAGTCGGGTGGCGGATCGACTGGCTGCGCCGGCGCATTCGCGC
>JBMSQB010000093.1:0-16592 GCA_049423065.1 Burkholderiaceae bacterium
GCCCTTGGTGGTACCCGTGGCGACGGTGAGATCGGTGGCCGTGAAATCGACAACATCGGTGGCCGCACCATCTGCCTGGTTGACCAGCACGCCGACATTGGTGGCGCCGATCTTGACGCTGTCGCCCAGCCCTACAAATGCCACGGATCCGGCTGTGGCCTGCAGCGCCGTCCATTTGCGCGTGGGCTGAGCCTTGCTGGTGAGAAGCGCCAGGCCGAATTCAACATTGGTGAGCGCCAAGCCGAGGCGATCGGGGCTGTTGCCATTGATGCCGGCAAAGGCATTGATGCCGCTGCCGCCAATGGTGAGCATGCCCGCTTCCACCTGCTCGGCCGCTGCCGTACCGACCTTGGCGAGCGTGATGGTCTTGTTGCTCTTCTCGATCGCGAGGTCGCCCGTGACCTGGAAGAAGCCGTAGACGTCGAGGGTGAGCGTACCGCTGGCGCGCACCAGCTCACCCCGCGTGCCATCCAGTGTCATCTTGAGCGAGCGGCTCGGCCCGGTGACCACCGACACATCGCTACGCAGGAAATCGACCACCGTCGTGGCGTCGCCGTTCGCCTGGTTGATGAGGACGCCCACGCCGGTGGCGCTGACCTTCATGTCGTTGCCAAGGCCGACAAAGCCCACCGAGGCCGCTGTTGCTTGCAGACCCGTCCACTTGCGTGGGGCCGCCTCGCCCGGAGCGCCAGTGAGCTGTTGGGTGGCCAACACCAGGCCGAACTCGACCCCGGTCATCTTGAGGCCGAGCTCGTTCGCCGTGCCACCATTCAGGCCGGCAAACGCAGTCATGTTGTTGGCGCCGATCGTGAGCAGGTCGACGTTGACCGTGCTGGCCGCCTTGGTGACCACACCGCTCGCGTTCTTTTGCTCGTCTGCCAGCTTGACCGATCCGCTCTTCTTCTCAATGCCAAAGTTGCCCTTGGTCTGGAAGAACCCGAAGAGGTTGATATCAAGCACCCCGGTGACGCGCATGAAGTCGCCGAGCGAGCCATCGATGTCGAGCGTGCTGTCGGTGGTGGGACCCGTGGGTACGGTGAGATCGGTGGCCGGCGTGGTGTCCGAAGCACCTGTCGTGTAATCCACCACCACCGTACGCGCCGGCTTGGCAGGCGTGACGACCGTCTTGCCCGCTTGCACGACCTGCAGCGAGGCCGCACTGGTGATGGCGACCGGGCTGACCGTGACGTCTGCCACGTTCACGCCCTTGAGCGAACCGGCAAAGCCGAGTTGCATCGTCTTGCCGGCCCACAGCACCAGATCGAGCGAGGCAGCAAAGCCACCGCCAACCGCTGTGTTCAGGGCCGAAGCCGCCTTGTCGAGGATGGCCTCGACCTCGGCACGCGACATCTCGGAGTCGATCGTGTCGGTCTGAACGCTCTTGCCCGAGTGCGTCAACGTGAGCTTGAAGCCCACCTGGTCGGCATCCGACTGCAGGGCGATCTGCTGCACTTCGCCCGCCGTCGCAACCCCTTGCGCGATGTTGTAGGGCCTCACCACGCCGAGCTGCAAATCGGCCGAGTAGCTGGTGATGTTGGCGACATCCAGGCGCGACAGCGCGCCCTGGAAGCTGATGGTGTAGGCGAGCGATCGAGCGGTGCTTTCCGCCGTATCGAGCGCCACGGTGAAGTTGCCCGCACCGAAGATCTTGGCCAGACCCGTTTCAATGTTCTGGCGCAGCACGCTGCGGTCGCTGTTGTAGGCGATCGGGTCGGTGAACTGGTCATTGCCATTGGCATCGGGGACCGAGACGCGGAAGGTACCGGCCGGCAGTTGCGGATCAACCGAGACCGCCGAGACCTGCATCAACGCAATATCGGATCCGGCCAGCGAACCGCCGAACTGCACGCGGTAGGCATCGGTGCCGTCGGCCGAAACCGAGAGCGTGCCCAGTCCGCCCAGGGATTGGGTGCCGCCGCTGGCAGTTGCCGCACGCAGCGCGTCCTGAACCGTCTGCGCATTGGCGCCAAACGCGATGGGCGCGGTGACGAACGTGACACCCGCGCGCGCCACACTCAACCGGAACGTGCCGGAGGTGGTCTTGGTGGGGTCGGCGGCATCGAGCTTGCGGTCGATACGAACCCGCTGCACCTCGGCGACCGCTGCCGCACCGTCTTGCACCAGGTCGTAGTCGAGCGGCGTGTTGAACGCGATCATCCCGTCACGGATGTTGGTCTGATCGAGATCGCCAATGAAGCTGATGACGTAGCGCTCGCCGCCGACCGCCGCGGTATCGCGCTCCACGCGGATGTTGGAGGACGACGTGCCTAGCAGCGTCGCAAATGCGGACTGCAGATTGGCAAGGGTTTGGGACGCATTGCCCGCAACGAATGCCCCACTGCCCTTGGCCGCGGGCGCGCTTGCTCCCTCGACCTTGAGCAGCAAGGGGTTGAAGGAGGTACCGGCCAGCGCCCCGCCGAATTCGATGGTGAAGGTGTCGCTGCTCACCAGCTTCACGGTCGGCGTGAGGCCAGGGATGCCTGCAAAGCCTGCTTCCACTGCCGTCTGGATTGCAGCCTCGGTTGCGCCACCCGCAATCTTTGACGAGGTGTAGACCTGCCCCTGCCAGGTGAGCGACAGCCTGAAGCCCTTCTGTATGGCCTCGGGACCCGCGCCGATCCATTGTTTCTGCGTGACCGCGTTCACGCCCGCAGTGACTGTACGGACCGCTGCGGCCGCATTGGTGAGGCCCGCGGCACCAACAGTGATCGCGGCGACATCCTGCTGAGCGAGCGCGCCGGTGAACTGCAAATCGAGACCGAGCTGCGCACCCGACGACTGTTGCGCGTTGTAGCTCACCTGGACGTTGCCCGCACCGATGGTGCTCAGGCCGTCAAGCGCCGATTGCACGCGACGGGCGAGTGCCGCGCCGTCCCGGTCGAAAGTGATCGGCGCAGTGGTCTTGCCGCCGTAGGTCAGAGTGAAGGTGCCCGACGGGACCGGTTGTGCGCTGTTGATGCTCAAGGTGAGCAGGTTCACATCGACACCGGCGAGCGCGCCCTCAAAGCTCACCAGATACACGCCTGTGCCGCCACTGGTCACTTCTACGCTGCCGGCATTGCCGAGCGCTGCATTGAGCGCATAGCGCACGGTGGCCGCGTTGGCACCGAACTGGATGCCAGTGGTGGTGAACGTCTTGGTGCCGACGGTGAGTGACAGGGCGAAGCTGCCCTTTGCGCCGGTGGTGTCGAGCGTGACCTTCTGCTGCTCGTTTTGCGCCGCGCCGCCCTGCTGCAGGCGGACATTGGAGAAGGTCTTGGACTCGCTGCGCATCCCGATGGCGGGAATGTCCTTGCCGGCCAGTACGCCGACGAACTCCAGCACATAGCGATGGCCAGTGCCGGTGTAGGTCTTGTCTTCGCTGACCTGAATGGCCTCCGGGCGCGGCGTGTTGTCGGTATAGCCCTTGAGCAGCGCCGCGTAAGCGTTCTTCAGTTGGCCGATGGTGTCGGCAACGTTCTCTGCGTTGTTTCGGTACGTCCAGGTGGTGGGCAGAACCGGATTGTCGACAAAATAAAGCTTGAAGCCCTGGAAGCCGAACTTGTTGCTGAAAGTGACCGCGTAGCGCTCGTTGCGCCCGGTGCCACCACCCGGCTGCACGACGGTAACGGTGCCGCTCGCACCTGAGCTTTGCGCCGCCAGATCGCCGGTCAGCACCAGTCGCTGCAGCTCGCTGACGCCAGCCACCGCCGCCCGATCAGTGCGCACCACGCCACCGTCGACAAAAAAGACGTCGTAGGTGCCTGACTGCGTCGGACGGGTGAAGGTGATCGACGAAATTTCGGTCACGCCCGCCTGGGCAGCCACCGGCGTGGTGACCTTGACCGTAACGGGGTCAGGTTCGCCGCGCAGCGATTGGACCACCACCTGCTTGACTTCGTTGGTACCCGCGACCGCCTCGGTCCGGGTGGTGACCGTTGCGGTGATCGCAGCGGCTTGCGAGGCTACTGTCAAACCCGTGACGTTGATGCCCGCGAGCGTACCGATGAACTCGAGACGGAATCCTTCAATGCGGTTGCCGGTGATCTTGACATTGCCTTTACCGACCACCGTCTCGAGTGCAGAGGTGAGCTTGAGGATGATCTGTGCGTCGGTATCGCGCGATCCCACCTTGGCGATACCGGTCTTGCCCTCGCGGGCAAAGCTGAGGTCGCCAACGAAGTCGGCCGGAACAAGCAGATCGATCTCGGTGTTGGTCAGGTCGCGCTTCTCGGCCTCAAACGGAAGCTTGATACCGCGGTTGATCTGAACCTCGAGATCGCTCGCCGACACGGTGAGATCGGAGACACCAACGAAAGCCGCCAGATCGGCGGTGGCCTTCAGCGTGGTGAAGCTGCGCTTGGCATCCTTCGGATCAGAGATGAGCGCGAGCGCAAAGTCGGCCTTTTCGAGCGACAGGCCGATACGGTCGTCGCGCTTGGCGTTGATGCCGGCGAACGCGTCGATATCGTTGCCGCCAATCGTGAGCACCTTGGCGCGCTCGATTGTGCTGCCGTCGGACAGCGTGATGGTTTCATAGCGCTGCGAGACGGCAAAGTCGCCATCGACCCGCACAAAACCGAACAGGTCCACCAGCAGATGGCCGCGCGCTTCGATCAGCTCGCCCACCTTTCCGTCCTGCTCAAGGGTTCGGAGTTCGGTGGGGCCGGTAGCGACCTTGAGCGCGTTGGGGCCCGCGGCACTCGCCTTGTGGTCAACCACTGCGTCATCGGCCTTGTCGGCCAGATTGATGCTCACCGACAGGTCGGTTGCGCTCAGCGTGAGGTCATCGATGCCATCGAACGACACCGAGCCGGCGCTAGCCTCCAGCGTGGTCCACTTGCGGCTTGCATCGGCCTTGCTCGTCATGAGCGCGAGCGCGAAATCGACTTCTGTAAGGGCCAGACCGATTTGATCGTCCGTGCCGCCGTTGATGCCCACAAATGCAGAGATGCCAGAACCACCCACGGTGAGGAGATCGACTGCGACGGTCTCGACCGTGCCTTGCTTGGGTGCGAGGTTGACCGACGCCGATGACTGCTGGAACGCCAGGTTGCCTTCAAACTGGGCGAAGCCGAACAGGTCAAGCTTCAGGTGACCGGCCGCGCGCGTGAGTTCGCCCAACGACCCGTCGGAATCAAGGGTCACGCTGTCGGCGGGGCCAGCCAGAACATCAAGCTGCTGGATGCCATAGTCGATCACGACATCGGGCGTGGTTCCAGTGCCCTTGATGCCACGGTTGATCTCGACCATAAGATCGGTGGCGCTCACCTCGAAGCTGTCGAGACCGACGAAGCCCACCGACCCCGCCCGCGCTTTCAGGGTGGTGAATTCGCGAGCGGCAGCGCCTTGCGTCTTGGGAATCTCGGTGACCAGCGCCAATCCGAAGTCAACGTCGGTGAGGCGCAGCCCCATCGCGTCGTCAGTCCCGCCGCCGATGCCGGCAAACGCATCGATGCCGGTGCCACCCACGGTGAGCAGGCGACCGCGGATCTCGGTAGGCGCCTTGGCCTTGTCCGGATCTTCGGACACCACGCCGTCGTTGAGATAGAAGGTTTCATCGCGGCTTTCGATGGCAAAGCCGCCCGCCGCCTGGAAGAAGCCGAACACATCGAGTGTCAGGTTGCCCGAAGCGCGCAACAACCGGCCCTGCGCGCCATCCATCGTGAGCGTGGTTTGGCTGGTGATGCCGGTCTTGACCGACATCGCGGTGCGCCGGCCCGCAGCCGGATTGGCTGCATCCTTCAGGCCGTAGTCGACAACCGCATCGCCGATCTTGCCCGCGCGGTTGACCTCGATCGAGATCGTGTCGCCGGCCAGCGTGAGGCCCTCAATGCCGCCAAAGGCTGCGCTCTTTGCGCTCGCCTGGAGGCTGGTCCAGCTGCGGGTTTCATCGGTGGCATGCGAATACATCGCCAGGCCGAATTCGGCACCCGCCAGTTCGAAGCCGATCGCCTCATCAGACCCGCCATTGATGCCCACAAATGCACGCAGATCGGACGCGCCAAGCTTGAGCGCCTGCGCGCTCGCAGTACTGCCATCGGCAAGTGTGAGCGTGATGGGTGCGCGAGCGCGCTCGAGCGCGAATTCGCCAGACACCTGAACGAATCCGAAAACATCGAGCGTGAGGCGCCCGCTCACCTCCAGCAAATCACCGCGCTTGCCGTCGAGCGTGAGCGTCAGGTCGGAAGTGGGTCCGGTCAGGACGCTGACCGCCGTTCTGCGCGAGCCGTCGGTCTTGGACGGATCCAGGCTGTAGTCGACCAGCGTGCCGTCGGCAGCCGCCGCCCGGTTGACGGCGACCGACAAGGTGTCAACCTGAACGGTGAGTCCGTCGACACCACCGAATCCTGCGGTTTCAACGGTGGCCTGCAGCGTGCTCCATTTGCGCGGCACGGCCGTGCTGCCGGCCGCCAGTCGCTCGGTGTAGAGCGCGAGCCCCAGGTCGACGCCTGACAGCGCAAGCCCCACCGCATTGGCCCGGCCGCCATTGACACCCGCGAAGGCCGACAGACCGCTGCCGCCGATCAGCAGCATGTCGACATTGACGGGAGTCAGCGATTCGTCCGTGTTCTGCGTGGCGGGGTTGTCGGCCAGACTGACCTGCCCCACCTTCTTCTCGATGCCGAAGCCGCCCGAGGCCTGAACGAACCCGAACACATCAAGGTTGAGGTTGCCACGCGCACGCAGCAACTGGCCTTCGGAGGCGTCCATCGACAGCGTGAGGCTCGAAGGTTCATCGCGGGTGCCGGTCTGGATCTCGAAGCCGCGCGCCTTGTAATCGACCAGCGTGCCGTCGGCCGCCTGGCGGTTGACCTCGATCGACAACGTATCAACCGAAACGGTCAGACCTTCAACGCCCACGAAGCTCGCTTCCTCGGCCGATGCCTGGAAGCTGGTCCAGCCGCGCGCCTGGGTGCCCGCCGATTCCAGACCGGTGAGCCGCTCGCTGAGCACCGCCAGGCCGAATTCGGCGCCGGTGAGCGACAAGCCCACCGCACCCGCCTTCAGGGCGCCGGAATCTTCGTATCCGCCGCCCACGCCCGCAAAGGCCTTGACGCCGCTCGCGCCGATTCGAAGCGCGTCAACCCGGACCACACTCGCTGGCTTGGTGAGTTCGCCCAGCGCGTCATATTCCGCATCACCCAGCACGATTTCGTCTTCGCCCTTGTCGAGCGCGAAATTGCCCTGGATGGCGACGAAGCCGAAGATGTCGATGGTGAGCTTTGCACTGGCCTGCAACAACTCGCCACGCGCGCCGTCCAACGTGAGCGTGAACACGTCGGTGGTCTTGGCACCGTTGCGTACATCGAGTTCGGTGCGCCGCTTGGTCGTAGCGGAATCAACGCTGTAGTCGACGACCAGGGTACGGATGGGCTTGGCCGGCGTGGTTTGCGTGTAACCCGTCTCGACGATCGAGATTGTCGGCGTGTACGTCCTGGGCACTTCGGCCACGGTCACTGCCGCCACATCGACGCCAAGGAGCGAGCCGCCAAATTCAAGATCAAGCGCCTTGCCGTTCCAGAACTTAAGCCCAGCCGTGCCCGCGAATCCTGCATTGCCGGCCGCAGCCACCTTGGCGCTCAACGCAGTCATGGCGGCATCGATCACCGCCTGTGCCTCGGTCTGAGTCATTGACGACTCAAGCGCCGCGCTGGTGGCAGACTGGCCGCTGTGGGTGACGGTAAGCGTGTAGCCAACATCCGAGGCCGGGCTCGTGAGCCGCACCGCTTGAACCTCGCCCACGCGCGCTACGCCCTGCTTCACGCTGTAGGGCGCGACGCGTCCCAGGGACAGCGTATCGAAGTGGCTGGTGATGTCGGCCACATCAACCTTGGCGAGCGAGCCCTTGAACTTGAGCAGGAAGGCCTGGTTGCGCCCGGTGGTGTCGGCAGGGTCGACATCCACCTGGATATTGCCGGCACCGAAAAGGCCATCGAGCGCGCCTTGCAGATTGGTGCGAAGCGTTGCGGGCGTGCTGCTGTAGGCGACTGCCGTGGTGAAGCGCTCGCCGGCAGGATCTTCAACCGAAATCCTGAAGCTGCCCGACGGCAGTTGCGGATCAACCGACACCGCAGCCGCACTGAGCGGCTGAATGTTGACGCCGGTAAGGGTTCCGCCAAAGGACACGCGATAGGTGTCGGTGCCAGCGGCCGTGACCGTCAGCGTGCCGATCGATCCGAGCGTCGTCGTGCCGCTTGCCGCAGCGCGCAGAGCGTCCTGGAGGACCTGCGCCGTTGCGCCGAAAGCGATCGCCGCGGTGGTGTAGGTCTTGCCGGCATGAGTGAGCGCAAGCCGGAAACTGCCTGCGGTGCTCGCCGCGCGATCGACCTTGATTTCCTGGATTTCAGCAACCGCCGCCACGCCGTCCTGGACCAGGTCGTAGTCGAGCGACGTGTTGAACGCGATCATGCCGTCGCGGATATTGGTCTTGTCGAGCGCACCAATGAAGCTGATCCGGTAACGCTCGCCGCCAGAAACGCTGAAGTCGCGTTCCACCTTGATGTTGGCGATCGTCGTATTGAGCAGCGTCGCGTAGGCCTGCCGCATGCTGGCGACGTTGGCCGCCGTGTTGTTGACCTGGTAGGCGCCGCTGCCCTTCGCTGGCGGCGCCGAGGCGCCCACCACCGTGAGCGTCAGCGGATTGAAGGTCGAGCCGGCAAGTGCGCCTTCGAACGTGATGTTGAAGGTGTCGGCTCCCAGCAGCTTGACCGTGGGCGTGAGCCCTGTGACAGCGCCGAATCCCTGACTGACTGCAGACTGAATCGCGCTCTCGGTGGCGCCGCCCGCAATCACGCCGGTGGTGTAGACCTTGCCCTGGTAGGCGAGCGACAGCTTGAAGCCCTTGGCAATGGCTTCAGATCCGGCCCCCACCCACTGCACCTGTGAAACCCCGGCAACGCCCTGGGTGACGGTGGCGACCGAAGCGCCCGCGTTACGCAGGCCAGACTGCGATACGGTGAGTGCATCGACGTTTCGCTGAGCGAGGCTGCCGCCGAACAGCACATCGAGACCAATCTGCGTGCCGTTGCTGGTGGCCGGGTTGTAGGTGACCGAGACTGCGTTGGCCCCCACGCCGGACAGCGCGCGGAGCGCCGTCTGAACGCGCGACGCCAACACTGCGCCATCGGCGTCGTAGGCGATCGCGCCGGTGGTTTGACCACCATAGCCGATCGTGAAGCTGCCGGATGGCAGGCTGGACTGGCTCACCACCGCCGCTTGCAGAAGCGGCAGGTCGACGCCGGTCAGCTTGCCGCCAAACTTGACGGTGTAGACGCCCGCTGCGCCCGACTCGACCTCGACCGCTCCGGCACTGCCCAGCGCGGTGTTGAGCGCATAGCGAACGGTGGCGGCGTTGGCACCGAACTGGATGCCGGTGGTGGTGTAGGTCTTGCCGCCGGTGGTGAGGCTCAGCGTGAAGCTGCCGCTGCTGCCATTGGGCTGGACCTCGATTTTCTGGATTTCGCTCTGGCCAGGCGCGCCTTCCTGCAGACGGACGTTGCTGAAGGTTCCTTTCTGGGAACTGACGCCAATGGCGGGGACTGACTTGCCCGCAAGCGATCCAACGAATTCGACCACGTAGCGGTTGCCACTGCCGGTGTAGTTGGTGTCACGGGCGACGTTGATATCGGCCTGGGTAACGACCGTGCCCTGATAGCCGTTCAGCAGCTCGGCGTAGGCCGCCTTGATCTGGGCGATGGTCTCAAACGGATCTTCGGCATTGTTGAATTTGTAGGTGACCGGCAGCTTGCCGTCATCCACAAAGTAGACCTTGAAGCCCTGCGAGCCAAATTTCTGGGTGAACGTGAGCGCATAGCGCTCGTTCATCATGGTTTCGCCGCCGGAGCGCTCGCCAACCTGAAGTACGGACACCTCGGCCGACGCGGGTTGCGCCTGTGCTGCCACCTTGAGCGGGGCGATATTGAGCCCGCCCAATGTCCCGGCAAAACCCACGTCATAGCCGCCAGTTCTCGCCGTGACGGTCAGTTGCGCGCCCGCAAATCCACCCGCTGACAGGGCCTGCTCAAGCGCAGACTTGACCGCGTCGGCACCCGCGCCGATTGCAAGGCTTGAAGTGGTGTAAGTCTTGCCCGCATGCACGAGGCTCAGCGTGAAATTGCCGGGCGCCTGCGAAACAAGGCTGATGCGCTGCAGTTCGTTGACGGCAGGCGTGGTGAGGGTTTCGCTGGTCGTGCGGGTCAGGCCGCGCTCCACCACCGACAGCTGCGCGCTGCTGCCAAGCGGGATCACCGTGACCTTGACGGGCGCAATCAGCTGACCGGAGAGGCCGCCGCCAAAAGTGAGGGTCCAGTTGCCAGACGATCCGGCCACCGAGATGGCAGCCGCCGTGCTGAGCCCGGTGACATTCAGCGCGGCCAATGCCGCCTGAACGTCGGCGGCGCTCGAAGAAAGTGGCAGGGCCGCAGTGGTGTAGGTCTTGCCGCTGTGGTCGAAGGCGATCCGGATCGTGCCGCCTGCATCGGCCCCGGTGAGCGCAATGCGCTGCACCGTGGGAACCGCGCGGATGACCGGAGTCTGCGTGACCCCTTGTCCCTGGCGGGACGTGGTGATTTCGACATGGACCTTGGTCTCGGAACTGACCGAGAGTTGGCCCACATTCTGGCCGGCCAAGCCACCGATGAAGTCGATGAAATAGATCGGGTTGGCGGCGGTGCTGGTCTGGTCAAACGTGACCTTGGTGTTGCCGGCGCCGTAGACACCGTCAAGCGCTGCCTGCAGGGTGCTGCGATTTTGCGTCGGGCTGCTTGATGAAAAATCGATTCGGCCCGTGTCCTTGGCCCCCGCACTCAACGTGTAGCGAACGCCGGTGAGCGCAGTGGCATTGGTGAACTTGATGACCTGCCGCTCATTGACCTGAGTGCCGCTCGACACGCTGCCGGTTTGTTGCTGTCCGCCCTGCTCCAGGGTGGAGACGGTGCTGGTCGCAGCCAATGGAATGAAGGAAAGCGCGAGCCCGGTCAGGTCTTTGCCCGCCTGCGCGCCTTTGAACTCGATGGAATAGCCCGCGGCGCGTGTTCCGGTGATCGCAACGTTCCCGGCACCGACTGCCGCGAACCCCTCCAGCGCCGATTTCACCGCCGCCATGACCGCAGCGTCGCTCGCCCCGGCAGCGATGTTTGCCGGGCGGTTGGTGCCATTGAGGGCAAAGCTGAGCGTGCCGGCTGCCTGGGCGTCCATCTGAAGCAGCAGGCGCGTATTGACCGTCTGCGGCTGCACAACCACGCGATCGACTGCCGCAGCGCCCGCGGCGACTTCCACGACGCTGGCTGTCACTTGCGGGACTCGCGCCTGCGCCGACAGCCCGGAGAAATCGAGGCCCGCAAGGGTGCCGCCAAAGACGATGGTAAAGCCCGCGTCTTCGTCGCCCGTGACAGCAATGTCGCCGGCGGTGACCGAGCGGCCCGTGGCACGCACGACAGCTTCGAGCTGCGTGCGAATCGCGGTGCGCGTCGCCTCGGCGGTCCGACCCGCCGTCAGCTCGACGCTCGCTTGCTGCCCGGAGAACGACAACACCAGCGTGCCCTGCGCGATATCGGTATCGAGCTTGAGACGCGTCGGGCTGAGCACCAGCGGCTGCCCCTGAAGCCCGTCCTGAACCACGGTCACGGTGGCACTGGCTGCCGGCGGCTGCGCCGCCCGATCACCGGTCACGGTGATTCGCTGAAGCTCATTGACGCCGGCAACCGGCGTCCGGTCCTGGCGCACCACACCGCCGTCCATGAAGAAGACGTCGTAGGTTCCGTCGCGAAGCGGTGTGGTGAAGGTGATCTGCGAGATTTCAGTGAGACCCGCATCGGCCTCGACAGGCGTGGTGACGTTGACGCTCACCGGCGGCGGCTCAGCCCGGAGCGACTGCACCACCACCTGCTTCACCTCGTCGACGCCAGCAAACGGAAGGGTGCTGTTGGTGACGGTTGATGTGGCCGCCGTCGGCGTCGCACTCGCGGTGATGTCGGTGACCGGCTTTCCGGCCAGCGCATTGATGAACTCAACGGTGTAGCCGTCGTAGAGGTTCCCCTCGATCGCCACATTGCCAGCGCCGATCCCAGCGAGCGATTCGAAGGCAGCGGTAAGCCGCTTGATGAGCTCGGTGTTGGACAGGCCTTCAAGGACGGTCGCGTTTGCCGTGCTTGCAGCATGCGTCTGGCCGCCTGTGCCTGCCGCACGGCTGAGCGTGAGCGTGCCCGACAGATCAACCGGGATCTTCAGCAAGAGCTTGGTGTTGAACTTCGTCACGACCTCCGGCTCGGCCGGCAGCGTGATCCCGCGGTTGACGTTGAGCAACACCTGCTCGGCTTTCGCCGTGAGGCCTTCAATGCCTTTCAGCTCTGCTGTAACGGCGGTGGCCTGCAGCGTGGTGAAGCTTCGCTTGGGATCCTCGGGGTCGCTCACGAGCGCCAGACCGAAGTTGACCTGCCCAAGCGAAAGCCCCTTGGCGCCAGCCTTGAGCGCGCCAGTGGCGTCGTCATAGCCCCCGTTGATACCGGCAAACGCATCAACCTTGCTGCCGCCGATGGTGATGAGTTGAGCCTTGTCGATCGTCGAGCCATCAGACAGCGTGACCGCCTGCGAGCGGGACTCGACAGCAAAACCGCCCTTCACACTCACAAACCCGAACAGATCGATGTCGAGGTTGCCGGCCGCTTTCAGCACACGGCCTTCTGCGCCGTCGACCGACAGCCGGGTGGAACTGGCCGCACCCGTCTTGATCGACAGTTCGGTGCGCCGCGCACCGCCAGTCTGGGCCGCGTTCACCAGCGAATAATCGACTACCGGATCGGCCGCCTTGCTCGCCCGGTTGATCGTCACCGTGAGCGTGTCCGCCTTGGCAGTCAGACCCTCAATGCCGTCAAAGGACACCGCCGATGCGCTGGCTTCGAGCGTCGTCCACTTGCGACTGGGATCCGCTCGATCGGTGATGAGTGCCAGGCCAAAGTCGGCTCCGCTCATTGCCAGACCGATTCGGTCTTCGGTCCCACCGTTGATGCCAACAAACGCAGAGACGCCGCTACCGCCCACCTTCAGGACGGTGGCCTGAACCTGAGTCGCTGGCGACACTTCGACGCCACTCGCGTTCACCACCCGATCAGCGAGCGCAACCGTCTGGGTGGATTGATCGAAACTCAGGAATCCTTCAAGTTGGGCGAACCCGAAGACATCAAGCTTGAAATCTGCTGAGGCGCGCGTGAGTTCGCCCACCGCACCATCGCTGTCGATCGTGACCGTTTGGGTGGGCCCGGCGAGCACTTCAAGTTGCTGCGCGGAATAATCGATGACCGTGTCGGGATTACCGCCAGTTCCCTTGATACCTCGGTTGATCTCGACTTCAAGGCCGCTTGCACTCGCTTCAAAGCCATCAATCCCGACAAATTCAACGCTGCCCGCCTGCGCTTTGAGTGTGGTGAATTTACGGGCCGCGGCACCTGCGGTCGCCGGCTTCTCGCTCACCATCGCCAGACCGAAATCGACGCCTTCGAGCTTGAGGCCCATGGCATTCGCGCTGCCGCCGTTGACCCCCGCGAACGCATCGATGCCCGTCCCGCCGATGGTAAGCAGCCGTGCATTGACCTTGGTTGGCGCCTTGGCCTTGGTCGAATCCTCCGAGACCACGCCATCGTTGAGCCATACCGTCTCGTCGCGGCGCTCGACCGCAAACGCGCCACTCGCCTGGAAGAATCCGAAGACATCCAGGCGCAGGTTGCCGCTTGCCCGGAGCAGATCGCCTTGCGCACCCGACATGCCGAGTTCGAGTGAACTGGTGAGACCGGTAGCAACCGTCAGCGCTGTGCGCCGGGGGCTGGCTTGATCGGTTGGATCGGCCCGGCTGAAGTCAACGACCGCATCACCTGCCTTGCCTGCACGGTTGACCTCGATGCTGAGTGTGTCGCCTGCAGCCACCAGTCCGCTTATCCCCACCAATGCCGCGGATTGCGCCTTCGCCTGGAAGCTGGTCCAGTTGCGAGTCGCGTCATTGACATCTGACAGCAAGGCCAGACCGAACTCGACCCCGGAGAGCTCGAGACCCATTGCATTGGCAGTTCCCCCGTCAACGCCCGCAAAGGCGCGAAGGTTCGAAGCCCCCACTTTCAATGCACTCGCCTGCCGCTGCGTGCCATCGGCCAGGGTGACGGTCATCGGCGCACTCGCGCGCTCGAAGGCAAATTCACCCGACACCTGCACAAAACCAAAGACGTCAAGATCGACCTTGCCCCGAGCCTCGAGGAGATCGCCGCGCTTGCCATCAAGCGTGAGTTCCAGATCGCTGGTCGGACCGGTCAGGACTTTGACCGAGCTGAGCCGCGTGCCATCGGTCTTCGTTGTATCCAGGCTGTAGTCGACGACCGTGCCATCGGTGGCCTGACGGTTGACACTGACCGTGAGGTTGGACACCGATGCCGTGAGGCCGTCAATTCCGCCAAGCTGCGCCGACTCGACCGACGCCTGGAGCGAAGTCCACTTGCGCGGCGTGCCAGTGGTGCCGCTTAGCCGCTCGGTGAACAATGCAAGGCCCATGTCGACGCCAGACATCGACAGGCCCAGCGCATTCGACTGTCCGCCGTTGACGCCTGCAAATGCCGACAGTCCGCTTGCGCCCACCAGCAGCATGTCGACGTTGACGGCTGTTGCCGACTCATCGATGTTCTGGGTGGATGGCTTGTCAGCGACGCGGATGCTGCCCGTCTTCTTCTCGATGCCGAACGCGCCGCTTGCCTGGACAAAACCGAAGACGTCCAGCTTGAGGTTGCCGCGCGCGCGGAGCAGTGCGCCTTCCGAGCCATCAAGGGACAAGGTGAGACTGGAAGGTGAATCGGATGTACCCGTATCAATGGTGTACGCGCGCGCCTTGTAATCGACCAGCGACGCGTCTGCTGCTGGGCGGTTGATGTCGACGGTGAGCGTGTCTGCGCTCAGCGTGAGCCCATCGATTCCGGTCAGTCCAGCTGAGCCAGCCTGCGCCTGCAGCGAGGTCCAGCGACGCGCCTGGGTTCCGGCGGGCTCCTGTCCGTTCAACTTTTCGCCGAGTACCGCCAGGCCGAAATCAACCTCAGACAATTGCAAGCCGACTGCGCCGGACTTGAGCTCGCCTTGCGCATCAAAGCCCCCGCCAACGCCCGCGAAAGCGAAGACGTCGCTCGCGCCAATGTTGAGTGCCGTGACCTTCACGACGCTCGCCGGCCGCGTCGTGACGCCCTGAGCGTCGACGACCGCGTCATTCAGAACGATTTCGCGATCGCTCTTGTCGATCGCAAAATTGCCGCGTACCGCAAAGAAGCCGAAGACATCGATATTCAGAAACGCGCTGGCCCTCAGCAGGTCGCCGCGCGCGCCATCGATGGTGAGAGCGAGGCTTGAGGTTGGCCCCGTCGGCACCGCGACGACCGATTTACGCGGCTTGGTGAGATCCTCCGGATCGCTGTAGCCGTAATCAACGACCGTCTTGTCGGTTGCAGCCCGGTTGACTTCGACCGAAAGAGACTGGGCGCTCAGGACGAGCCCGTCGATGCCGCCAAACGCCGCATTGGTCGCAGTCGCCTGCGCGGTGGTCCAACGTCGAGCCGACGCCGTGCTGTTGTTGGCAAGCTTCTCGGTGTAGAGCGCAACGCCGAGTTCGACACCCGACAGGCGCAAGCCGGTTTCGTCTGCACGACCGCCATTGATACCTGCGAATCCGGTGAGGCCTGTGCCACCGATCAGCAGCATGTCGACATCAACCAGATTGGCCGACTCGTCGATCGTCGCCGTGAGCGGATTGTCCGTGACGCGCACTCGCCCGGATTTCTTCACGATACCGAAGCCGCCGTCAGCCTGAACAAAGCCAAAGAGGTCGAGCTTCAGGTTGCCGGTGGCACGGGTGAGGTCGCCCTCGGCGGCGTTGAGATTGAGATCCAGTGAGGTCGTGGGGCCAGTCTTGACCGCGCGGACGGTCTTGCCTGCGCCATAGTCGACAACGGTTTTGTCGCTGGCTGCGCGGTTGACTTCAACGGACAGCGAGCTGACGTTGACGGTGAGATCATCGATACCAGTGAAACTTGCGCTGGCAACGCTGGCTTGTGCGCTGGTCCATTTCTTGGGCGTAGCGCTTCCCGTCACCCGCTCGGTGTAGAGCGCCAAACCAAGAGTGACGCCTGAAAGGCTGACGCCCGTGGCGTTCGCCGTGCCGCCGTTCACTCCGATGAAGCCCGTGAGGCCGGCGCCACCGATCAGCAGCTCATCGACTGCAACCGTGGTCCCAGTAGCTGCAGTGCCCGTGTTGACCGTGATGGTCTGGTTGGTGCGCTTCTCAATGCCGAAGCTGCCCTCGGCTTGCAGGAAGCCGAAGACGTCGAGTTTGATGTTGCCAGTGGCGCGCGTCAGGATCCCGTCGGACGCCTTAAGCGTCAGTTCCGTCGTGCTGCTCGGGCCCGTCTTCACTGAACGGACGGTCTTGCCCGTACCGTAATCCACCAGCGTCTGGTCGCTCGCGGCGCGATTCACTTCCACGGTCAGCGAGGTGACGGTGACCGACAGATCGCTGATGCCCGTGAAGCTTGCACTGGCAACGCTTGCTTGCGCGCTCGTCCACTTCTTCGCGGTCGCGCTGCCTGTTACGC
>JBMSQB010000094.1:0-16153 GCA_049423065.1 Burkholderiaceae bacterium
TCGTGATCCCGCGCGCCTTCTCTTCCGGCGCCGCATCAATCTCGTCGTACTTCTTAGCCTCGCCTCCAAACTTCATCGACAGCACCGTCGTGATCGCCGCCGTCAGCGTCGTCTTGCCGTGATCCACGTGCCCGATCGTCCCCACGTTCACGTGTGGCTTCGTACGCTCAAACTTGCCTTTTGCCATCTCTACGCTCCGAATATCGTGTGTGTGTGGTGCCGGCGGGCGCGAGGCCTGACCTTGCCCGCCTGCTGCTTACTTGCCGCGTGCCGAAATCACCGCCTCGGCAACGTTTTTGGGTGCTTCCGAGTAATGCTTGAATTCCATGGTGTACGTGGCGCGCCCCTGCGTGAGCGAGCGCAACGTCGTGGAGTAGCCGAACATTTCTGCAAGCGGCACCTCGGCACGAATGGCCTTGCCACCGCCCACCATGTCTTCCATGCCCTGCACCATGCCGCGCCGCGAGGAGAGGTCACCCATGACCGTGCCGGCGTAGTCTTCGGGCGTTTCCACCTCCACCGACATCATGGGCTCGAGCAGCACCGGGCTTGCGCGACGCATGCCTTCCTTGAACGCCATGGAAGCGGCCTGCTTGAAGGCGTTTTCATTGGAGTCAACGTCGTGGTAGGAGCCGAAATGAAGCGTGGCCTTCACATTGACAACCGGATAGCCCGCCAACACGCCCGCAGGCAGCGTTTCCTCAATGCCCTTCTGCACGGCCGGAATGAATTCGCGCGGCACCACCCCGCCCTTGATGGCGTCTACAAACTCGAAATTGGGGCCACCCGGCTCGAGCGGCTCGACCTTCAGCACCACATGCCCGTACTGACCGCGCCCACCCGACTGCTTGATGAATTTGCCTTCAACCTCGTCGACGACCTTGCGGATGGTCTCGCGATAGGCCACCTGCGGTTTGCCGACTGATGCTTCCACGCCAAACTCGCGCTTCATGCGGTCGACCAGAATCTCGAGGTGGAGTTCACCCATGCCGGAGATGATGGTCTGGCCCGACTCTTCGTCGGTCCGGACACGGAACGAGGGGTCTTCCTGGGCGAGGCGCCCCAGCGCGATGCCCATCTTTTCCTGGTCGGCCTTCGTCTTGGGTTCAACCGCCTGGGAAATGACAGGCTCGGGAAACTCCATGCGCTCGAGCATGATGTGCGCATCGGGATCGCACAGCGTTTCACCGGTGGTGACGTCTTTCAGGCCGACGCAGGCGGCGATATCGCCCGCCCGAACTTCCTTGATCTCTTCACGCTGATTGGCGTGCATCTGGAGCAGGCGACCGATACGCTCCTTCTTGCCCTTTACCGCGTTCAGGATGGTGTCGCCCGAATTGAGCACACCGGAGTACACGCGGATGAAGGTCAGCTGGCCCACGAAGGGATCGGTCATGAGCTTGAATGCAAGCGCCGCAAATTTCTCGCCGTCGTCGGCCTTGCGAAGCAGCTCTTTCTCGTCTTCGTCGGTGCCCTTGACCGGCGGGATGTCCACCGGCGACGGCAGGAAGTCGATCACGGCGTCGAGCATGGCCTGCACGCCCTTGTTCTTGAAGGCGGTGCCGCACAGCATGGGAACGATTTCGCCGGCGATGGTGCGCTGGCGGATGCCGTGCTTGATGTCTTCGATCGACAGATCACCGCCTTCGAGATAGCGGTTCATCAGGTCTTCGTTGGCCTCGGCCGCGGCCTCGATCATTTTTTCGCGCCACTCTTCGCAGATGTCGGCAAGCTCGGCCGGCACCTCCTCGAGCTGGAACTTCATGCCCTGCGAGGCGTCATCCCAGTAGATGGCCTTCATGCGGACCAGGTCGACCACGCCCTTGAAGTTTTCCTCGGCGCCAATGGGAACCTGGATGGGAATGGGGTTGGCGCGCAGGCGCGCGCGCATCTGGTCGTGAACCTTGAAGAAATTGGCGCCCACGCGGTCCATCTTGTTGACGAACGCGAGACGGGGCACGCCGTATTTGTTGGCCTGGCGCCAGACCGTTTCGGACTGGGGCTGCACACCGCCCACCGCGCAGTACACCATGCAGGCACCGTCCAGCACCCGCATCGAGCGCTCGACCTCGATGGTGAAATCGACGTGCCCGGGGGTGTCGATGATGTTGATGCGATGCTCTGGATAGGACATGTCCATGCCCTTCCAGAAGCAGGTGGTGGCGGCCGACGTGATCGTGATGCCGCGCTCCTGCTCCTGCTCCATCCAGTCCATCGTGGCCGCGCCGTCGTGAACTTCACCGATCTTGTGGTTGACGCCGGTGTAGTAGAGGATGCGCTCGGTGGTCGTGGTTTTTCCAGCGTCGATGTGGGCGGAAATACCGATGTTGCGATATCGGTCGATCGGGGTCTTGCGGGCCATGATGGAGACTCTTGTCGAGGGGTTGATGCGGGCGCAGGGCTGTGCGGTGAGCGCAGGCGCGGAACAAACTGTTCAGAATTGCGCCGCGCGATGACGATCGTGTGACAACCGCAGCGCCTCGGAGCTCAGAAGCGGAAGTGCGCGAAGGCCTTGTTGGCCTCGGCCATCCGATGCACCTCGTCGCGGCGCTTGACGGCGCCGCCGCGGTTCTCGGAAGCCTCCATCAGCTCGTTGGCCAGGCGCTGACCCATCGATTTTTCGCCCCGTTTCTTGGCCGCCTCGCGCAGCCACCGCATGGCGAGCGCCGTGCGGCGTACCGGGCGAACCTCAACCGGCACCTGGTAGTTGGCGCCACCAACCCGACGGCTTTTCACCTCGACCATGGGGCGCACGTTGTGGAGGGCCTGACCGAAGACCTCGAGCGGGTCTTTGCCCGAACGGCTCTTGATCTGCTCGAGCGCACCATAAAGCATGCGCTCGGCAACCGCTTTCTTGCCGTCAAGCATGAGAACGTTGACGAATTTGGAGACTTCCACGCTCGAGTAGAGCGGATCGGGAAGAATCTCGCGGCGGGGAACTTCGCGACGACGGGGCATATCACACCTCTCTATTCAGCTGGCAGTCGGGACGAAACCCGACCGGCCTGGCGGTGCAACCGGACCGGCGCACTGCCGGCGGACACTGCCGCTTACTGGAGCCAGACCCCTGGAGGGACCGACCCCACGAAATGAACCGGCGGCAAACCGCTACCGATTCTCCTGAAACCTGAAACCTGCCGGCAGCCGCAAAGCGGACCGGGGTGCGCGCCACCGGAGCGGCGCAACCGAGTGCTCAGCCCTTCTTGGGACGCTTGGCACCGTATTTCGAACGGGATTGCTTGCGGTCTTTCACGCCCTGCAGGTCGAGCGAGCCGCGGACAATGTGATAGCGCACGCCGGGCAGGTCCTTCACGCGGCCGCCGCGGATCAGCACCACCGAGTGCTCCTGCAGGTTGTGACCCTCGCCGCCAATGTAGGAGATGATTTCAAACCCGTTGGTGAGGCGCACCTTGGCAACCTTGCGCAGTGCCGAGTTGGGCTTCTTCGGAGTCGTGGTGTAGACGCGTGTGCAGACGCCACGGCGCTGCGGGCAGTTGGCAAGCGCCGGGCTCTTGCTTTTGACCGCTGCGGATTCGCGACCCTGGCGCACCAGCTGGTTGATGGTTGGCATGAAAGATCCTTGACTAAACCTTTTAACTGAATCTTCAGATCGACGGTGCTTCGGAGGGCGTAAACCCCCGCGAGGGCACCGAAGAGTTTTCTCAGGCGAAAAGCCTTCAAGTGTAGGACGAAACACACTTTCTGACAAGCTGAAGGCCGATCCGGTTGACGGATTTACTCGGCCTCCCGATGCGGCGGCGCGACGATCGCCGCCTGATGCACGAGACAGGCGCGCGGCAGACCGGCCGCCCTGAGGCGCGCCCGCCTGCCACACCGCATGTCTCAGGCGGTAGCGTCGCCTGCCGCCTCTGCTTCCGACCCGGCATCCGACGGCACCGGGTCGAACAGCGCCTCGGCAGCAGCGAGAGCAGCCTGCTCCTGCGCCTCGGCCGCCTCCTTGGCCTTGCGGGCCCGATGGAAGGCGAGACCCGTGCCGGCAGGAATCAGACGGCCGACGATCACGTTTTCCTTCAGACCGCGCAGGTCGTCGCGCTTGCCCATGATGGCCGCCTCGGTGAGAACCCGGGTGGTTTCCTGGAACGAGGCCGCCGAGATGAACGAATCGGTGGAGAGCGATGCCTTGGTGATGCCCAGCAACAGGTTGAGGTGCGACGCCGGGCGCTTGCCGGCTTCAACCGCCTTGTCGTTCTCGTCGAGCATCTCGGAGCGCTCGACCTGCTCGCCCGTGATGAACGGCGCGTCGCCCGGATCGGTGATCTGAACCCGACGCAGCATCTGCCGCACGATCACCTCGATGTGCTTGTCGTTGATCTTCACGCCCTGCAGACGATAGACGTCCTGGACTTCGTCGACGATGTAGCGTGCAAGCGCCTCGATGCCGAGCAGACGGAGGATGTCGTGCGGATCGGCCGGGCCGTCGACGATCATCTCGCCCTTGTTCACCACCTGGCCGTCGTGCACCAGCACGTTCTTGTCCTTGGGGATCAGGAACTCGTGCGCATTGCCATCAAGGTCGGTGATCACCAGGCGTTGCTTGCCCTTGGTGTCTTTTCCGAACGATACCGTGCCGGTGACTTCTGCCAGCATGCCAGCGTCTTTCGGCGCACGCGCCTCGAAGAGCTCGGCCACGCGCGGCAGACCGCCGGTGATGTCACGGGTCTTCTGCGACTCGAGCGGGATGCGGGCGAGGAACTCGCCCACGCCCACCTGCTGGCCGTCACGCACCGAGATCAGCGCGCCCACCGGGAAGCCGATGGTCACCGCGTGGTCGGTACCGGCGATACGCACCTCTTCGCCCGCCTCGTTGATGAGCTTCACCTGCGGGCGCACGGTCTTCACCGTGCTGCCGCGCCGCTTGGCATCGATCACCACCAGGGTGGACAGACCCGTGACCTCGTCGATCTGCTTGGCAACGGTGACGCCTTCCTCGACGTTTTCGAACTTCACCGTGCCCGCGTATTCGCTGATGATGGGGCGGGTGAGAGGATCCCAGGTGGCGATCTGCGTGCCAGCCTTGACGGCCCGGCCATCGAGCACCATGAGCGTGGCACCGTAAGGCACCTTGTGACGCTCGCGCTCGCGGCCATTGTCGTCGGTGATGGTGACCTCGCCAGAGCGCGAGATCACGATCTGCTCGCCCTTGGCGTTGGTCACATAGCGCATGGTCATCGCAAAGCGGACGGTGCCGTTGGAGCGCGCTTCCACGTTGCTCACCACGGCCGCGCGAGACGCCGCACCACCGATGTGGAAGGTGCGCATCGTGAGCTGGGTGCCCGGCTCGCCGATCGACTGCGCAGCGATCACGCCAACCGCTTCGCCCGAGTTCACCAGCACGCCGCGGCCCAGATCGCGCCCGTAGCACTTGGCGCAGAGACCATAGCGGGTTTCGCAGGTGAGCGGTGTGCGCACACGCACCTCGTCAATGCCCAGCCGATCGATTTCCTCGACCGAGGTTTCGTCGAGCAGCGTGCCGTTCTCGTAGAGCGTTTCCTGGGTCTCGGGATTGACCACGTCGCTTGCGGCCACGCGCCCGAGAATCCGGTCACGGAGCGCCTCGATCACCTCACCACCCTCGATCAGGGCTTTCATCGATACGCCGTTGGCGGTGCCGCAGTCGTCTTCGGTGACCACCAGGTCTTGCGTGACATCGACCAGACGGCGGGTGAGGTAGCCCGAGTTGGCGGTCTTCAACGCCGTATCGGCCAGACCCTTCCGCGCACCGTGGGTGGAGATGAAGTACTGCAGAACGTTGAGGCCCTCGCGGAAGTTTGCCGTGATGGGCGTTTCAATGATCGAGCCATCAGGCTTGGCCATCAGGCCGCGCATGCCGGCGAGCTGACGGATCTGCGCAGCCGATCCACGCGCGCCCGAGTCGGCCATCATGTAGATGGCATTGAACGACTCCTGGGGCACGGTCTTGCCCTGACGGTTCACCACCGGCTCGGTCGCGAGCTGCTCCATCATGGCCTTGCCCACGAGATCGCCGGCACGGCCCCAGATGTCAACCACCTTGTTGTAGCGCTCGCCCTGCGTGACCAGACCCGAGGTGTACTGCTGTTCGATCTCTTTCACCTCGGCTTCGGCCGCTTCCAGAATGCCCTGCTTCTGCGGCGGCACCAGCATGTCGTCGATCGCAATCGAGATGCCGGCGCGGGTGGCGAGCCGGAACCCGTTCTGCATCAGCTGGTCGGCGAAGATGACGGTATCGCGAAGACCGCACCGGCGGAACGAGGCATTGATGAGGCGCGAGATTTCTTTTTTCTTCAGCGCCTTGTTCATCAGATCGAAAGACAGGCCTTTGGGCAGGATTTCCGACAGCAGCGCCCGGCCCACCGTGGTCTCGACGCGGCGCAGAACCGGCGTGAGGTTTCCTTCGGCGTCTTTCTGGTGCTCGAACAGGCGCACGGTGATGCGCGTGCCGAGCTCGACCCGACCGCTGTCATAGGCACGATGCACCTCGCCCACATCTGAGAGCACCATGCCCTCGCCACGCGCATTGACCTTCTCGCGCGTGGTGTAGTAGAGGCCCAGCACGATGTCCTGTGACGGCACGATCGAGGGTTCGCCGTTGGAGGGGAAGAGCACATTGTTGGAGGCGAGCATGAGCGCGCGCGCCTCGAGCTGCGCCTCGATCGAAAGCGGCACGTGAACCGCCATCTGGTCGCCGTCGAAGTCGGCGTTGAAGGCCGCGCAGACCAGCGGATGCAGCTGGATCGCCTTGCCCTCGATCAGCACGGGCTCGAAGGCCTGGATGCCGAGGCGGTGGAGCGTGGGCGCGCGGTTGAGCAGCACCGGATGCTCACGGATGACCTCTTCGAGAATGTCCCAGACGATGGGCTCCTGGTTCTCGACGAATTTCTTGGCCTGCTTGATGGTGGTGGCCACACCCATCAGCTCGAGCTTGTGAAAAATGAAGGGCTTGAAGAGTTCGAGCGCCATCAGCTTGGGCAAGCCGCACTGATGGAGCTTGAGCTGCGGGCCCACCACGATCACGGAACGGCCCGAGTAATCGACGCGCTTGCCAAGCAGGTTCTGGCGGAAGCGGCCGCCCTTGCCCTTGATCATGTCGGCGAGCGACTTGAGCGCACGCTTGTTCGCGCCCGTCATGGCCTTGCCGCGGCGACCGTTGTCGAGCAACGAATCCACCGCCTCCTGCAGCATCCGCTTTTCGTTGCGCACGATGATCTCGGGCGCTTTGAGTTCGAGCAGACGCTTCAGACGGTTGTTTCGGTTGATGACCCGACGATAGAGGTCATTGAGGTCGGAGGTGGCGAAGCGGCCACCATCGAGCGGTACCAGCGGACGCAGCTCCGGCGGCAGCACCGGCAGCACATCCATCACCATCCACTCGGGCTTGATGCCGGAACGCTGGAAGCCCTCGAGCACCTTCAGGCGCTTGGCGATCTTCTTGATCTTGGCTTCCGAACCGGTGGCTTCGAGATCGCGACGCAGGGTTTCGATCTCGCGGTCGATGTCGATGGTGCGCAGCAGTTCGCGCACACCTTCGGCACCCATCAGCGCACGGAAGTCGTCACCGTACTCGGTGCACTTCGCGATGTAGTCGTCCTCGGTCATGATCTGGCAGCGCTTGAGCGGGGTGAGACCCGGCTCGATCACGACGAAGGCTTCGAAATAGAGCACGCGTTCGATGTCGCGCAGCGTCATGTCGAGCACCATGCCCAGACGCGACGGCAGCGACTTCAGGAACCAGATGTGCGCGGTGGGCGAGGCAAGCTCGATGTGCCCCATGCGCTCGCGACGCACCTTGGCAAGCGTGACCTCGACACCGCACTTCTCGCAGATGACGCCGCGGTGCTTCAGGCGCTTGTACTTGCCGCACAGGCACTCGTAGTCCTTGATCGGCCCGAAAATCTTGGCGCAGAACAGGCCGTCTCGCTCGGGCTTGAAGGTGCGGTAATTGATGGTTTCGGGTTTCTTCACTTCGCCAAACGACCAGGAGCGGATCTTGTCTGGCGAGGCCAGACCGATCTTGATCGCGTCAAAGTGTTCTTCTTCCTGAACCTGTTTGAACAGATCGAGCAATGCTTTCATCGCAGCTTTCCTCCGTGGCTCAGTTGCGCTCGAGATCGATGTCGATGCCGAGCGATCGGATTTCTTTTACCAGCACGTTGAACGATTCCGGCATGCCGGCGTCGATCGCGTGCTCGCCCTTGACCAGGTTCTCGTAGACCTTGGTTCGCCCATTCACGTCGTCGGATTTCACGGTGAGCATTTCCTGCAGCATGTAGGACGCGCCGTAGGCTTCGAGCGCCCACACTTCCATCTCGCCGAAACGCTGTCCGCCAAACTGCGCCTTGCCGCCCAGCGGCTGCTGGGTGACGAGCGAGTAGGGGCCAGTGGAGCGCGCATGCATCTTGTCATCGACCAGGTGGTGAAGCTTCAGCATGTGCATGTAGCCCACGGTGACTGCGCGGTCGAAGGCATCACCCGTGCGGCCATCGTGCAGCCGCACCTGCGTCTTGCTGGGGGTGAAGCCCACCAGTTGGGTGCGCGCATCGTTGTCCGGATAGGCAATGTCGAGCATCTGATGGATTTCAGGCTCGGAAGCACCGTCGAACACCGGCGTCGCAAACGGCAGACCGTGCCGCAGATTCGAACAGAGCTCGACCACCTCGGGATCGGTGAGCGCCTCGAGATCGGCTTTCTGGCCGCTGGTGTTGTAGATGCGGTCGAGGAACTGCCGCAGTTCGGCGGCACGCGCCTCGCGCTGCAGCATTTCGCCGATCCGGATGCCCACGCCCTTGGCTGCCCAGCCCAGGTGCGTCTCCAGGATCTGGCCCACGTTCATCCGCGAAGGTACGCCCAGCGGATTGAGCACGATGTCGACCGACGTGCCATCAGCCATGTAGGGCATGTCTTCGACCGGCACGATGCGCGAGACCACGCCCTTGTTGCCGTGACGGCCCGCCATCTTGTCGCCCGGCTGCAGCCGGCGCTTGACGGCGAGGTACACCTTGACCATCTTGAGGACGCCCGGGGGCAGCTCGTCGCCCTGGGTCAGCTTCTTGCGCTTTTCCTCGAAGGCGAGGTCGAACTGATGACGCTTCTGTTCGATGGACTCACGCAGCGCCTCGAGCTGGCTCGCTGCGGTTTCATCGGCCAGGCGCACCTCGAACCAGTGATAGCGGTCAAGGTCGGCCAGATACTCGGCGGTCACCAGCGCGCCCTTGGCGAGCTTTTTCGGGCCGCCGTTGACGGCTTTGCCGACCAGCAGGCGCTCGATCCGCTGGAAGGCGTCGTTTTCAACAATGCGCAGCTGATCGTTCAGGTCGAGGCGATAACGCTTGAGTTCATCGTCGATGATCGACTGCGCGCGCTTGTCGCGCTGAATGCCTTCGCGGGTGAACACCTGCACATCGATCACCGTGCCGCTCATGCCCGAGGGCACGCGCAACGACGTGTCCTTCACGTCGGAGGCCTTCTCGCCGAAGATGGCGCGGAGCAGCTTTTCCTCAGGCGTGAGCTGGGTTTCGCCCTTGGGCGTGACCTTGCCCACCAGCACGTCGCCCGCCAGCACCTCGGCACCGATGAAAACGATGCCCGAGTCGTCGAGCCGCGCGAGCTGGCCTTCTGAAAGGTTGGAGATGTCGCGGGTGATTTCCTCGGGACCGAGCTTGGTGTCGCGGGCAAGCACCGACAGCTCCTCGATATGGATCGAGGTGTAGCGGTCATCTGCAACCACGCGCTCGGAGATGAGGATGGAGTCTTCGAAGTTGTAGCCGTTCCAGGGCATGAACGCGACCAGCATGTTCTGGCCGAGCGCAAGCTCGCCCAGATCGGTGGAGGCGCCATCGGCCACCACATCGCCACGCGCAATGACATCACCCTTCTTCACGATGGGGCGCTGGTTGATGTTGGTGTTCTGGTTGCTGCGGGTGTACTTGATGAGGTTGTAGATGTCGACGCCCACCTCGCCCGCCACGGTTTCGTCGTCATTCACACGAACCACGATCCGGTTGGCATCGACATAGTCGACCAGGCCGCCGCGACGCGCGGTCACCACGGTGCCGGAGTCGACCGCGCAGGTGCGCTCGATGCCCGTGCCCACCAGCGGCTTCTCGGGACGCAGACACGGCACTGCCTGGCGCTGCATGTTCGAACCCATCAGCGCACGGTTGGCATCGTCGTGCTCGAGGAACGGAATGAGCGAGGCCGCCACCGACACGATCTGGGTGGGCGCCACGTCCATGTACTGAACGTTGACCGGCGAGGTGAGTTCAGACTCGCCCGCTTTCCGCACCGACACCAGGTCGCCAGTGAGGCGGCCCTCGCCGTCCATCGCGGCGTTGGCCTGGGCGATGACGTAGCGACCTTCCTCGATGGCCGACAGGTAGTGGATTTCGTCGGTGACGCGGCTGTCCGATGCCTTCCGGTAGGGCGTCTCGAGGAAACCGTATTCGTTGAGGCGCGCGTAAAGCGCGAGTGAATTGATGAGGCCGATGTTCGGGCCTTCGGGGGTTTCGATCGGGCACACCCGGCCGTAGTGCGTGGGGTGCACGTCGCGCACCTCGAAACCCGCCCGCTCGCGCGTGAGACCGCCCGGACCCAGCGCCGACACCCGCCGCTTGTGGGTGATTTCGGACAGCGGGTTGGTCTGATCCATGAACTGCGAAAGCTGACTGGAGCCAAAGAACTCGCGGATGGCTGCGCTGATCGGCTTGCTGTTGATCAGATCGTGCGGCATCAGGTTTTCGGTTTCGGCCTGGCCCAGGCGCTCCTTGACCGCGCGCTCGACACGCACCAGCCCGGCACGGAACTGGTTCTCGGCAAGTTCGCCCACGCAGCGCACGCGCCGGTTGCCCAGGTGATCGATGTCGTCGATCTCGCCCTTGCCGTTGCGCAGATCCACCAGGATCTTGATCACCGCGAGAATGTCGTCATCGGTGAGCGTCATGGGGCCGACGGACTCGTCACGGCCCACGCGACGGTTGAATTTCATGCGGCCAACCTTGGACAGGTCGTAGGCATCGGCACTGTAGAACAGGCGGTTGAAGAGCGCCTCGACGGCCTCTTCGGTGGGCGGCTCGCCAGGACGCATCATGCGGTAGATGGCGATTCGCGCAGCCGTCTGGTCGGCGGTTTCGTCAACCCGCAGGGTCTGCGAAATATAGGGGCCCTGATCGAGGTCGTTGGTAAAGAGCGTGCGGAACTCGCGGACGTTGGCCGCGCGCAGCTTCTTCAGCAGGTCTTCGGTGATTTCGTCGTTGGCGCGCGCCACGATTTCACCGGTGTCGGGGTCGACCGCGCTTTGCGACAGCGTACGGCCGATGAGGTAGTCATCGGGCACCGACACGTGTTTGAGCCCCGCGGTTTCGATCTCGCGGATGTGGCGGGCGTTGATGCGCTTGTCCTTGGCAACGATCACCCGGCCATCGCGATCGGCAATATCGAACCGCGCGATGTCACCGCGCAGGCGGTCGGGCACGAGCTCGAGCTGCGCGCCGTCATTCATGAGGCGGAACGAGTCGAAGACGAAGAAGTGCGCGAGGATCTGCTCGGGATTGAGGCCGATGGCCTTCAGGAGGATGGTGACCGGCATCTTGCGGCGCCGATCCACCCGGAAATAGAGGATGTCCTTCGGGTCGAACTCGAAGTCGAGCCACGAGCCGCGATAGGGGATGATGCGCGCGGAAAAAAGCAGCTTGCCCGAGCTGTGGGTCTTGCCGCGGTCATGCTCGAAGAACACGCCAGGCGAGCGGTGGAGCTGGGACACGATGACCCGCTCGGTACCATTGATGATGAAAGAGCCCGTGTCGGTCATGAGCGGCACTTCGCCCATGTAGACCTCCTGCTCCTTCACTTCCTTCACCGTGGGCTTGGCCGCCTCGCGGTCCATGATGACCAGCCGGACGCGCGCGCGAAGCGGCGCACAGAACGTGAGGCCGCGCTGCTGGCACTCCTTCACGTCGAAGGCCGAGTTGCCCAGCGAATAGTGGACGAACTCGAGCCGCGCCATCTGGTTGTGCGAGACGATCGGGAAAATCGATGAGAACGCGGCCTGCAGGCCCTCGTCCTGCCGCTCGCCGGTTGACACGGCGGACTGCAGAAACCGGTCATAGGACTCGATCTGCGTCGTGAGCAGGTACGGCACATCGAGCACGACTCGCCGCTTGGCGAAACTCTTGCGGATGCGCTTTTTTTCGGTGAACGAATAGGCGGAAGCGTGGGCCATGGGCTCTCCCGGGGCGGGTCAGCGGGGACAACGGAGAACGAGACGAACACACCCAGCCACCGGACCGCGCATGGCGCGGCCGGTGTCCGGGCGAGTCGCTTGCTGCAAGAAAGGAACCAGCGGGTCGTTACTTGAGTTCGACCTTGGCGCCGGCGTCTTCGAGTTGCTTCTTGAGCGCCTCGGCGTCGGCCTTGCTGATGCCTTCCTTGACGGGTTTCGGTGCGCCGTCAACCAGATCCTTGGCTTCCTTGAGGCCCAGGCCGGTGGCTGCGCGGACAACCTTGATCACCTCGACCTTCTTCTCGCCAGCGGCGTTCAGAACGACGGTGAATTCGGTTTTCTCTTCGGCGGCCGGGGCGGCAGCGGCGGCAGCCGGGGCAGCCACGGCAACCGCGGCTGCGGCGGCCGAGACGCCGAACTTCTCTTCCATCATCTTGATGAGATCGGCCAGATCGAGGACCGACATGCCGCCGATCGCGTCGAGGATTTCATTCTTGCTGAGTGCCATGTTGTAACTCCGGAAAATGCTTGATGGTTTGCAGAATCTGAATGCGTAAGGTGGTTCGACTGACGCTCAGGCGGCTGCCTTCTCACGCTCGTCACGCAGCGCTGCGAGCGTGCGCACGAACTTGCCGGGCACCTCGTTGAGCGTACGGACGAACGTGGCGACCGGTGCCTGCATCGTGCCCAGCAACGTTGCCAGCAGCGCCTCGCGGCTGGGCATGGTGGCGAGCGCCTTGACCCCCTGTGCATCGAGCACGGAATTGGGCAGGGCTCCCGCCTTCAGCACCAGCTTGTCGTTGGCTTTGGCGAAGTCGTTGAGAACGCGGGCGGCCGACACGGGATCGGTCGACATGCCATAGATGAGCGGACCAGCCAGCTGGTCGGTCAGCCCCTCGTACGGCGTGCCGGCGATCGCGCGCCTTGCCAGCGTGTTTTTGAGCACACGCAGGTAAACGCCCGACTCGCGCGCCTGACGGCGCAGCGCGGTCATTGCACCAACATTCAGACCACGGTATTCGGCCACCACGATCGCGGAAGCCTTCGCCACTTCGGCGGCGACTTCCGTGACAACGACGGCCTTGTCTTCTCGATTGAGACCCACGGTCTTCCCCTGGTTAAACGAAGGCATCCTCGGGACGGTTGTTGGCCACGCCTTTGCGCGACCCGACACCCGCCCCGCGAGCGCCCTCAGTTGCTACACGGCGACCGACCGGGGAACCCGCTGCAAACCCGCTTGAAACGGCTGGTCTGTTCACGTTGATCCTCGCTTCGGGGGCGCCATCTGCGCAGGGACCTTTCGGAATTAAAGGCTCGCGGCAAACTGCCCGCTCACCCCCCTGCGGTCTTTGATAACCCGCCGGTCCTGCACACCATGCGCCCGGCAACCCGGGAAGACGATGCACCTGGACCCGCGGCCCAAAGTTCATTAATGACCTCGATGGGAACCGGAGCAGCCAGCTTGAGCCGCCGCGCCGGAACCCGCTTTTCCTTAACTGGCGGTGGCCGAGAATGCGGCCGGATCGACGCGAACGCCCACGCCCATCGTGCTCGACACGGCGACCTTGCGCAGGTAAATGCCCTTCGCGCTCTGGGGCCGTGCACGATTGAGCGCGTCGATCAGCGCCTTGATGTTGGTTTCGAGCTGCTCGGTGCCAAAGGACGCGCGACCGATCGTGGCATGCACAATGCCCGCCTTGTCGGTGCGGTACTGCACCTGACCAGCCTTGGCGTTACGCACAGCACCCGCCACATCGGGGGTGACCGTGCCAACCCGCGGGTTGGGCATGAGGCCGCGCGGACCCAGGATCTGGCCGAGACCGCCCACCACACGCATGGCGTCGGGCGACGCAATCGCGATATCAAAATTGATGTTGCCCGCCTTCACCTGCTCGGCAAGGTCTTCCATGCCGACGATATCGGCGCCTGCGGCGCGCGCTTCATCGGCCTTGGCCCCCTGGGTGAAAACGGCCACGCGAACCGATTTGCCGGTGCCGGCGGGCAGGACCACCGAGCCGCGAACCACCTGATCGGATTTCTTTGCATCAACGCCCAGTTGCACGGCGACGTCGATGGATTCATCGAACCTGGCGGTGGCGCATTCCTTGACCAGCGACAGCGCTGCGTTCAGGGCGTAGGCTTTCTGCGGTTCGACCTTGGCGCGGATGGCCTTGGCGCGTTTGCTGAGTCGGGCCATGATCAGAGCCCCTCCACGGTGATGCCGATGCTGCGGGCCGATCCGGCGATCGTGCGCACGGCAGCGTCGAGGTTGGCGGCGGTGAGGTCAGGCATTTTGGCCTTGGCGATTTCCTCGGCCTGCTGGCGGGTGATGGAACCCACCTTGTCGGTATGCGGCCGGGGCGAGCCCTTGTCGATCTTGGCCGCCTTCTTGATGAGAATGGTGGCCGGGGGAGTCTTCATCACGAAGGTGAAGCTCTTGTCGGCGTAGGCGGTGATCACCACAGGAATGGGCAGACCGGGTTCCACACCCTGAGTCTGGGCGTTGAACGCCTTGCAGAATTCCATGATGTTCAGGCCGCGCTGACCCAGCGCCGGGCCAATCGGGGGGGCAGGATTGGCTTTGCCTGCAGGGACCTGCAGTTTCACAAAGCCGACGATCTTCTTCGCCATCTGGCGTCTCCAGGTTTGAGTTCAAACGCGCGTTCGGATGACCCTTTGACCACGGGTCGGCTTACTTGCGCTCCTCGGACCCCCCGCAGCCACTGCACTGCCGGGGGTATGCGCCTTGCGGCGCGATTCGTTCAATGTTTCGACTGGTGCGGGTCAGACCTTTTCAACCTGACCGAACTCGAGTTCCACCGGCGTGGCACGGCCAAAGATGGTGACCGACACGCGCAGGCGGCTCTTGTCGTAGTTGACTTCCTCGACATTGCCGTTGAAGTCGGTGAACGGGCCTTCCTTCACACGAACCATTTCGCCCACTTCGAACAGCGTCTTGGGGCGGGGCTTTTCCACCCCTTCCTGCATCTGGGCCATGATCTTCTCGACCTCCTTGTCGGAGATCGGCGAAGGCCGGTTGCCCGCCCCCCCCACAAAGCCCGTGACCTTGTTGGTGTGCTTGACCAGATGCCAGGTGTCGTCGTCGAGCACCATTTCGACCAGCACATAGCCAGGGAAGAAACGGCGCTCGGTGATGGTGCGCTGGCCATTGCGCATTTCAACCACCTCTTCGGTGGGCACCAGGATGCGACCAAACCTGTCCGCCATGCCGGAACGGTCGACCCGCTCCTGCAGCGCGCGGGCAACGCTCTTTTCCATGCCGGAATAGGCGTGCACGACGTACCAACGCTTCGACATTTATTTCTTCCAGCCGAGCAGCAGGTCGTAGAGCACCCATTCGAGCGTCTTGTCGACCAGCCACAGAAAAAGCGCCATCACGACCACGAAGGCAAAAACAGTCAGCGTCATCTGAACTGTTTCCTTGCGCGTGGGCCAGACCACCCGCTGGGTTTCCGCCCAGGAATCTTTTGCAAACGCGAAGAACCGCTGGCCCGGACCGGAGAACCAGGCAATGGCTGCACCTGCCACCAGACCGGCAATAACCGACACCACCCGCACCACGGCGGGCTGCTCGGCAAGAAGGTAGAAGCCAACGATGCCAGCCACGATGGCGGCAATCGCCAACCCCACCTTCAGGCGGTCAGCTGTGCTGGAAACGGTTTCGACGGTTTGTTGAGACATGAATGACCGGTGACTCCAGGAATCGAGGAGAAAGTGGCAGGGGCAGAGGGGATCGAACCCCCGACCTTCGGTTTTGGAGACCGACGCTCTGCCAGTTGAGCTATGCCCCTGCTGTCCTGCTCCGAAAGCGAACAATCCGCGCTGGCCCTTTTGGCGCCGGCGCGGATTGCGCAGTTACCCCTTTACTCGATGACCTTGGCGACGACGCCTGCACCGACCGTGCGTCCGCCCTCGCGG
>JBMSQB010000095.1:0-16095 GCA_049423065.1 Burkholderiaceae bacterium
CGCGGCTTGAACCGTCTCACAGCCCCCCGCCTGACCGCGACCGTCGCGCTCCTGGTGGTGGGAATCGGCGCCGTGCTGGCCGTGGTGCACGCGCTCACGGGTCAGCGCGAATACTATCGGGCCACCGAAGCGCTCGCCCGGGCCATTACCCAGGATTGGGAGTCGCGACACCCCGGCAAGCAGCTTGGCTGGTCGGGCGGCGCCTGGCCCGACAACGCCATGATCGCCTTTTACAGTCATCCCGCCATCCGCTCCCTCCCCGGACTGCCCGACAGCCGCGAGGCATCGATTGCGCCCCACCCAGCCTGGACCGTCGAATACGGGATCCTCGTCTGCCCGAGTCTTCCTGCCGGGGAGGCGTGTGTCGCCCGCTCACAGGCGTGGCTGCAGGCGCGTGGCCTGCCCTCGGAACCCAGGCCGCTCAGCGCGGCCCGGCACGGGTGGCGCTTTCCGAACGCTTTCGAGCAAAGCCTGCTGGTGTTTGATGTGCCCCCGGCCGCTCGCAGGCCTGCGCCTGCGCCATGATTTCGCCCCGCGCGCAGCTGCTCACCCAGGCCATGCGATTTGCCGTGGTCGGTGGGCTTGCGACCCTCGCCCACTTCGCGGTGATGGGGGCGATCATCGTCACGACCATCGGGTCGCCGCTGGTGGCCACCTTCGTGGGATCGCTGGTGGGCTCGGTGGTAGCCTATCTCGCCAACCGTCGCCACACGTTTGAGTCGGATGTCCCGCATGCACAGGCGCTCCCCAGGCACTATGTGGTCGTGGCGGGCTCGATTGTGCTGAACGCTCTTGTGTTTCGGCTTGCGCATGGCACGTTTGGTGCGCCGATCTGGTTTGCACAGGGACTGGCCACCGGCCTCTGTATGGTGTTCAATTTCGTCGCCTCACGCTTTTGGGTTTTCAAGCAGCGATGACGTCTTACTACCTTGGTGTTCCCCGCTTGGTCCGCTCCTGCGCAGCCAGATGCTTTGCGCTCTGCTGCGGGCTCGTTCTGCATGCCCTGCTCGCGGGCGGGCCGGCCTCGGCCCAGGCACAGTGGAATGAGGTGAGCAAGGCGCGTAATGGCGACGTTTGGGCGATGGAAGCGGGCACCGCGCGGCGCGCCGGCGACAGCGCGAGGGTGTGGGTGCTCATCAACCATCCGCTACCAATCACCAACCCGGCGCCCTACGCATACAGCGGCGTGCGCTCGTTCCGTGCGCTGGTGCAAATCGACTGCAAGGAGCAGCGCGCGCGACGCCTGGAAGCCAGCTACTTCAGTCAGCCCAATGGCGATGGGCGCCTGCTCGGCACAAGCGAAAACGACGACTGGTTCAATGTGCCGCCCGATACGCCCGACGCCGACTTGATGAAAGCCGCGTGCGACCTGCCGGATCAGGCGCCGGTACCGCCCGCCACCCCGGCGGGCGCAGCGCCCGCAGCGCCGGCCCGACCACCTGGCGCGCGCGGCTGAATCGAAATGGTTCGCGCCCGCAGCTGACCGCATCCGCCCTCTACATCCTGGGCGGCGGAGCGCCGGAGCTTGGCGAGCACACCCCGTTGATGAAGCGTGCGCGCCATGTGAGCAGCCCGCTCCCAGGACGGGCGGCGATAAGGCGAATCGGGAATGGCATTGAGCGGGATGAGATTCATGACCGCATAGTGGCCCGCCAGCAGTTTCACGATGCCCTCGATCTCCTCGTCGGTGTCGTTCACACCCTCGATGAGCGTCCACTGATACTGCACGGGATAGCCGATGGTGCGGCCGTAGGCCTGCGCCGCCGCGACCAGTTCAGCCGGGTCCATGCGCGGCGCCCGCGGCAGGAGCGACGCGCGCAGATCAGCCCGTGTGCTGTGGAGCGACAGCGCGAGCGCAGGCCGAACCCGCCCCTGGGGTAGCCGCTCGAAGACTCTCGGATCGCCCACGGTGGAGAACACCAGATTACGGTGGCCGATCATCGCCTCGGTACCCAACAGCTCGATGGCCTCGAGCACGTTGTCAAGGTTGTGCGCGGGCTCACCCATGCCCATGAACACGACCTTTCGAACCGCTCTCAGGCGCCGAGCCTCCACCACCTGCGCCACGATCTCGGCACTACCCAACTGGCGTATGAGCCCGGATCGGCCAGTCATGCAAAAGGTACAGCCCACGGCACAACCCACCTGCGTGGACACGCAGACACCGCCCCGCGCGAGCAGCACCGATTCCACGGTTTGGCCATCGGAGAGCGCAAAAAGGAGCCGCTCGCCTTCGTCGTCGCTGCTGGGTTCGCGCAGCTGCAGTTGCGCAAGCCCCGCCAGCGTGCTGATCAGCGCCGGCAGCTCAAGGTCGAGTGTGCGCGGGAAATGGTCGGCCGGATGCCGTCGCGGGCTGTCCCAGGGCAGCGCATGCGTCCAGAGCCGCATCACCCTCGCCTCATGCAGCGGTCCTGCGCCAAGCGCACGAAGGCGCTCGCGCAGCTCTCCGATGCGAAGCCCCGCAGCCGACATTGTCAGGTCCGCATGCGGCGTCATCCAGTGAAGCTCAGCCAATCGCTTCGAAGAGAATGTCCTGCGCGCCTTCCCAAAGCACCTTCACACCAAGCGTGCGCAGATTTTCGCGGCCCTCGGTAATGGTGAGGAAATGGTTGCCAGCCAGCTGACCGAGCTTGCTCGCAAAGCAGCAGGCACCATAGGCCATGATGATTTCGGTCTCGCTGTAGCCGCCGGGATAGAAAAGGATGTCGCCCGGTGCCGGATGGCTGGTGGCATTTTCGAAGCTCACCTTGCCCTCGCCGTCCTCGAGTACCCAGTCGCCCAGCGGTACCCAGCAGCCTTCGCCGCTCCAGCGCACATGGATGATTTTCTGACGGTAGGGCAGCAGTTTGGCGAAGGCAGCCACCGTGCGCGGCGCATCGGGATTGGTTTCGGCGATGAACTGATGACCGCCAGCGGTGATGCGAACTTTCATGATCCGGTTCCTTGTGTGGGGGTGATCCATTTGTTGACGACAGGCGCCTGCCAGTTGGCCAGCGCATCGAGCAGCTGGTGCGGGTCGGCCGACATCACGATCATGTCGTTGTGCGCCGATTTCATGAAGCCTTCGGCCACCGCACGATCGAGAAGCGCCCGCATGGGGTCGAAAAAGCCCCCCACATTCAGTGCGCCACAGGCCTTCGCCGCACGACCGTGATGGTCGCCCAGCTGGGTGAGCGTGGCGGCCTCGAACAACTCTTCCAGCGTACCAAGCCCGCCAGGAAGCGCGATGAACGCGTCGGCAAGCTCGCCCATGCGGGCCTTCCGAACCCGCATGTCCGCCACGACTTCATGGCGCGTGAGACGGGTGTGCAGATGGCCGCGCTCGTGAAGGCGCCGATTGATGATTCCGGTGACATCCGAGCCTGCCTCGAGCGCCGAATCGGCCAGCACACCCATCAGACCCATGTGCGTGCCGCCGTAAACGAGTCCGATGCCGCGCTCGCCCAACGCCCGCCCCAGGGCCCGGGTGGCATCGGCATAGCGCGGCGAACTGCCGAAATTGGAGCCGCAGAACACCGCCACGCGTTGCAGCGGACGTTGGGACAGCGTGGAATCCAGCGACGGAGCCAGGTGCCCCTGCCCGCCGGCATCATGCAGGGGATCACCCATGACAGTCACCGAAACCGGGGTTCAGACCATCGCCATGTCACCCTTGCGCTGCGCCCAGCCGGTGACCCGCGACTCGAGCCACGACGATACCAGATACAGCATCACCCCCAGGGCTGCGAGGATGACCAGGCCAGAGAACACCAGGGCCACGTCGAAATTGCCGCTTGCGATGATCATCACGTTGCCGATCCCACGATTGGCGGCCACGGTTTCCGCCAGCACCGTGCCCACGAAAGCCAGCGTGATGGCAATCTTGAGCGACGCGAACAAATAGGGCATGGCGCGCGGCAGGCTCACATTCCACAGCACATCGCGGCGGCTTGCGCCCAGCACCTTCAGCACATCCTCAAGCTCGGGCTCGGTGCTGGCCAGACCCGTGGCCACATTCACCACCACCGGGAAGATGCTGATCACCATCGAGGTGAGGATGGCGGGCACGGTACCGGCGCCGAACCACACCACGAAGATCGGAACCACCGCCACCTTCGGAATACTGGAAAAACCCACCAGGAGCGGATAGGCCACGTCATAGGCGAGCCGTGATGAGCCGATGGCCACGCCAATCACGATGCCGATCAGCACGCCCAACGCAAAACCGGCGAGCGTGGTCTTCAGCGTCTGCACCGTGTGCGGCCACAGCAGCGGCATTTTTTCCCACAACACCACCGCGATCTGGCTGGGCCGCGGCAAGATCAGGTCCGAAATGCCGCCCGCCAGACAGATGAGCTCCCACATCACGAAGAACGACAGCAGGGCGAGCGCCGACAACAGGCGCTGACGAACGCTGGGGGACAGATTCATGCTGCAAGCTCCTGGGTATCAGCGCCTTCTTCCTGGCTGCGCGCCTCTGCGATCCGCATGCGAAGCGCCTGCACGAGCGCGGCCATTTCAGGCGCATAGCTCGCCTCGATGGTGCGCGGACGCCCGAACGGCACCTCGCGGGTTTCAAGGATCCGGCCGGGGCGCGAGCTCATCACACAAATTCGATTGGCCAGATAGGCCGCCTCGCGCAGGTCGTGAGTCACGAGGAGCACCGTGGGGCGTCGGTCGATCCAGAGGCTCTGCATGATGGCCCACAGCTCCTCGCGCGTGAACTGATCAAGCGCGCCGAAAGGCTCGTCCAGAAGCAGCAACTGCGGATCGTGAATGAGGGCGCGGCAAAGCGAGGCACGTTGCAGCATGCCCCCCGACAACTGCCAGGGACGCTTGTCGCCAAAGCCCTTCAGCCCCACCTGCGCGAGAAGCGCCTCGGCCCGCTCGGCGAATTCGCCATGACGCTTGGCGCGGTAGCTCGCCCGAAACGGGGGCACGATCTTCAGCGGAATCATGACGTTCTCGCGGATCGTGAGCCAGGGCAGCATCGTCGGGTTCTGAAACGCAATACCCAGCCGCAGCCGCTCACCGCCCACGCTCGGACTACCCTGCTCGCGCCCGCGGACGATCACACCGCCCGCGGTGGGCTGCAGCAGCCCCGCCACCAGCTTGAGAATGGTGGACTTGCCGCAGCCGCTAGGACCCACCAGCGCGACAAAATCGCCCGCATCAATCGACAACGAGGTGCGGGCAAGCGCCACCGTCCCCGTGCCGTAGCGCAGCGACACATCGCTCAGTTCGATAAAGGAAGGTTCTGACATCGCGTGCCTCAAGGGTTCAGGCGGCCGAGGCCACCGGTTGGAGTCGAACGATTGCAGCGACGGGCCCACCACCAGGTGGCCCCTGGTGCTCGGCCCCGCCCGACACATAGAGCGCGTTGTGGCCAGCCACCGATGCGAGTACCGCCCCCACTGCCGCGCGCGCATGTCGCGTGCTGTGAATGTCGGAGTCATTCAGCATGGTGTGCCGTGAACCTCGCACCTGACCATTCGGGCTCGCCTCGGCCTTGGCCAGCAGATTCACCAGACGGTCACCAACGCCCCCCTCGGCATCAGGATCGAGCCCAAACTGCTGGACCAGCATCCGCCGAACCGAGCGTGCGTCGATCGCGTCCTGCATCACGGTGTGGCCGATCGCCACATCGGAGGCGCTGTGCCTGGACTGGCCAAACACAATCACCACATTGCTGTCGAGTTCGATACCCGCCGATACCGACGCTCGGCCCGAGAACCGCGCCCAGTCGGACAGGATGTCGGTGTCCGACAGGTTGTCGACACTGGTTTCTCCCAGCGCGGCAGCGACTCCCAGCGCCGACGCACCGCGCGAATAGCCCATGGATTCATAGGTATCGCGCGTCACCGGTTCAAGCCCACGCGACAGACAGTCGCCCACTTTCGACGAGGTGAGGAGCGGACACTTCACCTGAACGAAGTGCACATCGGCTGGATCGGTGAGGCCGGCATCCTTCATCGCTGCGCGAACCGCATCAGCGGTGGCCTGCACCTGATCGAGCCGCCCGAGTTGCTCGGGCGAAAACACGGCGGTTTGCGCGCAACCGATCACCATCCGTTTTTGAGGAGCAGGCGCCGCCACCTCCACCCAGCTGCGACTGAATACCGTGAAGTGAGGCGAGAGCACCCCTTCGGTTCCGCCCGACATCACGAGCGCGACCCGCTCGTGCGCCTCATCGAGGCTGCAGCCCAGCGCTTCGGCGAGAAGCCCCGACCACATCACACTTGCATATTCGCGGGTGTGGTCGTTGACGCAACCGTTGCCCTCGGTCTTGCCCATCACCGCAACAATGGCGCGCGGATCGAGCTGACCGGCGGCGATCAGCGCACGCACGCCCGACAGGTCGCCCGGACCGCTGGCTGCCACACGATGCACGCTCACCTTCTGGACGCGCATGTTCAGTGTCCTGTGCGGGGAAGTGGATGCAAATACGATTCATCGGCCCAAAGCGAATCCTGTGCACCCTCTGGCGGGCGGGCCGAGGCCGGCGCATCGGCCGGCCGGGTTGCTATCGCCCGGGTGGTGCTGTCGGTGTTTCGCGGCGCAGGCGGGGGCATGTTTTGAATCGACTTGACCGAAGCGCCCCAGCCGGCTGCATCGCGCACCAGTTCGCCGTCACGCATCACAAAGCGGCCCCTAACAATGGTGTGGAGCGGCATGCCCACCACCGTACGGCCGTGCCAGGGCGAAATACGACTGATCGACTGCAGACGCCCCTGGTTGAGCCGGCCACGACGGTTCATGTCGACGAGTACCAGATCGGCATGCGCCCCGGGCGCGATACGCCCTTTGAGCGGCCACAGGCCCCATGCGCGCGCCGGCGCCTCTGCGCTCCAGCGCACGTAATCCATCAGCGTAGCGCGGCCGCGATTCACCTCGGTCAGCATCAGCGGCATCTGGGTTTCGACGCCTGGAAATCCACAGTCACAGGCCCAGATGTCCTCGCGGGTTTTTTCCTCGGGCGTGTGGGGCGCATGGTCGGTGGCGATCATGTCGATCACCCCTTCCTTGAGCGCCTGCCAGATGGGTTCGTTGTGACGCGCCTCGCGGATGGGAGGGTTCAGTCGCAACACCCCGCCGATCTTTTTCATGTGATCGGTATTGATCAGCATGTATTGCGGACAGGTCTCGACCGTGATGTCGACGCCTCTGCGCTTGGCCTCGCGGATGAGAAACAGCGAATCGGCCGAACTGTGGTGCGCAATATGGATTCGGGCACCCGTCCACTCGGCAAGCGTGATCACCCGCCCGATCGCTTCGATCTCGGCCACGGCCGGACGCGCAGCCAGATGCGCAAGCGGGTCGGTGCGTCCCATCGCCTTCAGCTTGAGTTCGCGGCGCGCCATGATCGACGAATTTTCCGCGTGCACCACCGTGCGTACGCCACGCGCAGCAAGTGTCTCAAAGCCTTCAAGCAATGCGCCGTCAGTGGGTGCGGGCAGGTTGCCGAAGGTGTTGCCGACAAAGGCCTTGAAACTGGTGGCGCCGGCATCGAGGAGCGCTTCCAGCCGGTCTACCGAGTCATCGCCGAAGAGTGCGTGAATGCCATAGTCGACATAAGACGATCGAGCCGATTCAAGCTTCAGTCGCAGCGCTTCAACGGTGCCGGTCGGCGGGTTGGTGTTTGGCATTTCAAACACGGTGGTGACGCCACCACAAGCCGCTGCGGCTGACCCCGTCTTCCAGGTTTCCTTGTGGACATAGCCGGGATCACGAAAATGAACATGGCTGTCGATCGCCCCCGGCAGCAGATAAAGACCGGTAGCGTCAACCGTCTCGCGAGCAGGCGGCATGAGAGAGTCATCGCCCACCGCCACAATCTGCTCACCCTTCACCGCCACCGCAGCGCGGATGATGGCTGTGCCGCTCACCACCTGCGCGCCACGGATCACCAGATCAACCATTGGAGTCATGGAGTATTCCTTCAAAGCATGGCCCAGCCGCCATCCACGGGCAGGTCGACACCCGTGATCTGGCGCGATACTGCACTCGCGAGAAACAGGCAGGCGTTTGCCACATCATCGTCGGTGGATACGCGGCGAAGCGCGTAGTCAGCCGCGTGGCGCGTCATGGCCTCTTCCAGGGTGATGCCGAGTTTCTGCGCCATGTTGGCGCAGACCTTTTCGCGAAACCGTGGCCCATCGACCATGCCGGGCGCCACGCAGTTCACGTTGATGCCGAAGGGGCCCGCCTCGAGCGCAAAACTTTTGGTGATGCCCCGAAGGCCCCACTTCGAAGCGGAGTAGGCCATGCGCCCTGCGCGGCCGCGCATGCCGAAGGTGCCACCCACATTCACGATCCGGCCCGAGCGGCGCTCGATCATGCCCGGCAGCACGGCCCGCATGGTGTTGAAGCAGCCGGTCATGTTGAGTTCGACAATCTCGTTGAACTCGTCGGTGGTGGTTTCCCATCCGGTCTTTCCGATGGGACCTGATCCACCCGCCACATTGACCAGCACATCGACCCGGCCGAAGCGGGTGACCGCCTGGGCGGCCGCCGCCTCGGTCTGCGCCTCGGAGGTGACGTCACAGCCGATCACGATGGCCTGTACGCCCATCGCCCGCGCCTCGACGGCGACCGGTTCGATCGCCGCGGTATCGCGCCCAACCAGCGCAAGCGAGGCACCCTCTCGGGCGAAGGCAAGCGACACCGCTCGGCCCATGCCCTTGGCAGGGCCGGTGATGAAGACCACCTGGTCCTTCAGTTGCAGATCCATGATCCGGCTGTTCTCCGTCTCGGTTTCAAATAGTTCAGAAGCGTGTCATTCAGAAGCGCATCACGCGATCGGCCATCGGCGGCAGGAACGAACGATTGAAAACATCTTCAACCGCTGGCGTACGCGGCAACTGGTTCGACTCGACAACAATCGAGATCGCGCGCTTCATCCGCTCAACATCAATGTCGCCAAAGCCGATCTTGGCGATCTCTGGATGGCTCATTTCCTGTTTCAGGGTGGCGAAGAGGCGATCCTTCTCGAGGTCGCGTTTCAGAAGGGGCTCACGCTTCATCACTGCATCCATGCCCGCCTCCGGGTTGGCGATCACGTCTTTGACAGCCCGGTTGAGCGCGCGAATGAATCCCTCCACGGCTTTCGGGTTGTCGCGCACGAAATTGCGCGAGAACAACAGGGTGTTGGAGTACAGGTCCATGCCATGGTCAACATAATTGATGAAGCGCAGATCCTTGGCCGGATCAATGCCCACCAGCAACGCACTGAACCAGACGGTATTGATGAAGCCGAAGATGCCGTCGACCTGTCCGCGCAACAGCATCTGCTCGCGCAGATTGGGCGCCATGTTCGATATCGACACCTTGCTCGCATCAAACTTGGCCACCTTGGAGAAGGCTGGGAAGAGCTTGAGCGCGCCGTCATTGGCTGGGCCGCCAATGGTGCGGCCCTCCAGATCCTTGGGCGTCTTGATCGGACCGTTGGCCTTCACCGCAATCGTGAACGGCGGCGTGTTGTAGATCATGAATACACCCACCGGCGCGTCGGCAGGACGGCGCGAGGCGAAGTCGATCGCCGCGTTGATGTCGCCAAAGCCTGCGGTGTAGGCGCCCGCCGCAATTTTGGCGATGGGGGCGGACGAACCCTCCCCCTGATCGATTTCAACATCCAGACCCTCAGCCTTGAAATAGCCGCGGTCCTGGGCAATGAAGAACCAGGCCTGCGGGCCCTGGTATTTCCAGTTGAGCACCATCTTGATTCGGGTCTGGGCCTGCGCAGTGCCGGGTTGACCGACCAGCGCGGCGCAGGTCGCAAGCGACAGCGCGGCGAGGCCCAGCGTACGACGGATGCGCGAAGTGAAGGCAGAGGCATTCATCAGCGTTTTCCTTTTCGGGATGGGGATGAGGATGGAAGTGCAGCAACGAGATCGGTGGAGTGCGCGACAAAGCCATGCAGTTGCCGGACCAGCATGTGAATCGCACGGGTGACATAAGCGGGCGACGGGGTGCTGCAGGCATCTGCAATGAGAATGCAGTCGTAGCCGAGGAACCCCGCATCCTGCAGTGACGAGAACACGCAGCGGTCGGTGTTGACGCCTGCGAAAAAGAGCGTGCGCACATCCAGGCCGCGCAGCACGCTGTCGAGTTCGTTGTCCCAGAAGCCCGAGAGCCTGTGCTTGTGCACCGTGATGTCGGTGTCGAGCACCTCGAGCTCGTCAACCACCTGAGCACCCCAATGGCCACGCACCAGCGACTGACCCCTGTCGTCGGGGGAACGCTCGGCATAGCCCACCGCCTCGGCGGTCCGCTTGCCCTTGAACAGAATGCTGGCAGGCAGGTTGAGGCGATCAGCGCGAATCCCCCAGTTGAGCCAGATGACCGGCGCACCCGCCGCCCGCCAAGCGGGCAACACCGTCTGCAACACCGGGATGGGCTTGCGCATGGGCGCGACCCGGACGCCCCGCTGGCCAAACCAGCCCTTCGGGTGGCAGAAGTCATTCTGCATGTCGATCACGACCAGGGCCGACCGCGCAAGGTCGAACTCGATCGCATCGCCCGAGGCGTCGAGCTGAACAGGGCGCGGCTGCGGGGCATGCCGCACCAGGCTGGTGCGACCCTCTGCGGATCGCCAGGTGGTTGACGCACCAGGACCGAACACAAAGGGCTGGGCGGCCACGGGACGGGGGGATTTTCGCGTTTTCATGCGCGGAAAGGTGCAGGAGACATGCCAGATAGCGTTGCCGTCCTATTCTTTTTTAAGCTATACGTGTTGCCTTTTCGGCAACGATAGGACATTCAGATGAATCACCTCCGTCACCTGCGTTACCTCGACGAAGTGGCTCGCTGCGGGTCGATCCGCCAGGCCGCCGAGCGGCTTCATGTGGCGGCATCGGCCGTCAACAGGCGCCTGCTCGACATCGAAGAGGAGTTGGGTACCCCCATCTTCGAGCGGCTGCCGCGCGGCATGCGGCTTACCGCAGCCGGCGAGCTGTTCCTGCAATATGTTCGCGAGCGCGGCGCAGCACTCGACCAGGTTCGATCGGCGATCGAGGATTTGAAGGGACTGCGCCGCGGCAGGATCCGGCTGATTGCCAGTCAGGCGACGGCGCCCGCTTTTTTGCCTGCGGCGCTTGCATCGTTCCGGCGTCGTCACCCACTGGTCGATTTCGAGGTGCAGATTGGCGACCGGCGCCAGGCAATCGCCGCGCTGCGCAGCTACGAAAGCGATCTTGCGCTCACCTTTGGGCTCGATGCCGACCCCGATATCGAGGCGCTCGCCATCTTCGAGCAGCGGCTGATGCTGCTGATGCATCGTGACCATCCGCTCGCACGCCCGGGCGGCGCGGTGCGGCTGCGTCAGTGTGTGGACTATCCGATCGTGCTCGCCAACCCCGATGTTGGCGGGCGCCAGCTGCTCGACCGATTCCTCGCGCGAAGCTCGCTCCGGCTGTCACCGGTCATCGAGAGCAACAGCTTCGAGTTTCTCCGGGGCTGCCTGCTTCACGATCAGGCGATCACGTTTCAGATCGCACTCGGCGCGGTCAGTGACGGTGGTCAACTGGTCGCCCGCGATATCGAAGACCGCAGCTTTCCCAAGGGACAACTGGCACTTGCGCATCTGCGCGAACGCTCCATGCCGGTGATTGCCACCGCGCTTGCCGAGCATCTGCGTGAGCGCCTTGGTGCGCAGGCACCCGGCGACCCGCAGCATGATCCAGCGGACATCTGATCAGAGCGCAGCCGCCGCTACACGCACGACCAGGCCGCTATCCGTTCAGAGCGCAGCGACCGGTGCTCGCACCACCCCGGCGCGTTCAAGCTCGGCCGCCACCGCGAGCGCCAGGTCTTCCCGCCACGGTGCGGTAATGATCTGTACGCCAACCGGAAGCCGCCACTCCGGCCGCGCCGACCATACCGGCACCGTACATACCGGCAGGCCAACACAGGAGATCGGCTGGGTGAGGAGCCCCATGTTGGGCCGCGCGGCCACCGTGCGTCCGTTGATGCTGAAGGTGTCGGCACCAATCGGTGTGGCCGGCACGGGCGTGGCCGCCGCGATCAGCACATCGAACCGTTCAAAGAGTCGCGCAGCCTCGAGTGCCACTCGCTGACGTACGCGTCGCGCGCGATCGATCCAGGCTGCCGGCAACAGCGCGCCGGCCAGCATGCGGTCACGGATCAGCGGATCAAAGTCGTCAGCCCGCGTGCGCAGATCATCAAGATGCAGCGTGCCGCCCTCGGCATTGGTGATGAGGAAAGCGGCTGCGCGCGCATGTTCGGCACCGGCAAGCACCGCCTGCGTGGTCACGCCAAGCGCGCCTGCAACCGTGGCCACTGCCTCGCGTGCCTGCTCGCCAGCGTTGTCTTCGAAATAACCGGCAAGCGTGGCGATCCGCAGGCCATCGAGGGAGGGCATACCGGCCGCCCGGTCCGATTCGAACGCTGAACCGCCCTGAGGCACCATCAGACTGGCGGGGTCACCGGCATCGCGGCCCAGCATGACCGAACAGGCAAGTGCCAGATCCGCACTGCTTCGGGCAAACGGACCGAGCACATCGATGCTTGCCACAAACGGATAACTGCCGGTACGAGGCAGCCGGCCATAGGTAGGCCGCAAACCGAAGACGCCACAAAGCGACGCCGGCACCCGGATCGATCCGTTGGTATCCGACCCGAGGGTGAGCGGAACCTGTCCGGCTGCCACCGCAGCCGCTGATCCACCCGAGGAGCCGCCAGCAATCCGCGTGAAATCATGCGGATTTCGTGTCGGCCCGGCATGACTGTTTTCGGTGGTGAATCCGTACGCGTACTCGTCCATGTTGAGGGCGCCCACGAGCACCGCACCAGCGGCTTCCAGGCGCTGGATCAGGATTGCGTCCCGCGCAGCCGGGGCTCGATCGCGCTCGATGCGCGACCCCGCCAGCGTGCGCAGTCCCTCGATGTCAAACAGATTCTTGACCGCGAACGGCACCCCGGCGAGCGGCAGCCGCGCGCGCTCGGCCGCCGGCATACGATCCAGGCTCGCCGCCCGTGTCCGCGCACGCTCGGCCAGCACCTCGGTGAAGGCATTGAGTGACGAATCGGTCGCTGCGATTCGGGCAAGAGCGGTCTCCACCTCGTGAGCAGCCGACCGCCTGCCGGCCTGTACGGCGGCCGCGATCGCACCGGCGGTAGCGAAGGGCTCACTCATGCCCGGCTCCCGGCGGCTGGGGTACGAATACCAGCGCCGATTCATCGGACGGCCCCAGCTGAATCGGCAGCAGGATGCGGTGCATCGACTCGGCCAGCGCCAGATACGAGAGCACACCAGGTCGCTGCGCCTCGCTGATCGGAAGATTCAGTACGGCCGCGTTGGCATCAAGCAGCCGTGCAAGCGCATCTTGCGTATCCATGACTTCCTGCCTCTCAACAGCAGCCGAGAAACTGCCGACCGCGATAAAACGGTCCGAGATCCTCGGCAAATTCCGCCAGCGTGTCCCGCCAGGCCCGCCACTCACCGTCTGCATCGATCGCCGAGCGCGTACGCGCGGCCAACTCGGCACGCAGCGCGGGCTCGTCGATTCCCGTGACCCGACCGTCACGAACCCGAACCTGACCGCCCGCAATCACCGACGCGATGGCATCCGCGTTGGCGCGCGCCATGAAGGGTGCTACCGGATCGACATCGGGGATGAGTCCGAAGTCGCCATCGACCCGATCGAGATCCAGCACCAGAACATCAGCCGCGTGGCCGTGCTCGAGCCGCCCGCCCGGAAGCGCCTGGTCCCTGGCTGCGCCCATCACCGCGCGCCGACCAGTGCCGCTTGCAAACTGCCAGAGCGCGGCGTCCGACCAGTCGGCCTCGAAGCCCCAACCGCGATGAAGCGCCCCCGCCAGCCGCATCTCGCGAAGGCCATCGTCATCCTCGTCGAAGGCGAGGCCGTCCAGCCCCATGGCAATCCGGCAACCGGCCGCGCGCATGGCTGTCACCGGCGCAATACCCGAGCGCAGATGCAGGTTGGAGCTGGTGTTCACCGCAATCGTGACCCCGCGTTCGGCGAGCAGTTCCAGTTCATCGGGGCGTGCCCATGCACAGTGCGCGAGCGTGAGTCGCGGCGACAGCAGACCAATCGAGTCGAGCCAGCGAACGATGCCGTCCGGGTACTGCTCATCAGCCCACTCACGCTGGTAGCGGGTCTCGAGAAGATGCATGTGGACGGGTCTGTTGTCAGCGGCGCTGCGCGCTGCCACCGCCTGAAGCAGCTCGGGCGTACACCACTGGACAGCGGTCGGTCCAAGCTGCACGGTCACATGCTCGGCGAGCGTGGCGTCGCTTTCGATCGCTGCGGCGATGTCGGCAAAGCGCTCGAGCTGGACTGCCACCGACGGCGCGGGCGCCGCCATCCGCCGGGCAACTGCTCCCCGGATGGATGGACGCAGCCGGTCCAGGACCACCGAGTCGGCGCAATAGCCGAGCGGCTGACGGTCACGGAGCGACACCGCGAACCCGATCCGGATCCCGACATCGCGCGCCGCGCGCGCGACGGCAAGCGCCTCCTCGACCGGTCCGACCGTACCCTGGGCGCGCGTGTAATGCACCATCACCGCAGTCGCCCCGCGCCGGACCGAGCGCGCAAACGAGGTCGACGCCACCAGATAGGGATCCACACCAGGCAAGAGCGACAGGAGCGGCAGCCAGGCCTCGAGGGGAAGCCCCCAGCCGCCCAGCGTGCTCGAGCGATACGTGCGTGCATGATCATGCGCGTTGGCAAGCGCCGGCACCAGAAGCCGCCGCGCATGAGGGATCCCGGTGCAGGCCAGTTCGGGCAGTTCACCCGGGCGCACCGCTGACCCCGTGGAAACCGCCCGGATGGTCGGGCCCTCAACCTCCAGTTGCGCGTCACGCAGCGACGGCGTCGCCCCTGGCGCACACGCGGTCCACCCCGCGCCCAGCCGCCAGGCGGCGGGCGTAGAAGGCGTGTTCATGCTGCTCAGGCGAGCTTGAACTGACGCTGGGCGACCGGCGGCAGGAACCGGCGATCAAAGATCTCGGCGGGCGCAGGTTCGCGCTTGAGTTCGAATGCCTTCGAGAGCTGCGAGATCGAACGCTTGAGCCGATCGTCCGACAGATCGCCCACACCAATCGTTGCCGCCTCCTTGGTGAGGATCACGTTGTTGAGCGCGTAGATCAGTCGGCGCTTTTCGATGTCGCGATTGATGAGCGGCTCGCGCTTGGCGAGCGCCTCGATGGCGGCATCGGGGCTGGCAATGGCGTCGGCCATCCCGCGATTGACCGCTCTCACCAGCCCTGCCACCGCCTCGGGACGATCGCGAAGCAGCGCAGGCGACACCATCACGCCGTTGCTGTAGAGATCGATACCGTGGTCGGCGTAGTGAAACCAGCGGATGTCTTTTTCCGGATCGAGGCGCTGGGCGATCAGGTTCATGTAGCTCGTGACCGAGAACACGGCCGAGGCATCCACCTGGCCCTGCAGCAGCATTTGCTCCTGCAGATTCGGCGTCATGTTGAGCCACTTGACCTTGCTTTCATCCACGCCCGCCATTTCGGCCAGCACCGGGAACATCTTCATCGCAGCACCGCTGGCCGGCGAGCCGAGCGTCTTGCCTTCCAGATCTTTCAGCGTACGGATCGGGCTCGACGAGCGCGTCATCAGCGCAAACGGCGTGCGGTTGTAGATCATGTAGACCATCACCGGCGCTGCGCCCGGGCGCGCCGAGGCATTCTGGATGATGGCGTTGATATCACCGAAACCGGCCTGGTAGGTACCCGCCATGATCTTGGTCACCGTCGCCGCAGAGCCGTCGCCCTGGTCAATCGTGAGGTCGATTTTCTCTGCGGCGAAGTAGCCTCGATCGATCGCGAGGTAATACCAGGCGTGAATCCCCTGGTATTTCCAGTCGAGCACAAACCGGATCGGGGTGCTGGATTGCGCGTGCGCCACGCCCGCGAAACCCGGGGCAAGCGCGAGCCCCAGTGCGGCCCCCGTTGCGCCCAGAATGCGACGCCTGGGCATCGCGCTCTCCTGGGAGGCGGCAGAATCGATTGACGAGGAGCGGGCGAACAGGTCTTTCGAAGCGGTCATGTTGAGCAGGTCCTTGCCAGAAATGTGACGGATTCGCTCCGGCGCCCGCGTTCCCGTCAGGAGGAGGAGA
>JBMSQB010000096.1:0-15706 GCA_049423065.1 Burkholderiaceae bacterium
GCGCTCACCGAGCCGCGCGAGGTCGGCCGCGGCACGCTGAGGTTTCTCGGCATGCGTGTCTACGAGGCCATTCTCTGGACCGCGGGCGCCCCCCGCGTCGCGGCGCCACAATCGCTCGCGCCGCCGTTCGATCGGGATTTCGCGCTCGAACTGGTGTACGCGATGAGCCTGCCTGGCGCGCGGATTGCCGAGCGCAGCGATCAGGAGATCGGCCGACAGCCCGACCGGGGCTCGGCCGTCGAGCGCGCGAATTGGCTTGCCCGCATGCGCGCGATTTTCCCGGATGTGCGCGCGGGTGACCGCATTACCGGCATCTATCGTGTCGGTGGACCCACCCGGTTTCTGTTGAACGACAAGCCCCTGGGCGAGGTCGACGACCCGGCGTTTGGCCGCGCTTTTTTTGGCATCTGGCTCGATCCGCGAACCAGCGAGCCGGCCTTGCGCGAGGCGCTTCTGCGCGGGCTTGCCCCGGGCGCTGCGGCCGCGGCGCGCGCGGCCGAGTTGCCGCCCAGCGCGCCGCCCAGCGCGCCCGCGCGCTGAGCCCGCAGTGGCCGGCACACCGCTCCTCGCGCACGGCGCCCACTCCCCCGGAAGCGGCCTCTCGCCCGGGCTTTCGACCCGTGCGCTTCTTGCCTACGGGTTTCTGCGCGCGCCACTCGCACTGCTCGAATTGCCGCTGTTCGTGCTGCTGCCGGCGTTTTACGGACGCGAGGCAGGGCTGTCGCTCGCACTGGTCGGGCTCGTCCTGTTTGGGGCGCGATTGATTGACGCGCTCGCCGATCCGCTGATCGGCCGGGCCATCGACCGCACCCGCGGCGTGACCGACTACCGTCGCTGGGTGGTCGTCGCATGCGTGCCGCTCGCCGCAGGCTTTGCCGCGATGCTTCATCCGCCGGCGTGGTCGACGACCGGGCTCGCGGTCTGGCTTGCCGCTGGCTCGGTGGTCACCTATCTCGCGTGGTCGACCGTCACGATCGCGCATCAGGCCTGGGGCGCTGAGTTGGGAGCCGACCCCGCAACCCGGGTGCGCGTGACCGGCTTGCGCGAAGCCTGTGGCCTGGCCGGGGTGCTCGCCTCGGCTGCCTTGCTTGACCCCAGGCATGTGAGCACGCTGTCGGTGCTCCTTGCGGGCGCACTGCTGCTCGCCGCCTGGCTGGTGCGACATGCGCCGACGCCAGTGCCCGCCCCGGTGACGGGCGCCTCCGATGCCCCTCGCGGCCCAGCCGTATCCGGTCCCGTGCCGATCGCCCGCACTGCGCCCTGGCGCGAACTCTTTGCCCATCGCGCGTTCATCCGTTTGCTGGCGGTGTTCATGCTGAACGGCACGGCGAGCGCGCTGCCCGCCACCCTGGTGCTGTTCTTCGTCGCCGACGTGCTGGGCGATGCCTCGCGGGCGCCGCTCTTTCTGCTCATCTATTTCGCGGCGGCTGCGATCGGCATGCCGCTCTGGATCCGGCTCGGTGTTCGGCTGGGTGCCAAGCGCGCGTGGCTGATCGGCATGGTGGCCGCGGTGCTTGCCTTCGCATGGGCGTTTGCGCTCGGACCCGGCGAGTGGCTGGCCTTCGGGGTGATTTGTGCGGTGACCGGGCTCGCGCTCGGCGCCGATCTGGCGATGCCGCCTGCGCTCCTCGCTGCCGTGATTGCGGCCGCCGGCCGAAGCGGTGCGCGCGAGGGCGCCTACTTTGGCGTCTGGTCGCTTGCCACCAAGCTCAATCTCGCGCTGGCTGCCGGCCTGGGCCTGCCGTTGATCAGCCTGCTGGGTTATCAGCCGGGCGTAGCCGGTACCGTGACCGAGGCGCTGTCCTTTGCCTATGCGGCGCTTCCCTGCCTCATCAAGACCGCGGCCGCGTGGCTGTTGTGGCGCCTTCCCAACCCGGACCTCACCGCTGCCGGTCCGCCAAGTCACAGGATGGATGCATGATGGGTTTCAGTCTTTCATTGCTTGGGCGAGTCGCGACATCGTCAGTCCGCGCCCTGGTATCCGTACGCCCCGTGCGCGCCCTGCAGGCCACGCTCCTTGCCGCAGTGGCGGTGCTCGGTCTGGGTCTGGCCGGCTGCAGTGCGCCGCTTCCCGCGCATTACGCGGCCGAGCGGCCGGTGCTCGACCCGTCGCGCTACTTCAACGGCCGCCTCGATGCCTGGGGCATGTTCCAGGACCGTTTCGGCAAGGTCGTCAAACGCTTTACGGTCGAGATGAACTGCCGCTGGGAGGGCGATACCGGGACCCTGGAGGAAGACTTCCTCTATGCCGACGGCACGCGCGAGCGCCGCGTCTGGACGCTGCGACGGGTGGCGCCCGACCGCTACATCGGCACCGCTTCGGATGTCGTGGGCGAGGCGGTCGGCGTCATCGCGGGAAATGCCTTCAACTGGCGCTATACGCTCGCCCTGCCCATCGATGGCCGGACCTGGCATGTCGACTTCGACGACTGGATGTTCCTGATCGATGACCAGGTGATGCTGAACCGGGCCGTGATGAGCAAGTTCGGCATCCGGTTGGGCGAGGTTACGTTGTCCTTTACCAAACGCTGAGCACCGCGCCCCATGATGCAATTCGAATCCACCCCGCCCACAACAGGTGCCCCGGTCCGACCCCGGGCGCCTGACCGCCGGGGTGCCCTCAACCCCAGGATCGTCGACTGGCATGGGCGCAGGGTGTGGCTGATTGGCGCCTCGAGCGGCATTGGCGAGGCGCTCGCGGTCGAGCTCGCCGCCCGCGGCGCGCTGCTCGCGCTCTCGGCGCGGCGCAGGCCGGCGCTCGAGGCACTCGCGCAGCGCCTGGGGTCCGGGGCGCACATTCTTCCCGCCGATGTCGCCGATCGAGAGGCGCTGGCGGGAGCCTGCCAGTCGCTCATCGCGAGCTGGGGCGAGATCGACCTGGTGATCTGGCTCGCGGGCGATTACCGCGAGATGCGCGTCGACAGCTTCGAGCTCGCCGAGGCGAGACGCCTGGTCGAGATCAACCTGCTGGCGGTCTACAACGGGCTCGATGTGCTGCTCCCGGTGTTCGAGCGCCAGCGCTCGGGCGGCCTCGCGCTGGTCTCAAGCGTTGCGGGCTATCGGGGGCTGCCCAAAGCCCTAGCCTATGGACCGGGCAAGGCCGGGCTCATCAACCTGGCCGAGTCGCTCTACCTCGACCTCCAGCCGCGCGGAGTCGGTGTCTGGCTGATCGACCCCGGGTTTGTGGCAACGCCGCTGACCGCTCAAAACGCCTTCCGGATGCCAGGACTGATCAGCGCCGAGGCGGCTGCGCGCGAGATCGTGTCGGGCTTTGCGTCGGGTGGCTTTGAAATGCATTTCCCCAAGCGCTTCACCCGCTGGATGAAACTCCTCCGTATCCTGCCCGAGCGCCTGTACTTTCGTGCGGTTCGCGCCATCACTGGAGGGTGATCCCATGCCCCCGCATGATTGCCTTGCCGAGCCCATCACCCGCGTGGTGAATTTTTACGAGACACTCAGCCGCGAGTCGCTTGGCCGCCTGGGCGAGGTCTACGCGGCGAGCGCGCGCTTCAAGGATCCGTTCAACGACGTGGTGGGCACGGGGCCGATCACCAGGATCTTTGAGGCCATGTTCGAACAGCTCGAGGCGCCGCGCTTTCATGTCCTCGAGGCGGTCGGTGATGCCCGTCGAGCGTGTCTGGTGTGGGTGTTCGATTTTCGGAACCCGCGACTGGATGGCGGCCGGCCGCAGCAGATCCGTGGCGCGAGCTGGCTGGAATTCGACGACCAGGGCCGCGTGAGCCTGCACCGCGACTACTGGGACGCGGCCGAGGAGCTCTACGAGAAGCTGCCGATGGTGGGTGCGCTGATGCGCTGGCTGAGACGGCGAATCGCACACTGAACGTCACAGCTGCGAGTGTCACGACAGATTGATACACTGCGTCCGTTCAAACAGACGGCAAGCCATGATGCTGTATCCCGAATTGTTCGCCTCGCTCGAGGCGGTGCGCTGGAACATGGAGCGTGACATTCCGTGGGCGCGGTTCGACCCGGCGCTGCTCACCGACGAGCAGGCCCTCACGATCAAGATGAATGCGATCACCGAGTGGGCGGCGCTGCCGGCCACCGAAATGTTCCTGCGCGACAACCGGCATGACAGCGATTTTTCCGCGTTCATGTCGGTCTGGTTCTACGAGGAACAGAAGCACGCCCTGGTGCTGATCGAGTACCTGAGGCGCTTTCGGCCCGATCTGGCGCCTAGCGAAGAGGAACTGCACGCGGTCCGTTTCGAATTCGAACCCGCCCCGCCGCTCGAAACCCTGATGCTCCATTTCTGCGGCGAGATCCGCCTCAACCACTGGTATCGTCGTGCGGCGCAGTGGCACACCGAGCCGGTGATTTGTGCCATTTACGACTTCATTTCGCGCGACGAGGCCCGCCACGGCGGCGCTTATCTTCGCTACATGAAGAAGGCGGTGAGCGAGGCGGGCGATGCCGCCCGCGCGGCGTTTTCGCGAATCGGCGTGCTCATGACGAGCGCAAGGCGGACCAGCCGGGCGTTGCACCCCACCAACCTGCATGTGAATCGAACGCTGTTTCCGAACGACACGGTGCAGAGCCGGATGCCCGAACCCGGTTGGCTCGAGCGTTGGCTCGACGAGCAGATCCGATTTGACGCCGACTGGGAGCAGCGGGTCATCGAGCGGATTCTCCACAACCTGTCACTGCTGTTTGGCCGCAGCATCGACACCGCGCAGGAGCTCAACCGCTACCGCCGCGAGCTCGTCCAGCGGCTGGGCGTGGGCGCCGCGCCACTGTCGGGTGAGTCCCAGGCGGCCTAGCGAGGCGGGGCGTGGTCGCGGTAGAAGCCCGCCGCCGAATCACGGGCAAAGCGCTCCGGGTCCCAGGGCGCGCCGTCGAGCGCGGTGGGGTCGATGAAGCGGTAAACCTCGGCTGGCAGGGTCAGGCGGCGGCCGTCACGTGTCGCCACGCTCACCTGCACCGATTCGCGCTGGTATGCATCGCCCTCGAAGGCGTCGAGCCGGGCGAGCTCTTGTGTGTCCACATTCAGGTAGAGACGGCCCTGGGTGCACGCGCCGGCCTCGCGGCGGATACCCGGGTAGCGCTGCCCCCGAACGCCCTCGCGGACAAAGCCCTCGAGCACCGCGGCCACACTTGCCAGCGGGCGAGGCACGAGCGGCGTCCAGACCGGCACAAACATCAGCGAGCCGTAGGTGAAGACATGCCGGGTCATGGGCTTACGCCTGGCCTTCGGCGCGAAGCGAGAGATCGCCCGCCACAATGTGTCGTTCGCCCTCCTCGGTCAGCAGGCGGAGCGCGCCGCTTGGGGCAATGCCGAGCGAGCGGCCGCGCGCGAGCGTCTGTCCGGCTTCGTTTACCGTCACCTGCTCGCCATGCCAGGCATCGAATCGGGTCCAGAGTGGCAGGAATGGCGCAAGACCCTCGCGCTCATGCGTGGTCCACGCCTTCGCCACAGCGAGCACAACGCGCGAAACAAGCGCTTCCACCCGGATCGGCGCGGCGCCGTCGAACAGGCCGCTCGCGGGCTGACCGATCAGCGCCTGGGCGTCCTGGGGCGCGAGCAGGTTGAGACCCACCCCCACCACCACACGCACCCGCGGTTCGAGTCGGGCACCACCCGGGCGAGACTCGATCAGAATCCCGCCGCACTTGCCGCCGTCACGCAGCAGATCGTTGGGCCATTTGAGTGCAAGCCCCTGGCAGTCTTCGGACAAGGCCGCTGCGATGGCACAGCCCACCGCAAGGGACAGCCCGGGCGCGGGCGGCGCGGCACCGGCGCGCTCGAAGGCGAGCGAGAGGGCGAGACTGCGGCCGGGCTCGGCAAGCCAGCTGCGTCCGCGCCGCCCGCGGCCGGCGCGCTGCGTCTGTGCGAGCACCGCCCGCGGGCTGGCGGGCGCACCGGCAAAGGGCGCATCGAGCAGCCAGCTGTTGGTGGAGTCGACCTCGGCAAGCAGTTCGAAGTGTGGGCCGTCGGGGCCCAGGAGCTCGCGGATCAAGGTGGTATCGGGTGAGGGCATCATCGACGCAGGCTGGGTTTGGCGCGATCATACGGGTCGCGTCCGCCCGACTATAATGGCCCGATGAGTACCCCCTATTTCGAGCGTCACATTTTCTTTTGCACCAATCGGCGTGATGACGGCCGGGCGTGCTGTGCGGCCAACGACGCCGAGCGTCTGCAGGCCCATGCCAAGGCGCGCGTCAAGGCGCTCGGGCTCGCGGGCGCCGGCAAGGTACGGGTGAACAAGGCGGGCTGCCTGGACCGCTGCGAACTGGGCCCGGTCGCGGTCGTCTATCCCGATGCCGTCTGGTACACCTTCGTCGACGAGCACGACATCGACGAGATCGTTGATTCGCATCTGCGTGACGGCCGACCCGTGGAGCGACTGAAGCTCGAATGAACGCGTCCACCCGTACGCTGCTGATTGCCGGGCCCGCGGGTCCGATCGATGTTGCTCTCGACCTGCCCGCCGGCCCCATCCGGGGTATCGGTCTGGTTGCCCATCCGCATCCGCTCTATGGCGGCACGCGCGACAACAAGGTGGTGCAGACGCTTGCCCGGGCGATGCTCGCCACCGGCTATGCGGTCTGGCGCCCCAACTTTCGCGGGGTCGGCGCGACAGCGGGTGAACACGACCACGGTCAGGGCGAAACCGATGATCTGCGTGCCGTGCTCGAAGCCGCGCAGGCCGATCCCCTGGTGCCTGACAAGGCCCGTGGCAACCTGGCATTCGCTGGATTTTCCTTCGGCAGTTTTGTGCTGTCGCGGTTGCTCGCGCAGTTGCCGCCCGCCGAGCGCCTTGCCGCACCGGTTGTCCTGGTGGGCGTGGCGGCCCAGCGTTTCGCGGTGGAAGAGGTGCCGCCCGGCGCGCTGGTGATTCACGGCGAGGTCGATGACGTGGTGCCGCTTGCGGCTGTGCTCAATTGGGCGCGACCTCAGAACCTGCCAGTGGTGGTGCTGCCCGGAGCCGATCACTTTTTTCACCGCAGGCTCACGGACCTCAAGCGGCTGGTGGTGGCGCATCTGGTGGCAGCGCCTCTCCTTGGGTCGGTGCAGGGCCTTGAGCCGGCCGACGTTGCGGCCGACTGACCCGGCCTGTTCTCATCGCGTCGCTATCCGGAGATTTCACGATGATCCGCCTGCTTGTCCGCCTGGTCGTCGGCCTGCTCATCGGCGCGTCTGCCATGCCAGCAGCCTGGGCGCAGGTTGCCCCACCCACCATGACCGCGCGGTCCTGGCTGCTGCTCGATGCCACCACCGGGCATGTGATCGCGTCGCACGAACCCGATCGGAAGTCCGATCCGGCCTCACTCACCAAGCTCATGACCGCCTACCTCGCGTTTTCCGCCATCAAGGAGAAGCGCCTGGCACTTGATGCGCGACCCATGGTGTCGCAGCGCGCCTACAAGGCGATCGGCTCCAGGATGTTCGTCGAACCGGCCGCACCCGCCACGGTGGAAGAACTCCTGCGCGGCATGATCATCCAGTCGGGTAACGATGCCTCGGTGGTGCTTGCCGAGGCACTCGCCGGCGGCGAAGAGCCGTTTGCCCAGCAGATGAACCGCGAGGCCGAACGGCTGGGAATGCGGAACTCCCAGTTTCGAAATGCCACCGGGCTGCCCAACGCCGAGCACTATTCCACCGCCCGTGACCTCGCGATTCTGGCCAGCCGGCTGATCAGCGACCACCCCGACTTCTACAAGTTCTATTCGGAGCGTGAATTCACGTTCAACAAGATCCGCCAGCCCAACCGCAACCGGCTGCTGTTCATCGACCCCAGCGTTGATGGCATGAAAACCGGCTACACCGAGGCCGCGGGCTACTGCCTGATCGCTTCGGCCCGACGCGAGCAACCGGGCGCCGGCTTCTCGCGCCGGCTGATTGCCGTGGTGATGGGCGCGGCCACCGAGTCCATCCGCATCACCGAATCGCAGCGCCTGCTCAATTACGGCTTTCAGAATTTCGAGACCGTCCGGGCCTATTCCAAGGGCCAGGAACTGGGCAGCTACCCGGTCTGGAAGGGCAAGGGCGTGCTGGTGGCCGGGGCGGTTGAGCAGGACATCCTCATCACGGTGCCGCGCGGTCAGGCCGAAAAAATCAAGGGCGAGGTCGAGCGGGTCGAGCCACTGCTTGCGCCGGTCACGCAGGGCCAGAAGATTGGCACGCTGCGCGTGAAGCTGGGCGAACAGGTGCTCGCCGAGCGGCCGGTGCTCGCGCAGTCAACCGTCGACGAGGCGGGCTGGATCGGCCGGCTCTGGGACGGCCTGCGGCTGAAGTTCGCCAAATAGCGCGCACCCTCCCCGCCATCTGCACCGTCTTCCCTTCACCTCCTTAGTAGAGCGAGACCCCCATGAGCGAGCAGGTTGTTTATCTCAACGGAGCGTTTGTGCCGCTCTCCGAGGCCCGCATTCCGGTGCTCGACCGTGGCTTCATCTTCGGCGACGGCATCTATGAGGTCGTCCCGGTCTATGACGGGCGCCCGTTTCGGCTCACCCAGCACCTGAAGCGTCTGGAGCGAAGCCTTGCCGCCATCAGCATCGACAATCCCTTCGATGAGGCAGGCTGGCGCGCGCTGATTGCCGATCTCGTTGGCCGTCATGGTTGGCCCAATCAGTTTGTCTACATGCAGATCACCCGTGGCGTCGCGCGCCGCGATCACGCGTTTCCAAAGGGCATCCAGCCCACGGTATTCGCGATGACCAGTGAATTCGTGGCGCCGGCTGCGGCACTGCGCGAACAGGGCCTGTCCGTCATCACTGCCGATGATGAGCGCTGGCTGCATTGCGACATCAAATCGGTATCGCTCCTTGGCAACGTGCTCGCGAAGCAGGCTGCGGTCGATGCGGGCGCCGCCGAGTGCATGATGTTCCGCGACGGCATCCTCACCGAAGGATCCTCGAGCAACATCTGGGTCGTGCGAAATGGCCGCGTGCTCGGTTCACCCGTCAACCACCTGGTCCTGGAAGGCATCCGGGTGGGGCTGCTCGCCGAGCTCTGCGCGCGCTGCGGGCTCGACTACGAGCTGCGACGCGTTCCTCGCGAGGAGGTGCTCCAGGCCGATGAGCTGATGCTCACCTCTGCCACCCGCGAAATTCTCCCGATCACGAAGGTGGATGGCGCACCCGTGGGCAACGGGCGCCCGGGCCCGGTGTATCAGCGGCTGATCGAGGCGTATCAGGCGGCCACCCGCGAGGCCTGAGCCCCGGCCATGAGTGATGCCGAGGTCTGGGAACGGATCGGAAATCTGCTTGAGTTTCCAGTGGATTTTCCGATCAAGGTGATGGGTCGGCGCACCGACGAGTTTGCCCAGACCATTGCCGCGCTGGTGAGCGCGCGCGTACCGGACTTCAACCCGGCGTCTATCGAACTGCGTGCGTCCTCGCGGGGGGCATGGCTGAGCGTCACGCTCACGGTCCGTGCGCAATCGCGGGAGCAACTCCAGACGCTCTACCGCGAGCTGTCCTCGCACCCCATGGTCCGGATCGTTCTGTAGAGCGCAATCATCGAGCCGCTGCTCAGGCCATTTGCACGCACCGGGTATGCCGACACACTCGCGGCGATGCGCGAGTTCACCCGCACGCGCGACGCCGCCACGCCCGACGAGATCTGGCTGGTTGAACATCCGCCGGTGTTCACCATGGGTCTTGCGGCGCGGCCCGAGCATCTGCTCGCGCCGGGCGCGATTGCAGTGGTCGCGACCGAACGCGGTGGTCAGGTGACCTATCACGGGCCCGGACAGGTGATCGCCTATCCGCTGATCGACCTGCGAAGGCTCGGTATCGGCGTGAAGGAGCTGGTCTATCGCTATGAGCAGGCGATCATCCAGACGCTTGAGGCATGGTCGGTGGACGGGCGCCGCATCGCGGGCGCGCCCGGCGTGTTCGTCGCGCTCGAGGGCGGGGCCGGACCCTTCGCGGGCTGGGCAAAGATCGCCGCGCTGGGCGTACGCATCATGCGGGGTTGCAGCCTCCATGGGCTCGCGTTGAATGTGCGCATGGACCTCGAGCCGTTCGATCGCATCAACCCCTGCGGTTACCCGGGATTGCGCTCGGTGGATCTGGCGAGCCTGGGCGTGCCGGCGTCGCCCGAGGCGGTGGCCGCACGGCTGGGTGAGCGGCTGGTCGCCCATCTGCGCCATGACCAACTCCGCTAGACTCGCGGTATTCCTTTTCGAGCAGAAAGGCGCGCGCCGTCTGGTGTGCCGATCAACATGAGCGCTTCCGACCTGTCCGACACGCCCTCAGCCTCTTACGACCCGAGCGCCAAGCAGAAGGCGGGCGCCAAGACCTCGCGCATCCCCATCAAGGTGGTACCGGCCGACGAAGTGCTGCGCAAACCCGACTGGATCCGGGTGCGCGCGGCAAGCCCTGGCAGCCGGTTTCACGACATCAAGCGCATTCTCCGCGAGCACCGTCTGCACACGGTCTGCGAGGAGGCAAGCTGCCCGAATATCGGCGAGTGCTTCGGCAAAGGCACAGCCACCTTCATGATCATGGGCGACAAGTGCACCCGGCGCTGCCCGTTCTGCGATGTCGGTCACGGCCGGCCCGACCCCCTGGATGCCGACGAGCCCGCCAACCTTGCGCGCACCATTGCGGCACTGGGCCTGGACTACGTGGTGATCACCAGCGTCGATCGTGACGATCTTCGCGACGGTGGCGCAGCCCATTTTGTCGATTGCATCCGGCGCGTTCGCGAGGCCTCACCGCGCACCCGGATCGAGGTGCTGGTACCCGATTTTCGCGGCCGGCTCGAGCGGGCGCTGGCAATCCTGGAAGCGGCCCCGCCCGATGTGATGAACCACAACCTGGAGACCGTGCCGCGCCTCTACCGGGAAGCGCGCCCCGGATCCGACTATCAGCATTCGCTTCGGCTGCTGTCCGAGTTCCGCGCGCGCGTGCCGGGTGTGCCCACCAAGTCGGGCCTGATGCTGGGCCTGGGCGAAACCGACGATGAAATCATCGAAGTGATGCGCGATCTGCGTGCGCATCAGGTCGACATGATCACCATCGGCCAGTACCTCGCGCCTTCGAACGCCCATCTGCCAGTGCGCCGGTATGTGCACCCGGATGGGTTTGCCATGCTTGCCGAGCGTGCCCAGGCGATGGGCTTTGTGCACGCGGCGGTCGGTCCGCTGGTGCGCTCGTCCTACCATGCCGATCGACAGGCCGAGGCGGCCGGGGTGCATGGCAACTGACCGCTATCGACCATTCCAACCCGTGAAATCAGCGACATCACCGGAGACTTCTCATGATTGAACTCTATTACGCGCCGGGCGCATGTTCGTTTGTGCCCCATGTGGCCCTGGAAATGATTCGCGAGGCCACTGGCCAGGCGTTCGAGCCCCGGTTGATCAAGCTGCACCGCGCCGAGCATCGTTCCCCCGAATATCTTGCGCTCAACCCCGATGGGCAGGTGCCAGTGCTGGTGGTCGATGGCAAGGTGCTCACCCAGATCGTTGCCATGTGCGACTTTCTCGACCGCAAGCACCCGGCGCTCGGCCTGCTGCCTGCCGAGCCCTGGGCCCGCGCGCAGGCGCTCTCCACACTCGCATGGTTCAACAACACCGCGCACCCCACCTTCACCCATGTCTTCATGCCCCACAAGTTCGCGGAAGGCGAGGCCTGTCAGGCCGAAGTCCAGCGGATGGGACGCGACCGGTATCACGACATTCTGAAGCGCATCGACAGCCAGGTGGCCGCGCAGACCGGCCCCTACTGGCTGGGCGATCAGCTGTCGGTGCTTGATGCCTATGCGCTCACTGCGCTTCGCTGGGGGGGCCTGGGCGGTATCGACCCCGAATCGCTGCCCGCCTATTACGCCTACATGCAGCGTGTGGCGAAGGCGCCGGCAGTGGCCGCGGCCATCGAGCGCGAGCGTTTGCAGCTCAACGTTTTCAAGAAGGTCTGATCAGCGCGCGGCCGCTGCCGCGCCCGGGGGGTTCACACGAAAAGCGTGAGCACGCCGGTGTAGCCGTGCAGCCGGCCGTCGGCGATTTCGCCGTGGGCAAAGAACCCCGCGAGCGGGAGTTCCCCCAGGTTGTGACGGATCAGCGCGAGCTCGGCGCCGTTTGCGCCGAACAGATGCTGGCCGCGCGCCACGCAGCTCACATAGTGCGCGCCCCGCGCGGTCTGTCCGCTTGCCTCCAGGTCTTCGCGAAGCTCGGTGCAGATCCGGATCAGATCGGCGCGCGCGGCGGCGGCGTCGCGCCGGCAGAACACCGCGCGATCGCCCGTCTGGGCGCCGCCACTCACCGCAATCGCACGGCTCACCGGATCGATGCCGAGGAGATCGCTGATCCGGTGCGCGCCGAAGCCGAAGGTTCGCGGGCGGTCGCTTGCCGCAAGCCCGACCTGCAGCCCACGCGCGGACGGTGCATCACGCAGGAGCCGCAGCAGATGTTGTGGATCACGGGCGCTGCGATCGGCCAGGCCAATGCCGAGGTCCTCGAACATGACGTCGAGCGCGGGCCGGTTGTCCAGCGCGAGGATGGCCTGTCCTCGGCAGTCGGAGACTGTGCGCTCGCGGCCGATTGGCGAACAGCCATGCGTGACGCGCGACAGCAGCGTCACCTCGGGGCCGAACCATACGCCTGACAAGGCGCGGGGGCCGGCAGCCTGTTCGCTGGTGCGGGGGACGGTACCGAACGGTTCCACGACACCGCCGAACACCAGTCCGGGGGCAGCGGCCTCGCTCAGGCTGCGCAGGCGCGTGCTCATGTCCTCCGCATAGGGGTCGGCGTGCAGCAGGAGACTTGATCCTGGCGTGGCGAGCCGCTCGGCTGCGCCGCGCGCGTCCTGCCACACGGCTCCAAAGGCCTGCACGCTGCCTGCGGGCAGCTGGCCGATCAGAATCGCAATCGCTGGCTCACCGACATACTCGGCGGTCTCGGCGCAGAGGCCCGGTACGCAGGCCCCGCTCCACTGAACCTGCGGCAGCCGGCGCTCCAGCAGTTCCTGGATGTCGGAGAAGTGGCTCGCAAAGGGCGTGCTTGCATAGACCAGCCCCAGGAGCGGGTTCGGCCGCGAGTCATGCTCGCGGCCCAGCTGGCTGAGCGCAAGCTCGGTTGCCATCCGCCAGTCGGGATGGCTCGCATGGCCGCAGACGAACCGGTTCACTGGCGGCTCACCCATCGCGATCTAGCGAGCCGAGCGCGCACGGCGCGATGCCGCGGCGGGACCGGGCGCGGGCTTGGCCGCGCGCTGCGTCTTCCGGCGGGGGGTGCGCGCCGGTGCGGCGGGGTCTGCCGACGGGCCGCGCGGGCCTGCACGCGTCTCGGGCGCGGCGGCCGAATCGGTAGCAGCGGAGGCGATACCGGATAGGGCCGACTCGGCCACCTGCTGGAACTGTGTCTGAAGCGTCTGCCACCAGGTGCCCGGATCGATACCCGCGGCCGTCCAGGCTGGGGCCGCGGAGCCACCCGCGGGCGCCGATGAGGCGGCCGGGCGATCGGCCTCGCGCTCGCTGCCGCCCGTCTGCGTGGCCGCTTCGGCTGCGGCGCGCGCTGCTTCGCCGAAGCTTTGCAGCGAGGCGAGCGCTGCGCGCTGCAGTTCGAGCGCCTGAATCGAGCCGCGCAGCAGATTCAGGTTGAGAACCAGCCACTGCTCGACCGTCTTCAGGTCGGCAATTCGCTTGTCGAGCTCAGCTGGATCGATGGTTGGGGTCAATGACGACGGGACAGGCATCGCCGACCAGTTGCGGCGCGCCACCTCCATCGCGTCGAACATCGCCTTGAAATCGAATAACCCGCCCATCGGGTCGACATGCGGGAACGGGGGATCGCTGGCCATCGGGTGCTCCCTGGTGCAGCGGCAGAGGGCGCGAGCCGCGCCGGAACCTCCGATTATCGCTACCCGGGCCCGTACCGCAAGTCAGTGCTGCTACATTTGACAGACCGGCCGCACCTTGACGCGGCCGATCCGACACCCGGCCCCATCGTGATGACCGACGGCAACGACATCGAGACGCTCCGCCAGATCCTCGCCCGTTCAACCACAATCGCCGTGGTGGGGCTGTCAGCCGACTGGTTTCGACCAAGTTTCTTTGCGGCCAAATACATGCAGGAGCATGGCTACCGCATCCTTCCGGTCAATCCGAAGTACCCCCGGATTCTGGGCGAGCGCTGCTACCCGTCGCTGGACGCGATCCCTGAGCCGGTCGATATCGTCGACGTCTTCCGGCGAGCAGACGATCTGCCGCCCATTGCCGAGCAGGCGGTGAAGATCGGGGCGAAGGTGCTCTGGCAGCAACTCGGTGTGGCCAACCCGGTGGCTGACCGCCTCGCGCGCGAGGCAGGGCTCGCCTCGGTGTTTGACCGCTGCGTGAAGATCGAACACGCGCGCATTTTTGGTGGCCTCAACTGGGTGGGTGTCAATACCGGGGTGATCAGCGCCCGACGCCCCCGGCTCACGGTTCGCTGACCTGCGCGGCAAGAGGACATTTCCATGGCAGATCGGCGGTTCGGGCTCGAAACCCTCTGTGTGCATGCCGGGCAGATCCCCGACGCGGTCACCGGTGCGCGGGCCGTCCCCATTCACCAGAGCACCTCGTTCGTATTCGATTCGGCCGACCATGCTGCAAGCCTCTTCAATCTGCAGACCTTCGGCAACGTCTACTCGCGGCTCTCCAATCCCACGGTGGCCGTGCTCGAGGAGCGGGTAGCGGCGCTCGAGGGCGGCCGCGCGGCGATTGCGAGCGCAAGCGGCATGGCTGCCGAGGCGATGGCGCTCATGACGATTCTGCAAGCGGGCGATCATGTGGTTGCAGCAGGCGCGCTTTATGGCGGCAGCGTCACCATGTTGTCGGTCAGTCTCGCGAAATTCGGAATCACCACCACCTTTGCCGATGTCACCCGGTCGGAGAGCTTTGCCGCAGCCATCCGGCCGGAAACGCGCGCGCTCTTTGTGGAGAGCCTGGGTAACCCCAGCCTTGCCATCGCCGACCTCGCGGCGCTTGCCGATATTGCGCACGCGCACGGTATCCCACTGGTGGTCGACAACACCGTGCCGAGTCCTGCGCTTTGCAATCCCATCGCCCATGGCGCCGATATCGTGGTGCACAGCGCCACCAAATACCTGGGCGGCCACGGCACCACGCTCGCGGGCGTGGTGGTCGAGTCCGGAAAATTCCCCTGGGACAACGGCCGCTTTCCCGGCATGACCGAACCCTCCGCGGGCTATCACGGCGTGCGCTGGTACGAAACCTTTGGCGACTTTGGGTTCACCATGCGGGCCCGCATGGAGACACTGCGCGTGTACGGCGCAGCCCTCGCGCCGGCGAGCGCCTGGCAGATCCTGCAGGGCATCGAGACGCTGCCACTACGCATGCAGCGGCACTGCGACAACGCGCTCGCCGTCGCAAGATTTTTGATGGATGACCCGCGGGTGACCTTCGTGAACTATCCCGGTCTGCCCAGCCATCCGCAGCATGCGCTTGGCAAACGCCAGATGCGGGGCGCCTCGGGCCTGCTTGCGTTTGGCATCCGGGGCGGAGCCGAGGCGGGCGTGCGGTTCATCGAAAGCGCGCAGCTCATGAGCCACCTGGTCAATATCGGCGATACCCGTACGCTGGTGAGCCATCCAGCCAGCACCACACACCGGCAGCTTGAGCCGGAGCAACTGGCCGCGGCGGGCGTGACGCCTGAACTGGTTCGCATTTCCGTGGGACTCGAAAGCCTGGACGACATCCTGTGGGATATCGACCAGGCGCTCGACGCCGCCACACGCG